>VYBN01000019.1:22228-57329 GCA_009844425.1 Gammaproteobacteria bacterium | reverse complement strand
CGGCAGGGTTTGAGTACCTGCCGACCGCCTTAGTTGGGAGGGCTCAGGCGGGACGGCAGGGTTTGGGGGACAGGGTCAGCTCGTCTTGACCTTGATCTGGCGTGACGGCGGCTCGACCTCTTCGGTTTTCGGCAGCAAGATCGCCAGCACTCCGTTCTTCAGGCGTGCCTGGATCTGTTCCTGGTCCACGTCGTCCGGCAGGCTGAAGGAGCGCTTGAACGTACCGAAGCCGCGTTCGCTCAGGTGAACGTTGCGTCCGTCACTCTCCTGCTCATAGCTGCGCTCGCCGGTGATGGTCAGGACATCGTTGGATACGGAAATGTCCACGTCCTTGTCCTGCAATCCGGGCAGGTCCGCGGTCAGCTCATAGCCCTTCGCCGTTTCCGCTATGTCCATTCTCGGCGTCAGCGTCAGACGCCGTTCCAGGTCTTCGCCGTTGGAAACGCTGAATGCCCGGTCCATCCAGTTCTCCAGTTGCCGGTGCATGGAATCGAGGGTCCACGGAGTGACAAAGGTCCGCGGGCGGGTCCTTACAACAAGGTTTCTCATAGCTCTTCTCCTCTTTTGGCTTTTACTTGTCCGCTCCCTTCATTGCGGGAGCCTCTTCTGCTCCAGAAATGGGGATGAATTGCCGGGATTTCAAGCCGGATTTCCGTCTCTTCCGACCGCGGGCAAGGCTTTGCGCGTAAGCGTCCGTACGGCGCCGCACGGCGATGTGCGGGGGCGGGCGTCCTGTAGAATCGGCCGGCAATGTCCGAGCGGCTCGCCAACAAGATCATGCTCGTCAGCGGCGCGGGTCCGGCGGTTTCAGCCGCCGTGGCGCGCCGCGCACTGGATTGCGGCGCCGAGGCCGTTCTGGTCGCCCACGATCCCGGGTCCAGGGAAGCCGCCGAATCGGCCCTTGCCGGAACCGGTGCGCACCTGGTGGCGCACAATCGCGCCGAGCCGCGCGCCTGGCCGGCACTGTACGACCGCCTGGAATCGGAGTCGCGGCTGCCCGACGTCCTGGTGAACGGTTGTTATGCGCACCATGCCGGCGCATTGGGGGAGACCTCGCTCGAGCAATTCAGCCAGGCGCTGCAAGGCAACCTGACGGCCGCCTTTTTCGGAACGCAGACCGCCGTGGTGCGCTTGCGGGCGGCGGGCCGCAAGGGCGCGATCATCAACATGAGTTCGGTCTTTGCGGACCGCGCGCTGCCCGGCGCCGCCGCCTATGCCGCCAGCGCCGGCGGAATCCGGTCGCTCAGCAAGTCCGCGGCGCTCGCCTGCGCCGAGGCCGGCGACGGCATACACATACACACCGTGTTGACCGGGCACTACGAAGGAGGACCGGACCTGCCGGCCGGCGGAAACCCGTTGCTTGACGGCGGGATCGGCGTCGGGGAAGTCGCGGCCCTGATCGTACAGCTGGCGGGTGACGGCGCCACCTATACGCACGGCTCGGCCGTCATGCTGGACGGAGGCTTATGGATTTCCTGAACGACACGGCCGGACACGGCGAACCCGGCCGGCTGGCCGGCAAGCGGGTGCTGATTACCGGCGCCACTTCCGGGATCGGGCGCGGCTGCGCCATGCACATGGCCGAAGAAGGCGCGCGACTGATATTTACCGGCCGCAACGAAGAGGGAGCCGCCGAAACCTTGCGCATGGTCCACGAGGTTGCGCCCGAAGCCGAAATTGAATTCGTCCGCCAGGACGTCACGCTGGAAGCGGACTGGACACGGCTTTACGACCGGGTGCGCGAGGTCTGGGGTGCGATGGACGTGCTGTTCAGCAATGCCGGCGACGCCAAGCTGGGGCCGCTGGAGGACGTGAAGCCCGAGGACCTGGATTTTCTTTACAAGGTGAACGTGGAAGGCCAGTTCGTCGGCCTGCGAGACGGCCTGCCGCTGATGGCGCCGGGCGGAAGCATCATCGTCATGTCGTCGCGGGCGGGCCTGCGCGGCTTCCCGCACGGCACGGCCTACACGTCGGCCAAGGGCGCGCTGACCGCCCTGACCAAGGTCGTTGCCGCCGAGGCCGCCGCGCTGGGCACCGGGATACGGGTAAACTCGGTGCATCCGGGTCTCGTCTGGACGGAAAGCGTGGAACGCGTGCTTCAGGGCCGCGCGGAGGAATTGCGGGCAAAGATGGAAGCCACCGTGCCGATCCACAAGATCGGGCATCCGCGCGACGTCGGCGACCTGGTCTGCTACCTGTCCAGCGACGATTCCCGCCACATTACGGGGGCCGAACTGTCCATAGACGGGGGAATGGCGGCTCAATAGCGCCCCGGGGAGAGGAACCATGCCTTTGATGGAAGTCGATACCAGCCAGGCGCTGAAGCGGGAAAACGCCACCATCCTGCCCGAACTTGCCAGCCGCGAGGACGAAAGTTACCTAGATTTCGTCGAAAGCCTGCGCTCGTTCGTGCTGGACGGCATGCAATTCGACCAGCAACTCGCGACCCGCACGGCACATCTGGAGGACACCTCGGAACCGCCGGCGGAACGGCTCGAGAAAGTGCGCGAGATCGCGATAGACATGCCGATTGCCAGCGTACGCGACCGCCTGATGCGCTCGCAACAGGAAATGAAATGGCGGCGCATCGTGAGCTCGCTGGATGCGCGCCGCGACATACACCTCGACCGGCTCAAGTCCGCCGAGGGGCGCGGCCCGGCCCGGCTGGAACTGAACCCGGACTTCGAGGCGCCGGAATACGCCAACGTGCATTTCCACCTGCAGCCCGACGGATACCACAAGGATCCGCTGGCGGGATTCCGCTACCACTACGGGACAAAAGTATTCTTCGTCGGCGACAACGACAAGGACCAGTTGCACGCCTCGCTGGTGAACAATCATCTGCCGCTGCCGGCGGACGGCCGCGTCGAGCGGATTCTCGACCTGGCCTGCTCGGTCGGGCAAAGCACCACCGCCCTGAAGCAGAGATTTCCGCAGGCGGACGTGACCGGCATCGACCACTCCGAGCCGATGCTGCGCTGCGCCCACCACCGCGCCGTGGAGCTGGGCATCGACGTGTGCTTTGCCCAGCGGCTGGTCGAGAACACCGGCTATGACGACGACAGCTTCGACATGGTCTTCTCCTTCATCCTGTTCCACGAGATTCCTATGCGGATCATTCGCGAGACCCTGGCCGAAGTGAACCGGGTGCTGCGTCCGGGCGGGATGTTCGCGGTCTACGACTTCATGATGGCCAGCGGCATGACGCCGGCCCAGCTTTACCACCGCCATTTCGACTCGCGTCACAACGGCGAAGCGTACGGCGACGACTTCTGCTATACGGATTTCGACGGACTGCTGAAGGAATTCGGCTTCGTCGAGGCGGCGCCCAGCAAGCACCTGGGCACGACCCAGGTCTGGTACGCGACCCTGCCCGGCTAGGTCCGGTGAGCAAAGGCCCCTCAGGGCAGACGCCGGAAGGCGGTGCGCCGCTGGTCGGCGACTACCCGGTCTATTTCAACGACCCGGTGCAGGATGCGATGATGAACATGATCCTGGAACTGAGCGCCCAGCTCTGGATGAGCATGGACCGCATGTATGCGCTGGAGGACCTGCTCGCCCGCCAGGGCATAGTGACCGCTGCCGCCCTGGATGGGTACCGGCCCGACGCGGAGCGGGCGAAGGCCCTTAGGGCGCGGCGCGAGCGCTTCACCCACGACATCCTGCGCGACCTCAAGTCGCTTACGGAAGGGGCGGCGTCCGCTCCGGCGGGACCGGGCACGGAGTAGGAACCGTGGCTCGCCTGCCCTCGCTGCCCGAAAAGGCCGACCTTGCCGATGTATTCCGCCGCTTCCCGCTGGGCGTGAAGTCGCTTTGCGAATACACCGACGACCTGCTGCGCGGACCGTCGCCGTTCACCGTGGGCGAGCGCGAATTCATCGCTGCCTACGTGTCCGGCATCAACGCCTGCAGCTACTGCCATGGCGCCCACAGCATCATCGCGGAGCTGCACGGCATCGACGCGGACTTGCTCGAGAACGTGCTGAACGACCCTTCCGGCGCCGGAGTGGAGCCGAAGATGCTGCCGGTGCTTGATTACGTCCGCAAGCTCACCGAGGCCCCCGCGCGGCTGACCGATGCCGACGCCGAGCGGGTATTCGACGCCGGCTGGAGCGAAGAGGCCCTCTATCACGCGATCTCGGTGTGCGCGATCTTCAATTTCATGAACCGCATCGTCGAGGGCTGCGGAGTGGAGTCCAACCCGGCCATCCGCGACGCTCAAAAGGAGCGGCACGCCGCCATGCGCGACGAGCCGCGCCCCTACTCGCTGTTCGCACGCTCTATCGGCGCCGTCGACTGACGGAGCGAGGCCCCCCCTCCCGGAGGCCGGGACGGCCTCCCACCCAGGGAGATTACTCGGGCGGCGGCTGGTCGAAGAAGTAGTTCGCGATTGCCGCGAGGTCGGCGTTGCTCATGTAGCGGGTGCCGTGTTGCACCAGTTCCGACATCGAGCTGCCGAAGGCATCGCCGTCCGGCATGATCCCGCTGCGCAGCGACCACGCCACGTCGCCTTCGGTCCAGCCGTTCGCCTCAAGCGTGGCGGTCGTGATGTCCGGCCCGTTCGAGCCGACCTTCTCCACGCCCCCTTGGTAGCGGCGGGACAGGTCGCGCCCGCCCATGGCACCGCGAGGCGTATGGCAGGCGCCGCAGTGCGCCGGCCCCTCCGACAGGTAACGGCCGCGGTTCCACTGTTCCGACTTGCCTTCAACCGGAGCCAGTTCACCGCGATCGAAAAACCGGTTCTTCCAGGCGCCGACCGCGCCGCGCATTCGATAGAACAGCCTGAGCCTGTGTCCGGGAGCGCGGCCCGCCACAGGCGGAACGGACTTCACCGCTTCCCAGAGGTCCATGATGTCCTGGGTCGTCATGTGCGTGTAGAACGGGTAGGGATAGACCGGAAAATAATGCCTGCCTTCGGGATCCAGGCCTTCGGTCAGCGAGCGCGCGAAATCCTCGAAAGTCCAGCTGCCGATGCCGTCCTCGGGGTGCGGCGTGATGTTGGGAACGACGTAGGTGCCCGCCCTGGACTCGATCTGCAGGCCTCCGGAAAACAGCGACCCGCTTTCGTCGGTGGCCCGGTGACAGGTGACGCAGCCGGCCACCCGTGCGACGTAGAAACCGCGATTCGCGTCGCCGCTCAGCCCCGAATAGTCACGGGAAACCGCTTCACCCGACTCCTGCGCGGCAACGATGCCGCCGGCGAGGACGGCCAGGGCGCCCAGCGCCAGGCGCCTTGCCGGGAGAAAGCGCGGCACTGCGCTCAGCTATCGTCCTCCTTGCGGAAGTCGTCGTGGCAGGCGCCGCAACTCATGCCGAGCTGGACCAGGGCCATGCCGGCATCCATGGCCTGGGGCTCGCCGCCTCCGGCCGCGGGATCAGGCGGCCCGGCGCTCGGCGGCCCCGGAGGATTGTCGGCGGCCGCCGCCATCGCGTTGGCCGCGTCAACAAGGTTGCCGGCCAGCATCACGAATCGGTCCCAGTCCTCCCAGATCGCCGGCAGGGCTTCGCCGGCGGGGTCATAGCTGCCCTCGGGGAACAGGGAAGTCAGCGTATCGCCTCCGGAGCTGGCGATCGTTTCGGCCAGTTCGCGCATCCTGTCGGCGTCGTACGGCTGAATGCCCCGGACCATGTCGGCCATCGGCCCGATCGCCCCGGCCAGTCCCTCCATAAGATCGTGGCGCTCCTTGGCAACTCCGGTGAGGTGTTCGTCGGCATTCGCACCGCCCAGGGCAAAACCGCCCGCCGACAGCGTCAGAACCAGAGCCAGCGACAACAACCGCTTCATATCATTTCCCCTAATGTGGACAGCATCAGGCGCACATTGTAGGCCAGCCGGGGGGAGGATCGGGATTGCTAGGCAAACAGTCCGATGCCTGCGAGAATCCCGACAGCAGCGAGAATGGCTAGCAGCACCGAATTCTTGGCCTTCACGATCTCCGTCATGAACTTCCCCGCGAGCCGTGCTTCGAGAGCGGCCAGATCCGCTCTTGTCGCCAGGTCTTCGCCACGGCGGCGAATCGCCTGGGCGATCGCTTCGGCCTGGACGCGATCCAGGCCGGAAGCTTCAATGTCGCGGGCGGCCTGCAGGGTGTCGAAGGCGGCGGTGGCCATGAGGGAATAATAGCGAAATGGAGACTTTCGCACAGAAAAATATTCCCGCGTATCGGAGCGTATTGCGAGATTCCCTCCAAATCGGGCATTCCCGGAAAGATAGATGAGTAGCTCCGCTTTCCCTGCACTGCACAAGAGGAATATGGGGATCGCCCTGGTCGAGGGAGTTGCGCGGTATTCCTACGCGGCGCTCGACTCGCGTATTGAGGCGCTGGCGCGGGGCCTGTTGGTTGAGAAGGACGATCTTGATCGGGAGCGGGTTGCGGTTCTGATGCCGGCGGGCCGGAACTATGTCACTGCGCTGCACGGTATCTGGAGGGCCGGGGGGATTGCAGTGCCGCTCAACGTGGGCGCGACGGCGCCGGAGTTTGAGTATTACCTCGGAAAGGCAGGCGTAACGCGCGTCATTGCGAGTCGGCAGCAGTTGATTGCCACCGACCCCGTTTGCAGGCGGCTCGGTATGGAAGCTCTGGAGGTGAATGACCTGTTGGGCGCAGGCCGACGACAGCAACCGCTTCCGACTGTCGAGAGGTCAAGGCCTGCGATGATCGTTTTCACCAGCGGCACTACCAGCAAGCCCAAAGGCGCGGTGATTACACACAAGGCGATCCACACGCAGGTCACCACGCTGATCAAGGCCTGGCGGTGGACGCGCAAGGACAGCATTCCGCTTTTCCTGCCGCTGCACCACCTGCACGGCCTCATCAACGTCTTGAGTTGCGCACTGTGGTGCGGCGCGACCGTGCATGCCTTCCCGAAACTGGATGTGGCCCGCTTGTGCGAACAGGCCGGCAGCGGGGCCTTCTCCGTATTCATGGCGGTGCCGACTGTTTATGTGAAACTGATGGAACACATCGAATCGCTTGCCGCGCAGCAGCGCAAGGCTGTGTGCCGCGAATTCGGGCGGATGCGGCTGAATGTGTCCGGGTCGGCCGCTTGCCCGGTCAGGGTTTTTGAACGATGGAAACAGCTGACCGGCCAGGCGCTTTTGGAACGTTACGGCGCCACGGAAACCGGTATGACCATTTCCAATCCCTACGACGGCGAGCGGCGCGCCGGATTCGTGGGCCAGGTGCTCCCGGGGGTCGAGGCGCAGCTTTTCGACGACAACCATCGGCCCGTTCGGAACGACGCCACGCCCGGAGAAATCCGCATCCGGAGCGGCGGCGTCTTTCAGGGCTACTGGGACGACGAACGGGCCAATCGGGCCAGCTTTCACGACGGCTGGTTCCGCACCGGCGATATCGCCGTCGTCGAAGACGGCTACTACCGCATCCTGGGCCGTTCGTCGATCGACATCATCAAGTCGGGCGGCTACAAGCTGTCGGCGCTGGAGATCGAAGGCGTGCTGCTGGACCACGAGGCCATAAGGGAGACCGCAGTGATCGGCCTGCCCGACGCTACCTGGGGCGAGATCGTGGCCGCCGCCGTGACGCTGAAGCATGGAGCAAGCCTTGATCTTGCCGGCCTCAAGGAATGGTGCGCCGGGAGGATATCCGGATACAAGGTGCCCAGGCGCCTGAAGGTCATGCGGGACCTGCCTCGAAACGCAATGGGCAAGGTCGTCAAGACCGCCCTGCGCGACCTCCTCTAACCCCCGCCCTGGGCCTTGCGGTCCGGTCCGTAGTACTCCTCGAGGTAATCGAGCACCTTCACGCGGATGTCCGGTTGCAGCGGCGCCATTTCGTGGTCCCGCACCATCTCCACGAGCACCTGTTCCCACACGGGGCGCGACAGGCCCTGCTGCAGCACCAGGTCGATGGTATGACAGGACCCGCAAAAGCCGAATACCTCCAGCCGGCCATCAGC
Organism: Gammaproteobacteria bacterium; assembly: GCA_009844425.1. GTDB lineage: Bacteria > Pseudomonadota > Gammaproteobacteria > Steroidobacterales > Foliamicaceae > Foliamicus. The sequence goes on along the minus strand of VYBN01000019.1, from coordinate 49,409 downwards.
ATCCGGCATGCCGCGGAACAGGGACTGCTCCTGTTCGCTTTCCGGGTCGGTCTCCGACTCGCCGTCGGCCCAGGCCATCGTCCCCAGGTGCGCGGCAATGACGGCAAGCGGCAGGGCAGCCCGCGCCGGACTAAGCGCCGCCATTGCAGTCAGGCGACGCGCACCGAAACCTGGTGCAATGAGTTGTTCAGATAGCCCTTGGGGTTCCAGGGCGGCGTGAACGGCTGGCTCACGCCGTTGCTGTCGGTGGCGCGCGCCCAGACCTGGTAATAGCCCGGCGCGGAAAACCGGACGTTTGCGGAGAACCGCTGCCAGGCTTGCGGATTGTGCGGCCGCGCGAGTTCGACCGCCTGCCAGGTAGCGCCGTAGTCGGTGGACACGTCCACCCGGGCCACCTCGGTGTCGCCGGCCCAGGCGTGGCCCGCCACCTCAAGCTCGCGCGTATCGATTGACAGGCCGGTCTGCGGTCTCGTGATCAGCGATTTGACCGGCATCGCGTGGATGATGCGCATGTCCTCTTCGGGAACAAACTCGCCCGGCGCAACCGGATAGGGCGGAACGCGGTAGGAGGAACCCGTCATCTTGGGCCCGTCGTGCACCACGTCGCGCAGCCAGACGCGCGTCAGCCATTTCTGCGAACAGGAGCCCGGCCAGCCGGGAATCACGAGGCGCAGCGGCGCCCCGTTCATCGGGTGCAGCGGGCCTCCGTTCATTTCGAACGCGATCAGGTTGTACGGATCCAGCGCCTTTTTCAGCGGAACACCGCGCGAAATCGGCAGTTTGTCCGGCGTGCCGGACAGGTGCAGGTCGGCGCCCTCGTGGGCCGTATAGATTGCCGTCTCCTTCACGCCCGCGGCCTTCAGGACATCGGCCAGGCGCACGCCGGTCCATTCGGAGCAGCCCACCGCGCCGTAGGTCCACTGGTTGCCCCTCGCCGGAGGCTCGAATCCCGCCCGGCCGTTGCCGCCGCATTCGATGACCAGCCGGTAGCTCACGACCTCGAACCGTTGGCGCAACTCTTCAATGCCGAGCGTCATCGGACGCTCCACCAGACCGTCGATCCTGAGCGTCCAGGCATCGGGGTCCATGTCCGTCGGCACGATGCCGTTGTTGCGGATGAAATGCCTCGCCACCGGCGTGACCTCGTCATCGAGCAGGTGCGCAGGAGTCTCGGCTGTCAGCGGACGGTCGCCCAGCACCGTCAGCCCTTCCTTGCCCTCCAACGGCAGTGACTGGGCGGAGGCCTCGGAAATGAAGCCGTACCGCGACCAGCGGTCAAACGGGAGAGCACTGCCCGCCATCGCGCCGGCGGCGGCCATCCCCGCCCCTTTCAGAAACTGGCGGCGCTTCGTGAAGTCCATCGTGGCCTCGTATTCTAGTGCCGTGACAAGCTAATGTGCTTACTCAAAGCACGGGATGTCCTGTCCGTTGCGGCTTATGGGCGACTCAGGCCAACGCTGCATGCGAGGTCGATGTTAGCTTGAATCGCCGTTGTGACGAGTCGAAACTCACGTCGTCGTTGTCGAACACACGCTCAATTACACCATTGGAAATTAATGCTTCTGAGGTTCCATATAGCAACTGGCCCTCGTGAACGATCCAGAGCTGGCCCGCCAACTCCAGACTGAGCTCCAGATCATGGCTGGACATGAGCACGACCTTGCCGGTGTTCCTGGCGTGCCGCCGCAGCAACGCCATAATCTCGACCCTGCCGGGGAGATCCAGAAAAGCCGTAAGCTCATCCAGCACCATGAGTTTTGATGACTGAGCAAGCGCTCTTGCAATCATTACGCGCTGGCGCTCACCGTCAGAAAGACTACTGAACGGCATTGCCGTCAATTGTTCGGCGCCGGCGTGGCGGGTCGCCTCGAGAACAATATCCCGGTCGCCACTCGATAGTTGGCCATGCCAGTTTGTGTATGGTTGTCGACCGAGTTCGATCACGTCGCGCGCCAGCAGCCCGGGACTTGATACGCGATCGGTCGTGACTACGGAAATTGCCTGCGCTCTTTCTTGCGCGGTCATTGCGGAAACCGGGCAGCCCTCAAGGAGCGAATCTCCGCTGATCGCCGGTTGCAGTCCGGCTATTGTTCGCATCAGTGTCGACTTGCCCGCTCCGTTGCGCCCAATAATGCAGACGAACGATCCTGCGTTGAGCCCCAGTGACACGGGTTCAACGACCACACCTGTGCTTCCTGTATAACCGGATTCCAATGATTCGAGTTTCAGCATCAGGTGTTTCCCTTCATCGAGCGACTGAACAGCAGCAGCAGAATCACGACTGGAGCACCGATTATCGCGAGGACCCTGTTGAGGTGCAGGAAGTGTTGTTCCCATGGCAAATGGACGACTGCATCTGCCGCGACGGCCAGAAGCCCGCCAGCAAGAGCAGCCAGTGGTATGAGAGGGAGAATCAGAGACGTACGAGCGATCGCGCGCGCGAAATGTGGAACAATCAGTCCAATGAAAGTGACTGGACCACAGTAGGCGGTCACCGGGGCAACAAGCAGGACTACAGCCGCGAGGGTTTGCCAACGCAGTCGCTGAACATTCGTTCCCAGGCTGCGCGCGTAGGACTCGCCCAGAAGAAGAGAACTCAGTCCCTTGGCGCTTGCCACAGCGATAACCAGACCAATAGCTATGGGCGGTAGCATGAAGCTCAGATCACCAAAAGTAGTGGATGCAAACGTTCCGTCATTCCATCCCGAGTAGACCCTGCCGCCGACTCGATTCGAGAAGTGGGAAACAATACTCACCAGCGATTGCACGGTGAAGCCAAGCATCAGACCCACCACCAGCAGAGCGATGGTGCCCACCCGTCGTGACAAGGCCACCATCAACGCAGCAAAAACGGCCACGCCGATAACCGCCCCCGACGTAAGACCCATTCCCTGAAAAGCAGTCAGAAACGCGATGGCCGCCGGTCCGGCAAATGCGGCGGCAGTGACTATGAGCGCCACACCAAGCTGTCCGCCCGCGAGAAGGCCGAGAGACCAGGCGTCTGCCATTGGGTTGCGGAATAGCGCCTGCATCAGGACACCCGATATGCCGAGTGCAGCTCCGGCAATCAGTCCAGTCGCCAATCGAGGTAGTCGCAGCTCATACACGATCTGAGTAGCGATGGGATCGCTGGCCGGGGAAAGAACAACATCGACCAGCCGACCCATACCGAGAAAAACCTGCCCGTACGACAGCGAAAAAAGCCCAACGGCAACGATCGCCGCAACGAACAGAAAAATCGAAACTGTAATGTTTCGCGGCTTTGCCGTGACCAATTCAGCTGCCTGGATCAAGGGCGTACCGTTTTTGTGTCCGGACGGTAATAGACGAACGGCTCATCCCGTGCATCAGGATGAAGCATTCGGACCATATCCCCCAAAACCAGGTCTGGCCTGATAGGACCGGTCTCATAGAGATCGAAAGCATCGGCTTCCACGTTGGCCATGCCATCGCTGGCAAACAGGCAACCCTCGCGCCAGGATCTGAAGTTTTCCAGCACAGCCACATCGTCAAAGGCCATGGAGTGAGAGTCGCGTATGATCCAGCAATCGACATCGCGTCCTCTTTCCAGCAGCACCTCGGTTCCAACCCGGACAAAATTGTCCAGACGAACATCATCCGGCTCAGCCATTGGATTGATTCCGCCGGCATCCTCCAGAAGCGCATTTTCTGCATTCCTGACTGTAGCCATCCAGCGTCCACTTCCATCGTACCAGGCGTTAAGTACCGTCCGTGGTGGTCTGTCCGCGACCAATGATCTGAGGTCGCGAACATTTTCGGCAACCATAGCGACGAATGCGTCAGCTTCTGCCTCGCGGCCCGACATCATGCCGACAAGCCGTACGTAGTCCACGGGACCCATGTACGAAGTTTCCGACTCAAGGAAGACAGGAACAACGGGCACGCCAAGATCCTTGATCCGTTTGTAGTGCTCTGCGTACCCGAGGTCCCCGAGATCCATAAGGAACACATCCGGTTCCGATTCCAGCAGCGGACCAAGGTTGGGAGGCGAATGCCAGCCGTAGCCTATCTGAGCCAGCTCTCCCGACCTCGCCAGTGCGCGGATACTGTCGTTGTAGCTCTTGACTCCACCGACCGCGACCAGCCGATCCTCAACCTCCAATGCAACAACAATCGCCTCCAGCGACCCGTCATTGACCGCAATTCGCTCAACTGGCGTTCGAACGACAACGGCATCCTCCAGGTGTCCGATCAAAGGAGGCGCGTCAAGCGTCTTCGGCGCCAGGACTATCCTCGCGCTGCGGTCCGCGCCCTGGGCCGATCCCCCCCAGCTTACAAGCGGTGCGCGCAGATCAACGATTCGGTATCCATCTCGTTCGTAAACCTTAAAGGTCTCCGCGTGCTTCATCTCGAGTAGCGTGGCATCTTGCGGCGCCTCACTCTGTGCGATATCTGTTGCGGATTCCGAACTCTCGTTACAGCAGGCGGCGATACAGAGCAGCGCGGTCACCATCATCAAACTGCGCATTGGATCTCCTTTCCTGCTGCAGCGGGGAAGCCCGGCTGGCTTCCCCGCTGCGCGCTTTGTTGCCTCATTCGCTAAATCAGAATCGCCAACGCAAGGTGGCGCGGGCAAGTCTCGGCACGCCGGGAGTTGCTGTCGCTGCCTTGGTGTGATCACCGAAAGCATCAAAGTAGAAGTAATACTCCTCGTCAATCAAATTGGTAATCGAAACGTCCACAACGGCCCTCTCGTTCACGGTGAAAGTTGCCGAGAGCCCAAGCAGGTCATAGCTGCCCGTGGTTATATTGTTGGTAAGCTCAACGAAATAGTCGTCATACCACTCGTACGTCAGTCGAGCGGTAACCCAGCTTGCAAACTGATGCTCCAGTTCCAGATAAAATGTGTTTTCCGCCACACCGGTTGGTGTTGCTCCGGAAAAGTCCTGATCCGGTGCGCCAAAGCTTCCCGCCAGGATCAGTTCATCCCACTCGGGATCGATGTGCGCGTAAGTCAAGGTGCCGCTCGTGCGTTGTGTGGGCCGAAACCTCAGCGCGGCCTCCAGGCCACGACTTGAGTAAACCTGCCCGGTCGTCGCAAGGCTCGAAGGGCCGAGCGGGTCCGGGTTCGAGACGAACAGCCGACGGTCTTTCTGCTCAAGAAGGAAGACTGCCGTCTCCCATTCAAGGCGGCCGCCCAAGCCACGGCCCTTCCATCCCAGCTCGTAGCTGTCGAGGGTGGTTGGCTTTTCATCTCGCACATACTGTTGGGGGTTCCACTGGAAGAACGGTCCAAAGTTTGAGTTGAAGCCCTTGCCATAGCTGCCGTAGAACATGCCGTCTCCGTACCCGTAACTGATGGTTGCTTTCGGCGTGACGGCATCGGCATCACCGGTAGCACGCTGTTCGGTCGGAACACTGAAGTCTGCTACGCGATCAAACTCGTCGTAGCGAAGCCCCAGGGTCAATGTCCAGCGGTCGGTCAGCGCAATCTCATCCTGGATAAAGGCGCCAAAAAACGTGTTGGTTACATCTGCGGCTGAACTGAGTGAGTTACGCACGAAGCACGGATGCTCGCCGTTGGTAACCTGACCTGTCGAGTAGTCTATGTAAACGGCGTAGAATTTGAACCCGCAGAAAAACGTAAAACCGTATTGCCCGCTCCAACGTTCTTCAACATCGAGTTCTGCCCGCTCGGCACTGATGCCGGCGACGATTGAGTGCTGGCCGGCGCTCCAATTCACGGTCCCCTCACCGTAGTAGATGGTTGTATCGCTGGCCGATCCAAAACCATTGACACCCATTGTTGTGGTTGTGGGGTCAAATGCGCCCGACGAATAGAAATTCAGCCTTGTTTCCTTGTCGTAATTTCGTAACTGACCGGTGAACTGAAGGTCCAGTGTATCGCTGACCGAATGCTCGTATTTCACAGCAGTAATCAGTCCTTCGACGTCGTTGAACGTTGGTGCATACCCAATGTAGGATTCCGGGCCACCTGCTACGTCAACGAGTGTTCCGTCCTCCAATACCGGAATCACGCTGGGCACCTCAGACAGTCGATCGTAGTACGTCAGGTAAGCATTCAAGGTTCCACTTGATCTAACCGGCATCGAGCCCTTGAGAAAGACACTGCCAAGCTCGCGGTTGCTATTCTCCCGCCAACCCTCGAAGTCCTCGTAGCTTGCGCTGAGCAGTATGCCGGCGCCATTGTCAAAGGCTCTTTCAATGTGCGCTTCGCCTCGCGAAAACCCTTGATTTCCGCCGCTAAGGGCGATTTCTGTTCGATCTGATCCTATGGGCCGCGTACGATAGTTTACGGCGCCCGCGATACCACCGCGCCCATAGAGCGCAGACACGGGGCCACGAACAATTTCAATGGAATCGACAACACCGTACGGGACTTCATAAAGCAGCACCTCTTCGTTTGGACCGATAAAGGGCACGCCGTCAATCATTGGAAGGAACTGGTCGTTACCGTGATCTCCGGTAACCCCTCGAATCGAGATCACCGGATACTCGTCGTTGTCTCCCCCGCCACGACGAACAAAGACGCCAGGCACACCACGAAATTCGTCCGTGCCGACTACGAATCCCTTCTGACGAAGTTCAGCGGTGGATTGAACAGTGATTGAAGCAGGGACTTCGAGCAGTGGTTTCGCGAGGCGCGTAGCCGTAACTACGATTTCATCGAATTCCTGCGCTTCAACGGCGCCGGCCGACTGCGCAAGCGCGAGGTCCATCGGCATCAGTGCCGCAACGGCGGCTGCGACGCCACCGAACACATGGTTGGAAAATTCCATTGAATATGCTCCCGAGATTCAGCCGATTCGACGGCGACGCAGGCCACCCCGAAATGTCCTCCGTCGATAAAATGATATGTTATAACATATAAATCTTGAATCCAGACGATGTATAACAGAGTGGTGTGTAGAGAGCTGTGCTTTGGTGCGACAATAATGATCTTGACGAGGCACGAAAATACGGTCGCTCATGCAACAGGTTCCCGCACTCCAGGATCAGCTCCTGCTTAGAACCACGTCATACGTGGATGGCGCTTGGGAGGCTGGCGAGGCGCGTGAGGTTCTGGCCGTAAGCAATCCCGCCACAGGCGCGACGATCGCAGAGGTCCGCACGGCCAACGCGGCCGACACGCGGCGCGCCATCGAGGCCGCCCACCGGGCGTTCGGGGAATGGCGCCAAACCACGGTCAAGGAACGCGCCAGCATTCTCCGGCGCTGGTACGAACTGACGATCGAGGCGGCCGAGGACCTTGCGGTGCTGATGACCGCCGAGCAGGGCAAGACGCTGTTCGAGTCCCGCGGCGAAATCCAGTACGGCGCCTCCTTCATCGAGTGGTTTGCCGAGCAGGCCAAGCGCGCCGACGGCGACGTGTTCTCGGGCGCAACTCCGCATACGCGCGCCGTCTGCATACGCCAGCCGGTGGGCGTGGTCGCGGCGATAACGCCCTGGAACTTTCCCAACGCGATGATCGCGCGCAAGGTCGCGCCGGCACTCGCGGCTGGCTGCACCGTCGTGGTCAAGCCGGCCGAGGACACGCCCCTGTCCGCGCTGGCGATGGCGGAACTGGCCGAGCGGGCGGGTTTTCCGGCGGGTTGCTTCAATGTGGTGGTGGGCGACCCGCAGGAGATCGGCGCGGAGCTGACTGGCAGTCCGCTGGTACGCAAGCTCAGCTTCACCGGCAGCACCGCGGTGGGCAAGCTGCTGGAGGAACAATGCGCCCCCTCGCTCAAGCGCACGACCATGGAACTGGGCGGCAACGCGCCGTTCATCGTGTTCGACGACGCCGACCTGGACGACGCCATTGCCGGCGCCCTGCTCTCGAAATACCGCAACAGCGGCCAGACCTGCGTATGCGCCAACCGCTTCCTGGTACAGGACAGCATCTACGACGAGTTCTGCGAGCGCCTGGTGGCGGCCACCGGCGAGCTGGTCCTGGGCAACGGAGCGGACGAAGGCGTGACACAGGGGCCGCTGATCAACACCGAGGCGATCGAGAAAGTCACTGGATTGGTCAGCGCATCCATCGCGGCGGGTGCGGACTGCGTGATGGGCGGAGAGCCCGCCGATCTTGGGGAGTGCTTCTATCCGCATACGGTACTTCGCGACGTGACTCCCGACATGCCGGTGTTCCGCAACGAAATCTTCGGGCCGGTCGCGGCATTGACCCGCTTCAAGGACGAAGCCGAAGCCATCGCGCTGGCCAACGACACCGACGCCGGCTTGTGCGCCTACGTCTACAGCCGCGACATCGGGCGCGTCTGGCGGGTAGCCGAGGCGCTCGAATACGGGATGGTGGGCATGAACGAAGGCATCATTTCCAGCGAAATGGCGCCCTTCGGCGGCGTCAAGGCCAGCGGCTGGGGCCGCGAAGGCTCCCGCTACGGCATGGACGACTACATGGACATCAAGTACCTCTGCGTGGGCGGCCTTGACCGCTAAACGGGAGCGAGGGCATGTCCCTCGCGGCGTCCCGCCCTCCCCTGGATACGAGGGTATCCCGCCCGCCGGCTGGCAAGCGGCATGTTTTCTTCGTTTACAATATGTCTGGTTAATTCAACTAGTCAAAAAAGATGAATGAAATCACCGCTACCCAGGCAAAGGCCCATCTCGCAGAAATTCTGCGCAGCGTCGAGTCCGGAGAAACAATCGCCATCACACGCCATGGCAAGACAATCGCCCACCTGGTTCCCGCTATTTCCCGGAAACGCGACGCTCGACAGGCTGCCGTCGATCGCTTCGAGGAGCGCCGTGAACGCTGGAAGCGCGTCAAGGCATCGCGCAACGAGATTCTTGCCTGGCGGCATGAGGATCATCGCTTTTGAGCAATCTGGTGCTGGACGCATCCGTCTCGCTGGCGTGGCTGCTGGATGACGAGACCGCACCCCAAGCAGATGCGGCAAGTCAGCTTCTTGCGACACACAACGCTTATGTGCCGCGCATCTGGCACCTGGAAATGCGCAATGCCCTACTGGTTGCCGAACGCCGGGGGCGCCTTTCGCGCCGGATGTCCGAGCAGAGATTGGAGGCCCTGGCGGAATTGCCCATTCGAACCGATCCGGATCCAAACTTTCGCGCGGCCATGGATCTGGCGCGAAAGCACGGCATTACCTTCTACGACGCGCTCTACCTTGAGTTGGCATTACGCATAACCGCGCTACTGGCCACACTGGACAAAGCGCTCGCACGCGCGGCAAAAGTCGAGGGGATCGACGTTCTTGGCGATTGACGAGCTCTGATGCGGGCTAAAATTGCGTCCCGCTGCCGGTCACTTCCTGACCGCAGCCGCCATGGGGCCGTAGCTCAGTTGGGAGAGCGTCGCGTTCGCAATGCGAAGGTCGTGGGTTCGAATCCCATCGGCTCCATTCAAGCTCTATTTCGTGGTTCGGCGCACTCTCAACGTGGCGCACAATCAAGGATCTGCTCCCTGATTGTTTCAATAATGTAGGTATTCATTCATTTGTTGTAGAATAACCAACATATTATGAGCGGATTGCTACAACGCCCCGCCCTTATGGCCGCGATCCGGCGAGGCTTGCGCGAGTCGCCGGTCGTGGCTCTGCTGGGCGCGCGCCAAGTTGGAAAAACCACGCTTGCACACCAAGTCACGAAGGACTGGGAAGGAGCTTCCACACTCTACGACCTGGAGACTGCCGCGGCGCGCGAAGCACTCTCCACCACACCGGAAACACTCTTGCGGGAAAGCCGGGGCCTGATCGTCATTGATGAGGTCCAGCGCTTGCCCGATCTGTTTGCCACATTGCGGCCCCTGTGCGACGATCCGAATCGGCAGGCGCAATTCCTTCTGCTGGGCAGCGCTTCTGTGGACATGATCCAGGGCGTGTCCGAATCGCTTGCCGGGCGCATCCGGTTTGTTGATGTCAGCGGCTTTTCGTTGCGGGAAACCGGCCCCGGGAACCAGACACGGCTGTGGATGCGCGGGGGGTTCCCGCGCGCGTATCTGGCGCAAACCGAGAAAGCCTGGTGGCGCTGGACCGAATCCTTCTCGCAGACCTTTCTTGAGCGGGACATTCCGGCGCTGGCGGCGCGTGTGCCTCCGGTAGCACTGGGTCGTTTCTGGCGCATGCTCGCCCATTTCCACGGCCAGACCTGGAATGCCTCGGAACTGGCCCGATCTATGGACGCAAGCGAGCGCCACGTCAATCAATACCGCGACCTGCTGGCTGGCGCGTTCATGGTCCGATTGTTGCCGCCCTGGTTCGAAAACCTGGGAAAAAGGCTCATCAAGAGTCCCAAGGTGTATCTACGCGACAGTGGCATCCTGCATTTTCTCCTGGGACTGCAATCCTCATCCGAGTTGGCCATGCATCCGCGCTATGGCGCGAGCTGGGAGGGCTTTGCGCTGGAACAGACAATGATCGCCCACGGATCCCGAGATTCCTACTTCTACCGAACCCAGCGCGGCGCCGAACTCGACCTGCTGCTACTTCGGCGCGGCCGTCGTTGGGGGTTTGAATTCAAGTGCACGGACGCTCCCAGTACCACCCGGTCCATGCACATCGTAGGGAAGGATTTACAGCTTGACCACCTGTGGGTGCTCTATCCGGGCGAGCAGGAGTACCCTTTGGCAAAATCCATCACTGCATTCCCCTTGCGTGATGTCGGCAAGCTTACGCTGTAAGCGGGATAACCAAGTTCAGGAGAAGGCATGGGATTTGTGACTGACGTCGTTCTGCCGCTGGCGCTTGCGTTTATCATGCTGGCGCTTGGGCTGGGGCTTACCTTCGATGATTTTGTCCGGGTAGCGCGTCGCCCGCGGGATTTCGCGGTCGGCGCGATGTCGCAGATCATCGTGCTGCCGGCAGTCGCCTTTTTCCTTGCCAGCGTCTGGCCCATGGCGCCGGAACTCGCCCTCGGAATGATGATCATTGCCGCCGCCCCGGGCGGAGTGACCTCCAACCTCCTGACGTCATTTGCGCGTGGCGACGTCGCGCTATCGATCTCGCTGACCGCGGTGATCAGCCTGCTGAGCGTGATCACGGTCCCGCTTGTGGTCGTCTTCGCCTATGGCCACTTCATCGGCGAGCAGGCCATGCAGGACGTCACGGTCGCCGACACGGCGATCAGCGTTTTCCTGATCGTCACCGTCCCGGTCGTGATCGGCCTGCTTGTCCGTCGTTATGCCGAGCGTATTGCTCTGCGGATCGAACCGACGGCCCGGACCGTTTCCGCCGTCTTGTTCGTGCTGGTGCTCGCGGGAGCCATCTATCAGGAACTTGATAACCTGGCCGACTACTACGCCCAGGCCGGACTGGCCACTCTGGCCCTGAACCTGCTGATGATGGTGATTGCCTACCTGCTGGCGCGGTGGCTGGCCACCGGGGCGAAACAAAGAACGGCCATCGCGATTGAATGCGGGCTGCAGAACGGGACGCTGGCCATCGCGATCGCAGTGCTACTGTTCGGCGGTGGGCTAGCGACGGTGCCGGCCGCAACCTACAGCCTGACCATGTTCGCTACCGCGCTGATTTACGTCGCGATACTGCGGCGCACCCAAGTAAAGGGCGACTGACGCACGCGTCTTCTGAGCACATCGCCCCGGGCGAATGGTTGCAGCATCTATTCTTCCGGATCGGAAGACCCGTCCATGTCCCGGGTAGCGGAAATGATCCGGAAGACCCGGTCGAGCATGGCCGCGCGCCAGACCTCCCGTTCGTCTTCCACGTCTTCGTCCGGTTTGTAGTTTTCGATCTCTTCCGCCGTGGCGACCTTTCCCTGGGCGGCAAGCCGTTCATGGGTGTCGAGCCGTTCCTTGACGACGGACACCTCTCCGACCAGGGCCACGATCATGGCCAGCAACTTGTCCGAGTCGGGCGAATCCAAGAAAAAGGGCCTGCGCCCCTTGGCAACCCGTTGCCTCGGTTTTCCTTTTCCGTCCGCCAGCGTACGCCCCCTTGCCCTGTTTACCGGGTTGTTTCCTGCGTTTTTTGGAGGGGGTAGTATAGGTCGATAGTCCAGACAAGGCCAAGCAAGCGCCCGGGAGAGCACAGATGCGCAACAACTCGGACCACGCCATGTTTCCGGAAGCCACCCACGACGAGCAGTCGGCCCAGAGTTTCGTCAAGACCCTGAGGGTGTTCACCACCAACAACTTCCATGCCGGCAACAATGCAATCCTTGCCGACAAGCCCCTGTCCCGACGCCCGGACGGCTCGAATCCTTCGCGCAAGGAGTTGCGCGAAGCCCTGGAAGACGAGCCCCAAAACAAGTGGTGGAGTTCCATGATGCGGACCACGCAGGAAGTGCTTTATGACACGGTCGGACCCAGCATCGAACGGCAGCTGCCCGAACTCATCGACAGGGCCAATTCCTTCAGAGGCACGCTGGGATCGCTGACCCTGGATGACAGCGTCGAAATGCCGCCGTACCTCGCGGCCGTGGATGTTCACTGCAAACCCGGCAGTTACCAGCAGGAAATGACCGAAGACGATGTCTTTGCCGGGGCCGAGTTCGACCGCACCTACCGCCTCTATTCCATGGGCCGCCTGGGCCCCAACCTGGATGGCATGGGCCGGACGCTTGTTGCCTGGCTGAAGGATCACTTCAGCGACGCGGGCCCCCGTCGGATCCTCGATATGGGGTGTACGGTAGGGCACTCCACCCTGGCTTACTGCGACCACTTCCCCGATGCGGAAATCCACGCGATCGACGTGGCGGCCACCTGCCTTCGCTATGGCCATGCCCGCGCCGTCGCGATGGGCAAGGAAGTCCATTTCTCCCAACAGAACGCGGAGCGCACCAACTTCGACGACGGGAGTTTCGATCTCATCGTGTCTACCGCCCTCCTGCACGAAACCTCGCGGAAGGCGATCCGGGCCATCCACAAGGAGTGCCATCGCCTGCTGGCGCCCGGCGGCCTGATGATCCACATGGACAACATCGTGCCGGACAAGGCTCTTGAAAAGTACTACTGCGACTGGATGGCAAGGTTCAACAACGAGCCCTACATGGGTGCGCTGCAGGACGAGGACATGGTCCAGATCTGTGTTGAGGCCGGGTTCAACCGGGACAAGATCCAGTTAGGCCAGGGAATTTCCCGGTTCCGGGACAAGTCCCTTACGGAAAACACGGCCTACGGAAACCTGATGGTCTGCGCCCGGAAGTAGCCCAACAAGCCACCCTGCGGCGTTCTCGTAGCCGATCAGGTCGCGCACCAGAATCACGAAGGAGTGGGCCAGGGGCAAGGCCAGCAGAACGGCGAAAAAGGCGATCACGCCGATAAACGGCGGGCGGTAGTAGCGCCGCCAGAACGATCGTCTCGCGTCGGCGGATCGGGTGTCAGCCATCGTTCACATCCTCGGGAAAGCGCCGCGGGTTTCGATTGACCAGCACGCGTCCGACTCCGGCCAGAAAACAGCCCAGATATTGCACCTTGCTCAGCACCACCCGTTCCGCCAGCGGGTCGCGGCGGCGCAGTTCGGCGCAAAGCTTGTCGGCGATGGCCACGATCACGGCTGCTTCCATGCCGAAGCGACGGTCGTGAAGCTGTCCGGGCAGCGTCCTGGCCAGCACCAGCAGTTCGCCGGTCGCATCCAGGCACCGGTCCATTACCTGTCTCAGCGCCGGCGTGGAGCGGGTTCCGGCGAGATCTTCTATCGAGCTCCCCGCCTCGTTCATCCAGCGCCGCGGCAGGTACACCCGGTTCAGGGCCTTGTAGTCATCCGCGCAGTCCTGCAGATGGTTGATTACCTGCAACGCGTTGCAGAGCGCGTCGGACGCGGGGTACGCGCTGGCCGGCTGACCGTGCAGGTCCACCAGGTAGCGCCCCACGGGGGCCGCCGAGAAATTGCAATAGCCGATCAGATCGTCCCAGTCGTCGTAGCGCAACTGGGTTGCGTCCTGCTTGAACGCGCGCGTCAGGTCCACGCAATGCCGGTGCGTGACTCCAGTCTCCCTGAGGCTGCGGCGGATATCGTGCGCCTTCTGCAAAGCGGGGTCGCCGCTGCCGTTTCCCGCTACGGCCCGCGCGAACCGGTCCAAGCGCCCAATTTTTTCCTGCGGCTCAAGGCCGGGATCGTCGGCGATATCGTCGATCGCGCGCGCGTAGGCATAAAAGGACGCAATATGCCCGCGCAGCCGTGCGGGCAGCAGCCACGAGCCGACCGGAAAGTTCTCGCCCCCCGCGCCCTTGCCCGAGGGGCGTTCCATGGCTGAATCCCGATGCAATTCCTTCTCCTGATTCAGACCGGTGCGCATCGCGAGCGCTATGCCGGTATGATCGGGAATATAATGCATACTCAATCGAAAAACGGGCCGTACAAGCTAAGGGGGTAAGCTTGAACCAAGTCAGGATCGCACATCAATCGATGACTAGGCCTGCCGACCCGGTTCTGGAAAACATATCGCCCGCCGCGCACGCAAATCGCGTGGTCAGGCAGTCGGGAACTTCGTTTTACTGGGCCATGAGGTTGCTGCCGGAGGAGCGGCGGCAGGCCATGTACGCAGTCTACGCGTTTTGCCGCGAAGTCGACGATATTGCCGATTCACCCGGCGAATCCGTGGACAAATTGCGGGCGCTCGACGGTTGGCGGAAAGAAATAGACCTGCTCTACAGGGGACGGCCCGAGCGCCTCACTTCGCAGGCCCTGCTGGAACCGGTCGATCGATTCGACCTGCCGCAAGAGGAGTTTCAGGCCATTATCGACGGCATGGAAATCGATGCGGCCCCCCGGGTGCGCATACGGTCGGTGGACGGCCTGCTCGACTACTGCCGGAAAGTCGCGGGCGCCGTGGGCATGCTCTCGATCCGGGTGTTCGGCATGCCTCAGAAACCGGGCCCGCGAATTGCCGTGGCCCTCGGCAACGCCTTGCAGCTCACCAATATCCTGCGGGACGTCAAGTCGGATGCGGCCAGGAATCGTCTCTACATTCCTTCGGAAACGCTGCAAAAGTACAGCGTGGACGAAAGATCGCTGTCCCGCATCATCGTCCATCCCTCTTTTGCCGGCGCCTGCTTGGAGGTGTCGAGACTCGCCCGCCGCTACTATCTCGAAACCGAGTGGCTGCTGAAGGGTCTCCGGCGGGGTCTGATGCGCCCTGCCGTAATCATGATGGAAACCTACCAGGAAACCCTGAATCTGCTCGAAACACGCGGCTGGAAGAAGATCGCGGATCCGGTGTCGCTCAGGAGTTGGCGAAAGGTCTGGCTGGCGCTGCGGCATGGGATCTTCTAGCGGCCATTCGGGCGCGGTTCATGTTGTCGGTGCTGGACTAGCCGGACTTTCGACGGCAGTTTCCTTGGCGGCCGGAGATCGGCCAGTCAAAATATACGAGGCCGCCGCACAGGCCGGCGGGCGCTGCCGTTCCTATGAGGATACCCGGCTTGGATGCCGGATCGACAACGGCAACCACCTGCTGCTCAGCGGCAATACGGCAACCCGGCGCTACCTGAATGCGACCGGCGCCGGCAACGCCCTGATCGGTCCTGAACAGGCCTGTTTCCCATTTTTCGACGTTCGCAACGGCCGGCGATGGTCCTTTCGGCCGGGCGCCGGAAGAATTCCATGGTGGATCTTCGATAAACGGCGGCGGGTACCGGGCGCGCCGGCCTGGCGCTATCTTTCGGCGCTTCGCTTCGCTTTCGCCGGCGCGGAGAGCACCGTTCGGGAAACGGTGGGCAACAGCGGCGTGTTGTTCGAGAGACTGTGGGAACCCCTGGCGGTTGCGGCGCTGAACACGTCCGCCAGCACGGGGGCCGCGCGCTTGCTGTGGCCGGTATTGCGGGAAACTTTCGCCAGGGGCGAGAAAGCCTGCCGGCCCCTCGTGGCAAGGCACGGCCTGTCCGAGGCGTTTGTGGATCCCGCGCTTCGCATGTTGCGCGAAAATGGAGCAGGTATCCGGTTCAAGAAGCGGTTGCAGGCGATCGAATACCGGGAGGGCTGCGCGCGTGCACTGGATTTAGGTTCCGAAACAATCCCGCTCCAGGATGGCGACAGCGTCGTCCTGGCAGTGCCGCCGGCGGCAGCGGCGGCATTGGTCCCGGGACTGACCGTGCCCGAGCAGAGCAATCCCATCGTCAACGTCCATTTTCTGCTGTCACGCCCGGCCGATCTTGCGCCGGAACTTCCGTTTCTGGGCCTGATCGGTGGGACGGCCCAGTGGCTTTTCGTTCGCGGGCGGATCGCGTCCGTGACAGTCAGCGCCGGCAGCGACCTGGTCGGGGAACCCGCCGAGGTGCTTGCCGTCAGAATCTGGCGTGACGTGGCGAAAGCGCTGGCAATGGATCCGCAAGCCCTGCCCCGCTACCGCGTGGTCAAGGAAAAGCGGGCCACCATGACGCAAACGCCCTCGCAGGTCCGCCGACGGCCGGCCACGACATGCGGCTACAGCAACCTCTTCCTGGCGGGAGACTGGACCGACACGGGGCTGCCGGCCACAATCGAAAGCGCCATCCGCTCCGGCGAAAGCGCAGCCCGCGCCGCGTGCGCACGGAGCCCTCTCAAGGCTTGACCGACCATCCCGTCAGGGTCGTAACATTGCGCGGTCATGCGTGAATCTTCCTTGCATCCCGGCAACAAGGCCAGCATCCACGAGGCCCTGAGGGCGCTTGCCGCGGCCGAAGGAAAAGCGCTCGACGAGACCGTCGAGCGCATCTATCACCCCGATGCCCGCTGGTACGGTTCCCATCCGATCAATGAGCTTAAGGGAACCGATGCCATCAAGGACGTCTGGCACAACGTTCGCCGTTCCTTTCCCGACATGGAGCGGCGCGACTCGATCTTTCTCGTGGGCGAATCAGGCACGAAGCACTACGCCGCGACGATCGGCATCTACCAGTCCAACTTCGTGGCCGACTGGCTGGGCGTGCCCGCAACGCACGGCGTGGCGCACCTGCGTTACGGGGAAGCGCACGAGCTCGTCGACGGCAAAATAATCCAGACGTATGCCCTTTGGGACCTCCTCGATCTGCTGCGTCAGGCAGGCATCTGGCCGATCGCACCCAGTCTGGGAGCCGAGGTGGCGTGGCCCGCGCCCGCCACGGCCGACGGCGTGCGGCTGGGCGAGGAAGATTCCGAACATAGCGCCAGCAGCATTGCACTGGTGCTGGCGATGCACCAGGGCCTGTTCCGGTTTGACCGGAGGGACCTGGACAGCATGCAGCAGCATAAGTACTGGACCCGGAATTTTCTCTGGTACGGCCCCGCCGGCATCGGCACGGCCAGGGGAATGGACGGATACAGGGCGCACCACCAGGCGCCGTTCTTGAGAGCGTTTCCGGACCGCAGCGGCGCCGGGCATTTCATTGACATGGGATGCGGCAGCTACGCGGTCACCGGCGGCTGGCCGAGCGTGCAGGCAACCCACGCCGGACCGGGCTGGCTGGGGCTCGCGGCCACCGGAAAGCGCGTGACCATGCGCGTCATGGACTTCTATCGAATCGAGAACGGCCTGATCGCCGAAAACTGGGTTCCGATCGACATCATCGAGGCGCTGCTGCAGCTGGGCACGGACGTGCTGGAGCGCGTGGCGCACCTGCGGGGCAGGCCGAACGTCAGGGTCTGAAGCTAAAGCTTGCGGCCGAGCTTCGCGGCAAGACGCAGGCGCAGGGCGTTCAGGCGAATAAAGCCCGTGGCGTCGCCCTGGCTGTACGCGCCGCGGTCGTCCTCGAACGTCGCCATGCTCTCGTCGAACAGGCTGTCCGGCGAGCGCCGGCCGAGGACCGTTACGGAACCCTTGTACAGCTTCAGTCGCACGAGGCCGTTGACGGGTTCCTGCGACTGGTCGATCAAGGCCTGCAGCGCCTTGCGTTCCGGCGACCACCAGTAGCCGTTGTAGATGAGACTGGCGTAGCGCGGCATCAGTTCGTCCTTCAGATGGGCCACTTCACGGTCGAGAGTTACTGACTCGATCGCGCGGTGCGCTTTCAGCAGGATCGTGCCGCCGGGAGTTTCGTAGCAGCCGCGCGACTTCATGCCGACATAGCGGTTCTCTACCAGGTCCTGGCGCCCTACTCCATGCGCTCCGCCCAGTTCGTTCAGGCGCGCCAGCAAGCCCGCGGGACTCAGGCGCTCGCCGTCCAGCGCCACCGGATCGCCCCGGGCGAATTCGATCTCCACAAGCCGCGGCTCATCCGGCGCCGCTTCGGGAGACACGGTCCAGCGCCAGATGCTCTCATCCGGCTCGCACCAGGGGTCTTCCAGGTCACCGCCCTCGTAGGAAATGTGCAGCAGGTTGGCGTCCATCGAATACGGCGACTGGTCCTGCTGCTCAAAATCGACGGGTATGTCGTGTTCCCGGCAATAGGCCAGTAGCTTCTCCCGTGAATTCAGGTCCCACTCCCGCCAGGGCGCGATCACCTTGATGTCGGGATTCAGCGCATAGGCCCCCAGCTCGAACCGCACCTGGTCATTGCCCTTTCCCGTGGCGCCATGGACGATGGCGTCGGCGCCGGTCTCCTCCGCGATTTCCACCAGGCGCCTGGCGATCAGCGGACGGGCGATGGCGGTGCCCAGCAGGTATTCCCCTTCATACAGCGCATTGGCGCGGAACATTGGAAACACGTAGTCGCGGACAAAAGTCTCCCTGAGGTCTTCGACGTGGATTTCCTCCACGCCCATCGACTTCGCCTTGACGCGCGCCGGCTCGACCTCCCCGCCCTGGCCGATGTCGGCGGTAAAGGTCACCACTTCGGCGCGGCGGGATTCCTGGAGCCACCTGCATATCACCGACGTGTCCAGCCCCCCGGAGTAAGCCAGCACTACCTTTTGCGCGCGCACCATCGCCGAACGCCAGCTGCCGTTCCGTCAAGCGGAATGGCGATTCAGCCGGACTACCAGCGGGCCTTTTCCTTGAACTGCTGGTAGGCCTCGTCGAGCCCTTCCGGCAGGTAGTCGAGGAACGCGCCCGGTGCGTAGCGGGACTTGTAGCCGTCCAGCACGTGCGCGTACAGCTCGGCGTGAAAATCCGGAATCCGGTGCTGCTCGCGGAAGGCGGCCATCGGGATCCGGTAGTTGATCAGCTCCTCGTGATGGCCCTCCACCTCGGCAAGGATCTTTCCGTCGGGGCCGATGATGACGCTGCCGCCTCCGCCCGCGGTTTCGAAAAAGCTCTTGTTGCCCGGCGACACGGCGTTGTTCGACAGCGCGCCGTACACCTTGTTCGACTGGCAGACATTGCGCATGTCGAGGTGGTTGTAGCCGCCCGTTGACGTCCGGATGATGATCTCGGCGCCCTTGATCGACATGGCCCGGTAGAGTTCCGGCTCCATCTTGCAGGGCGAGATGCAGACGTTGCCCACCGAGGTCCGGGCCACGGGAATCACGGCGTCCCAGCCGTACATTTCGACATAGCGCTCCAGCACCTCATAGACCGAAGTGGTGAAGAGCTCGAAGCCCACGAACACGCCGTGGATATTGCGGGCCTTCCACTGTTGGGAAACGATCTCCCCGTCCGGGCCGATCACCACCGCCACGCTCATGATGTGGCGCGGCCAGTCCTTGTACTGCGCGTAGGTTCCGAACGAGATATAGCAGTTGTGCTCGCGGGCCTTGGCGCCGATGGCCTCGGTTTCCTCGCCCGGCAGTTCCGGGGCGAAGCTCAGTATCTCGGAGCGCGTCCACCGGTCCCAGCCGGTCAACGGAAACTCGTGAAAGGCCAGGAAGTCCTTGTGCCCACCGTAGTACTGCGCCCGGTCGATCAGCCACAGCATGTGGTCGAGGTTCTTCTTGAGCGTCTGCTTCGTATTGGCGGCGTCGACGGGATGAACGCGGGACTGCACGACGCCGAAGTTCACGGTGTCGCTGCGCAGCGGAACCGTGGGATAGGTGCCGTCCGTCGAACCGGCCGTCTCGTCCGCCGAGGCCTTCGAAGCGGTCAGCGCCGGCAATGCGGCCATTCCCGCCAGGGCGCCTGCGCCGCCCGACAGCAGGCTGCGGCGTGTTATCTGGTTTGTCATTTTTTTGTGTCTCCCTTGTCAGTAGGCCAGTGGATTCCCGGGCGATTCGATGAACCTGCCGCTTTCCTCCAGCGTCAGCCGTGCGACCAGCCCGCGGAAATCGCGGATCGCAGGCGTCAGTTCCAGCTTGGCGAACTCGCCGCCCATGCGGGTCTTCACCCAGCCGGGGCAGATGCTCACGACGGTGATGCCGCGGTCGGCCAGGTCCCCGGAAAGCAGACGCGTGACCATGTTCAGCGCCGCCTTGCTGGTGCGGTAGGCGTAGAGATCGCGCTGCGCCCGGCTGATCGAGCCTTCGATGGACGAAAGCGCGACGAATTTGCGTTGCTCGCTGCGGGCGATCTGCTCGACGAAGGACTCGGCGCATTTCAGCGGCGCCAGCGCGTTGACGTTCAGGACCTCGCGCACGATCCCGTAGTCGACGTGCCCGAACGATTGCCTTAGATCGGACTCCGCGCCGGGCTTGGGTCCGAACAGGCCGGCGTTGCTCAGGAACACGTCGATCGTTTCGTCGTGCAACTCTTCCGCCAGCGCCGCGATGGCGTCAAAGTCCGAAACGTCCAGCCTGAAAGCCTGCACATTGTCCTGCTTCGCCAGTTCCAGCAATTCTCCCGCCACCTCCGGATTACGGTAGGTGGCCAGCACCCGCCATCCATCGGCCGCATACTGCCGCGCGAACTCCAGGCCCAATCCGCGATTGGCGCCGGTGACCATTACGGTTGACGACATCTGTTTCTCCCAACCCGCTGCCGGGAGTCGAATCGTACACCTGCGGGCCGATTTCCGGAAACCCGGGCCGCTGATAAAGTACGGTCGATGAGCGAGATACTGCAACCGCCCGGCTGGCCGCGCCCGAAAGGCTACGCCAACGGCGTCTCGGCACGGGGCAGGCTGGTGTTCACGGCCGGGCAGGTCGGCTGGGACACGCACGGCAATTTCCCCGGCGTGCTGGCCGGACAGGTGGAGCTGGCGCTGGCGAACGTGGTGGCGGTGCTGTCGGAAGCCGGTGCCGGACCGGAACACCTGGTGCGGCTTACCTGGTTCATTACCGACCGGCAGGCGTACCTGGACGCGCAGTCCGAGATCGGCGCGGCCTACCGGAGGGTGCTGGGCAGGCACTACCCGGCCATGAGCCTGGTCGAGGTTTCGGCGTTGGTCGAATCGAAAGCGCTAGTGGAAATCGAAGCCACCGCCGTGATCCCGGACTAGCCGGCGAGAGAGAATCCCCGTGGCAATGTGGCGTCCCGCCGAGCGCATCAAGTATGTCGCCGAACCCGGACGCTGGCCGACCCGCGAGGAAGCGCGGCAATCGCGACTGTTCCAGCCGCTCGCGCTGGGGCGCAACGGCCAATGCCGGCTCAACGAACGCACCTGGGTGCCGGCGATGGTCCCCTGGCGCGCCACCGAAGACGGCATCGTCACGCCCGACATCCTCGACTGGTACCGGCGCTTTGCCCAGGGGCGCCCCGGCGCAATCGTGGTCGAGGCCACGAGCATCCGCGACATCCCCTCGGGACCGCTGCTGCGGATCGGCCACGACCGCTTCCTGCCCGGACTGCGCACACTGACCGAGACTGTTCAAAAAGCCAGCGGCGGCTACACGCGCCTGTTCATCCAGATCATCGACTTCCTGAGCATACGCAGGCGCCCCAAGCGCGAAAGATACCTGAAAGAATTTCTTAAGATAACTTCTGATCATATTGATATATTGAATATATCTGGTTCCATTCCGGAGGCGGAAATCCGGGCGGTCCTGGTCGATATGTCCGACGAGGAGCTCGTCGAAGTGCTGGACGAGCGCGAATGGGAGGCGCTGCAATACGGCGCCCGGGAACGTGTTACGGACACGGAACTGCCGCACATTCGCGACCTCCCGGAAAAGCTGCCCGACCTGTTCGCCGACGCCGCCGAGCGGGCAAGCGAGGCCGGCTTCGACGGCGTCGAACTGCACTACGCGCACGCCTACACGATGGCCTCCTTTCTGTCCTCGATGAACACCCGCGACGACGGTTACGGCGACGACCTGGAAGGCCGGGTGCGCCTGCCAATCGAAGTGTTCGAAGCCGTGCGACGCCGCGTTGGCGACGACTACGTCGTGGGCTGTCGGATGCTTACCGAGGACTGCCTGAACGGCGGCATGGAAACCGATGAAGCCGCATTTTTCGCCGGCCGCCTGGCGGCGCAGGGAATGGACTTCATCTCGCTTTCGCGTGGAGGCAAGTTCGAGGACGCCAAACAGCCGAAGGTCGGATGGGCCGCCTACCCCTACACCGGGCCAAGCGGCTACGAATGCATGCCCTCGTACTACTCCGACGCGAAGGGGCCGTTCGGGCGCAATCTTGAGCCCGCGGCGCAGGTGCGCGCCGCGATACGCGATGCGGGCCTGGACACGCCCACGGTCGCAGTTGGCGGCCTGCACAATTTCGAGCAGGCGGAAAGAGTGCTGGCCGAGGGCGAAGGCGATATCGTCGGACTGGCCCGCCAGGCGCTGGCGGACCCCGACTGGTTCGAAAAGGTCCGCTCAGGCCGCGGCGATCAAGTGCGGCTTTGCCTCTACACCAATTACTGCGAGGCGCTGGACCAGCGCCACCGCCAGGTCACCTGCGAACTGTGGGACCGCGAAAACCTCGACGAACCCGGCGTAAAGATGTCCCGAGACGGTAAACGCCGCCTGGTCGCCCCCCATTGGCGCGAGTAACCTGCTTCAACAGTTTTGAGGCTGGCCTCCTGGTGGCGCTATACGGCTGTTCTCAGGTACACGGGCTGCGCTTGCTCCGGGGCCGTTGTTCGGCCTTCAGCGAAGTCTCTCCGCGCCAGCCGAAGCACAGCGCCGGCGCGCGGAAGAGCGCGATCCTCCAGGTGTTCCATCCGACTGGCGTTTGCAGCGTGCAGGGCCTCGTTCTCGGACCAGACCCCGCCGGCGCCGACGAAACGCGCGGTTCCCGGCAAGCGGGATCGGGCCGCTGGCGCAAGCCAGTCGTCCGCCTCGGCTGAAACGAGGCCGGACTCGCCGGTCCGGTACCAGCCCAGGTAAGCCTGATCGCGACCCGCAGGCAGAGCAGGCGCAATCCACGTGCCTGCCGGTGCGCGATCGCAAGCATCCTGCGCCATGGCGGCGAGGCTGGAAACCGCGCACAACCGGACGCCCAGGCCCGTTGCCAGGCCCTGGGCCGCGGCGGCCGCCACGCGCAGCCCGGTGAACGCGCCAGGCCCGCGCCCGAAAGCGATGCAATCGAGCTCCTCAAGCGAGAGACCGACCTGGTCCAGAACCTCATCGATCGTTTCATACAGGACAGCCGCGATGCTGGCGCCGCCGGGCACAGACGTCTCGAAATGCCGATCTCCGTTGCTTGCGGCGACCGACGAGGGGCGCACGCCCGTCTCCAGCGCCAGGCAGCGAAAACCGCTCATGCCGCTTCCCGACGCGACTCGCCGGCCACGCGGGTCATGAAGCGCAGGGCCTCGCCGGGGTCGCGGGTCATCGGCATTGGCGGCAGGCTGGCCAGAAAGCGGGGGCCGTAGGCCCTGGTCAGGAGGCGCTGATCGCAGATCATCACGACGCCCTTGTCGCTCTCGCCGCGCACCAGCCTGCCCACGCCCTGTTTCAGCGCAAGCACCGCCTCGGGCAGCGATATTTCGTTGAAGGGATCGCCGCCGCGCGCCCGGACCGCCTGCTGACGGGCCCGGTAAACGGGGTTTCCGGGCGCCTCGAACGGCAGGCGGTCGATGACCACGAGTATCAGGTCGCTCCCACGCACGTCCACGCCCTGCCAGAAGCTCCGGGTGCCCAGAAGAATGCATTCCTTGCGGCTCCTGAATTCCTCCAGCAGCAGGCTGCGCGGCCTGCCCGCGCCCTGGGCGACGAACCGGTCCTTCCATGCCGGATCATCGCCGAGCATTTCCCGCGCCTCGTCCAGCGCCCGGTAACTGGTAAACAGAAAAAACGCTCTTCCGCCGGCAGCGGAGGCCACCGGCAGGGCCGCCTCCAGAACCGCCTTGGTGAACCCCTCCGCCGTGCGTCCCGGCACCGGAACCTCCTGCGGAACATACAGCAGGGTGTTGCGCCGATAGTCGTACGGACTCGACACCAGCAGTTCGCGCGCGTCCTCGAATCCCAGGCGCCGCGCGAAATGCCTGAAATCGCCATCGATGCTCAGCGTCGCCGAGGAAAAGATCCACGACGCCTCGGCCTCGGCCACCAGGCGCTGGAATTCCCCGGCGATGTCCACCGGGGTCAGATTCAAAGTGACCTGGCTGCGCGTGGTGCGGATCCAGCCGGCGCGGAGGTTCCCGGGCACGGCCGGGTCCGCGTCGAAATCGGCATCCGGGTAGGCGTAGTCCGCGTACTCGAACTCGGGGTCCCGGCGCAGTTCATCCAGGGCTCCGGACATGTACGCGAGGCGGTCGCGCATGTCGCGCAGGCCTGCGGTGGTCAGAACCAGGGCGTCCTCTTCCTCTTCGGCGGCGTCCTCGCAACATTCGATCAACTGATCCATCGCGAAATCAAGCATCTCGATCTCGCGGCGAAGCATTTCCGGCGTCCAGTCGCTCTCTCCCGGATCCCGCGGGCAGGCCAGGCGCAGATCGCGTACGGCGTTACGCAGCGCGTCGTGCTCCTCTTCCACTTCCGCCCAGACGCCCGCGGCCAGCGCCTCACGCTGGACGTCGCCCAGGGCATCCAGGATTTGTCCGGTGCCCAGGCTTGACGCAAGGCTTTCGCGCGCCACCTCCGGCAACGCGTGGGCTTCGTCCACAATCAGACAGTCGAACTTCGGCAGCAGCCCCTCCGCGCCGGCCGCCTTGAGTTGCAGATCGGCCATCAGCACGTGGTGATTCACCACAACGATCTGTGCCTGCACGGCCTGTTCCCGGGCCCGGAAAACGTGGCAGGACTCGAAATCCGGGCATTCCTTGCCCAGGCAGTTCTCGCGCGTGGAGGTAACCCTTCTCAGGATCGGCGCATTCTCGGGCACGCCTTCGCAGCGGGCCAGGTCCCCCGAAACGGTGTGTCCGGCCCAGGCCTGGACGCTCTCCAGGTCAACGCGTTCCCTGCCGTCGAGTTCGCCCGGTTTGTCGGCGGCCAGTGCGAGACGATAGCGGCACAGGTAGTTGGCGCGGCCCTTCAGCATGCGCACCCTGACCGGCCGCCCCAGCGCCTCGCCCACCTGCGGCAGGTCGCGCAGGAACAGCTGGTCCTGGAGGTTGCGCGAATAGGTGGAGATGACCGCGCGGCGCCCGGCGAGCAAGGCCGGAACGAGATAGGCCAGTGTCTTCCCTGCGCCCGCTCCGGCCTCGGCGATCAGGCAACCGCCGTCGGCCAGGGTCTCGGCCACGGCCAGCGCCATCTCCTGCTGCCCCTCGCGCGCGGCAAAACTCTCGATCGCGGAAGACAGCGGACCGTTCGGAGCGAACGCTTCCAGCACCCGGTCGGCGGTATTACTGATTTCGCCCTCCTATGCCTGCCTGTGCGTCCGGTGAGGGCGAGACGCCCTCGCTCCCAGGAGCAACTTGCGATGTTCGCTGTTGGTGCTGCGCGGCCCTTCCGGGAGTATTGGAGGCAGGGATGCCGGAGCAAGCTCCATGGATGGATTTATGCGTCTCCAGGAAGGGGCGCGCAGCAGCGACAGCGCGCCGGCCGCACCGAGCAACGTTCCTTGTGCGTCAGCGCAGCGCAACCGCTGCGAATACTCCGAAGGTTGAGAGTCTGGCGCCCACCTTCAGTACTCGACGGAAGGAGCCGGCGGCAACTCTTCCTCGGCGTCGCCGGGCTGCAGGTCGCGGAAGCGCATGCAGGCGCTTTCGAAGTACACCTCGCATTCACCGGTGGGTCCGTTGCGCTGCTTGGCCACGTGCAGCACGCGCTTGTTGACATGGTATAGATCCTGTTTCTCCTGGCTCTCCGGCAACGTAACAAAGGCAACGACATCGGCATCCTGCTCGATTGCCCCGGAATCGCGCAGGTCGGAAAGTTGCACGCGCCGGTCCGGCCGTCGTTCCACCTCGCGGTTCAACTGCGACAGGACCACGACGGGCACGTCCAGCTCTCGAGCCAGGGCCTTGAGGGACTTGGAAATGGCCCCAAGCTCTATGGCCCGGTTTACGTCGCGCCGTTCGGAAGGCGACGCATCGATCAGTTGCAGGTAGTCCACCAGGACCAGGCCAAGCTTGCGCCCTGCGCGCGCCTCAGAGCGCGATACCCGCCGGGCCCGCGAGCGAATCCGGTCGGGCGTCAGCAACTGGGAATCGTCGATCAGCAGCGGCGCTTCCTTCAGCATGTTCAGCGCACTGTTGACCTTGCTCCAGTTACGCCCGATCCTGCCGATGCGAAGATCCGCATGGTCGATTTCCCCCAGCGAGGAAAGCAGCCGCAGCGCGATCTGCTTCTTGGGCATCTCGAGGCTGAACAGCAGGGCCGATACCGGCTTCTGGCTCAACACGGCCGATTGCGCGATCGTCAGGGCCAGGGACGTCTTGCCCAGTGAGGGACGCCCGGCCAGTATGACCAGGTCGCCATTCTGAAGCCCGGCCGTCAGGTTGTCGAAATCGGTCAGCCCCGTGGCCACTCCGGTCACCGCCTCGCCGCTCTTCTCCCGCTCGCGCAGCCAGTTGACCAGTTCGGCGCGAAACGCCTCGCCCATGCCAAGCTCGTCGAGGTCGCCCTTGTAACTCTGCTCGTTGATCGCGAAGATTTCCTGCTCCGCTTCCTCCAGAAGTTCCTCGGCCTCCCGGCCGCCGGTCTTCAGCACCCGCCCGGTAATCCGCCTCCCCGCCCGCGCCAGCTGGCGCAGTATCGACATGTCGCGAACGATCCGGGCATAGGTCTCGACGTTGGCCGCGCTGGGTGTGCCGAGCAGCAGATTTCCGACATATCCGGCGCCGCCGGCGTCGTCCAGTTGTTCGCGCGAGCGGAGATGCTCGCAGACGGTCAGGTTGTCGCAGTGCCTGCCGCCGTTGATGAGGTCGCGTATCGCGCCGAAAATCAGGCGGTGGTCGTCACGGGAGAAATCGCCGCCCGCCAGCAGGTCCGCCACCTCATCCCAGGTATCGTTATCCAGCATGAGGCCGCCAAGCAGGGCGCGCTCGGCGTCAACCGAAGAGGGAAGAAGATCGCTCTCAGCCATCTCCGGCGGAATCCGCGGCCTGGACCTGCGGCTCGGTCCCGGCAGTGTCCTCAATCGCCTCTTCGCCCGCCGGTTCCGGTTCCAGGCCTTCTCCGGCAGTTTCCGCGGCCGCGTCCCCGTCCGTCGGCAACATCTCTTCCGCTTCCTCGTCCCCGTCCGTCGGCAA
>VYBN01000019.1:0-22128 GCA_009844425.1 Gammaproteobacteria bacterium | reverse complement strand
CGTCCCCGTCCGTCGGCAACATCTCTTCCGCTTCCTCGTCCCCGTCCGTCGGCAATGGCTCGGCCCCCGGCAAAACCTCGGTCTCGCCGGCCTGTCCGACCACGCGGATCGTGGCCTCCTGCTGCACGTCGGCATGCAGCTTCAGAGTAACGTGGTGCTCGCCCAGCTCCTTGATCGGGCCCTCGGGCATCTGCACTTCCGAACGCGACACTTCCACGCCGGCTTCCTCGAAACCGGCGGAAATCTCCGCCGGGCCCACCGAACCGTACAGCTTGCCCACCGGGCCGGCGTTGGCGATGATGGTGAGCGGCAGCACTGCCTGCACCTGCGCCGCCCGCGCCGTGGTGGCGGCCATGCGTTCCCTTTCCATTGCCATCAACTCGGCGCGTCGTTCTTCGAATGCGGCGATCTGCTCTTCGGTGGCGGGCGCCGCCTTGCCCTGCGGCAGCAGGTAGTTGCGCCCGTAGCCCGCGCGCACGTCCACGATGTCCCCGATACCGCCGAGGCTCTCGACACTTTCCAGGAGAATGATCCGCATGACGGCTCTACTTCTGCTGGTCAGTGTAAGGCAGCAGGGCGAGATAGCGGGCCCGCTTCACGGCCAGCGCGAGCTGCCTCTGATATTTCGCTGAGGTTCCGGTGGTGCGGGCCGGAATGATCTTGCCCGTCTCGGTAACGAACTGCCGAAGCAGTCCCACGTCCTTGTAGTCGATCTCCTTGATGCCCTCGGCCGTGAACTTGCAGTAGCGGCGGCGGCGGTTGTAGCGGTTCATTCCTTCTCCTCCTTCGGGTCCCCGTCGTCCCCGGCGGCGGCATCGTCGGCCGGCGCATCGCTTTCCCCGGATTCGTCCCCGGTCTGATCGTCCGCTTCCGCGGCGGGCTCGTCGGCGGAATCCGGCGCCTCCTCCTCTGCAGCCTCAGGGTCTTCCGCGGCCTGATCGTCTTCTGCCGCCTCGGCCGGCTTTTCCGCCGCTTCAGCGGGCTCGTCCGACGATTCCGGCGTCACATCGGCGGCCGGCTCAGCCCCGTCCGTCCCGGCGGCCTCGGCTTCCGGGGCCGCGTCGGCCTCGGACGCGTCTTCGGAGGCAGGCGCGTCTTCAGACGCTGCCTTCGCCTTGTCATCCGACTCGCCGGCTTCCTCGCGCTTGCCGCGCCGTCCGTGGGCGAGTTCCTTGTCGTACGGAAACTCGCGGCTCTCCCGCGCCGCTTCCTTCT
The DNA here is from genome assembly GCA_009844425.1 of Gammaproteobacteria bacterium. Lineage (GTDB taxonomy): Bacteria > Pseudomonadota > Gammaproteobacteria > Steroidobacterales > Foliamicaceae > Foliamicus. The sequence continues at coordinate 20,913 of VYBN01000019.1, read as the reverse complement.
CGGCCGCCCTCGCCAGAACCGACTTGTCGGCGACCGCCTCTTCGCGGCGCACGACAAGGTGGCGCAGGACCGCGTCGCTGAAGTGCAACGCGCCCACCAGCTCGTCCAGCGTGTCCTGCCCGCACTCCACGTTCAGCAGCATGTAGTGCGCCTTCTGCACCTTGGCGATGGGATAGGCCAGCATGCGCCTTCCCAGGTCCTCGTTGCGATGGACCTGGCCCTGGCCGCCTTCGATGATTCCCACGTAACGATCCATCATTACGCGGGCCCGCTCACTCTGATCCGGATGGATCAGCAGCATGATTTCGTAGTGTCGCAAAGGAACTCCTCAATGGTCTTCGGCCGCCCGCCGGCGCGGTGCGGCTAAGGAGAAAACGCAGGCAAAGCCTGCAGCGTGGGGGAGGAATTATACGGGAACCATCAGCCGGCGAGCAGATCGAGGTCGAGGTGCCCCCGGTCCTCGTCCACTCGAGCAACGCGCACGAGCACCGGCTGACCCGGGGTAAAGCCGTGCAGGCCCTGTCCACCCCTCCGGTCGCGGGCGCGGCGGCGGCCGTGCCGGGCCGGCAGGCGCCAGCGCGGTATCAATCCCTTCATGCCGACCTCCGGCACCTGCACGAACAGTCCCTTGCCGGTTGCATGCGACACGACGGCGTCCAGGGTGTCGCCGAGACAGCCGGACAGGTAGCGCAGCTTGTAGACCTTTACCGCCGATCGCATTGCTTTCTCCGCCAGGCGTTCCTTTTCCGAGCAGGCCGAGCCCGTTTGCGCCAGTTCGCTGCCGCGCAGCGGCGCTGCCTCGCCGCGGCCTCTGTCGATCAGGTGCTTGATCGCGCGGTGCGCCAGCAGGTCCGGGTAGCGGCGAATCGGCGACGTGAAGTGCGTGTAGGACTTCAGCGCCAGGCCGTAATGACCGATATTGGCCGGCTGGTAACAGGCCTGCTGCATGCACTTGAGCGTAGCCACGGCTATCGCCTCGTAAGCAGGCTGACCTACAAGCGCCCGCAGCGCCTGGTTGATCTCATCGGGATTGCGCGCGGCCGCCTCGGAGAGCGAATGTCCGGCGCCGGAGTAAAGGTGCCGCAGTTCCTCGAAACCGTCAGCGTCGGGCGGCGAGTGCACGCGGTACAGCGCGGGCATTCGCGCCCGGCCCAGGAATCGGGCGGTGGCAACGTTGGCGGTGATCATCAGTTCCTCGATGACTCTGTGGGCGTTGTAGCGCTCGACCTGCTCCATCGATCGCATTTCGCCGCCCGGTCCCAGGCTGACCCGGGTTTCCGGCAGGTCCACCTCCAGCGCACCGCGGCGGCGGCGGCCAACGGCGAGCAGGCGCCAGACCGCGTATAGCCGTTCCACCGGTTCCAGCAGAGCGCCCAGCTCGCGGCGAGCCTTCGCGTCGCCTGCCTCGATCGCGCTGTGCACGCCCGAATACGTAAGCCTGGCCGCCGACCGCATGATGGCGCGGAAGAACCGCCAGGACTTGAGCTGACCGCGGGCATCGAGACGCATTTCGCAAGCCAGGCAGAGCCGATCCACGCCGGGCTTGAGGGAACACAGATCGTTGGAAAGCACTTCGGGAAGCATCGGCAGCACCGAGCCCGGGAAATACACCGACACTCCGCGCCGGGCGGCCTCCCGGTCCAGCGGATCCGCCGGACGCACGTAGTGCGATACGTCCGCGATCGCCACTATGACGCGCCAGCCGGAGCCCGCGGGCTCGGCGAAAACTGCGTCGTCGAAATCGCGAGCGTTGGCGCCGTCGATGGTCACCAGCGGCAGCTCCCGCAGGTCTTCCCGCTCACCGGCGGAAGGAGGACGCGCGGCGATTCTGCCTGCATGCCCGCGAACGCGGTCGGGCCAGAACGCCCGAAGCCCGGTCTCAGAGATTACGAGTTGTTCGATCGCGGTCGGCATGTTCGTAATGTGGGGGAATCATTGACATATGGAGCGGTAAAACGCAAAATCCCGGCCTGTTCCAGGCGCCTTGGCGCCCCGGCGTCAGCTAACCGCGCCGGGCTCGCAAGGCAACATCGTGCCGAGGTGGCGGAATTGGCAGACGCGCTGGCTTCAGGTGCCAGTGGGGGCAACCCCGTGGAGGTTCGAGTCCTCTTCTCGGCACCAATCCACAGATGAGCAAGACCGAACTTGAAGTGGCGCAGGCCACTGCCCGGCTCATGTGGGCCAATGAGCGCGCATCGAAGGAAATGGGCCTGGAACTCGGAGAAGTGACGCCGGGCGAGGCCTCCGTGCACCTCACCGTCAGGCCCGGCATGCTCAACAGCCACGGCGTGTGCCATGGCGGATTCATATTCGCCATGGCCGACACGGCCTTCGCCTTCGCCTGCAACAGCCTGAACCGGCGGGCGGTGACCATGCACTGCTCGATCTCCTTCATCGACAGGGTCGCGGCGGGAGCCCGCCTCAGCGCGCATGCGTCCGCCCGCGCCGTCTATGGTCGCAACGGCATCTTCGACGTGACCGTAACGGATGATCAAGGCGCGAAGGTAGCGGAGTTTCGGGGCTACAGCCGAACGATCGGCGGCGAGTGGGTCGAATAAGCCGCGATTGTCAGGAATCGAAGGGATGACGGCGCACGATCGTTTCCTCGCGCGCCGGTCCGGTTGACACAATGCAGGCCTCCAGGCCCACCAGGGCTTCCAGCTTCTCAATATAGGCGCGCGCGCCGTTGGGGAGGTCTTCCCAGCGGGCGACGCCGCGTGTGCTTCCGCTCCATCCGTCCATCTGCTCGTAGCAGGGTTTGCACTCCGCGTACCGGCTCATGAGCGTCGGGCGCGTATCGATCGCTCCTCCGTCCGTTCGGTATCCGGTGCAGATCCGAAGCGGATGCACTCCGTCGAGCACGTCCAGCTTGGTGATGCAAAGACTGCCGATCGAACCCCTCTGTGCGGCCGAGCGCACCGCCACGGCGTCGAACCAGCCGCAACGGCGCGCGCGTCCGGTGGTCGCGCCCCATTCCGCACCCTCTCGGGCGAGGCGCTCGCCTACCTCGTCGTGCAATTCGGTAGGGAAAGGCCCTTCGCCAACCCGTGTGGTGTAGGCCTTCACGACCCCCACGACTTCCCTGATTTGCGCGAGACGGGCGCCGGTGCCGGACAGCGCTCCGGCAGTCACGGTGCTCGAGGAAGTCACATACGGATACGTGCCGTGGTCGATATCCAGCATCACGCCCTGGGCGCCTTCAAAGAGCACCGCCCTGCCCTCCGCATTCAGCCTTTCCAGACGGCCGGCAACGTCGACAACCAGTGGGCGCAGTTCCTCGGCCAACGCGAGCCATTCCTCCGCTACACGGTCCGGGTCCACCGTTTCCGCCCCGTAGTAGTTCTCCAGCATGAAATTGTGCAGGTCCAGGGCCGCTCCCAGGCGCCGCCGGAATGCTTCCGGCGCAAACAGTTCGCCGGCGCGAACCGCCCGGCGCGCCGCCTTGTCCTCGTATGCCGGTCCGATCCCGCGGCCGGTCGTCCCTATCCGCCCCCGGCCGGCGTGTCGTTCGCGCGCCTGGTCCAGCGCCATGTGCGAGGGAAGAATCAGCGGACAGTCCGGACTCACGAACAGCCGGCCGGCCGGGTCCACGCCGCGCTCCCTGATCGACGCAAGTTCCTTGAAGAGCTGCGGCAGATACAGCGCCACGCCGTTCCCGATCAGGCATTCCACGCGGGGGTTCAGGATGCCGCTGGGCAGCAGGTGCAGCACCAGCGTATCACCATCGTGAATGACCGTGTGCCCGGCGTTGTGGCCGCCCTGAAAGCGAACGACGGCGTCGCAGCGCCCGGCAATCAGGTCCACCACCTTGCCCTTGCCTTCATCGCCCCATTGGGCGCCGATCAGGACAATGCCGCGGGCGGAGGTTGAGGCATCAGGCATCAGGCATCAGCGTTCGAATCCGAGGGCGGGACGCCGCCACCACCACGGGAAGTCTTTCTCATGCCAATCCTCTTGGGGAGCGTTGGAGCCATGGATGGCGGAACCGAGCCAAGGAAGGCGCCTCCCCAAGAGGATTGGCGTGAGAAAGACGAGGGACGGCGAAGGGCGGGGCTATTCCCTGCTTTCCGACTCGTTCAGATACCGGAAGAAATCGCTTTCGCTGTCCAGCACCAGCAGGTCGCCGCCGTTGCCGAAGGAATTGCGGTACGCGTTGATGCTGCGGTAGAAGGAATAGAACTCCCGGTCCTTGTTGTAGGCGCCCGCGTAAGTCTCGGCCGCCTTCGCGTCACCCTCACCCCGAAGAATCTCCGCATCGCGGTAGGCCTCGGCCAGAATTACGGTGCGTTGCCGGTCGGCGTCGGCGCGAATCTGCTCGGCCGTCTCGGCCCCCTCGGCGCGCAACTCCGAGGCCACGCGGGCCCGCTCCTGGCGCATCCGCTGAAACACGGACTCGCTGACCTCATCGCGGAACTCGATGCGCTTTACGCGCACGTCCACGACATCGATCCCCAGCGTCGTGGCCGCGTTGCGCGCGTTGTTCAGCATGTCGAACATGAGTTCCCGGCGTTCCGCCGAAACCACTTCCGGTACCGTGCGCTTGGCAAACTCGGCGCGGATGTCGTCCTTGATGATTTCCAGCAAACGCTGCTGGGCGCGAAGCTCGTTGCCGCCGTCGTTGGAGGTGTAGTACCTGCCGATGTCCACGATGCGCCACTTGACGAAGAAGTCCACCAGCAAGTTCTTCTTCTCCGCGGTCAGAAAAGCTTCCTGCGGGTTGTTGATGGTAAGAATCCTGTCCGGGTAAAACTCGACGTTATTGACGATCGGCAGTTTGAAATACAACCCGGCATCGGCATAGGTCTGAACGATCTCGCCGAACCGGAACCGCACCGCGTGCTCGCGTTCGTCCACCACGAACAGGCTGCTGTTCACGAGGAGGACGGCCAGCACCGCCAAAGGAAACAAGGCCTTGAATTTCATGATCCCGAACCTCCCCTGCGCATGCGCGCGTCTTCCATTTCCGTAACCGTGGGTTCCTGCTCGGGCAAAGTGCCGGTCTTCTGTCCCGAACTTCCACGCTTCATCAACTGGTCGACCGGCAGATACAGCAGATTGCCGCTGCCCTCGGCCTCCAGCAGGACCTTGTTGGCGCCGCCGTAGAACGCCTCCAGCGCCTCGATGTAAAGGCGCTCCCGGGTCACTTCCGGCGCTTTCAGGTATTCCGCCAGCAGCTTCTCGAAGCGCTGCGCCTCACCCTCGGCGTCGGCAATGACGCGGGCCTTGTAGGCTTCCGCGTCCTGCAAGCGCCGGGCCCTTTCACCGCGAGCCCTGGGGACAACGTCGTTGGCGTAGGCCTGGGCCTCGAAGGCCAGCCGCTCCTTGTCCTCGCGCGCCTTGATGGCGTCCTGCACCGCCGCTTCCACCTGCTGCGGATAGTTGGCGTCGCGCAGGTTCACCTGGGTCACGCCGATGCCCGTGCGGTAGTCGTCCAGCGTATTCTGTATCAGGTCCTCGGTGCGCTGGGCGATATCGCTGCGCCCTTCGCCCAGGATGTAATCCATCTGGTTCTTGCCGATGATTTCGCGGATGGCGCTTTCGCTCACCTCGCCGATCGTTTCTTCCGGATCGCGCACGTTGAACAGGAAATCTTCCGGATCGCTGCGCTGGTACTGAACCACCAGGTCCACGACCACGATGTTCTCGTCGGCGGTCAGCATGCGGGTCTGCTGACTGAAGTTATCGACCGCCGAGACGTTCACCTTTTCCACCGATTCGATCGGCCAGGGAATATGCCAGCGCAGGCCGGCGCCGGTGGTCCGGGCATGTTCGCCGAACAGCAGCACCACCGCCCGCTCGGCTTCATCCACGCGGTAGAGGCCGGTCATGGCCCACAGGACCACCAGGATTCCAATCGCCCAACTCAGCGTCTGCCGAAAAGACCGCTTGCCTCCGCCGCCGAGTCCGCCGAAGAGCTTTTTCAGCGTATCGCGGACGACGTCTTCCAGGTCGGGTTGCTGGCGGCCGCCCCGATTCCATGAACCGTTACCACCGCCCGGTTCGTTCCAAGCCATATCAGATTTTCCGTGTTGTGCTCGTCAATAAGCGCCTAGGCCGCACCGATGTCCTCGCGGCTGGCCAGTTTTTCGTAAGCTCGGCTAGTCATTTCCAAGTCCAGTGTCCAACCTCCGCCGGGCAACAGTCGTTCGCGGAGTACGCGGCCGCGGCGATAGAGCAATGCCCGGAGCCTTCCCTGACCTGCGCTTAGTCGTACCGTGCGGCGCAGCCGCCCCGCCGACAAACGCTGTGCAACCTTTGCAAGCAACTCTTCAACACCGGCGCCGCAGAGCGCCGAGATCCAGGCCGCGCCGCAGTCGCCATCGACCGCTTGCAACCCTCCGGGAATTATATCCGCCTTATTGAATACGCGGAGCAGCGGCGTGTCGCCCGCTCCGATTTCTTCCAGCACCCTTTCCACTTCGTCGATCCGCTCCACCTGGTCGGAGGCGGAAGCGTCTATCACGTGCAGGATCAGATCGGCGGAGGCGATCTCCTCCAGCGTGGAATTGAACGCCGCGATCAGCTCGTGCGGCAGGTCGCGGATAAAGCCCACCGTGTCGGAAAGCAGGACTTCCTGACCGTGCGGGAGCGCAATCCGGCGTATCGTGGGATCGAGGGTATCGAAGGGCCGGTCATGGGCGGTTACAGAGGCGCCGGCCAGTCGGTTGAAGAGTGTCGATTTGCCGACGTTGGTGTATCCGGCCAGGGAAACGAGCGCGGAGTCGGATCGCCTGCGGCGGGCCCTTCCCAGGCGCCGACGCGCCATGACGCCGTCGAGCTGTGTTTCCAGGCGCCGGATCCGCTGGGACACCAGGCGGCGGTCGGTCTCAAGCTGGGTTTCGCCGGGGCCGCGCAGTCCGATACCGCCCTTTTGCCGCTCAAGGTGGGTCCAGCCGCCCACGAGGCGCGTTGACAGGTGCCTGAGCTGGGCCAGTTCCACCTGCAGCTTGCCTTCCCGGCTGCGCGCCCGCAACGCGAAAATGTCGAGTATCAGGCTGGTGCGGTCCACAACGCGGCAGTTCAGCGCGCGCTCAAGGTTGCGCTCCTGCGAAGGACTCAGCGCGAAGTCCACGACCAGCAGCGCAGGCGCGAATTCCGCGCAACGGGTCCGGAGTTCTTCCAGCTTGCCGCTGCGGATCAGGGTGCGCGGATCGGGTCGGCGCAGTTGCGCGGTAACGGTGTCCGCGACCCGGGCGCCTGCCGATGCGGCCAGCGATTCGAATTCCAGCCTTCGGGCGTCATCGCCCGAGGGCACCAGCAGGACGGCCCGCTGGTCAGGCAGGTTCTCGATCAAACGACCAAGGCCCTACGCCTTCTCCTCGCGCAGAATGCTGTCCAGATCCTGCTGGCGAACGGGGACGATGGCGGATATGGCGTGCTTGTACACGATCTGGCTAACGCCATTGTGCAGCAGGATCACGAACATATCAAAGCCTCCAATCACGCCCTTGAGCTTGATTCCATTGACCAGGAACACGTAAACGCGCGCCCGGCTTCGGCGAAGTGCGTTCAGGAACCGGTTCTGCAGGTCTTGGCGGGTTTCCATGGGAGACTCCTTGGCGGACTCCCGACGCCCGGCTCGCGAGCCGCGGCCTTCGGGGCATTGTTTTGCTGGTCAAGGCAAGAATGATGCAAGGCCCGCGCTGCGCCAATATCGAAATTCGGCGTTTTTGACGAGTTTTTCCGCATCGCGGTATCTGTTCCCGGTTGCCTTTCATTTGCAATCTTCCCTGGGCGGAGTCAGCCCTTCGCCAATTTGCCAGTGCGAGTGGATTTCGTTTTCCACCTGCGCGACGCATTGGGGATTTTCCGCGACAAGTCGGATGATGTCCCGCTCGGCCCGCAACCAGGTCAACTGACGCCTGCCCAGCGCCTTGGTAGCCCTGATTCCGCGCACTCTCGCCTCGTCCAGCGAAAACTGTCCGTCGAGATGCTCCAGCAACTGCCGGTAGCCGGCAATCCGCGTGGCCGGCAGGCCGGGATCGAGATTGAGCGCATGCAAGGCTCGCGCTTCATCCAGCCAGCCCCTCTTCATCATATCGTCGAAACGCTCCTCGATACGCCGCCGCCATGCGCCGCGGTCTTCGGGAATCAGCGCGAATTTCAGATAGCCCGGCGGCGCTGCTCCGGAAGCGTCAAGCCAGAGTTCGCTGATCGGCCGCCCCGTCAGCCGCAGCACTTCCAGCGCCCGCTCGATGCGGGCGCCGTCGTTGGGCGCGATGCGGGCGGCAGCCGCGGGGTCAAGTTGCCTGAGCTGCTCATGCAGTGCCGGCCAGCCCTCCCGCCGGGCGCGCCCCTGGATCGCCTTTCGCAGCGCGGCGTCGGCCCCGGGTAAATCCGCAAGTCCCTGCTCCAGCGCCCGGAAATACAGCATCGTACCGCCTGCCAGCACCGGCACCTGCCCGAGTTCCCGCGCCCGCGCGATCTCCCGGCGGGCATCCTCCGCAAACCGCGCCGCAGAATAGCGCTCGTGCGGATAGCACAGGTCTATCAGGTAATGCGGAGCAATGCGCCGCTCCTCGGGGCCGGGCTTGGCCGTGCCGATATCCAGCCCCCGGTACACGCAGGCCGAGTCCACGCTGATCACCCGGAGCGGCAGCCGCTTCGCCAATTCCACGACGAGCCGCGTCTTGCCCACGCACGTCGGCCCCTTAAGCAGCACCGCCTCCGCGGTGCCTCGAGTTATAGCGGCATTCTGTCCCGTTGCGCGGGGAGCGTGTGAGCCAGGGATGGCGGAACCGAGCTCCATGGATGGATTTATGCGTCTCCCCGCGGAACGGGACAGAATGCCGCGCGCCGCCTACTGGCCGCGCAGGAAGATGCGGTCCAGGTCGTGGATGCGGAAGGCCCGCCAGGTCGGACGCCCGTGGTTGCACTGGTCCGCGCGCGGCGTCTTCTCCATGTCGCGCAGCAGCGCATTCATTTCCTCGAGCGTGAGCCGCCGGTTGGCCCGCACCGAAGTGTGGCAGGCCATCGTCGCGAGGATATGGTGAATCCGCCCCGTCAACTCTTCGGCCGAGTCCTCGGTCCCGGCCTCCTGCCGCGCCTGCGCTCCCGATAGCAGGTCGCGCAGCATGGCATCGGCGTCCCCGCCGGCCAGCAGCGCCGGGATTTCCCGCACCGCCAGCGTCTCCGGACCCACCTGGTCCACCACGAAACCCAGCCTTTTCCAGGTTGCGCGCTGCCGCTTGGCCGTGTCCATGTCCTCGCGGCCGACGCTCAGGCGAACGGGCTCCAGCAGGAGCTGCGAGCCCAGGCCCTGGTCGTCGAGCTGGGCCTTCATCCGCTCGTAAACCACCCGCTCATGGGCCGCGTGTGCGTCCACGATGATCAGGCCTTCGCTGTTCTCGGCCAGGATGTAGATACCCGCCAGTTGGGCCAGCGCGAATCCCAGGGGCGGCATTTCCCCCTCGGATGCCCCGGCCCGTGGTTCACGCACGGGCGCATGGGCGTGGCCGTGACTCAGGGGGAACGGCGAGGCGCCCAGCAGCGTAGCGAGCGCACCGGCGCCGCCCGGACGTCCGCCAACACGTTCCGCCGGACCGCGAAAGCCGGCCCCATCTCGCGCATCCTCTAGCGCCTCGCCCCCGCTCGCCTCGCCGGGCCGGGTGCCCGCCAGAACGGCCTCCAGCGTGCGCCGGACCACGTCATGAACCTTGCGCCCTTCGCGAAAGCGCACTTCGAGCTTGGACGGATGCGCATTGACATCCACCAGCGCGGGATCCATTTCCAGGTACAACAGCCACGCCGGGTGGCGGCCGTGAAACATCACGTCCTCATAGGCCCGGCGCACGGCGTGGGCCACCGTACGATCGAAAATCGCCCGACCGTTCAGGAACAGGTGCTGCATGTCGCCCTGGCTGCGGGAGTATTTCGGGCGCGCCAGCCACCCGCGCAGGTGTACGCCCTGGCGCTGTTCCTCGAAGTACAGGGCGTTTTCGATGAACTGCGGCCCCAGCAGCTTCGCAATCCGCTCCTCCTCCCGCTCGCGGGTTTGCGCGGGCGGAAGGTCGTAGCTCAGGCGGCCGTCCTTTTCGTAACGCACGCCGGCCGAGTAACGGCTCAGCGCCATTCGCAGCAGCGCCCGGTCGATATGCCTCGTTTCCGTGACCGGTTTGCGCAGGAAACTGCGCCGCGCCGGCGTGTTGTAGAACAGGTCGCGCACTTCAACCGTCGTGCCTTGCGGGTGTGCCGCCGGCTGCGGCCCGGAGGTGCTGCCGCCGGAACTGCTCACCGTCCAGCCGCTGCGCTCGCCGGCGACGTGGGAAGTCAGGGTGAGCCTCGCCACGGCGGCAATGCTGGGCAGCGCCTCGCCGCGAAATCCCAGCGTGGCGACGGTGCGCAGGTCTTCCAGGCTGGCGATCTTGCTGGTGGCGTGCCGGGTGAGCGCCACCGACAGCTCGTCCGCGGCGATGCCCACGCCGTCGTCGCGGACACGGCACAGCCGCGAACCGCCCTTCTCGATCTGCACGGCGAGCCGTCGCGCGCCCGCGTCCAGGCTGTTCTCCACCAGTTCCTTGACTACCGACGCCGGGCGTTCCACGACCTCCCCCGCGGCGATCTGATTGACCAGGTGGTCCGGCAGCAGTTGTATCGTCATCGCATGGCCGCGAATACCTTGCGCGTGTTCAGCGGCTTCCCCTCCAGGTAGAAATCAATCGCCGTTCTCAACAGCCGGCGTGCCGCCCGCCGTATGTCCCGTCTGCCCCAGTCCCCCTGCGCGATGCCCAGAAGCTCGGCGCCGGAAAAATTCATCGCCTCACCAGTCCGCGCGCCGTTCGGCAAGGCCTCGGCGCCCTGTTCCATACGATAGCAATAGGCTGCCTTCGGGGCCAGGTCCCGGCCCTCGATGTCGTACCGAAGGTTCAGCCCGAAGCCCAGCGAAGCCAGAAGGTCCAGCTCGAAGCGCCGAAGAACCGGTTCCATCGGTCCGGCCGCGCACAAGTCGTCCAGCGCCTGCGAGTAGTGGTCGAACAATTCCGGGTGCGGGTCTTCGCGCCGGGTAAGGCGCAACACGAGTTCGTTCAGATACATCGCGGCAAGAAGCGTTTCCCCGGCCGGCGGGGGCGATGCGGCTCGCCGCGGGGCGCTCTCCGCGGCGGTCAGCGTTGCGAGCTCCCCCCTGCCGGTCCACGACAGCAGCAGCAACCGAAAAGGCCGCGCGGCGAGCGCCAGCGCCGAACGCGGCCTGCGCCCACCCCGCGCGACCAGACCCATACGGCCGAATTCCCGTGAGAAGGCCTCCACGATCAGGCTCGTCTCGCGAAACGGCCGACTGTGAAGAACCCACGATTCGGCCAGTTCCACGCGCCGGACCGTGTTCATCGGCAGTACCGCGGATTGTTGAACCAGTTCTTGCGCACCCGCACCTGGGCGCGCAAATGGAACGGGCGCTTGAAAATGCGCTGAAGTTCCATGCGCGCCTGACGGCCCGCCGCCTTCAGCCGCAAGCCGCCGCGGCCGATCACGATGCCGCGCTGCGAGGCGCGGTTGACGCGCACCTCGAGCTCCGCGACCACCGCTCTTCCCCGCGTGTCCAGGGAGGTCACGGCGACATCCAGATCGTACGGGACCTCGCGATGCGTATTCAGGGTCAGTTTCTCGCGCAGCATCTCGGCGATTCGAAAGCTTAAGTCACGGTCCGTTACCGCTTCGGGCGGATACAGCGGATCGCCCTCGGGCAGATATTGCGCCACGACCTCGCCCAGACGGTCCAGGTTGTCGCCGTGCAGCGCCGAGATCGGCACGATCTCGGCGAACTCGCCTCTCTCGGCGCACTCCTTGAGAAAAGGAAAGAGCTCTTCGCGGCTCTTCAGGCGATCGATCTTGTTGACGATCAGTATGCACGTCAGGCCCGACTTCCTTATTTCCTCCAGGACCCGCTTGTCGCCCGCCAGCCACCGGCCGGCCTCGACCATCATCAGGACGACGTCGGCGCCGGCTACCGAACCCAGCGCGGCGCGGTTCATGCTGCGCGACAGCAGCCGGGCGCCGGGCGCGTGCAGCCCGGGCGTGTCCACCAGCACCAGTTGCGACTCGTCCGTGTGGCGCACGCCGGTGATCGCGTGCCGGGTGGTTTGCGGCTTGCGCGTCTCGATGCTGACCTTTTCCTTCAGCAGGCGGTTCAGCAGCGTGGACTTGCCCACGTTGGGCCGGCCGAGAATGGGCGCCAGCCCGGCGCGGAAACTCATGGCGACTCGCCGACGGCGGCCAGCACGGACGCCGCCGCCTCGACTTCCGACGCCTGTATCGTTCGCCCCTCGCCTTCGGCGCTAAGGGACAGTTCCGGCACCTTGCACACGGAACGGAAGGACGGCGCCTGGGGATCTTCGCGGGAACCGGCCAGCCGGTATTCCGGCGGTTTGAATCCCCGCCCCTGCAGATACTCCTGGAGCACGCTCTTGGCATCGCGCGGCAGGTCCGCGACGGACTTCAGCCTCCGGGCAAACAGCTTTTCGAACACGGCCGCCGCCGGCTCGATGCCGCCGTCCAGCCAGACCGCGGCGAACACCGCTTCCAGCGCATCCGCCAGCATCGCTTCATGCGCCGGTCCGTCCGGCGCCAGGTCCGCGCCCTTGTAGCGCAGGTGTTTTGCAAGGTCCACTTCCCCGGCGACGGAAGCCAGCGTGGCCCGCTGCACCAGGCGCTGGCGCAACTGGGTCAGTCCGCCCTCCAGGGCTTCCTCGTGGCGCCTGAAGAGGTAATCCGAAGCAACCAGTTCCAGCACGGCGTCGCCGAGATACTCGAGGCGGCGGTTGTTCCGTTCGTCGGCGCTGGGATGGGTCAGCACCTGCTTCAGCAATTCGGGACGGGCAAACTTGTGTCCCAGCGTGCGGCCGGCCCACCGGGAAAGCTGCCGGCCGCCGGTCAATTAATCGCGTCGCCGATACGGCCCCATTCGGGCATGCTGCCAATCTCCCAATTGAACCAGATGCGCTCAGCGCGGCCTACAAGGCGATCCTCCGGAATATAGCCGACCCCCGGGTAGCGGCTGTCCCTGCTGTTGTCCCGGTTGTCTCCCATCACGAAATAATGGCCCGCGGGAACCCTGAAACTGCCTTCCCTGCTGATCCGGCCGGGCATGAAATGAACATCGTGGCTGGCCTGACCCAGAACTTCCACCGCCTTGCGCACCGAATACGGCGACGCCGGATTCAGCGGAACCGGCTCGCTCACCTCGATGGGCTCGCCGTTGATGTGCAGCCGCTTGTTCCGATATTCGATGACATCGCCCGGCAGCCCCACCATGCGCTTGATGAAGTTGGCCCGCGGGTCGGAGGGCAGCTTGAACACCACCACGTCTCCGCGTTCCGGCGTTCCCAACTCGACGACGGTGGTGTTGGTGACCGGCAAACGAAGTCCGTACGCGAACTTGTTGACAAAAATGAAGTCGCCGATTTCCAGGGTCGGCTGCATCGAGCCCGAGGGAATGCGATAGGGTTCGTACAGGAAAGAGCGGATGCACAGCACCACCAGGAGCACGGGGAGAAAAGCCGCGGCGTATTCGAAAATCTTCGCTCTGGGCGGCAAATCTCCGCCTTCCCCGGCAGCGCGCCTGGCCCGCGGCGTCAGGATGAAGCGCTCGACCGCCCACAGCACCAGCGCCAGGCCCGTAATTCCAACCAGCCAGATTTCCATAGGCCCGCGATTTTACCCGCCTTAGGAGAATCTCGTTGTTCCTGCTTCCTCGCCCTTCATTCGCCCCTTCCTCGTTGGAGTCGCTGTTCGCGCCGGGGCATCGGCGCTCACTGGCTCGGAATCGCTATCCTGCTTTTACGCTCCCACGAGGAAGGGGACGAACCAAGGGCTTTAGTCGGCGCGGTAGAAGGGCTTGCGCCGGCGGGCCCGCAGCTATGCGCCAGCTAAAGGTTCCTCATGCACACCTGTTCCGGGAACGTCGGAGGCAGGGATGCCGACGCCGAGCCCACAAGGATGTGCTCGTAGGCGGTTCCCGGAACAGGGGTGCATGAGGAACCGAGGGGTTAGCGCTACGGATTTCGCAGGCGCACTTGCAACACGCGCCAGTCGCTTTCGCCGAGCATTGCCGGAGTCAGCCACACCCGAACCATCGAATTCCGTCGCCGCCCGGCAGCGGCGCGGCGCAACGTAAGCCCGGCCAGGCGCCGCGAGACGAAACCACGCCGGTGCAGCAATTCAGCCTTGTCCATTTCGCCGGTATCCAGCACCATCCGCCAATCGCCCGCGGGCGTAAGCCAAACAGCTTCGATTCCGGGCGCGATCGCTCCTCCCCGGGCGCGCCGCCATTCAAGCACCGCTCCCGCGCAGATACTCAGGGCCACGACGAGACGGAGCCAGACCGGCAGGTCCGCGATCAGCACCGCGGCAACGGCAAGCAGAAGCCCGGCTGCGATTACCGGGACGGCCCAGCCCGGCCGGGCCGAGCGAATCTCAACCGTGGCGGCGAATCCGCTCAATCACGCGCGCCTGCTGCGGCGACTCGGGCGCCAGCCTCCCGGTCAGCAGGTCCTCCAGTTCCGGATCGCTGCGCTCCAGCAGCGCTTCGAAGCCCGCCCGCTCCGCTGCGCCGGACTGCTCATAGTGATCGTTCAGGTAGCGCTCGAGCAGCAGGTCCAGCTCCCGCCGCCCGCGGCGGCAACGCCACCGGATTTTTTCCGCCTGGGCCCGCATCGTCCTCCTGACCCAGAACCACGCGACAACCCGGCTTCCGGCAGGCGGCGCTCAGGCGCGTCGCTCCAGCAGCCTTTTCTTGGTCTCCGCGATGGCCCGCGCGGGGTTGAGGTCCTTGGGGCAGGCCTCGGTGCAATTCATGATCGTGTGACAGCGGTACAGCCTGAACGGGTCTTCCAGCTGATCCAGACGCTCGCCGGCGGCCTCGTCACGGCTGTCTTCCAGCCAGCGGTAAGCGGCGAGAAGCGCGGCCGGACCCAGGTAACGGTCGCCGTTCCACCAATAGCTGGGGCAGCTGGTCGAACAGCAGGCGCAAAGGATGCAGGCGGCGGGCGTGTTGATCTTCTCCTGGTCGCCGCGCGATTGCAGCCGCTCGCGGTCCGGCGGCGGCGGAGTCTTGGTCTTCAGCCACGGCTCCACCGACGCGTACTGGGCATAGAAATGGGTCAGATCGGGCACCAGGTCCTTGACCACGGGAAGATGCGGCAGCGGATAGACCGCCACGTCCCCCTTGAGATCGCCGACCGCCTGGGTGCAAGCCAGGGTGTTTATTCCATTGATGTTCATGGCGCAGGAACCGCAGATGCCCTCGCGGCAGGACCGGCGAAAGGTCAGCGTGGAGTCGACCTCGTCCTTGATGTGGATCAGCGCGTCCAGCACCATCGGGGCGCAGTTGTTCATGTCCACGTCGTAAGTGTCCACGCGCGGGTTCCCGCCCGAATCCGGATCGTAGCGGTAAACCTTGAAGCGACGGATTCGGCGCTCGCCGTTGGCCTCGGAGTCCGCGGGCAGCGGGTGATGCTGTCCGCGCCTTACCCGGGAGTTCTTCGGCAACAAAAATTGCGCCATGCGTGGAGATCCTGTGTAGTTCAGAAAGCCGGCCGGGCCAGCAGGCCGGGCCAGCAAGCGGAAATGTTAGCAAAATCCTTCGGCGGCTGTCCCGTTCGATGATGCTGGACTCAAGGAGTGCGGGCGCGGACCGCTGACTCAGGCGGCTGCAAACACAGGCTCGCCGCTTCCCGGACAGCCGGGACGCTCGAACATCATCTGCGCCATCGTGCCCAGTTCGCGGAGCTTGTGACAGCCGGCAAACTCGTTGACGCAGCGTTGCATGCGCTCCGGGCTGATCTTGCGGAAGATTCCATTGTGGGCGCGTTTCGGCATCGGCCAGAATGACTCCACGCCGTTGGTGTGAATCTGTCCGCGCACATAGTCGCCAGCCGAGTCTTTCCGTAGGCTATAATTAATGTTTATAGGCTCACTCATAAAGGTTATGGCCTATTGCACGTTGAATTTGTATTAAACGTGTATTAAAAAGGTTATCCGAAGGGGGGGTAATTGTATAGGAACAAGGACATAGCTCCGGCGCTCCGTTTTGCCCGCATGTACGTTCCGAGCCGCTTCCTGGAGTTGGGCAAAACGGAGCGTCATGATCACGGCGCAAGAGTTTCATATCGTGTTGAAGAGATTGATTTTTCAACCAAGTGGTAGGCACGAAATGCTATAATGGTGCCCGGTGCCCGGTGCCCGGTGCCCGGTGCCCGGTGCCCGGTGCCCGGTGCCCGGTATTTGCGTGTTCGCGGTAGCAACGCGCAACCCGGATCCTTCGAGTAGGCCGCTGCGCCCGCGGGTTCGCCATTTGGCGCTACTGTTGGCGGGGGCGCTGTTTCTGCACACGTCCGCGCTGGCGCAGGAACCTCCCAAGGCGACACTCACCGTGCCGGCGGCCACCGGACTTGCCGAAGGCGAAGGCAACACCACCTTCACGGTCACCGCAACGCTCGCTTCCACGCGCACTGTGGATACGGTCATCAAGCTGTCTTTCGGCGGCGTGGCCAAGTCAACAGACTACAAGGTTGTGTCAAAACCGGATATCGCCATCGCTGCCGGCAGCATGACGGGAACAGCCAATCTGACGCTTGCTGCGGTGGACGACAGCTACTTCGAGGGGGCCGAAACCCTTAGCATCAATGGCGCCGCCAGCGGGGTCGAAGTGACCGGCCTGGACATTTCCATTGCCGACAACGACACGGCGCCGAAACTTGACGTATCCACTACGCCTTCAATCGTCAGCATTGAGGAAGGCCAGTCGGCGAATATCCTCATCACCGTCAGGCTTGTCGGTGGAAGCTCGTTCGAGGAATCCCAAAAGGTCGGTTTTTCCTGGGCCAGCGATAACGCGATTGACCTCCCCGGCGACGGCGCGTTCACTCCAAACAATCCTCCGTGGACGCTAACGATTCCGCAAGGCGCCACGTCCGCCAGCATGAGCGTGTCGTTCAATGCAAGGGAAGACAACAGGCGGGAATCCGTGGAACCAGCGAAGATGGTTGCGGGAATAGACTTTGCCGGAACGACTATCAGCGCCAGCTTTCGGCTCTTGACCATCAGGGAGGCAACTCCCACTGAATCCTTTGCGGTACGCTGCAACGCAACGCCCCAACACCCCGGAACGACATCCGCAAGCTGTTACGCCACAAGAAGCGGCCCTGCAGCCGCTCGAACCTATACCGTCACAATAACGGCCGAAACGCCTGATCTGGTCACACCGGAAGTCATAAGTTTTTCAGTTTCAGGCAGGACCGCTACCAGCCGGTCACTTGCCCAGGATGTGGAATTCGTGGTGGATGAGGAGGCTGCTGGCAAGAGTCTGACATGGAGCCTTTCCGTCAGACCAGAAGCCGAGGACGCCATCCTCAACTCGTTCTCAACAAAGATTTGGCCCAAAGCCACCAAGTTCGCAATATCCGATTTTTCGTTTTCGACCGAGCGCACACGCCGTATTCACACCAGGGGTTCCAGTGCGGCCCTGATGACCTTTTCTACTCGCCGGCCGGTCAAAATCCGTGGTTCGCCAAGGATCGAGATCGTTTTGGACAGCGGTGTAGTTTCGGTGCCTTGCTCAACATTCCATACAGCCGCGCTGATTGCTTGCCGGTACTATGTTCAGGAAGGGGACTACGACTTTGACGGGCAGATCGAACTTCGCGCCGGCGCCGTCAAGTTTACCGGCTGGCAGGATCGTTACGACCCGAAGATCAGCGGCAAGGTTAAATCGCCCCTGCCTGCCGCAGACAAAACCTACGAAGCTCCGCTCATCTACGGAGGCGACCGCGCGATCGACCTGAGCGTGTCGCCCCAATCCTTGCAGGAGGGCACCGGCGAACAGCAACTGACGATAACAGCGCAGGATCTCGTCGGCATGGCCACGGATCGAGACCTGGTTATCCCCCTGACCTTTACCGACATCACCACGAGCCCGGACGATTACATTGTTAGCGGCACTTTGAGCGTCACAATTCCGAAAGGCAAGGTCGAGGGCCGAACCACCAGCGTGTCCATCACGCCGCGGGGCGATTTGCTCAAGGAGGATCGCGCGGAGAGGCTCCGAATCGACGGCACCCGGGGCGCGATGATGACCCCATTTGTTCGCGGCGCCGAGTTGTCGATCCTCGACAGCGCCGGTATCGCACTGTCGGTGTCTCCCGCGGAGGTCTCCGAGAACGGTGGCGCGCAAGAGGTGATGGTGACGGCCGAATGGGGCGATAAGTCGGACAGCGTTCTTCCTACGGACACGAAAGTGGACCTTTCATGGGGCGGCACGGCCGGTGCGGGCGACTATTCGCGCACGGGCGGCGGCGCCGTGACGATTCCGAAGAACTCCCGCTCGGGAACCGCGAAGGTTACGATCACGCCGGCCGACGACAAGCTGCTGGAGGGCGCTGAGACCATCCTGATAGGCGGCTCCGCGCCGGGCCGCACGGTGAGTGAAACCGAATTGAAACTGACCGATGACGAAATCGCGCCCGACGTATCCCTTGCCGTGGACAGGAATTCCCTGTTTGAAGGCGGTGGCTCCGGGCTGCTTGAGGTCAGCGCCACGATCAGCGACGAGACCGTGGTGCGGACCGAAACGGCCACCGTGACATTGGATCTGGGCGGCACGGCAGAGCAAGGCACGGACTACAGCGTCCATTGGCAGCGGGATCCGCGAGTGATATCCATACCTGCCACCGCCACTGAGGGAACCAACACGGTCCGTTTGACGGTAACGCCAACCGACGACAATCTGGCGGAGGGCGATGAGACGATCGTGGTAGAGGGCGCCGCGACGATCGGCGACCGGAATCTGGTAGTGGAGGTGGCGACGGTCACACTGAAGGACGACGATGTCCTGGGGGTCAACGTCTCGCCGCAAGTCTTGACCATCGCGGAGGGAGAAAAAGGGGAATACGAGGTCTGGCTCGGAACCCAGCCTACCGGCGAGGTGACGGTGTCGCTGTCGAGTTCGGACGCGGGCACGGCGGCGGTTAACGCGGCGGCGCTTAAGTTCAGCACGACAGACTGGGCCGATAAGCAGAAGGTCGAGGTGACCGGCGTTGACGACGACCGGAACAACGACAACGACCGGCGAACGGCGCAGATCCTGCACAAAGCCGCCGGCGGCGATTACGAAGGCGTTGTGGTCGAGCCGGTCGAGGTGACAGTCACGGACGACGACGAGGCTACATCGTTCTCGATCGGCGACGCGTCGGCAACGGAGGGCCAGGCGATCAGTTTCACGGTGACCCGAAGCGGAGCGACAGGAGACGCGGCCACCGTGAACTGGAGCACCGCCGAAGACACGGACGGCGATCATCCGGCCTCTTCGTCCGATTACACGGAACAGACCACTGCGCAGACGCTGAACTTCGCCGCGGGCGAGACCAGCAAGACCATCAGCGTGCGGACCACCCAGGACGCCATCGACGAGGCAGACGAGACCTTCCTCGTTGAGCTGAGTTCGCCGAGCACGGGCGCCTCCATCACCCGCGCAACGGCGGCCGGCACGATCACCGACGACGACGCCCTGCCGGCCCTGTCCGTCGCCGCCGCCAGCGCCGCCGAGGGCGAAGCCGCCGAGTTCACCGTCAGCCTGTCCACGCCCAGCGGCCGGGACGTGACCGTGACGGCCACCACCTCGGACGGCGCCGCCACCGCGCCCGAGGACTACACCCACAAGACCGAGGCGCTAACCATCGCAGCCGGCGCAACCAGCGCCACCTTCAGCGTCTCCATCGCAGCCGACGCGCAAAACGAGCTCGACGAGACCTTCACGGTGACACTGTCCGACGCCACCGGCGCGACTATCGATGACGACACGGCGACCGGCACGATCACGGGCAACGCGACGACGCTCTACGCCGTCACCGACGCCACCGCCGACGAGGGCGAGTTTGCCACGGTCACTATTTCCCGGCTGGGCCTAGCCGCCGGCGCCTCGAGTATCCGATGGAGTACTGCCGACAACACCGCCGGCGGCGCGAGCGCCGCCACGGCAGGCACCGACTACCGGTCGCGCGCAAACCGCCTGGCTAGATTCAAGGACGGCGAGACCTCCATCGAAATCACCATCAAGACCAGTGAGGACACCCTCGACGAGGATGACGAGACCTTTCTGGTGGTGCTCAGCCAGCCGAGCGGCGGCGGGGCGCTCGGCGACGCCACCGCCATCGTCACCATCATCGACGACGACGCCCTGCCGGCGCTGTCCGTGGCCGACGCCAGCGCCGCCGAGGGCTCCGGCGTGGCCTTCGCCATCACCCTGAACCCGGTGTCCGGGCGCGACGTGACCGTGCAGTGGGCCACCGCCGCCGACAGCGGCGGGACCAACCCGGCGACGGCGGGCGAGGACTACACGGCGGCTTCGGCCACGATGGCCACCATCGCCGCCGGGCAGACGAAGGCCACGGTGACGGTGAACACCGCCGCCGACGACGTGGACGAGCCGAACGAGACGTTCCTGGTCGAGCTGTCGTCGCCGGGCAACGCGACGCTGGCCAGCGCCGACGCCACCGCCACCGGCACGATCAACGACGACGACACGCGCGGCGTGACGGTCACGCCGGCGTCGCTGACCCTCGCGGAGGCGGACGACACCGACACGAAGGACGAGGAGCACCAGGGCGCCTACACGGTGGCGCTGACGAGCGAGCCCACCGGCACGGTGACCGTCAGCGTCGCGAGCGGCGACACGGGCATCGCGACGGCGGACAGCGCCAGCCTCGAGTTCACCCCGTCGGACTGGGACGCGCAGACCGTGACCGTCACCGCCGTCGCCGACAGTGCGGACAACGCGGGCGACAAGCGCTCGACGGCCATCGCGCACACCGTGAGCGCCACAGGCACCGATTACGACGGGGTGACGGCGTCGTCCGTGACGGTCAACGTCACCGACGACGACGTGCCCGAACTCAGCATCGCGGCGGGCGCGGCGGTCGTTGA
>VYBN01000020.1 GCA_009844425.1 Gammaproteobacteria bacterium | reverse complement strand
ACCCCTTTCCTCTACACCCCACCATTATCGCCGTTTCTACGGCGCAGGCTCCTAGGGCGTGTTAACGCTATGCGACGCCGCTCTGTTGAGTCTGTCACAGCGCCAATCAAGGCGCGAGGAGCGTAGTTTGGTCATTCCAAATGAGCGACGAGCAACGCCGAGTGGTGGTGTGACAGACTCAACCCGAAGGGCCGGGCCTGTTTTGTCGCCGGGCGGCGTTGCCGCTCGCTTGAGTGGGCTGGCCACACGGCGCTCGCGGCGCCTTGCCGGGCAACAAAACAGGCCCGGCAGAGCGGCGTCGCATAGCGTTAACACGCCCTAACTCCGGGATCGATTCCTATGCCGCCACTTCCGAGGGTCGATATTGACCGCATGTCCCCACATGCCGCGCTTGGCGCGTATTGCTTCTTGTTCGAGCTTGTGCGGCGTTTTCGGCGCAACACAAACAGCAGAAACGCGAGAACGACAATACCCCCCACCCACATGTTCGAAGAGCCCACCGGCAAGTCGGGGCTTGGCGCCTGCATCGATGTGTAGATGACGACGGTCTGGCCTGCCTGCACAAAATGGGGATTCTCGATCCCGTTCCATCGCTGCAATTCCGCCACACTGACGTCATACCGGGCTGCAATCTCTGAAAGCGTCTCTCCCGGATCGACCTGCGTCACTATGGTTTCGCTCATGGCGGTTCAGGCCCCGTCAAGCGAAGTCTTCTTCCCTTTGTTCATACTGCCTTCCAGAGAGCAATGGCCTCAACGCCGGTTTACTGAATACCGCGAACGTTTCGCGCAATCAGAGCGGGAGCGGCCACCGCGATTTTCCGTGCGCGTGAATATAATGCAACCCGATCCACAAATCGCAGTAGAGGGTCGGTCATCAGGCGGACGGCACTTACTCTATTGCCCCGGGAACTTGAGGTAAGCATGATTGATCAACGCTTGGGTTCGGCGCGCAACGCGATCGCAATTATTGGATTGACCTTCGCGCTGGCTTCGCAGGCGCAGGACAATGATGCGGAGATTCCTGACATCGACACTGGCCGTGAGGTTGGCCGGTACCAAATGTTCAGCCCTGAAGGCGATGGGATTATGTCCACCATACCCTTTGACACGGCCACGGGACGAGTGTGGCGTTTTTTCACAAATTGCGGCGACGATCTGGAGGACGCTAACGGGTGTTTTACAGAAGTGCCGTCTTACCCCAAGACGGATGATGGGGCGGCTCTCGTATTGGACGCGATCAGGCGCGCCTTTGAAGAGGCGAGTGAGCCAGCTCAAGAACGGGATCCCGAGGGTGTAAGCGATCCCAATTGAACCAAACCGACGGTAGGCCACCAAGTAACGCCCAAACATCACAAATCCATCCAATTTGAGACTCGAAAAGCGCATTAAGTCCAAGTAATCTTTCAGGCGAAGGCAAGATTGCAACAGGGTGTGTTGCAGTGATAGCATTTCGATGAAGATTTTGCATCCGGGATTGCAGCGATTCTATGAGCGGGGCGAAACGCGGCGGCTTGATCCTCGATACATACAACGCATCCGGGAAATCTTGACGGACTTGGACTCCGCTATGGCTGTCAGCGATCTGAGGCGCCCAGGACTCCGGCTGCACCCTCTGAAGGGGAAGCTGAGCGGATATTGGAGCGTGCGAGTTTCGGGAAACTGGCGTATTGTTTTTCGCTTCCGCAACAGCGAAGTAGTGGACGTGGACTTACGCGACTATCACTAGGAGAACGGCAATGGCCATGTACGATCCGGCGCACCCGGGCGAATTGCTTCGCAGGGACATTGCGGCGGCCAATTGGACGGTTACCGAATGCGCGCAACGCTTGGGTGTTGCGCGAAACACGCTTTCGAGGCTGCTCAACAGGCGTATAGGAATGTCCGCCCAGATGGCGCTGGCGTTGGAGCGCCTGGGGTGGAGTAACGCAGAGCATTGGATGCGCCTGCAGGCGGCCTACGATCTGGCGCAGGCGCGCCGGCAGCAGGCAGCCTAAGCGCGGGATCCTTCCGGGCCTGCGTCAGGCCGGCGGGCGGTCGTCGTCGATGGAAACCCGGTGCATCAGGCGATGCCGGTCGCCGAAATCGAACACGCCCTTGTGGATCGTGCAGCGGTTGTCCCAGAAGGCCACCGAGTGCTTCTCCCATGCGAACCGGCACTGGAACTCGGGCTGGGTGCTGTGGCGGAACAGGAAGTCCAGCAGCATGCGGCTTTCTTCCGGCTTCATGTCCTTGATGTGCGAGGTCATCAGCTCGCTCACGAACAGCGACTTGAGGCCGGTTTCCGGATGGGTGCGGACTACCGGGTGCTCGGAAGGCGGCAGCATCTTGCGCATCTGCGCGAAGCCTTCCGGCCCCAGGCGCTCAAGCAGCGTCTCGAGATTGCGGTAGGCGTTGTCGTTGACCGCGGTCAAGCCCGACAGGAACGACTGCATGCTGTCCGAAAGGTCGTCGTGGGCCGCGTACATGTTCGCCCACACCGTGTCGCCGGCCCCCTCCGGAACGTCCAGCGCGTACAGCACCGAGCCGCGCGACGGAACCGGCAGAAAGGCCGCGTCGCAATGCCAGGTGATGTCGGTCACGTCGCGGCTGTAAAGGCCCGGGTACTCCTGTACGAACACGCCGGTCGTCCCCTCGAGCGTGGGCATGAAGCCGGCCCTGGTGAGTTCGCCGAAGTTCGCGGCGAAGTCCTCGTGCTGCCGCGGGGTCATTTCCTGGTTGCGGAAGAACAGCACCTGGTATTCGAGCCAGGCTGAGCGGACTTCGCCGAGTGTCGCTTCTTCCAGTGGCTGCGACATGTCGATGCCGCTCACCGTAGCGCCGAATGTGCCGGTTGCCGGCCGCACCGAAATGTGTTCGTACGTCATATCGGGGTGCTCCAGGGCACTTCCGGATCCTCCGCCAGCGGCCCTTCATGCACCCAGCCGTATTGCGTGTTGCTGGGTTGAGGCCCGCTTTCCTGGTAGGCCGCCCGCATCCGGCTGAGCCGGTCGCCCGGTATCGCCTCCAGCGCGGCCGGCACGTCGATGCCGTACATGCTCGCCGAATTCAGGCCGAGGATCATCTCCTTGTCCTCGCGAGTGAGCGCAGGATAGCCATGCTTTTCCTGCAGTGCTTCGGGAATCTCGAAGCGGCGGAAGGCCTCGATCTGCCACTGCGGCGATCCCCACCAGATCGAATCGGTGCCCCAGATCACGTGATCGCTGCCGAAGGCCTTGAGGATCTGGCCCAAAAGATGGCTGCAGATTTCAGGATGGGTAATCGCCGTATGCCCGAAAACGCTTCCCAGCTCCATGTAGACGTTGGTCATCCCGGGCGTTTCCTGGCGGTCCTTCACGATGTCGGAGGTCCATACCAGGTAGCCGTTGTCGTCGATGCCGGTGGCGCCGGCCGCCAGTTCGTTGACCAGGTTTTTGAATCCCGAGTGATAGACGATGAAGTTCAGGTCCGGCCAGTCCAGCGCGGCCTTTCTAATGTCCCAGGGCCGGCAGTATTCGGGGTCGGTGCCGACTATGGGCAGGCCCTTGTGCACCGAAATATTGGTGATCCCCAGCTTGAGCGCCAGTTCGTAGAACGGATAGGCGACCTCCTCGTCGTCCATCCGCCACGGATTGACCGGCACGCCCGTGTAGCACTTCCAGCCGTCCACCCCGAGTTCCACGGCCTGGCGCTCGATTTCCTCCAGGCCGCCGGCCACGTTGGGCGCCGCCAGGCCGTGGCTGAGCATGCGTTGCGTTCCCGCGAGCTCGTTGATGGTCCGCCGGGTCTCCACCATCATGTCCACGGGAAGGATGTTGTAGCGGTCGTCGCCGAGGGGCGCGCCGCTGATGATTCCCATCGTGGTTTCGCTGTCCAGGAAGACTTCCTTGGTGAAGTTCTCGAGCTGCAGGTCCTCGCGCCCCGGCCTGACGCCGACGAGGTCCGGATTCAGGTTAAACATGCCGGCCAGGCGGCGAAAGCCCAGCGGGCCGACGATTCCCTCCTTTACGTGGTGAAGCTGGGCGTCGAATATGAAATCGGGCCAGGATTCCCGTTCGGTCCCGGCCTCGGCGGCTTCCGCCCAATCGACCAGAAAATACCGGCCGAAGACCTCGTTCATGGCCAGGAAGGCCGCGGCCATGCCGGCGGCGCTGCCCAGGTATTGCCTGCGGCTCATCTTCCGCCTGCCGGCCAGCCGGTCCGCCAGTTCGTGAATCCGCCGTTCCACCCGCCGCTGGTCCTCCGACTGCGGCATCGGGATGTACTCCTCGTTGGACACGACCTGGGTCGGGATGGGCGTGTGCCGCCCTTCCTGCCGGTCCTTGTCGCTCTTGCGTATCCACATAAGCCCGTCCCCCGGGAAAACAGAAAGAAAAGTATATGCGCCGACGGGCCGGCCGCCGGTACAATTTCTCCCGGCTCCTCGCGCGTTCCGGGCGCCCCAATGCAAGCACCCGACTTCCTGTTTCTCCCCCGCTGGATACTGCCGGTCGAACCTGCCGGCGCGGTGCTTGAGGACCATGCTCTGGCGGTGCGCGGCGAGCGCATTGCCGCGCTGCTGCCGGGCGCCGAGGCGATACGCCGCTGGCCGCTGGCCACGCGGGTGGAGCGCCCCGACCATGTTGTCCTCCCGGGCCTGGTGAATGCGCACACCCACGCCGGAATGACCCTGCTGCGCGGCCTCGCCGACGACACCCCCCTGCAGGAATGGCTCGAGAATTACATCTGGCCGGCCGAGGCCCGGCATCTGAGCGAGGACTACGTGCGCGCGGGAACGGAGCTGGCGCTGGTCGAGATGGTGCGGTCCGGGACGACCTGCTTCGCCGACATGTATTTCTTCCCCGACGCCGGCGCCGAAGTGGCCGTGAGCCGCGGAGTGCGAATGGCTGTGGGCCTGCCCATGGTCGATTTCCCCAATCGCTGGGCCGGGGACCGGCAGGCATCGCTTCGCAAGAACGCGGATCTCTATGGACGATACCGGGGGGAGGCGGGCATCTCTTTCACGATGGCCCCGCACGCTCCCTACTCGGTCGACGATTCGGGGCTCGCCCTGTGCGCGAAACTGGCCGAGGAGCGCGATATACCCATACACATTCACGTCCATGAGACCGCGGGCGAAATCGCCGAATCGCTGCAACGGCACGGATGCCGGCCGCTCGACCGCCTGGGCCGGCTGGGCGTGGTCAATGAACGCCTGATGGCGGTCCATGCGACCCAGCTTGAGGAGAAGGAAATCGCCGTGCTGGCCGAGCGGGGCTGCTCGGTCGTGCACTGCCCGCAATCGAACCTGAAACTCGCGAGCGGCTTTGCTCCTGTCGAAACGCTGCTTGCCGCCGGCGTCAACGTTGCCCTGGGCACGGACAGCACGGGCAGCAACAACGATCTCGACCTGCTGGAAGAAATGCAGACCGCCGCGCTGCTCGCCAAGGGGGTGTCGGGCAATGCCGGGGCCGTCTCCGCGGCCGAGGCGCTGGAAATGGCCACGCTTGCCGGGGCCAGGGCGCTCGGTCTGGACGGTGAAATCGGCTCGCTACGGCCGGGAAAGGCCGCGGATTTCGTTGCACTGGACCTGTCGGCGGCCAATACGCAGCCGGTCTACGACCCAGCCTCGCAGCTGGCCTATTCCGGCAAGTCCTCGCAGATCACCGACGTCCGGGTGCGCGGGAAAGCGTTGATGGAGGCCGGCCGGCTTGGCTGGGACGACGAGGACGATATCCTGGCGCGGGCACGCGAGTGGGGAGCGAGAATCGCACGCCAGGGCGCCGGCCCGGCGGCGGCCACGGAAATGCAATGAACGAAGAATCAACCCAACCCAACGCCGACGCGGCCGAGCTCGAGCGCTTTGCCGCGATGGCGGCGCAATGGTGGGACCCGAACGGTCCGAACCGGCCCCTGCACGCCATGAACCCCGTTCGGGTCCGGTACATCGCCGAACGCGCCGGGGGCCTCGCCGGCAGGAACTGCCTGGATGTCGGCTGCGGCGGAGGGCTACTGAGCGAAGCGTTGGCGATCGAGGGAGCGGAATCCGTGTTGGGACTCGATGCGTCCGCCGAGATGCTCGAAGTTGCCCGCCTGCATGCGGAAGCCGGCAGCCTGAAAAACCTGGAATACCGCCTGGGCGCCGCGGAAGAACTTGAGGGCGAGTTCGATGTCGTCTGCTGCCTGGAGGTGCTCGAACACGTGCCGCGCCCCGGTGAACTGCTGGCCGAATGCGCCCGGCTGACGCGCCCCGGCGGCCACGTCTTTGTCTCGACCCTGAACCGCACCCTGGCGGCATTCGCCCTGGGCATCGTCAGCGCGGAATACGTGCTGGGCCTGTTGCCGCGCGGCACGCACCGTTACGAGAAGTTCATACGCCCGTCCGAGCTGGAGGCCTGGGCGCGCGCCGCGGGCCTGAGCGCGCGGGACTTTACCGGACTTCAATACAATCCCCTGCACGGAAGCTTCCGGCGCAGCAGCAACATCGACGTGAACTACATCGCCCACTTCACCAGGACGGCCGGCGCATGAGCGCGGCGAATCCCCGGGTAGGCGCGGTCCTGTTCGACCTGGACGGGACCCTGGTCGATTCCGCCCCCGACCTGGTGGGCTGCGTGCAGGAAATCATGCGCGAGCGCGGGACGCGGCCGGTGCCGTTCAAGAGAATGCGCCAGTTCGTGTCCAGGGGAATGCGGGGAATGCTGACGGCCGCCTACGGCGCCGATTTCATCGACAGCGAGGAATACCCCGAGGTACTGGAGCGCTGCCTGAAGCTGTATTCGGGTCGCCTGGCGGAGCGGTCGCGGCTGTTTCCGGGCATGCGCCGGGTGCTGGGCGATCTCGCCGGCCGGCAGATACCGTGGGGAGTGGTCACGAACAAGCCGGAATACCTGACCCGGCCTCTGCTCGAGGCGCTGGACCTGGCGGACGAATGCGCGGTGGCCGTGGGCGGCGGCACCACCACCCACAACAAGCCGCACCCCGAGCCCATGATCTTCGCGGCCGACCGGCTTGCCGTGAAGCCGCGCGCCTGCGTCATGCTGGGCGACGACCCGCGCGACATTCAGGCCGCGCGCAGCGCCGGCATGACCGGACTGGCCGCGGCCTGGGGTTACTTTCCGCCGGAAGAAGACCTGGGTGCCTGGGGCGCAGCCGCCGTCCTGCAATCGCCCCGGGACCTCCTGGGCTGGATCGACGAACAGGGCGCCACCGCGAATACCGGTGCGGCCGCGCCGCGCGCGGCATGAATACTGCGATCGCACTGACCGCACTGGCGGCGCTTGCCGCCGGCGCATTGCTCGGCCTGCTGTGGCAGCGCTCGCGCGGCCAGTCCGCGATCGCGCGAAAGGAAGCGCAACTGGCGGAATCCCAGGCGCAGCTGCGTGAGCAGAAAGCCGCGGAGCAAGCCCGCGAGGAAAGCCGCCGCGCGGCCGACGAGCAATTCCAGAGGCAATTGAAGGCGCTGGCCCGCGAGGCGCTGAGCCAGAGTCAGAAGGACTTTCTCGATCTGGCGCAACAGGCCTTCGGCAAGGCGCGGTCGGAATCCAGCGCCGACCTGGAGAAGCGCCAGCAGGCCATCGAGGCGCTGGTCAAGCCGATCAACGAGAGCCTTCAGCAGACCCGCAAAACCCTGAACAGCATGGAAAAGGAACGGGCCGAGGCCCAGGGCCAGTTGCGCGAACAGATTCAGGCCATGGCTTCCGGCAACAAGGAACTGCGGGACACGACCCGCAGCCTGGTTACCGCCTTGCGCCGCCCGGAAGTGCGGGGCCAGTGGGGTGAAATGCAATTGCGGCGGCTGGTGGAGATCGCGGGCATGCAGGAACACTGCGATTTCGCCGAACAGCCGCAGGGTCCGGAGGGCAAGACCCGGCCCGACATGATCGTCCGGCTGCCCGACGGCGGCCAGCTGGTGGTGGACGCCAAGACGCCTCTGGATGCCTACCTGAGCGCGGTGGAGGCTGACGACGAGGACAGCCGCACGGCCCTGCTGGCCCAGCATGCGGCCAACGTGGAGGAACAGGTCAAGCGGCTGGCTTCCAAGGAATACTGGGACCAGTTCGAACGCAGCCCGGACTTCGTGGTGATGTTCGTGCCCGGCGATCACTTCCTGGCGGCAGCCGGCGACCAGCGGCCGGACCTGCTGGAAAAAGCGCTGCGCGCGCGCGTGATCCTGGCCACGCCGACTTCGATGATGGCGCTGCTGCGGGTCACGGCCTACGGCTGGCGGCAACTGGCGCTGGCCGAGAATGCCGAGGAAATCTCACGACTGGCCGCGACGCTGCATGAGCGCGTGGCGGTCTTCAGCGGGCATGTCGGGCGGCTGGGCAATCAACTCAATACCGCGATCGGCACCTATAACAGCGCCGTAAGCTCGTTCAGGAGCCGCTTTCTCCCGGCTTTGGAAAGAATGAACAAGGCCGGCGTCGAGAAGACCAGGGAAATCGAGGCGCCCGAAGAAGTGGCCACGGCCGCCACGCCGCTGCTGGCGAACGAAAGCCCGCCGGAATCGCCTGCCGAAACCGAATCGCAACAGGAGCCCGCCCCAAAGCCCCACTAAGCCTAAGAGCGAGGATGTTTTAGCCCTGGGAGCGAGGACGTCTCGTCCTCGCGGAGGGCGGGACGCCCTCCCCCCCGATGTCCAGGTGCCTGGGTTCGATTTCGCGCCACTGGCCGCGAGGCAGGTCCCGCGGCAGCCGCGCCGGACCGTAGCGGACCCGTATCAATCGGCTTACCGCGTGGCCCTGCGAGCTCCAGAGGCGGCGCACGACACGGTGACGGCCTTCGCTCAGCGTTACGCGGTACCAGCGATTGGCGCCGCTGCCTCCCTGTTCGGCCAACGCGTCGAAACGTGCGGGACCATCTTCGAGCATTACGCCCCCGGTCAGGCGGCGCAACGCCTGTGCGCCCGGCTGCCCCAGGACCCTGACCAGGTATTCGCGCTCCACGCCGAAGGAGGGGTGCATCAGCCGGTGGGCCAGTCCGCCGTCGGTGGTCAGCAGCAACAGCCCGCTGGAGTTCAGGTCGAGGCGGCCGACCGCCACCCAGCGCCGGCCCTTGAGCCGCGGCAGCGCGGCAAACACGGTCGGGTGACGGGCGCGGCGGTCGCGCGTGACCAGTTCGCCCTCCGGCTTGTTGTAGGCGATTACCCGCGTCGCACCCGAATCGCCCCGCGGCACCTGCAGCGGCCGCCCGTCGAGTCGAAAGCGCTCGCCGCCGTCAACCTTGAGTCCGGGGGCCGCCCGTTGCCCATTGACACTGAGCCGCCCGGCCGCAATCCAGGCCTCCACTTCGCGGCGGGAGGCCACTCCGGCCGCCGCGAGGTACTTCTGAACCCGGATCAATCGGGGGCGGGGTCTATTTCGCCGGGATCGGAGCCCATGTCGAAGAGGCCCGCGACCCGCTCTCCGGCGCCATCGGAGGCGTCGGGAGAACCGCTTCCCGGAGGAGCGGCGGCGGGCGCATCGTCCGGGGACGCGAATTCGCCGGCCGAGGGCAAATCGTCGAGGCGCTTGAGTCCGAAATAGTCCATGAAATCCCCGGTCGTGCCGTAGAGCGCGGGCCTGCCCGGCGTTTCGCGGTGGCCGACCACCTCGATCCAGTTTCGCTCCATGAGCGTGCGCATGATGTGGCCGCTCAGGCGCACGCCGCGCAATTCCTCGATCTCCGCGCGGGTGATCGGCTGCCGATAGGCGATGGCCGCCAGGCTCTCGAGCAGCGCGCGCGAGAACCTCGGAGGACGGAACCGCTCCAGCTTCGCCAGCCGCTCGGCGGCCGCGCCGCCCGTCTGCACGCGCCAGCCTCCGGCCACTTCCTTCAATTCGATTTCCCGGCCGGCATAGTCCCGTTCCAGGTCGCCCAGGGCCTTGAGCACTTCGTCTTCGCCTACTTTCTCCAGCGGATCGAACAGGTTCAGGAGTTGCGTCATGTTGAGGGGCCGTCCCGCCCCCAGCAATGCCGCCTCGACCAGGTTGCGCGTATCCGGTGCGTTCACTTGGTGGCGTCCTTGCCTTGCCTTGGACCGCTGACGTAGATCGGCGCAAACGGCTCGTTCTGGACAGCCTGCAGGCCGTTATCGCGAACCAGTTCCAGCACGGCCGAAAACGTCACGGCCGCGCCCATGCGCCCCTCGGACGGATCGAACAGCTCGGTAAATTCCGTGAACTCCCTGCCCGAGACCTGCTTGAGAATGTCCGACATGCGCTCGCGCACCGACAGCTGTTCGGTCTGCACCGCCCAGCCCCCGCTGAAGCGCACCCGCTCGATCACGCGGGCGTAGGCCAGCGCCAGCTCGTTGAGCGTCGCCTGGGGCAGTTCCCGAGGCCGCTGGTCCTCGAGCGCGTCCACGCTGGCCTGAAACGCGTCGCGCTCCTGGCGGGGAAGCTCTTCCAGGCCGGCGGCCAGCTGCTTGAGGCGCTCGTATTCCAGCAGGCGCTCGAACAGCCGGGCCCGCGGATCTTCCTCGTCCTCTTCCTCCAGCGGCAGTTGCGGCACCAGCATGCGGGACTTGATCTCAGCCAGGGTTGCGGCCATGACGAGATACTCGCCGGCCAGTTCAAGCTCCATCTCCTGCATCAGTTCGATGTACTGCGCGTACTGCTCGCAAATATCGGTTATCGGAACGTCCATGATGTCCAGATCATGGCGGCGTATCAGGTAGAGCAGCAGGTCCAGCGGTCCCTCGAAGGACTGCAGGAACACCCGCAGCGCTTCCGGCGGGATGAAAAGGTCGGCGGGCGCCTCCACGTACGGCTCGCCCGAGACGACCGCCAGACGTGCCGCGGCGGCGGGCTCCTCGAACAGTTGTTGTTTATCGGCCATCGTCGATCATTCGGACTCTACTACTATTTTAGGGAATGCCGTCTTCGCGCCGCGCGCCATACCCGCCAGTCGCGCCGCCGCGGCCCTCGAAAGCGCCCGGTAATCGCCCCCGTCGTCGGGCTCCGAAGGCGCCACCAATCGTCCGTCGTCGGTGGCCGCGCGCACGCCCGGCGATAAAGGCAGTTGCGCCAGCAGCGGCAGGTCGAACTCGCCGGCCAGTCTCGCGCCTCCGCCTTCACCGAACAGCGCTTCGGTGTGGCCGCAGTGCGGACAGACATACGCGCTCATGTTCTCCACCACGCCCAGCACCGGCACATTGACCTTGCGGAACATCGCGATGCCCTTGCGGGCGTCGGCGACCGCCAGTTCCTGCGGCGTGGTCACGACCACCGCCCCCGCCAGCGGCACGCGTTGCGACAGCGTCAACTGGATGTCGCCGGTGCCCGGCGGCATGTCCACAATGAGGTAATCCAGGTCCTTCCAACGCGTCTGACCGAGCAACTGCATCAGCGCCTGCGTCACCATCGGGCCGCGCCACACCACCGGGCTTCTCGTATCGACCAGGAAACCGATGGAACTGGCCTGCAGACCGTGCGCCCGCAAGGGCTCGAAGCTCTTGCCGTCGGCGCTGCGCGGCCGTTCGCCCTCCAGGCCCAGCATCCGCGGCACGCTGGGCCCGTAGATGTCGGCGTCCAGGATTCCGGTGGCGGCGCCGTCCATCGCCAGCCCCACGGCCAGGTTAGCCGCCACCGTGGATTTGCCCACGCCGCCCTTGGCCGAAGCCACCGCGATAATGTTCCTGACCTGCTCAAGCCTCTGCACCTGCGGCGGAACCGCGTGCGCCGCAATCTCCGTGCGGACCGCCACCTCTTCCGCGGAAGTGACTTTACGGACCCGCGCCTGCAACTCTTCCAGGAACCCATCGCAGGGAAAACCCACGGTCAACCCGATCGCGCGGCCTCCGTTTCGCACGCGAACGCGGCCCCCGGCCTCGCCCAGCGTCAAGCCGCCGAACGGGGCCTCGATGCCCAAAACCGTCGTTTCCAGGTCTCTGGTCACTGATCCTCCCCGGGAAATGGCCTGATTGTAAGTGCCGAAGACGAGCCGAGCGGCTAAACTGCCCTCCACGGTCAGGGGGAGTCATGGCATTACGAGCGAACGCAACCCCGCCGCCCGCGCCTGAAGCGACGGGAGCGGCAGACGCAGTCTCGAGAGGACTGCGCATCAACTTCGGCGCCGGAGCGCTGGGAATGGCAGTCGTCCTGAATACGCCGGCCGGCATCCTCGCGCCCTTCATGACCAACTTTCTGGGAATAGGCGCCACCACCGTGGCCACCCTGCTGCTGGCCTCCAAGCTCTACGACGTGGTCACCGATCCGCTGATGGGAATCATCAGCGACCGTACCCGAAGCCGCTGGGGCCGCCGCCGGCCGTTTCTGTTCCTTGGCGGGATCATTGCCGCCGCAGGCTTCGCGCTCGCATTCAATCCGCCGGAGTTCGCCGACCAGACACCGCTGATCGCCTTCATGCTCGCGGCGCTGCTCCTGACCTATACCGGCTACACCGTCTTCAATATTCCGTACCTGGCGATGCCCGCCGAAATGACGGGTAGCTATCACGTGCGGACCTCGCTCATGGCCCACCGGATCGCGTTCGTCAACGTCGGCGGGCTGATCTCGGTTTTTTCGTTCGCGCTGGTCGAATACCTCGGCAACGATCGCGGCGCGCACGGCACCATGGCCTGGATCTATGCGGCAGTCATTGTCCTGGCAACCGTTTACTGCTTTTTCGGCACCGGAGCGGCACGACAGACCGCGATCACGGAACACCGGTATCCGATCGGGACGCAGATCAGGACGGCCTTCGACAACCGGCCGCTTCTGCTACTTTTGGGCGCCAAGCTCGGCCAGCTTCTGGGGCTGGCGACGGCCGGCGTGACGGGCGTGTATTTCAAGGTCGTTATCCTGGGAATGAGCTACACGCTCACGACCGTCTACCTGGTCACGATCACGGTCGTGATCATTCTGGTCCTCCCGCTCTGGAGCCGCGCCTCGCGGAAATACGGCAAACGGTCGATCTATATGATCTGCACCGCGGGCTATGCCCTCGTGACGGCCTCCTGGCTGCTCGCCACGGCCCAGGATCCCCTGTCCTACGTATTCTTGCGCGCCGTCTTCCTGGGCCTATTCGGCAGCGGCGTGCTGGTCATGGGCCCGTCCCTGCTGCCGGATGCCGTGGAGTATGACTACCTGAGGACGGGCATGCGCCGCGAGGCCACGATTTCCGCCTTCTATACGACCGTCGAGAAGTTCTCCTTCGCGATCGGACCGGCGCTGGCGCTCTATATTCTGGGATGGTTCGGCTACCAGGCCGGCACCGAGGGCATGCGGGCCGAACAACCCGCCAGTGCGATCACGGCGATTTACATCGGCGCGGGCCTGGTGCCGGCCGCGCTGTACGGGCTCAGCCTCGTATTCCTGTTCAAGTACGACCTCTCGGAGGAGAAACTCAAGGCGGCGCGGGCGGCTTCGGGCGCAGCGCGCGAAAACGTATAGCCCCGGGGACGTCTGATAAGATCGTGGACGGGCGTTGCGCTCGCCGCAGCTCCGGGACATTGGGGACTTTGCGTTGCGGCAGCGCCAACGATTCACATGTGCGCCGGCCGGAATGGACCCCGAGCGGCCTTTCATCCCGGGAGCCCCTATGAGAACACTCACTTCGAAGTCTGTCCTGGCGGCAGCGTCACTGGCGCTTTTGCCTTTCGCAGCCATCCAGACCCCGGCATTGGCCCAGGAGGCCGTCCTGGAAGAAATCATCGTCACGGCGCGCAAGCGCGAGGAGAGCCTTTTCGATATCCCGGTCGCGATCACCGCGATTTCCGGAGAGCAGATCGAGAATTTCGGTCTCAACGACCTGCAGGACATCGCCAAGATCGTGCCCGGCCTGACTTTCGACCGCTCGGTCACGCAGAATGACTACGCGCCGGCCCTGCGCGGCCTGCAGGCGGAACAGGGCCGCAACAGCGTAGGCCTTTTGATCGACGACATCGATATTTCCTCGCAGAACGTTCAGGTGGCCGGCGGCGGGAGCCTCGCGCGCCTGCGGCTGGTGGACATCGAGCGGATCGAGGTCGTTAAGGGCCCGCAGGCGGCCCTCTACGGACGCTCCGCGTTCGGCGGCGCGGTGAACTACATCACCAAGCGCCCGAGCCTGGACGAGTACGACCTCAAGGCCACGCTCGAAGCGCACAGCGAGTCCGGCCAGGAGATCAGGGCCTCCGGCGGAGCGCCGGTGGTCGAAGACGCGTTCGGCGTGCGGGTCAACGCCTACTGGTTCGACGAGCGCGGTTCCTACAAGAACACGGTGTCCGACGACTACGTGGGCGGCGGCGACGGCATGGGCATTTCGGCCGCGTTCCTGCTCCAGGCAAACGAGAACTTTTCCGTTTACGGGCGGCTGGAATACTCCGACGAGAGCTACGCGCCCCAGGCCGCGTTCGTGATCAACGGCAACACGACCGTAAATCTCAACGAAGGCGCGCAAGCCGTGATCACCGGAAACCCCGCCACCACCCGGATCTTCACCGGACCGCTGGTGGACGGCCCCATCGGCTTCGACATCAATCACCGCACCGGCCAGGACTACAAGGGCATGGATGTCGAGTATTTCCGCGCCACGGCCATCGCCGACTGGGACGCCGGCAGCTTCGGGCTGAAGTCGCTGACCAGTTGGGTGGACTCCAACGACGACATCTTCCAGGACAACGATTTCGTCACCGGATCGGTCAATGGCGTCGTGACGGGCGCCTTTCAGGAAACCGAACGCATCAATGACACGGTGCAGTTCAGCCAGGAGGTCCGGATCTTCTCGCAGACGGACAGCCGTTTCCAGTGGCTCCTGGGGGCCTTGTACTGGAAAGAGGACGTGGACCAGTTCGGCAGCAACGACACCGGCCTGGCGCTCGGGCCGATCCTCGATTCCGACGTCCACGCCTTCTACGACACGCGCGACGGCGAGGGCCGCAACGTCAGCCGCTATACGGACCACCAGTCGGTATTCGCCTGGTCGGAGTACGCGATTTCCGAAAAGCTGTTCGCTTCCGCAGAAGTCCGCTACACGGACGAGGAGATCGAGCACATACTGGACTTCGACCCGCCGTTCAATTTCTTCTTCGGCGTGATTTCGCGAGGTGGCGAAGCGCCGCCGATTCTGAGTTCGTTCGGCATGGTCACCGGCGTTCACAGCGAGACGATCATGGAGAGTTACGCCATTCCCCGGGTCGCACTCAGCTACCGGCCGGGCCAGAACCTCAACCTTTACGGCGCGATCGGCAAGGGCACCAAGCCCTCCGGTTTCCAGGACGGCGCGGTTTTCTCGCTCGACCGGCCCTTCGACCGCGAAACCCTCTGGTCGTACGAGGCCGGCGCCAAGATGCTGCTGATGGGCGGCGCGCTGGCATTCAACGCGGCCGGGTTCTACCAGGACTACTCCGATCAGCAGGTCTCTTCGCAGATCTTCAATGAAGAAGCCCAGCAATTGCAGCCGGTGATCGAGAACGCCGGTAAATCGACGATCTGGGGGCTTGAGTTCGAGGGCAACTGGCGGGCTTCGGAAGAATTGACCCTGTCCGGCGCCTACACCTACATCAACGGGGAGTTCAACAATTTCCGGGTGCTATCCACCAGCGCATCGCGGATCGGCGAGAGCGGCTGCGAATTCCAGGACTTCGGCGCGGCCGGGAAGCGATGCCTGCTGATCAAGGACGGCAACCGGCCGGCGGACCTGCCCGAGCATCAGCTGAATCTCAACGGCAACTACACGGCCAACCTGAACGGCAACTGGGACTGGTTCGCGGATATGAGCGCACGCTACACGTCCGAGCGTTTCGTATCTTCCGCCAATGTCGCTACACAGGACGCTTACTGGCGGGTGGACGGCCAGCTCGGGGTCCGCAGCGAGAGCATGCGCGCAGCGCTCTACGTGGACAACCTGCTGGATGACGACACCGTGACCGACGGCAACCTGTACGTGGACTTCTTCAACGGGTTTGCGCCTTCCGGCTTCGGCTACCGTCCGATCCCGCGGATCGTGGGTCTGCGGGTCAGCTACAGCATGTAAGGCGCCTGAAGTGCATCCGAAGGTAACGCAGGAAATCATCGACGCCTACAGGGAAGTAGGCGTGGCCCACGTGCCGGGTGTGTTCCCTGAAGGGTGGGTGGCGCGGATGACGCAGGTCATCGACTCGGTCGTGGCCGGACTGCGCGACGGCTCGGTCGTTTTCGGACCCCACGAGACCATGCGCGACGTGGAATTCGAGGACCACGACGGCTACGTGCGGCTGGTCAACGCCTATTGGCGGGTGCCGGAAATGCAGGCGCTGGTGGAGGAATGCGGCTGTGCGGAGATCGTCGCCGACGTGATCGGCTCGGACGAAATGCGCGCCTGGGTGGACGGCACTTTCCTGAAGGAAGGCAACAAGGACGAAACCGCCACGCCCTGGCACAACGACGAGTGCCTGTTCCCGTTCAGCGGTGAGCACAGCCCGTCGATGTGGGTGGCCCTGACCGACATGGGCCCCGAAAATGCGCCGCTGCTGACCCTGGCCGGCTCCAATAAGGACCCGCACCGTTACGTGAGTTCCTGGGCACTCGAGGGTGTGGAAGCGCCACCCAATTTTCACCCCTGGTCGGAACTGCTGGAGCGGGTCGCCGCGCCGGATGCGGACATCCGCGTGTGGGAAGCGCGGGCGGGCGACATGCTGATCATCCATCCGAAAACGATCCATGCCTCCAAACCGCGCACGGCCGGCCATGCGGGCCGCCGCCTCGGGTTCTCCCTGCGCTGGATCGGCAGCGATATCCGCTACCAGTTCAATCCGACGGCGCGGAAGAACCCGTTCGAGGGAAGCGAGCTGCTGAACGAGGGCGAACGCCTTCCCGATTCGCTGATGCCCGTGACCTGGCGCCGGCCGCCCCGCACGAAAGCCGCCTGAGCTTGCTGCCGGCATCCCGACTCCCCTGCGGGAGCACGCCTGGGGGAGAGGACGTCCCGTCCTCCTGGGCAACGTGGCGGCGGAACTACCCGGCATGACCATCCGCCGCGCGCTCGTAGAGACGCCGTCGGGCTTCGTGCACGTCCGCACCGCCGGCTTCGGCTCTCCGATCCTGCTGCTGCACTGGACACCGGCGTCCAGCCGCCAATACGTGCCCGTGCTGAAGAAGCTCGGCAATTCGGGGTTCGCCGGCTACGCCCCGGACAACATGGGTTACGGCCAGTCGGATCCACGCCCCGCTCCGTGGTTGGTGAAGGATTACGCCGACAACATCGCCGCGGTAATGGACGGGCTGGGGCTCGACTCCGCGGCCGTAGTGGGCGGGCACGTGTCTTCCGAATTCGCGGTCGAGCTGGCGTTGCGTCATCCCGAACGCGTATCGCACCTGGTTCTCGACGGCTGCCCGGTCTGGGACCGAGCCTTCCGCGACGAGGTGCTGAGCGTGTCCCGGCAGCCGGCGCCGGAGTGGTCGGAGGACGGCGCTCACATCGCTTGGGTATGGGAGCGGTCGCTGTGGCTGCAGCGCATGTGGGACTCGGGGTTCGAACTGAACGACGGCGGCGCCGCCCTGCTCCGCAATGCGGTCATCGACAGCATGCTCGCGCAGCAGATGGACGACGCAACCGAAGCGCTGCGGCAATACGAGATGGGGGAGGCCCTGGCGAAGGTCCGCGTTCCCACACTGGCGCTCACCGCCGAGACGGACCCGCTGAACAATTGCCACGAGAAGGTCCTGGAGCTGGTCGAGGGATCCATCGGACACAAATTCGCCGGTGGCCATCCGCATCACTATCCGGAAAAGGCCGGCGAGTACCTGGAAGTTATCCTGGAATTTCTACGGAACGGCTGACGAGTCCTTCGCGCGGTCTTGCCCCATTCCCTCTGGAGCCACTTCGCGACGCTCCTGCCGGGAATGGGGCAAGACCGCGCTTTAGTGGGTGCGTTACGTTGCTTCGGCGGGGGTCAGGGCGGTGATGGCCAGGGCGTGGATGGGGCCCTGCATCATTTCGGCCAGGGCCTCGTAGACGAGGCGGTGGCGTGCGAGCGGGGCGAGGCCGTCGAACTGTTCGGCCACGATTCGGACCGAGTAGTGGCCGCCGCCGTCGCGGGCGCCCACGTGACCGACGTGCCGGTGCGAGTCGTCCTGCACCTCGACTTCGCAGGGCGCCAGGGCCTCCAGAAGCCGGGCGCGGATCAGGGACGGGCGATCAACGGTCAATCGTACTCACTCGCTTTCCGCCGTCTTCAATGACCGCACCACCCAAAAACCCTGCAGCAAGCCGAACACCAGGGTCAGGGCGGTCAGACCGAACAGCTTGAAGTACACCCAGGTGGCTTCGCTGAATGTATAGGCCACCCAGATGTTGAGCACGCCCATCAGCGCCAGGAACATCAGCCATGCCCAATCCAGCGCCGACGCCGTACGCGCCGGCAGGGCGGAAAAGCCTTCGGCCTGCGATTTCAGGATCGCATGGATCACGCCCTTGCGCTTCCACAGGCGCGCGCCCACAAGCGCCACGCTCATCGCCCAGTACAGCACTGTCGGCTTCCACTTGATGAACACCGGATCCTTCAGCACCACGGTCAGCGTGCCGAACACCAGCACCAGCCCTGCGGAGGCCAGCGTGATGGGCTTGGGCTTGTAGCGCCCGCCGAGCAGCCACTGCGCGGCAACCTGCACGATCACGGCGCCCATCAACACCCAGACGGCGGGGATCAGCCCCCACACCAGGTAGGCCGCCAGAAACGGCACGAGAAAGAAAAAATCCAGAAAAACCTGCACGGCGGCGGAATGATAACGCGCCCGCCGCGCCGGGAACGCGCTGAATATAATGCGCCGATGCTCAATTTCTTCCGGCATCCGCGGGGTCTGGTGACCCTTTTCTTCACCGAGATGTGGGAGCGGATGAGCTACTACGGCATGCGGGCGCTGCTGGTGCTGTTCATGGTCGACCAGGTGCAGCGGGGCGGCATGGGCCTGACCGATGAAATCGCGACGGCCATCTACGGCGTATATACGGCCGCCGTGTACCTCGTCGCCCTGCCGGGTGGCTGGATGGCGGACCGCCTTCTGGGAGGCCAGCGCGCCGTGTGGGTGGGCGGCATCATCATCATGTGCGGGCATTTCGTGCTTGCCGTGCCGAGCGTCGCCACGTTCTACATGGGGCTGATCCTGGTGGTGCTGGGCACCGGGCTGCTCAAGCCCAACATCAGCGCCCTGGTCGGCCAGCTCTACTCGCCCACCGACCCGCGGCGCGACGGCGGTTTCACGCTCTATTACCTGGGCATCAACGTGGGCGCCTTTATCGGTCCGCTGGTTTGCGGCTGG
The DNA here is from genome assembly GCA_009844425.1 of Gammaproteobacteria bacterium. Lineage (GTDB taxonomy): Bacteria > Pseudomonadota > Gammaproteobacteria > Steroidobacterales > Foliamicaceae > Foliamicus. Next base: position 25,132 of record VYBN01000020.1, on the reverse strand, counting down.
CTGGCCGACTACAACTGGCACTACGGCTTCGCCGCGGCGGGCGTGGGCATGCTGTTCGGCCTGGTGCAGTTCTACTACACCCGCGAGTACCTGGGCGAGGCCGGCGCCCGTCCCGAATCCGCCGCTTCTGCCGCCTATCGCAAAAAGGTCTGGCTGGGTGTGGCGGCCGCCCTTGCGGCGCTCGCCGCCGTTTACGCCGGCGCGCTGGGCGGCGCGATCGAACTGAACGCGCGCGCGATCGCCGAAGCGAGCGCCGTCGTGATCGTGGCCGTGGCGGCGATCTACTTCCTTTTCCTGCTGTTTTTCGGCGGACTCACGCGCGACGAACGCCTGCGCGTGATCGGCATCATCGTCCTGTTTTTCGGCGCCGCCATGTTCTGGGCCGGCTTCGAGCAGTCCGGCTCATCGCTCAACCTGTTCGCCGAGCGCTACACGATCCGGGAAATCGGATCGTTCAGCTTCCCGGCCGAGTGGTTCCAGTCGCTCAATCCCTTCTTCATCATCGTCCTGGGGCCGCTGTTCGCGATGCTTTGGACGGCCCTGGCGCGGCGCAATCTCGACCCGTCCACGCCGCTGAAATTCGCCTTCGGGCTGATCCAGCTCGGGCTGGGCTTCCTCGTGATGATCGGCGCCGCCACGCTGGTGGCCGAAGGCAACCCGGTGCTGCCCACCTGGCTGTTCTTTACCTATTTGCTGCACACGACCGGCGAGCTGTGCCTGAGTCCCGTCGGCCTTTCCGCGGTCACGCGGCTGGCGCCGAAGAAATACGTGGGCCAGATGATGGGCATCTGGTTCCTGGGCGCGTCGCTGGGCAGCCTGATCGCCGGGCTGATCGCGGGCGAGTTCGATCCCGAGGCGCTGAGCGACATGCCCGGGCTGTACTGGCAGATCGTGCTTACGACCGTGGGCAGCGGCCTGATCCTCGCCGTTTTCCTGAAGCCATTGAAGAAATGCATGACCCCCGCGGAGGAAGAAGCAACGTGAATACCCGAATCGTCGTCACGGCGCTGGCCCTGACCCTTCCCGTCGGCGCCTCGACCGAAGATACGCCGCTGCAAAGCGCCGAGGATTTTGTGAGGGAAACCAGCGAGCAATACGAGGAAGTGGGCCGGGAAGGCGCCGCGGCCGCCTGGGCCTATCAGACCTACATCACCCCGGACACCGCGCTGCTCGCAGCCAGGGCGCAGGAACGGGGGCTCAGGTTCCAGAGTTCCGCGGTCGAGGGCGCCAGACGCTATGACGGCGTTGAACTCGCCCCCCTGACACAGCGCGCCATCAACGCGATCAAGTGGGGGACGACGCTGCCGGCGCCGGACGACGACGCCAAGCGTCGCGAACTGTCGGAAATCATGACCCGCATGGAAGGCGCATACGGCAGCGGCAAGTATTGTCCCGACGGCCCGGAGAGTTGCCGCGACCTTGAGGAACTCAGCGTGGTCATGGCGAACAGCCGAGACTACTACGAGCTGCTGGAAGCATGGCGCGGCTGGCGCACGATTTCTCCCCCGATCCGGGCCGACTACCGGCGTTTCGTGGAATTGGGCAACGAAGGCGCGAAAGAGCTGGGATTCAACGACATGGGCGAGTTGTGGCGTTCCGGCTACGACATGCCGGTGGCCGATTTCAGCGACGAAGTGGAGCGGCTGTGGAGCCAGGTGTCGCCGCTGTACGAGCAGTTGCACTGCTACACCGGCGACAAGCTGCGGCAGGCTTACGGCGACGAAATCGTGCCCGCGGGCGAACCGATTCCGGCACACCTGCTGGGCAATATGTGGTCGCAGACCTGGGGCGAGATCTACGACCTGGCGGAGCCGTATCCCGGCATAGCGGAACTGAACGTGACCCGGGCGATGCAGGAGCAGGACTACAGCGCCGTCTACATGACCGAACTGGCGGAAGACTTCTTCGTCTCGCTGGGCATGCCCACGCTTCCGGAGAGTTTCTGGCAGCGTTCGCTGCTGGTGAAGCCGCAAGACCGCGAGGTGGTCTGTCACGCCAGCGCCTGGAGCATGGACGGCAAGGACGATGTGCGGATCAAGATGTGCATCGAACCCACCCAGGACCACCTGTTCACCATCTATCACGAACTCGGCCATATCTACTACTACCTCGCCTACCGCGATCAGCCGATCGTTTTCCAGTCGGGGGCCCACGACGGTTTCCACGAGGCGGTGGGCGACACGGTCACGCTTTCGATGACCGGCAAGTTCCTGAAGAACCTGGGCCTGGTCGAGGAGATTGAGGAAAGTCCCGAGGCCCTGATCAACTCGCAGATGAAGCTGGCGCTGGACAAGATCGCCTTCCTGCCCTTCGGCAAGCTGATGGACCAGTGGCGCTGGGGCGTGTTCTCGGGGGAAATCGCCCCGGAAGATTACAACTCAGCCTGGTGGGACCTGCGCACCCGCTACCAGGGCATCAGACCGCCTGTGGATCGCAGCGAGGCCGATTTCGACCCGGGCGCCAAGTACCACATTCCCGGCAACACGCCGTACACCCGCTACTTCCTGGCCTTCGTGCTGCAATTCCAGTTCCAGCGGGCGCTGTGCGACGCCGCGGGATTCGAGGGACCGCTGCACGAGTGCTCGATCTACGGGAACAAGGAGGCCGGCGCGCTGCTGTGGAAGATGCTCCAGTCCGGTTCCAGCCGGCCGTGGCAGGACTCGCTGGAAGAAGTGACCGGACAACGCGAAATGGACGCCTCGGCGATCATCGCCTACTTTCAGCCGCTCATGGACTGGCTTGAGACCGAGAACCAGGGGCTTTCCTGCGGCTGGTAATCCGGGATAATCGCGGCATGGCGCGCAAGATCCTAGTCACCGCGGCGCTGCCCTACGCCAGCGGTCAGATCCATCTCGGCAACCTGCTCGAGATGGTGCAGACCGACATCTGGGTTCGCTACCAGCGGCTGTCCGGCGCCGACTGCGCTTTCGTTTGCGCGACCGATGCGCACGGCACGCCCACGATGCTCAAGGCGCGCGAGGAAGGCACGAGTCCGGAGAAATACGCCGAATCCTGCCGGGCCGCGCACGTGCGGGACTTCGAGTCCTTCGGGATCCGCTTCGACAACTATTACACGACGCATTCGCCGGAGAACCGGGAACTCGTGGAACGGATCTACTCTCGGCTGGTGGAGCGCGGTTACATCCGCACCCGCACGATACAGCAGGCCTACGACGAGGAGGCGGGCATGTTCCTGCCCGACCGCTACGTGCGGGGCGAGTGCCCGTCCTGCGGGGCGGAGGACCAGTACGGCGACAGCTGCGCCGCCTGCGGGGCCACCTACGCCCCCTCGGAGCTGGTCAACCCGCGTTCGATCCTGAGCGGCCGCCCGCCGGTCACGCGCGAATCCGAGCACAAGTTCTTCAAGCTGGGCGAGTTCGAATCGCTGCTGAAGACCTGGATGCAGGCCGGCAACCTGGACCGCGGCGCCCGCAACAAGCTGGCCGAGTGGTTCAAGGAAGGCCTGAAGGACTGGGACATCACCCGCGACGAGCCGTATTTCGGCTTCGAGGTGCCGGGCGAGAAGGGGAAGTACTTCTACGTCTGGCTGGATGCGCCGGTCGGCTACATGGCCAGCTTCCGCAACCTGTGCGGCGCCGGCGAGGACGCCGAAGACCGGTTCGAACGCTATTTCGGACCGGACAGTGACGCCGAGCTGTACCACTTCATCGGCAAGGACATCCTGTACTTCCACGCATTGTTCTGGCCGGCGGTTCTGCTGGGCGCCGGCATGCGCACGCCCAGCGGCGTTTTCGTACACGGCTTCCTGACCGTGGACGGGCTGAAGATGTCCAAGTCCAAGGGCACATTCATTACCGCCTCGGACTACCTGGCGGCCGGCCTGGACCCCGAGTACCTGCGCTACTACTACGCCGCAAAGCTCGGTCCGGGCCTGGACGACATCGACCTGCAGCTGGAGGATTTCGCCGCGCGGATCAACTCCGATCTGGTCGGCAAGCTGGTGAACATCGCCAGCCGCTGCGCCAGCTTCGTGCAGCGCGGGTTCGACAACCGCCTCGGACCGCGGCTGCACGACCCGGCCCTGTACGAGGAATTCGCCGCGCAGCGGGAGCGGATCGGCGAGCATTATGAATCCCGTTCCTACGGCAAGGCCATGCGGGCGATCATGGCCCTGGCCGACCGCGCCAACGTCTGGATCAACGAGCGCAAGCCCTGGGAACTGGCCAAGGACCCGGACAGGCAGGACGAATTGCAGGCGATCGTCACGCAGGGGATCAACCTGTTTCGGGTGCTCATGACCTATATCGCCCCGGTTCTTCCGGACATCTCCTCGAAGGCCGGTGCATTTCTGCGCTCCGATCTGAAATGGAATGACGTGGACGAACCGCTGCTTGGCGAATCGATCGCCGTATTCAAGCCGCTGGCGGGCCGAATATCGCTCAAGACGCTCAAGGCCCTGGTGGAAACCAATCGCGGCCAGGCTGCCGCCGAAGTCGAGCATTCCGAACCCATCGACATCGAAGAGTTCCTGCGCACCGACCTGCGGGTGGCGAAGATCGTCAAGTCCGAACGCGTGGCGGGCGCCAACCGGCTGCTGCGGCTTACGCTGGACGACGGCGGCAAGGGCCGCACCGTCTTCGCCGGGATTGCCGGCGCCTACGCGCCTTCGATCCTGGTGGGACGCAAGGTGGTACTGGTGGCGAACCTGAAGCCGCGCAAGATGCGTTTCGGCGTGTCGGAAGGCATGGTGCTGGCCGCCGGCGAGGGAGAGTCGCGGGTGTTCCTGCTGTCCCCCGACGAAGGCGCGGAACCGGGCATGCGCGTGCGCTAGTGCCATGCAGCCCTCGGTAGCGCGAATCGACGAAGCGCTATGCGTGGGCTGCGCACGCTGCCTTCCGGCCTGTCCGGTGGACGCCATCATCGGCAGCCGCAACTTCACCCACACGATCATTAATGACGAGTGCGTGGGATGCGGCTTGTGCCTGCCGCCCTGCCCCGTGGACTGCATCGACATCGAACCACGCTTTCCCGGCGCGCCCGCCGATGATGAGGATGAAGGCATTCGGCGCGGCAAGCTGCGGCGCCTGGGACAGACCGCTCAGCGGCGATTTCGCGCACGCAAGGCGCGCCTGGCCGCGATGGGCGACAGCGCCGAAGCGCGGGTTTCCGGCGCGCCGCCGGCTACCGCTGCCACGCCGACCGACGACGAAATCGAAGACCTGATCCGAAGTCTTTCCTGACTCCCGGGAGCGAGGGCATGACCCTCGCACCGTCTCGCTCTCCCGCCTCAGGAGGCGGCTTCGAGTTGCTCTTCGGTCGCGTAGTGGCTGATCTGCCAGGCGGAGATCATCGGCATGCTGCGGAACATCACCAGGACCAGGAAGAACCAGGAGGCCAGCGCCGAAATCGCAATCAGCCACTCCCTGACATCGGCGAACGGCACATGCGCCGGTTCCAGTATCGGCAGAACGTTGAGATAGCGGTTGATCCAGAAGCCCACCACGATCAACCCGGACAGCACCAGCATGGCCGGCCAGGTACGCTTGACCCACGCGGCGATTCCGCACAGTAAGGGTATGAAGAACATGCCGCTGACCATGGCCCAGAAAAACGGCTGGTAGTGCCCGTACATCTGCAGCGAGACCACCCCGTACTCGTAATCGAGGTTGCCGAACCAGGACACGAAGAACTGGGCCCAGAACATGTAGAGCCACAACAGGCTGAACGACGTAATCAGGATGCCCATCTGCTTGAGACGGCCCGCGTCGAACCAATCCTTCAGGCCCTCGCTGCGCCACAGCACCGCGCTCATCAGGAGGATGGCCGCCGACCCGGCCAGGTTGATGCCCTGGATGTAGTAGAGGGGATATACGCTGCTGTGGTAGTGCGAAATCAGCGTCATCCCGAAGTCCCAGGCGATGAAGGAGTTCGACATGACGTAGAAGAAGAGGATGAAGAAGGACGAGAAATACAGGCGCCGCTGCAGCGTGAACAGGCTTACCCGCCCGCGCCAGGACGCCAGCCACCGCCAGCAGGCGCGGCACACGGGATTGCCGCTTTCGGCCATTTCGTCGCGAACGTCCGGCAGCAGGCCCCAGAGGAAATACAGCACGGACAGGCCGTAGAAGGCCGCCAGCGCCACGAGGTTGCGCCACAGCAGCAGGTTCTCGTTCAGCCACGGACTCAGGTGTCCATGGTCGCCTTCCTGCAGCCAGTAAAACAGGGACTCGCGTCCGCAGGAGAAGATCAGGGCGAAGCCTATGAAGGCGAACGGCAGGAACGCCAGCGTCATCACTTCGCCGAGGCGGTAAAAGACCCCGGAAAATTCCGCCTTGCACAGGCGCATGACCGCGGTAAAACAGATGCCCGCCTGGCTCAGACCGAGCACGAACATCCACATGACCAGCGCGAACGCCCACGGAAAATCGCTGTCGGCGCCGTCCATCCAGAGCAGGGCAAAGGAAACGACCGCGATTCCCGCGAGAAAACCGATCGTCGCCAGGAACGCCTTGGCGCCCATCGCACCCGTGACGCCGTTTACGCTCATTCCGCCGCCGTCTCGCCGCCGGGCTCGGCCTCGGCGGCGTCCGCCACTTTCGCGGCTTCCTCAATCAGGCCGGTGCGCAGGTACTGCACGATGCGCCAGCGGTCTTCACTCGACATCGCAAACCGGTAGCTGGGCATGATCACGCCGCCGTGCGTGATCGTGTAGTAGAGCTGGCCGTCGGTCTGCTGCTGCACATACGGCAAGGTGAGGTCCATGGGCTGGGGGTTGTACTTGAGTCCCACGCTGCCGTCGCCGGCGCCCGCGACACCGTGGCATACGCGGCAGTAAACGTCGTACATCTCCGCCGCGCGGCCGTCGTCCGGGTCTTCCGCGACCAGCGGATTGCTCAATTGCTCTCCGGCCCTCAACCGCGCCCGCACCAGCTCCGCAAGATCGGCCGGCCCGTCCAGTTCGCCACCGTCGGCAGGAACGGACTCCGCCGGCAACTCCACCGTCGTTTCCTGCGTCTTGATGCTCACCTGGTCCTTCATGTCATCGTTCCACGGCAACGCCTGTAACCCGCCAGACACGACCAGCGCGGCTGCGAGCAACAGAACGGCGAACACGGAAGCCTTTTTCACGCCTGACCTTTCCGGGAGCGTTGAAGCCAGGGATGGCGAAACCGAGCCAGGGATGGCGCCTCCCGGAAAGGTCAGGCGTGAAAAAGGCGCGGGGCTGGCACCTGTCATGATGCACTCTCCCGCTCGATCGACTCGGCGCCTGCCGCGCGCAGGATATCCTCGGCCTCGGCTGCTCCGGGTCCCGCAACCGAAATCACGAAGCGGTCCACGTTGCTCGAAGCCCGGTAAGTGCGATCCCGCCACGCCGGCAAGCGCGCCACCACGAAGAAACCCAGCAGCGTCATCAGCGTACCCAGCAGGATCGTGCTCTCGTAGGTGATCAGCAGATACGGCGGCAGCGTGATCACGGGCCGACCGGCGGTCGGCAGGATGAAGCGCGTGGCGGTCCAAACGCACAGCGTAAATCCGCCGATCGCGCCCAGGATGCCCCCGAGCAGCGTGAACACCCGCACCAGGGACTTGCCCAGTCCCAGCGCTTCCTCGGCCCCGTGCAGCGGGATCGGCGAATACAGATCCACTCCGGCTACGCCCTTCTCGCGCAGGGCCCGGGCCGCGTCCAGCGCGGCGTCTTCGTGCGCGAATGAGGCCAGCAGCGTCATGTATGAGCCTCCCTCTTGCGCAACGGATTGAGCGTTTCCTTGACCTCGTAGATGGAAACGGCCGGGAATATCTTCACGAACAGCAGGAACAGCGTCGTGAAGATGGCAAACGAGCCGACCGTGATGGAAATCTCGACCAGGCTCGGGAAGTAGGTCCCGAACACGTCGGGCAGGAACTTGCGCGGCAGCGAACTGGCGACGATGACGAAGCGCTCCGTCAGCATGCCGATGTTGATCAGGATGGAGATCACCAGCATCACGTTCCAGTTGGTCCGGATGCGGCGCGAGAACAGCACCAGCGGAACCACGGCGCAGAACAGGATCATCTCCCAGTACAGCCACCAGAACGGGCCTTCCCAGACCCGGTAGAGGATTGCTTCGTATTCGAAGCTCGTGCCGCTGTACCAGCCGCTGAAGTTCTCGCAGATGTTGATGTACGTCCAGATCAGCGAAAGCACCAGCAGCAGCTTGGAGAGGTTGTCGATGTGCAGCTGCCCGATGTAGCGGCCGAAACCCATGAACTTCCGCAGCATCCACATTACGGTCACTATCCCCGCCGTGCCCGAGTAGATCGCCCCGCACACGAAATAAGGCGCAAAAATGGTGTGATGCAGGCCCGGAACCGTGGACATCGCGAAGTCCCAGGACACGATGGAGTGCACCGATACCGCCAGCGGGATCACGAGCACGGCGAAGAAGGTGTAGGCCCAGCCCAGCGTGTGCCATTCATGCGCCGTTCCGCGCCAGCCGAAGCACATGACCGCGTAAATCCTCCGGCGCAGCCCGGTGGAGCGGTCGCGCACCGCGGCGAAGTCCGGCAACGACCCCATGTAGATGAACACGCTGCTGGCCGTGAGGTAGGTCAGGATCGCCATCACGTCGAACATCAGCGGCGAGCGGAAGTTCGGCCACAACTCCATCGGGTTGGGGAAGGGGAAGGTCCAGTGCACGAACCACACCCGTCCCACGTGCACCATCACGAACATGGCCGCGGTCATCAGCGAGAACAGCGTCATCGCCTCCGCGCTTCGGTAGATCGACTTGCGCCAGTCCGACTGGGTAATGTGCAGCACCGCGGACAGCAGCGTTCCCGAGTGGCTCAGTCCGATCCAGAAGATGAAGTTGGACAGGTAGGTGCCCCACATCGCGTTGCGGTTCATGCCCGCGGCGCCCACGCCCACGATGATCTGGTAGATCCACGGTGCGACAAAGAACAGCAGCGCAGTGCCGGCGGATATGACGAGCGTCACCCAGTAGCGCCAGGTGGTGGTGGTCAGCGCGTTGATGACGTCGTTGTTGACCTCCGAGTAACTCGGCTGGCCGTGGTCGAACATGAGTTCGCGGGTCGCGGACATGGTCAGGCCACTGTGTCAGCTTGCTGCGTTTGGAGGGAAGGCGTCTCGCCTTCCCGGAGGGCGGGACCGCTGCGAGGGTCATGCCCTCGCTCCCAGGTGGGACGCGCTCCTTCCCGGGACGCGCGGCTGTCGGATTCGTCGCCGTGATGGTCGTCATCGGCGCCGCCGGCCAGCGGCTTGCGGGCGTTCTTGAGGTAGACGACGCTGGGATGGGTATTCAGCTCCTCAAGCACCGAGTAGGCCCGCGGATCCTCGAGTTTGCGCGAAACGGCGCTTTCGGGGTCGTTGCGGTCGCCGAACACGATCGCGTCGGTGGGGCAGGCCTGGGCGCAGGCCGGCTGGGCTTCGCCGTCGGCCACGCGCCGGTCCTCGTCGCGCGCCAGGTCCTTTGCGCGGTTGATGCGCTGCACGCAGAACGTGCACTTTTCCATCACGCCCTTCTCGCGCACGGTCACGTCCGGGTTCAGTTGCTGCTCCAGCGGCTCGTCCCAGGTGTAGGTGAACCAGTTGAAGAACCGCACCTCGTAGGGACAGTAGACGGCGCAGGTACGGGTCCCGATGCAACGGTTGTAGACCTGCGCGTTGAGGCCGTCCTGATTGTGATAGGTCGCGAACACCGGGCAGGCGATTTCGCAGGGCGCCTCGTCGCAGTGCTGGCAAAGCATCGGGATGAAGTTCAGCCGCGCATTCGGATATTCGCCGTCCCAGTAGCGCTCGATGCGCAGCCACTTCATCTCGCGGCCCTGCCGCATCAGCTTTTCGCCCACGATGGGCAGGTTGTTCTCCGCCTGGCAGGCCACCACGCAGGCCTCGCAGCCGGTGCACCGGTCGAGGTCCACGGCCATGGTCCAGTGGTATTCGAATTCCGTGTAGTAGCCGGCGGTGCGGTACTCGCGCAGTTTGTCCCTTATTGTGCTCATCGTCCTAGTGCTCGTCGTCCGGTCCGAGAATCTGCCTGCCCAGCGTGCGGCTGACGCCGCTGGTCTTCGTCATGCGCACGCGCTCGCCGGTCTTGCGCAGCGCCACGCGGGTGGCGGCCCAGGCCAGCGCTCCCGTGATGTCGTCGCTACGGGCCGCGAGCAGCGAGGCCGGGTTCACTCCACGCCCTTGCGCGTAACGACCGTTGGCCTGGTGCCCCTGCCCCAGCGGCATCGCGATCACGTCGGGACGCACACCCGGATACCGCAGCACCGGCGCGTTCACCGCTCCGGCCTGCGAACTCACCTCCACGACGTCGCCGTCCCTCAAGTCCAGCTCATCCGCGGTCGACGGGTTGAGTTCCACCCAGCTCCCGTAGGCAACGCTGGTCTGCGGGTCGGGCAGTTCCTGTATCCAGGGCAACCGGGCGCCCTTGCCCTCGCGCAATCCCGGCGTCTGAAAGGGGTGAAGCACGAACGGATACTCGGATGCATCGCCCGCAAACTGCGGTCCGGAAGGCGCCGCGGGGGCCGGCGCATCGTCCGAGAACTGATCGGCCATCCCCTCCGCCAGGTCGGCGACCCAGACGCCCTGCTGCTGCACCTGCCGGAAACCGGCGTCGAAATCGTCCTGAATGCCAAGGTTGGTCCATGCAGCCGCCCACTCGGAGCGGGTATAGGCTTCGGCATCCTGATACGGCAGCGCCTCGGCCAATGCCCCGCCGGACCGTTGCGCGAGGCGAAGAACGATATCGGTGACCGACAGCGTGTCATACAGGCGCTTTTGCACCGGCTGCTGCAACGTGACCGACAGCTTCCCGGTTCCGGGAAGTGAAATATCGTCGTCCCAGGTCTCGAAAAAGGTGTCCGTAGCGAGGATCCAGTCCGCCGCACTGGCCGTATCGCTGGGAAAGCTGTCCAGCGCCACCACCAGTTCGGCCCTGTCCAGAGCGCCGCGCAGACCCAGGGAGTCCGGCAGGTCGTGCAGCGGATCCACGCCCGCCACGATGACCAGCGACACTTCGCCGTTGGCCGCCCCGGCCACGAACTCCTCGATTTCGCTCAACGCGGAATAGCGGGGCGCGTGCGCCAGGTTGGGCCTGACGGTCGTCCCGGCGGCGTCCAGAACCCGGTTCAGCGCCGCCACGCAGGTCAGCGTTTCGGTCGCGTTCGCTCCGGCGCCCGCTGCACCGCCACCCAGGACCAGGGGGGCCTTGGCGGTCGCCAGCCGCTCGGCCAGTTCGCGCAGTCGTTCGGCGGGCAGGTCCGCCAGCGCCGCGGCCTCGTCAAGGCTCAAGGCGCCGGGCAGGTCTTCCCAGCCCACCGATGCGGCATCCGGACCGGACCGGCCAAGCAGGTCCGCGGCCAGCGCGAGCGCCAGCGCGCCTTCGGTGCCCGGCCGTGCGGGCAGCCATTCGTCGGCATTGACGCCCGTCAGCGACATGCGGGGCTCAATCTGCACGAGGTATCCGCGATGGCCGTCGCCGCCCTGGCGAAACTCGCCGTAGGCCTTGGAATAGCCCACCGGCGAGCGCCAGGCGCCGAGAAAATCGGCGCCGAAGGAAACGACCAGGTCGGCTGATCCAATGTCGTAGTGCGGAAGACCGCTGAAGCCGTACATCGCCTTCGCGGCCGCCAGCTCGGTGGCAGGGGTATCCAGGCCGAGACGCAGTATGTTCGCGCCCAACGCTTCGCCGAACTTGTCCAGCGCCTCCTCACCGGAACTGAGAAAGCCGCCGGTGAGAATCCAGGTGCGGCCACCCATTCCCGCGGACTGCATGGCTCCGAGGCGCGGCGCAATGGCCTCAAGGGCCTCGTCCCAGGAAGATTCCACAAAGCCGCCTTCACCGTCGGACCGCATCGGCGAGCGCAACCGGTCGGGGTTGTAGAGGGCGTTGAGACTGGCCTGACCCAGCGAGCAGGTACCGCCGCGGTTGACCGGATGGCCGGGGTTGCCCTCGATCTTCTTGGCCCGGCCTTCGCGCACCCGCACCGAAATGCCGCATCCGGCCGGGCACATGCGGCACAGGGTGTTGTACCAGGTGTCCATGCCCGGGGCGAAATCCTCGGGCGGAATATGCGTCGAAAGCAGCGTTTCCAGCGGCCGCTGGTTCACCTCGCCCAGCAGAAGGCCGGTCCCGACGCCGACGCCGCCGCCGGCCAGGTACTTGAATATGTCCCTGCGGCTCAGCATGTCATCAGTAGTGGCAGGTGAGGCAATCGCGGCCGTTGGCCACGTCTTCCTCGGTGTGGCAATCGATGCACCAGGGCATGCGAAGGTTCTCGTTCAGATCGACGCGCCGCGTAACGCGGGCCATTTCCTCAACCGGTCCGTGGCAGGTCTGGCATTCGACGCCGCCTCGGATATGCGGCTTGTGGCGGAAATGCACGAAATCCGGAGTGTCATGGACCTTGACCCAGGGGATGCCTTCCCCGCGCTCCCAGTAGTCGAAGAGCTTCACGACGTCGGGCTTGTCGCGAACCTCGGTCAGGCCCTTGTGACACCCTACGCAGGTCTCTACGCTGGGCACGCCCGCCGTCGCCGAGCGGCCGGCCCAGGAATGGCAGTACTCGCAGGGAATCTCGTTTTCGCCGGCGTGAACCTCGTGGCTGAATTCGATCGGCTGGACCGGTGTGTAGTCGTTCAGTATGGCGCCGTGCGCCCAATGTCCGATGTAGGCGCCGATGATCGCCAGCACGGCAATAATCAACCCTTTTATTACCGACCGCGCGGCCTCGAAGACACCAATGGACACGAACAACTCCAAACCCTTGACGGCGCGCGATTATAGACGGTTACGGCCCGTCTGCCCAACATTCGAGGCACTTCGATCCCGCCTTCTCGTTGCTCCTTTCTTCGGGGTATTCGCCGACGGTAGCCCATTTGTGTGCCTTCCTCTCGTAGGAGCGTAAGAGCAGGATAGCGATTCCGAGCCAGCGAGCGGCGATGCCCCGGCGCGAGCAGCGACTCCAACGAGAGGAAGGCACACAAACGGGCGGGATCGAAGCGCCCTCGTTCTTGCGGGTCAGATTACGACCAGCGGGTCGTCCATCGTCGCCAGCGGCTCGAAACCGTCTTTCGTAACGACGATCAGATCTTCCAGGTGGGCGCCGCCCCAGCCGATCTCCAGAGACGGCATGTCGATGGTCAGCGTCATGTTCTCCCGGAACGTCAGATCGTCCGCAACCATGAACGGCAAACCGTCGCGGTAGGGCTGATCCGTGTGCTGCAGTCCGACGGAATGCGGCGAGGCGCCGAAGGTGGCCTTGGCCAGCGTGGCGTTCGCCTTGTTCATGGCCTCCCCCGCGTGCGCCCGCAATTCCGAGTACTTCATGCCGGGACGAATCACGTCCAGCGCCGCCTCGTAGCCCTTGCGGATGATGCCCACCCGGTCCAGGACATCCTTGCGCGGCTCGCCCAGGCACCAGGTGCGGCCGAAGTCGCCGTGGTAGTAGTTGATCTGGCAAACCGCATCGACCATCATCGGGCGTCCCGGCACGACCTCGCCGTCGGCGAAGCCGCCGATCGTGCCCATCGCGATCCATATCGCCTTCGCGCCGCGTTTGGCCGCTTCCTCAAGGAACAGCTGGTCCGTGTCCGCCTTCGTCATCCCCGCTTCGATTTGCCGAAGCATCGCCATGCAGGCGTCCTGGTTGGCCCGCGCCGCGGCGCGCATGTGCCCCAGTTCCACGTCGGACTTGATCATCCGGATCTTTCGGAAGGTGTTGTCGCCGGGAACGCAGGTGATCCCGTCCTGCCCCAGGCTGGAAAGGATGTGGGCGATGCTCATGTCGTCCACGGCGACGCGGCCTTTCGCCAGTCCCGCTTCTTCCAGCGCGCGTACCAGAGCCCATTCCGGGGTGGCCGCCTTGCGGTTCTCGAAGCGGCGCTCCATCTCCACCCAGCCCCGCTCGATGTCGGTGAGGCTTTCCTCGCGAATCGGCCGGCGGATGCCGCCGCGGGATTCCGGCGGCTGGTTCCAGGTTTCGGGGTCCCGGTACTTCTCCCACGACACCGGCGCGCCGTACGGGATGATCTCGGGGTACTCCCGCTCGGCGTTCGCGATGAACCACAGGTCGGTCGAGGCCACCACCAGGAACGAAGGCTTGCCGGGGTCGCGCGGCATTACCGCGAAGCTGGGGATGGCCCTGAGCTTCTGCACCTCGTACGAGAAGTAGTTGCCCAGGTAGAAGATGTTGACCGGATTGAGCGCGACGATGCCGTCCACGCCCTCCTGCTCCATGACCTCGTAGGCGCGCGGTTTGTTGACCAGGCTGCGCCCGTCGAAGTCCTCTCCGGGGACCGGTCCGGGAGCAATCAGCCCCCAGTTGGCCTGCGCCGTTTCGGCGCCCAGCATCGCGGCGCCCAGCGCAAACGTGGCTCCGCCGGCAAGTCCGGCAAAAAAGTCGCGACGTTCGATGTGATAGGGATCGGGCTTCGTCATATCGTGCCCTCCTTGAAAATGTCGTGAATTCCGTCGGCCAGCCGGTCCACCTGCTCCGGGGTGTTGTAGTGGTGAGTCGAGACGCGCACCGTATTCAGGCCGTAATCGGTTTCCCGCACCCAGACGCGGTTGCGCCGCCAGAGCGTGTCAACGACTTCTATCCGGTCGAAACCCTCCAGTGCGAAACCGGTCAGCCCGCAGCAGAGTTCTGGATTCTCTGAGGCATACAGCGTCACTCCGGGAGTCGCCCTGATCCTTTCCCGCAGTCTGGCGGCCAGCGCCCGGACGCGTTCCTCGATGCGCCCGCGGCCGATGGCGTTCTGAAACTCGAGCGCCGCAAGGGTTGCCAGCAGCAACGGACCGGCGCGCTGGCTCAGGCGGTCGTAGCGCTGGGCGCCGGCCTCCTCGTCGTCCCAGCCCATCGACGCCACCGTAGGCCAGACCCGGTCCTGCGACTCGCGGCGCATGTAGAGAAAACCCGTCCCGACCGGCGCGCCCGCCCACTTGTAGGGACTGGAGGCATAAAAGTCGACGCCCAGGTCCTGCATGTCCAGGTCCATCATCCCGATCGCGTGCGCGCCATCGACGAGCGTAAGGATGCCGCGAGGCCGGGCCAGGGCCGCAAGCTGCCTTACCGGCAGCATGCAGCCGGTCGGAAACGTGACGTGGCTGACGCTGATCACGCGGGTGCGGGGAGTGATGGCGTCCTCGAACAGGTTCAGTATTTCCGCCGGGTCCGAGGCCGGAATCGGAAACGGCAGCTCCTTCACGACCACGCCGTAACGTTTCGCCTTGATTTTCCAGGGCTCCAGCCCGCCGGGATGCTCATGAAAGGTACACAGCACCTCGTCGCCTGGCTTGAGGTCGAGACCGTTGGCGATAAAGCTCATGCCCTCGGTCGTATTCCGGGTCAGCGCGACCTCGCCGGGGTCGGCGTTGACGAAGGCGGCCAGTTCCTGCCGCAAATCGTCCTGGGCCTTCACCTGGCGCGCGTTCTCGCGGCCCGGATCGGAGGCCAGCGCCCGGTAGCCGTCCACCACGGCGTAAAACACGGGCCTGGGCATCGGACCGAGCGTGCCGCTGTTCATGTAGGCCAGTTCGTCCGAGATCAGGAACTCGCGGCGCACTCTCGACCAGAAATCCTCTTCCGGCAGCGCGTCCCCCTGGGCTTGTTCTATCGCCGTTATCGATGCCCGCGCCTCGACCCTGGGGGTCCCGCCGGCCAGAAGCGCTCCGGCCGACCCGGCCGCGACCGCGCCCAGAAACCGGCGGCGCGAAACGCCCGCCGCGGTTCCCGGCTCCAGCACGGTTTCACGCAAGGGTTCCGGCATCGGCGCGCCTCCCCGAAATCGACGAAATACCATAATAGACTACGCCGCTTATGCGGCGAGACAGGACACTGGCCCGAACCGCGCTCTGTTCATGCGTGATTCTTGCACTGGCGGGAGCCGGCAGCGCTCCGCGGGCAGGCGCTGACGAGACGCCGTTGCGCGTCGCAATCACGCTCATGCCGGCCAGCTACGGCGATCCGTTCCGGACCCTGGGCGTCCCCGGGGACTGGGTATGGCGCCAGATCTTCGACCCGCTCACCGAAAGCGACGACGAAGGACGCATCGTTCCGCTGCTGGCCGAGAGTTTCGAGAACCTGGGCGCCAACACCTGGCGTTTCGTGCTGCGCGAGGGCGTGCGCTACGCCAACGGCCGGCCATTCAACGCCTACTCGGCCAAGGAGGTTTTCGACTGGCTGATCAGCGACGAGGGCCGGGCGACGGTCGTGGGCTGGGAAATGAGACGGGTCAGCGAGGTCGAGGCGCCCGACGCGCGCACGCTGATCTTCACCACCTGGGAACCGGACCCGGTCCTGCCCAACCGGCTGACCTCCGCGATGATGGTCGAGCCGCAGGCCTGGCGCGAAATGGGCCGGCACGGATTTTCGCGCACCCCGGTGGGCACGGGTTCCTACCTGCTCACGGACTGGCAGAACCGCGACGGCGCGGTAGTGCTCACGGCCAACCCGTATGCCTGGCGGCCGCCCGGAATTTCACGGGTGGAGATGTATCCGCTGCGCGACCACGCTTCCCGTTTGCAGGCGGCCCTGTCCGGCCAGCTGGACGTCATCATGTCCCTGCGCCCGGAGCAACTGGACATTTTTCGCGACCGCGGGTTTACCGTCCACGCCGATATCCTGCGTCAGATTCTGGCCTTCGCCTTCGACGTGACCGGGCACCCCGACGCGCCGATCGCCGACGTGCGCGTGCGCCAGGCGCTCAATTACGCCATTGACCGAAAGGCCCTCTCGGAAGACATCCTTCAGGGCTTTGCGCCGCCGGCCAGCCAGGGATCGGCGCCCAACGTGTTCGGCCACAACCCGCGGATCAATCCCTATCCCCACGATCCGGTGAAGGCCCGGGCGCTGCTCGCGGAGGCAGGCTACCCGCAGGGTTTCTCGACGACGGTGCAGGTCGTGACCGGCACCTATCCCAACGATCTGGAAATCTTCGCCAAGCTGCAGCAGGACCTGGCGGCGGTGGGCGTTGACATGGCGTTCCGGAGGGTGCTGTTCTCCGACTGGATCCGCCAGTTCTTCCAGGGCGCATGGCGCACCGAACTGTTTACGATGGCCTGGAACACCGCGCCGCATAACGATGCGCTTCGTCCCATGGAGCAATACTCCTGCCTGAAGACCCGCCCGTTCTTCTGCGACGAAACGCTCCGGGCGGGACTCGTTGCCGCGGGCCGCGAAATGGACACCGGGCGAAGGGAGGCCCTGCTGCAGGAACTGGCTGTCGAGTTTCGCGAGCGCGCCGCCAGCCTGCTGCTGCTGGAATACGGCCATATGTGGGTGGTCGCGCCGGGCTTGAGCGGCTTCCGCGTGCGCACCCGCGCGCCGGAACTCTACCGGGTAGAGCGGGCCGACTGATGTTAGCCGGCCTGGCCCAGCGCGCCGCGCGGCTGCTGATCCTGTTGCTGGGCGTAAACGCGCTGCTGTTTGTAGCGCTTGGCCTGGCCGGCGATCCCGCCCTGATGCTGGCCGGCGAGGACCCGACGCCGGAGCTGCTGGAACGGATCCGCGCCGAATACGGCCTCGACCTCCCGGCCTGGCAACGCTACCTGGTCCAGCTTGGGCGCATGGCGCAGCTCGACTTCGGCGTCTCGATCTACTCCGGCCAGCCGGCCCTGGAAATGGCGCTGGAACAACTGCCGGGCACACTGCTGATGGCGGTGCTCAGCATGGGGTTGACCCTTGTCACGGCCATCCCGGCCGGCGTCTGGATCGGCCAGCGTCCCGAGGCCGCTTCGCGCCGACTGGGCGCCGCGCTGACTGCCGTGGCGCAGGGCATCCCCGGCTTCGTCATGGCGCTGGTCCTGATCCAGCTGTTCGTCGTGCGGCTCGGCTGGCTGCCCTCGCTCGGTTACTCCCAGCCCGCCGCCTGGATCCTGCCGAGTATTTCGCTGGGTTTCTTCCTCGCGCCGAAACTCTGCCGCGTGGTGAGCGCCGGCGTTGCCGAGGCGATGCAGGAGGACTACATACGAACCGCCCGCGCCAACGGCGCCTCGATGCGATTCATCCTCTGGCGGGAGGCGCTGCCGGCCGCCCTGCCGGCGGCCGTGGCGCTGATCGGCGCCCAGTTCGCCTTCCTGGTGTCCGGCGTCGTGCTGATCGAAACCCTGTTCCTGTGGCCGGGTATCGGCCTGTTGCTGCTGTATTCGGCCCAGAACCTGGACTTTCCGGTGCTTCAGGCGATCTGCTTTGTCGTGGCGGTGCTGGTGTTCGCGGTCAACGGCCTGGCGGACGCCCTGTTGCGCCTGATCGATCCAAGGCTCAGGCCGGCAACCCAATGAGGGGCGTGTTGAAACGGCTGCTGGCGCCGCTCAAGGCGTCGCCCCAACTGGCGCTGGGCGCGGCGGCGTTGCTGGGCTGGATACTGCTGCTCGCGCTGGGCGGGCTGCTGCAGACGCACGACCCGCAACTGGGCGACCTCGCGGAACGCTTCTCTCCGGCAGGCACGGCGGGCCATTTGCTGGGGACCGACAACCTGGGCCGGGACCTCTGGTCGCGGGTGCTTTCGGGTCTTCCCTGGTCGGTGGGCGTCGCGACCGTTTCCTGCATCCTGGCGCTGCTGCTGGGCGGCACGCTGGGCATGTGCGCGGCCCAGTACCAAGGCTATCCCCGCACGATCATCAACCAGCTCGTCGACGCCACGCTGTCGTTTCCGGGGCTGGTGGCGGCGATCATTATCGTGGCGGTGGCCGGCCGGGGATTCTGGCCGCTCAGCATCACGCTGGGGCTGTTGAGCTGGCCCGTGTTCGCCCGCGTGGTCTATGCCGAGAGCCTGCGCCTGCTGGCCCAGGACTATGTAACGGCGGCCCGGGTCATGGCGGTAAACACGCCGCGCATTCTCCTGGGGCACCTTTTGCCGGGACTGCGTCCGGTGCTGGCGGTTGTCTTCACCTTTCATTTCGCCGACATGCTGGTCGCGGAGAGCGCACTGTCCTTCCTGGGCCTGGGCGCGCCGCTGGGCGTTCCCACCTGGGGGGCGCTGCTGCAGGAATCGCGCGACTTCCTGATCGTCGCTCCCTGGCTCATGGCCGCGCCAGCCACCGCCATCGCCCTGCTGGTCGTGTCCATTCACCTGCTGGGAGACGGCCTGAGCGCACTGGACCGCGCCCGGCGATGAACGCGTCCGCTCCCCTGTTGCGTATACGCGGACTGTGCGTGGATTTTCCGCGTGGCGGCAGGGTGCTGCACGACGTGTCGCTGGACGCGGCTGAGGGAGAAATCGTGGGCCTGGTGGGCGAATCCGGCGCCGGGAAGACGCTGGCGACGCTGTCCATACTTGGCCTGGCGCCCGCGCCCGGGCGCATCGCCGGCGGGAAGATATTCGTCGGGGACCAGGAACTGACGCAACTCGACGAGGAGGCATTGAGGCCGTTGCGCGGCCGGCTCGCCGGGTTCGTGTTTCAGGACCCGTCGGCATCCCTCAATCCGGTCCGCCGGATCGGTTCCGCGCTGATCGAGAGCGCGATGCGCCATTCGGGATTGTCCCGGAAACAGGCGCGGAAAAGAGCAATCGAAGCACTGCGCTCGGTCGAACTTCCGGAGCCGGAGTCGGCCCTGCGCGCATTCCCTCACCAGTTCTCGGGTGGCCAGAGGCAGCGCATCATGATCGCGCTGGCGCTCATCAACCGGCCGCCGCTGCTGATAGCCGACGAACCCACGACAGCGCTGGACGCCGCGGTGCAGTCACGGGTCCTTGATCTGCTCAAGCGCCGCGCAAGGCGTCATACGCTGCTGATGATCACCCACGACCTGGCGCTGGCCGCGGGTTTCTGCGACCGCCTGTACGTCATGCACGGCGGGCGGGTAGTGGAACACGGGCCGGCCCGCGAGCTGTTCTCGCAACCCCGCCACAACTACACGCGCTCCCTGCTGGACGCTCTCCCGGGCAGGCGAACAACGGCCCCGATGCGCAGCGGGCGTCCACAATCGCGAGAGGCCCTGGCCGCCGTGCGCGGTCTTACGGTCCGCTACCGGGGCGCCGCGCAGGCGGCGGTGGAGAACGTGGATTTCGCCGTGCACGCCAACGAGACCGTGTGCCTGGTGGGAGAATCCGGATCGGGCAAGACCACGATCGCCCGCGCGCTCGCCGGCGTCATCAGGGCAGCGCCCGATCAACTGAGTTTTCCGGCTCTCGGGGACGACCCGCCAAGCGCGGCGGTGCGCGCGCGCCATCTGCAAATGGTGTTCCAGGACCCGTATTCCAGTCTCAATCCCCGATGGCCGGTGGAACGCATCGTCGCCGAACCCATCCGGACCCACCGGCTCTGCAGCCGCCCGGAACAGAAGGCCCGCGTGGCCGCGCTGCTGAGCCGCGTCGGTCTGGATCCGCGGCGGATGAACCGGCGCCCGGCGGCGTTTTCCGGCGGGCAGCGTCAGCGGATCGCCCTGGCGCGCGCGCTGGCGATGAATCCGCGCCTGCTGCTTGCCGACGAGGCGCTGTCCGCGCTGGATATTCGCACCCAGGCGCAGATCCTGGCGCTGCTCAGGGACATACGCGAAGAGCGCAAACTGGCGCTTCTTCTGATCACGCACGATCTGTCCCTGGCCTCGGAGGTCGGCGACCGCGTGATCGTGCTGCGCCGCGGAAGGATCGTCGAACAGGGGCCCGCGTCCAGAGTCATGAACTCGCCCCGGCACGAATACACCCGCGAACTCCTCGCCGCGCAGGCGCGCTGGCGCCGGGGAAGTCCCCGGCAACAGGGCCGCCGCATGTACACTCCGGGGCTGTGAAACGTCGAGAACTGCTGAAAGGCGCGGGCGCCGGCCTGACCCTGGCGATCCCGGCCGTTCGGGCCGCAACGCTGCTGGAATCGCGATGGGACTTTATCATCGTGGGCGCGGGCACCGCCGGCCTGCCGGCCGCCATCCACGCCTCGCGGCGGGGCGCCAGCGTATTGATGCTGGAAGCCGCGGACACACTGGGCGGCACGCTGAACATGGCCATGGGACAGGTCAGCGCGGGCGGCACCCGGCTGCAGGACGACCAGGGCATCGTCGATTCGCCGGACCGGCACTTCGAGGACATCATGGAGATCACCTTCGGCGAGGCGGACCCGGAGATCGTTCGGCGCACCGTGGACCTCGCTCCGGATACGCTGAACTGGCTGCTCGACCAGGGCCTGGTTCCGCTTCCCGGTCATCCGGTGACCGGCGCGGCGCCGGGCCGCGCAGGCTACAGCGTTCCGCGTTATTTCTGGGCCGAGGATGCCGGCAGGGCGATCCTGAAGGTCGTGCTGGAAGAACTCGGCCGCGAAATGCCGCAGGGCAATATCGCCATCCGCACGAATACCCGCGTGACCGGGCTGCTCACCTCCGATTCCGGCACGGTGGAAGGCGTCCGGGCGCAGAGCAATGATCAGGAATGGACCTTCCGTGGGCGCCACATACTGCTCACCAACGGGGGCTACGCCATGAACCCGGACATGTTCGAACTGCTGACCGGCTATCCCGCCTACGCGGCCGGTTCGTGGCCGCATTCCCTGGGCGACGGACTGGACCTGGCCGTGTCCGTGGGCGGCTGGCTTCGGGGCCAGCGCCTTCATCGGGCGGGCACCGGCTCCATCCTCACCGGGCCGGAGTTCCCCGCCAAGGTCTATGCGCGTTTCGCGACCGTGCCGCAGCAGAGGCTGCCCTGGGAAATCTGGGTCAATGATGCCGGGCAACGTTTCATTCGCGAGGACGAACCGCTGGTGCGCCCGCGGGCCCGCGCCGTGCTCGCGCTGCCGCGCCTGCGCTACGTGATCGTCTTCGACGAGAACATCTTCAACAGCGCACCGCCCGGGCTGCCGCAGTTCAGCCGGGAGGAGTTTCTCGCGCACTGCGAGAACCATCCCATGTTCGCCCGCGCCGGCAGCATCGCCGAGCTGGCGGCGGCGGCCGAAGTGGACGCCGACGGGCTGGCGCAAACCGTCCGCGACTACAACGGTGCGGTCGGGAGCGGCGCGGACCCGCTGGGGCGGAAGCATCTGCCCGCGCCCATCGCCCAGCCGCCCTTCTACGCCATCACGCACCTGGGCAGTTCGGCCACGTCGTCAACGGGCGTAGCCGTGAACGATGCCCACCAGGTCTTGCGCGGCAACCAGGAGCCCGTGCCGGGCCTCTACGCCGCCGGCGAAGTCATCGGCTCCGGCGCTACTCTCGGCTCCACCTTCGCCCCCGGGATGCTGCTCACCCCGGCGCTCTCCGTCGGCCGCTGGCTGGGCATGACCCTCTCCATCTAAACCCGGGAGCGCCGATGCCCCGGCGCGAGCAGCGACTCCCACGAGAGGAAGGCACACATAGGGGCGGCATCGAAGCGCCCTCGCTACCGGGGATCAGAAGATGTAGGTGGCGGTGGCTCCGATCTGCCGCGGGTCCGCCAGCGGATACTGGAACGCGCGCACAAAGCCGGACGTGCGGGCGCTGTCGCCGCGCGGCAGTATGTTCTTGAAGTCCACGAAGCGGATCACGGTGGAAGGCGTACGGTCGTCCGTCAGGTTGCGTACGAACAGCCCCAGCTGCCACTGGCCCACATCCAGCCCCAGCTTCAGGTTGATCAGGTTCTGATCGCCGCTGTGGGCGTGATTGAATATCTGCGCGTATTTGCGGCTGGCGTAGGCGTAGTCGGCGCGGATATAGGCGGTATTGGCGCCCACCGGCCATTCGTAGCGGGCAAAGGCGTTGGCCATGTGCTTCGAGGCATTGGGCGTCTGGTTGCCGGCCACGGACGGGTCGCCGCCGGTGAAACGGGCCTGTTCCGAGAACTCGTCAAACTCCGTGAACGTGGCGTCGTTCAGCGCGTAGCCGAAGCCGGCGGTGAACTGATCGTTGAAGACATGCGCCACTTCCAGCTCCAGCCCCTTGCCCTCGGTTTCGCCGGCATTGGTCACGTACGACACCGGGCGGTTGTCGCTGAGCAGGCCGGTGGTCGTGAGCTGCTGCTTGGTCCAGTCGATGAAGTACACGGCTACGTTCAGGGTCGTGCGGCCGCCGTTCAGCGTGTTCTTGGCGCCCACCTCAAAGTTCAGCGACTCCTCTTCCTCGGCAAACCGCAGCGACGGATCCAGCAGGGGATTCGCATTGATGAATCCCGGCTTGTTGCCCACCGCAACCGTGCCGTAGATCATCCGGCCGTCCGCGTATTTCCAGTCCAGCGTGGCGCGTGGCGACCAGGTCTTGAACGTGTTCTCTATCAGAGGCAGCGTGGGACGCGCCGGCGGATTGTCGTTGCCGATCTTGTCCGACGCATAGCGCAGTTCCAGCGTGCCCGTAACCGTGTCGGAAAAGTCCTGTGCGACCGATCCGAACACGGCCCAGTTGTCGGTGCGCGCCTCGCCCTGGTCCACCGTGCGGCCGTTCAGCCGGTCCTCGCGGAAGTCGCGGCGGCTCTGGTACAGATACACCCCGCCCAGCAGCCGGGTGGCGGACGCCAGGCCGGTGCTGATCAGCAATTCGGTGGACCACTCGCGGCGGTCGCTGACCGCGATCCGATTGAACGTTCCGCCCAGCGCGGTCGAGTTGGACGTGATGTCCACATCATAACCATAGGTGGAATCGGCGCTGAAATAGCCTGTGTTGGAACGCACGGTGAAACCGCCCAGGTCCCATTCGAGCTGGGCCGAGGCGCGCCAGGCCGTCTTGTCGAGGCCGATATCGTCGCCGAACAGGTCCAGATTCTGCTCGGTGCTTTCCAGTTCGGCCACTTCGCCGCAGTAGTACTGCCGCGCGATGTCCAGGAAGCAGTTGTTGTAGGTGCGGTCCTGCAGGGTTACCGCGGCCGCTCCGTCATCGTCGCTGCCATAGCCCAGGTTGAAGCGGGCGGTGAAGCTGTCGGAGGGATGCAGTTCCAGCGACAGGTTCAGGTTGATCGATTCCTCATCCCCCACGAGCTGGTTGTCCAGCGTGTTGCGGTAGAAACCGCCGTAGGTGTAGTAGCGCACGTGGGCCATGTAGAAGGCGGTGTCTTCGGCCAGGGGTCCGCGAGACAGGAAGCTGATCTCGCCCTCTTCATGTTCGGCCACACGCAGCGAGAACTTGTTTTCGGGCTCGTTGCTCCCGGTCTTGGTGATCAGGTTGATGGCGCCGGCGAAGGTCGCGCGGCCGAACAGCGCGGCCTGTGGTCCCTTGATCACTTCCACCCGCTCGACGATATCGAACGGGAACGACAGTACCGAATCGTTGTACAGAACGCCGTCAACGAATATCGAGGCGTTGGCGCCGCCGAGGATCTGCGATTGACCGCGGATCACCGGCCGGCTGCCTCCACCCTGCACGCCGTAGCGGTTCAGTTTCTCGAAAGAGAATCCGGGCGTGAACTGACTGATGTCCATGACGTCGGACAGGCCCCGTTCGCTGATCTCCGCCGCCGTGAACGCGCTGATCGTGAGCGGCACGTCCTGGATCCGCTCCTCCTGCTTGCGCGCAGTCACCACGACTTCCTCGATTTCGCCGGCGCCCTGCTGCGCAAAGGCGGCGGACGCCAGCAGCACGGAGCCGGCCGCAAGCATTCCCATCCGATATTTCATTCGATAAGCCTCCGTCAGAACATCGCGCAAATAATACGCAAAGCAAGCCGCCCTTGCTACCGGAACGTCAGCAGCGGATCAGTCTCTCCCGAGCCAGCGTTGCAGCGCGGGTTCAAGCTCCGGTGCGCTCTGGAGCCTTATTTCAGTTTTTCGCAGTCTCGGTTCTCGAGTATCACCTGCACCAGTTGATGGATGCGGGCGTGAACTTGATGCGGTCTTTAGCCGGAAGCATGATTTGTGCCCCGGCCGGCGGCAGTTTCAATGTGTACGGCGTGCCGCCAATATTGACCCAAGAGGTAAGAGTCCTTTTCGATGCGATGATCTCGAAGCGCAGATTCGCCGCTCCGCTATTGCAATTCCCGACCAAAGAACGGCTGAACGCATCTTGATCCGTAAAGACGTTTGCGGGAATCGTAATCGTTTCGTAGGGGTTGGGAAGGGGCGCTGCCAGGACCCACGGAGCTTCCCCGCACCCCGGCCCATCGCAATAGGCGTATAAATCAATCAAGGACAGGGGCGTCAGCGTCGTTGCCCCGCCATCTACGCGCCGCTGCTTGTTGATGTAGTAGTAGCCGCCTTCGCCTTCACCGAGATCGTAGTGATCGCTTCCGGCAGGCCCGTCCAGTCCCTTGGCGAATGCCATCGGCCCTCCGGTGTTGATG
>VYBN01000039.1 GCA_009844425.1 Gammaproteobacteria bacterium | reverse complement strand
CACCGCATCAGCATCGAGATACACGGCCGCTGGTGAAATAGTCCAGGAGAATCCGATGACGGGCGCAAGGGGCATTGCCGGCGCCTTGGCAAGGTGCAGCACAGCAACTTGCAAACAGGCTGCGGGGTGTCCAGAATCCTGCGGGGAAAAGCACCAGCATCAACCGGGAGGACTGTCATGCTGCATCACTTCGATTCACCGTTCAGTCGGCGCAATGTCCTGTTGGGGGGCGCCGCCCTCGCGGTCGCCTCGGCCCTGCCGGGCTGCGGCCAGGGTCAGGACCAAGTCACGCACGGGGGTCAGGATCAGGCCCAGGACCGTATCGACTACGACTGGATGAACCCGATGGACAACCTTGAGGCGTATTTCAAGCTGACGAATTCGCTTAAGGACCGGGACTGGGTGCATGGCTGGTACTCGGGCCTGGTGTTCGGAATGCTGCCGAACAATACGCCCGATGCGCTGTTCGGCCTGGAAGGCTTCGGCCTGGGCTACACGGTGCGCCAGGAGGACGGCGCGTTCGCCAGCTTCTGGAAGGAAGTCGGCTTCTACAAGGACCTCAGGACCAACGAGATCATCGAAACCTGGGAAAACCCGTACACCGGGGAGACCAATAAGGTCATGCACATCCACAACCGCATGGTGAAGGGCGTGTTCGGGACCAATTTCCGCTCCCAGGCGCCGGTCGGGGACCAGGCCGGCGAAATGTTCTTCAAGTTCCCCAACTACCGGGCGTCCGACGACCCCAGCAATCCGTTCATCCTGAACTGGCAGACGAGCGGCGACCAGACGTCCGTGTGGCTGGACTTCCGCGGCGTGGTGCCCAACCTGCTCGACCCCGAGGTCTGGGTTCGGGAATCGACCGGCGAACTCCTGCCCGTTTGCGAAATGTTCGAGTACGTATGCAACGACGACGATCTTCGCAATCCGGCGCTGGATCGCGTCAAGCACAGCGGTTCCTGGATCCGCCTGGCCCCCTGGCTGCCGTGGCAGATGATGGGCCGGCACGAGGGCCGCCTGTTCTATCGCTGCACGACCCGGGGCCTCGGCAGCCTTGACGAATTGCCGGCGAACATCCTCGCCTACGCGGAGCAGAACTATCCGGAATACCTGGTCAACGAGCTCGACGAGGACATGCCCAGCGAGTCGTCGTTCGAGGTCTACATGAAGGAGAACGAGCCCGCCGCCACGTAGATCGGGAAACGTGACCCCGGGAGGGAAGGCGTCCCGCCTTCCCCGGAGGGCGGGACGTTGCGAGGGACAATACCCTCGCTCCCAGAGTCAGTCCACGCTGGCGGCTGGGGCGAGCAGTTCGCCCAGGCGGATTTCCAGACTTTCGCCGCGCAGGTCGCGGGCGACGGTGGCGCCGTCGGAAGCGAGCAGAAAGCTGGCCGGGATCGCATTGATCCGGAACAGGCTGGCGACAGGGCTCTCGAACGCCAGTCCGTCGGTGACGTTCAGCCAGGGAATGTCGTAGCGGTCCCCGGAGGCCTCCCGCCAGTCTTCCGGTTCGTCGTCGAGATTGAAGGCGAGTATCTCGAAGCCTTCGTCCCCGAAGCGCTCGTAGGCGGCCTGAAGGTACGGAATCTCGGCGAAACACGGCGCGCACCAGGAGGCCCAGAATTCCAGCAGCGTGTAGCGGTTTCCCGCGAGCACGTCGGCCACGCGCACTTCCTCGCCGGCCAGGTTCAAGGCGGTGATTCCCATGACCGCCTGCGCCAGGAAGGCGGCGCGTTGTTCGGCCAGCGCCCCGAGCAGGTCGAAAGTGCGGCTTTCGCCCAGCAGAGACTGCAGTTCGGCCAGGATCGTGATCTGCTCTTCGTCCTCGCCATCCAGCCAGGCGTTGCGCAGCGCCATGAGCCGGGCGACGGGATCGTCAAAATCGCGATAAATCACCTTCAGGGATTCGGTCGCCATTTCCCCCGGCTCCGCCATGGCGCTGCGGATCAGTTCGTCGTAAGGGCCGCCGGTAAACTCCAGGGCGCTTCGGTCCGCATCCCAGGCCAGCTCATGGCGGACGCCCGGCTCGACGATCGCCCGAACCCGGAGTCCCTCGGCCGGACCGGCCTCCAGCAGCCTGATTTCGACCTGCATGACCTCGCGCAGGCCAGTCTCCAGGGTGGCCTTGCCGTCCCTGACAACGGCGGCAGCCAGAATCTCGAAGCCCGCGTCGCTGCGCGGATCGGTATAACCCAGTTCGATACGCGCCGCTTCGAACCGGTCAAGCCCCGCCGCGTCGACGACGATGCCGTCCTGCGCTGAAGCGGCGCCGGCCATTGCGCACAGGGCCAGCGCGGGCCGAGCCGCAGCAAACAGATACCTTCGCATCAGAGCCTTTTTCCCGAGAGTCTTTCAGCCACCGAAGTCTTCGCCGGTAATGGTACGCCCTCCGCCCCAGAGCATAAAATTCACGGTCGTCCCGCGATGAAGAAAGCACTCAGCAAACTCCTTGAACAGGCCCTGGTCCCGGTAGCCGGGGAACACGCCGGCCGGTTGCGGCACGCGGGTCTGGAGCAGGCCCGGGATGCCCGCAATGGGCACTATGCCTCGAGCGCCGCGATGCAGCTTGCCGGCCGGCTCAGGCGTCCGCCGGCGGACATTGCCGAAGAGATCGCCGCGGGGCTTTCGCAGCATTCGCTGATCGGGCGCGTCGAGACCGCCGGGCCCGGATTCATCAACATCTGGCTGGATCCCGAAGCGCTGCAGGCCGAACTCGACCGAATTGTTGCGGACGGCGAGGCCTATGGATCCTGCGATCTCGGCGCGGGCCGGAAGGTGCTGGTGGAATTCGTCTCCGCCAATCCAACCGGACCCCTGCACGTGGGGCACGGCCGGCTCGCGGCGGTCGGCGACTGTCTGGCGCGCCTGCTTGAAGCCACCGGCCACGAAGTCTGGCGCGAGTACTACGTCAACGATGCCGGGCGGCAGCTGGCGGTGCTGGGCCTTTCCGTGTGGCTGCGTATGGTGCAGCGCGAGAACGGCGGCGTCCGGTTTCCCGACGGCGCGTACCGGGGCGAGTACATTCTTGACCTGGCAAGACGCATGGCCGGCGAATTGCCGGAAGCGGCCGAGGCGGCCCGGAAAGGGATGGAATGGCCGAAAGACAAACCGCCGGACGGCAAGGACGCGGACCGATACGTGGACGCACTCGTCAACGCCGCGCGCGAGACCCTGGGCGACCAACTGTTCGCCGACATCGGCCGCCTGGCGGGCGAATGGGTGCTGGACGACATTCGCGACGATCTCAATCAGTTCGGCGTGCAGTTCGATCACTGGCAGTCCGAGCGCGAACTGGTGACGGGCGGAGAAATCGACGCCTGCCTGGAGAAACTCGCCGGAGTCACCTACCGGCGCGACGGCGCACTGTGGTTTCCCGCGGAAAAATACGGCGACGAGAAGGACCGCGTGGTGGTTCGGGCCGACGGCCGCAGCACCTATTTCGCGTCCGACATCGCCTATCATTACGGCAAGCGCAAGCGTGGCGCGGACGTGCTGCTCGACGTGCTCGGCGCGGACCACCACGGCTATGTCGGGCGCGTGCGGGCCGGTCTCGAGGCGCTGGGCGAACCGCCCTCGAGCCTGGAAATCCGGCTGGTGCAGTTCGTGGCCCTGTACCGCGGCGGCGAACGGGTGGCCATGTCCACCCGCGGCGGCGAGTTCGAGACCCTGCGGAACCTGCGCGAGGAAGTGGGCGTGGACGCGGCGCGCTTCTTCTACGTATCCCGGGCAGGAGAACAGCATCTTGATTTCGACCTCGATCTGGCCAGGAAGCAGTCCAGCGACAACCCGGTCTACTACGTGCAGTATGCCCACGCGCGCGTTGCCAGCCTGTTCGAAAAGATGCAGGCGCGAGGCATGGACTTCAGCCCGGATGAGGGCTCGGAGCACGCCGGCCTGCTTGAGCACCCGCGGGAGATCGACCTGATGCTGGCGCTGGCGCGGCTGCCCGAGACCGTGGAGCAGGCAGCCGTGCAACGGGCGCCGCAGGTGCTGGCGCATTACCTGATCGGTCTGGCGCAGGCCTTCCACGGCTGGTACAACCACTGCAAGGTGCTGGACGCCGAATCCGGCCTGCGCGGTGCGCGGCTGCTGCTGGCGCAGGCCAGCGGCCAGGTCCTGCGCAACGGGCTGAGATTGCTGGGCGTATCCGCGCCGAGGAGCATGTAGGCATGGCAAGGAACAAGAAATCCGGCTCCGGCGGCTGGCGCGGGGGCCAATTCGTGGCGGGAATCGTGCTGGGCCTGGTTCTGGGCCTATGGGGCTACCCCATGTTCAGCGAGTGGTGGTCGCAGCCTTCGTCGGGCACGCCGGCGGACAATCCGTCGTCTTCTCCAACCTTCGATTTCTACGACATTCTCGAGCGCGGCGAGGAGGTCGTCGAGGAGACCCTGGCTTCCAGGCCGGAGCCGGCCGGAAAACCTGCGGCTGCAGAACCCGCCGGCGGGGCGCCCGCGTCCGAGTCCGTTACGGAAACGGTGGCCTCGACCGATACCGAGCCTGCTGCGCCGCAGGTTACGGATACGGAGCCGGCACCCCCGGCGCCCGATCCGGTGGATACGCCGGGCATGTACGTCCTGCAGATGGGCGCGTTCGTTCGCCAGACTGAAGCCGAGTCGCTGAAGGCCAGGCTGGCGCTGGTGGGCATGACGGCGCGCATTCAGCCGGTGATGGTGGACCGGCAAACCTATTACCGCGTCCGGATCGGTCCCACCGACGATCTCGCGCAGCTGAACGCGGACCGCGCCCGGCTGCAGCAGCATCGATTCGACTCCATCCTGCTGAAGCTGGTCCAATAGCGTTGATTTCCGCTTCAAGGGCCCGCGCCTGCCGCGAGGCCATTCGACAAGGCTTCCCCTGGCGCGCGATTGCCGATACGCCCACGCCGGTGGACCGCCACGACTCGCTGGCCGGGGAACTCGGCGCCCGCTCGGCCTGGATCAAGCGGGACGACATCAGCGGAGTAAAGCACGGCGGCAACAAGCTCAGAAAGCTCGAGTTCCTGCTGGCCGACGCGCTGGAGGGCGGTTACGGGGGCGTGCTGACGTACGGCGCCGTGGGATCCAACCATATTCTCTCCACCGCGCACGCCGCCCGCAGCCTCGGCCTCGATTGCTGCGGCATCGTCCGTCCACAGCCGCCCACTCCCTACGTCGAGGAAACGCTTCGCTGCCACCTCCTGCTGGGCACCCGGCTGGTGGCGGTAACCGACCCGGAGGCGGCCGCGCGGGAGCGGGAACGGATGCTGGCCGAAGAGGGCGCCTGGTACGAGGTGCCGCTGGGAGGGTCCTCGGCACTGGGTTGCCTGGGTTACGTCTGCGGCGCGCTCGAACTGGCCGGACAGGTCAAGGCCGGTGAATGTCCGGCGCCGGACCTGATATACCTGCCCTGCGGGTCTGCCGGCAGCACGCTGGGACTCGACCTGGGACTTTCGCTGGCGGGTCTGCCCACGCGCATAGTGACGGCCCGCGTCGTGTCCGAAAGCATGATGCCGATGAGCAGAGTCCGTTCGCTGGCGGGGCAACTGAGACAACTGCTGAACGGCGTCTGCCCCTTGCCGGAAGACGAGCCCCTGAGCCGCGTGGAGTTTCGCACCGAGTTTCTGGGTACGGGCTACGCGTTGCCCACCGACGAGGCGCTGGCGGCCATCGAATTCATGAAGCGGGAAACGAACACGCAGTTGGAGTACACGTACTCGGGGAAGGGCGCTGCGGCCATGCTGAGCGACGGGCGCAAGGGACGCCACAAGGACCTGAACGTGCTGTTCTGGAACACCTACAACTCGCAGCCCGCGCCCGCCGGCCTGCCGCCCCTGAATCGCGAAGGGTTGCCCGAGGTCATCCGGGCGAGTCTGCCGCCGGCCTAGCCCGCATATTGCAGCTGTCCGCGCCGTGAGCGACTCGCTGCCCCCGGAATTTCTGCCGCTGCTGGCTCTGGCGGGCTGCGCGGCGGGTTTTCTGAACGTGATGGCGGGCGGCGGTTCGCTGCTTACGCTCCCGGTACTGCTGCTGGCCGGCGTGCCGGCGCCGATCGCCAACGGGACCCTGCGCATATCCATCGTCGCCCAGAACCTGGTGGCGCTGGGCACCTTCCGGCGGCACGGCTTCAGCGAACTGAAGGAAGCGCTGTTCCTGTCGCTGTTCGCCTGCGCCGGCGCGGTGGGCGGCGCGTTGCTGGGCGTGCGGATGAGCGGGCCGTGGTTCGACCGCATCGTGGTCCTGACCATGGTGGTCTGCACGCTGCTGATACTGCGCCGCGGGAAGACCGGGAAGGCGCCGGGTACCGGCCGCCGCTGGCTGGGCTATGCGGCATTGGTGTTTGCCGGCGCATGGGGCGGCTTTATCCAGGTGGGCGTGGGGTTCCTGCTGATGCCCGCGCTCAATCGCATTCTCGGCATGGACCTGGTGCGCGTGAACATGTACAAGGTGGTGATCATCCTGCCGTACACGGTACTGGCGCTGGCGATCTTTGCCTGGCAATCGGAAATCCTGTGGCTGGCGGGCCTGGCGCTGGCGCTCGGCAACTCCACCGGTGGATGGCTGGGCGCGCGGCTTACCGTGTCAAAAGGAGAACCGCTGATTCGCGCCGTTTTCCTCGTCGCCGTCGCGGCGATGGCCGCCAGCCTGCTCCTGCGCGGGTAACGTTCTTCCATCCCCCGCCTTCATCCTTCCGATCCTTTCGGGGAGGCGCCATCCCTGGCTCGATTCCGCCATCCTGGCTCCAACGCTCCCCGAAAGGATCGGAAGGATGAAGGCTCCCTTGGGAGCTAAGGCGTTACGGACCAGGTGTAGGTTTCGCTGCGCAGGACCAGGCCGAATCCAAGGCGGCCGGTCACGTTACGGCTCCACCAGCCCGATTCGTCCGGAAACAGCCGTGCCTGCACGGAGAAAACATGCGGTTCTCCCGGCTGAAGTTCATCCTGTCCGACCAGGGGCTGATCGGCCACATAGCCGATCTTGCGCAGGGCGGAGAACATCGTCGCGAATTCCGCGCGGGCGTCGGCTGACGGGGAACTGACGACAAAGCGTTCGGCCTCGCGGTCGAATTCGAGGTAAACGGTGCGCACCACCAGGGCCAGCTGACTGTCGGGAATCACGGTCCTTGGCCGGGCCACGGCGAATTCCACCTCGACCCTCAGCCTCAGTCCCGCGCGCAAGAGCCGCTCGGCCTCGTCGTCCAGCTCAATGTCCACCCGCGTGGTAACCAGCCAGCTTTCCCCGTCCGCGCGCGCGTAGGCCAGGCGCACGTCAAGCTCCGAAGCCGGGGCCGCCAGTGGAAGACAGATCAGGCACAGCAGCGCAAGACCGCACCGCGGACGCGTTGTCGCCGCGTCGTGCCGGGACCGACCGGGCGAATCAGCGAATCTGAAGCGGCTTCTCAAGCAGCGCATTGAAATGTCCGTCGGCGCACCGCCTCCCGGGCAATGTGTGATAGCCGTGTCGAGTCAAGGGCAGCGCCCATCCCCCGGTGACGCCGCCGCAACTCCTCACTTCACGGGCCAGGGCCCTATTTTCGCCCAGAAAGCGCCGGATTACATCAACGGTTTCTTCCGGCAATATCGAGCAAACGCTGTACAGCAGGCGCCCGCCGGGTTTTAGCAGCGGCCAGAGGCTTTCGAGCAGCCGTCCCTGCACGCGGGCGAAAGGCGCAATGTCGTCATCGCGGCGCAGGTGCTTGATGTCCGGATGGCGGCGAATGACGCCAGTCGTCGAACAAGGCGCGTCGAGCAGGATGCGGTCGAAAGCGACGCCGTCAAACCACTCCTCCGGGCGCAAGGCGTCGCCGCGGCGAATGGTGGCGCTCAAGCCGAGCCGCGCGAGATTCTCTTCCAGCCTCTCCAGCCTTTCGCCATCGATATCCAGCGCCACCAGCTCGCCCGGTTCCGGACACAGCTCCAGCAAATGCGCGGTCTTGCCGCCGGGCGCCGCGCAGGCGTCCAGGATCCGCATGCCGGGGCTAACGCCGAGCAGTGGCGCCGCCAGCTGCGCGCCGGCGTCCTGAACCGACACCAGGCCATCGGTAAATCCGGGCACATCCCGCACCGGACCGGGAGGATCGAGCTGCAACGCGCCCGGCAGATCGTCAGGCAGGCCGAAACGCCACGGGCCGGCGCCCGTTGACTGCGCCCGGTACGACCTGCGGCTCGTCCTTGCGCGATTGACCCGCAGCCACATCGGCGGCTTGCGGTTGCCGGCCCGCAGAATCGAACTCCAGTGGCCCGGCCATGCGGACTGCAGCCGGCGGATGAGCCACCCGGGATGCGAGTAGCGCCCCTCAAGGCATTGGTCGGCCGCCTTCTCCAGGCTATGGCTTTCGCGCAGATAGCGGCGCAGGATTGCGTTGACCGCGCGCGCCCGGGCCGGGCCGAGCAGCGCCTTGCCCGCGGAAACGCAGGAACTCACGGCGGCATGGTCCGGTATCCGCGTGCGGACAAGCTGGAACAGCCCGACGGACAGAAGCGCGCCGAGCTTGCCGGACGGCCGCGGCCGCTCCATCAGTCTTTCCAGCAACTGCGCGTGCCGGTGGTGCCAGCGCAGCGCCCCCAGCGCCAGTTCCGCGGCCAGCGCCCGCCGCTCGGGCGTCAGCTCCGAATATCCGGCTGCGTCGAGCGCGCGCGCGTAGCTCCGTCCCTGCAGCACGCCGTACACGGTCAGCGCGCTCACCCGCCGCGGCCCGGCGCTGGTCCCGCTCAAGTCAGCACCGCTTCGGCCAGCGGGGCGCCTCGCGCCGCATCCGATGCGGGCATGCGGCGGCGGCCCGGCAACTGGACCTCCCGCACCCGCAACACGCCGGAGACGGTCGCCACGTCCATCCCATCGCGGGAAACATCAAGGACGCGACCCGGCTCGCCCGCGGAGCCGTCCAATGCCTGGGCCTTCCAGAGGCGCAGCGGCCTGTCCTCCCACATCGCGTGCGCGACCGGCCAGGGATCGAAAGCGCGCACGCGGCGGACAAGCGCTTCGGCCGGCCGGGTCCAGTCCAGGCGGCCCTGCCGTTTGGTGATCAGCGGCGCATAAGTGGACAGGACCGCATCCTGCGGAACCGCTTCAAGCTCACCGGCCAGGATCGCGGGAAGCTGCTCGAGCAAAAGATCGGCGCCCAGCCGGGCCAGCCTCCGCTCCAGGGTCCCCGTGGTTTCGTGAGGCTCGATTGCGGTGCGCCGGGCCGCCAGCAGCGGGCCCGTGTCCAGGCCGGCATCCATCTGCATCAGCGTGACCCCGGCGTGGCCGTCGCCGGCCAGGATCGCCGCCGCTACCGGCGAGGCGCCGCGCCAGCGGGGCAGCAGCGACGCGTGAATGTTGACCGCGCCCAGCGCGCATGCATCGAGCGCGGCGGCCGGCAGGATCGATCCGTAAGCCGCGACCACCAGCAGGTCGGCGCCGAAGTCCTCAAGCTGCCGCGTCAGTGACTCGTCTTTCCAGCCTGCCGGCTGCAGCAGGGTCAGCCCGGCCTCCCGCGCCCATCTCTTGACCGGCGAGGCCGCGATCCTGCGCCCGCGGCCGGCGGCGCGATCGGGCCGCGTGATCACGGCCGGAATGACATGGCCCGCGCCGTGCAGCGCGCGCAGCGCCGTCAGCGCAAAATCCGGCGTGCCTGCAAACAGAAGCTTGGCAGGCGCGTTCATGGTGCAAAGAAAGTGAAGGCCGCGCTAAAACTCCAGAACCGCCGGCTTGCCGGTGCGCTCGGCTTTCTCCAGGCGTTTGCGCAGCATTCGGCGCTTGAGCGGCGACAGGTAGTCGATGAACAGCTTGCCGTCCAGGTGATCGATCTCGTGCTGAATGCAGATCGAAGCCAGTCCCTCCAGTTCCTCCTCCACCGGTTCCATTTCGGTCGTGTATGCCCGGACCTTCACCCGCTCGGCGCGCGGCACCTCGGCGGTGAATTCGGGCACCGAAAGACAGCCCTCCTCGCTCACCACCTCGCCCTCGGAGGAAACGATCTCCGGATTGACATAGCAGCGTGGCGTGTCGCGTTCCTCCGACACGTCCATGACCAGCACGCGCTCGGCGACGTTCACCTGGATCGCCGCAAGACCTACGCCCTTCGAGGCGTACATGGTCTCCAGCATGTCGTCGGCCAGGCGCCGCAACTGTTCGCCGGCCACCGCGACCGGCTTCGCCTTGCGGCGCAGCCGGCGATCCGGGAAGGTCAGTACTCGCAGTTCCGCCATCGCTACGGTGGTCAAGGCTCCAAGGATTTCGCAGTTGTGGTATTTTCCCACAGTCACCAAAGGATGTCCCGCATGGAAGCAAAGCCTTGGATTACCCTCCAATTGTGTCCCGCGCTGTCGCCGTTGCTGCGGCGCAGGCTGCTCGAGCGCTACGGCCACGCGCAAGCCGTCATTGCCGCGCCGGGCGCCGAACTGCTCGAGGCCGGCCTGAAGCCCGCCGTTCTTGGCTGGCTTCGGCAGCCGGACCCCGCCGTGATCGCCCCCTGTCTCGAATGGCTCGCCGGCGAGGGCGCTCACCTTTTGCCGTTCAACGACGAACGCTTTCCCCCGCTGTTGCGCGAGATTGACGATCCGCCGGCGGCGCTGTTCGTCCTCGGACAAGTGGCCGCGCTGGCCGAACCGCAATTGGCGATCGTGGGCAGCCGCTCGGCAACGCCGCTGGGACGATCGACCGCAATGGACTTTTCCCGCGCGCTGGCGCGCAGCGGCCTGGCCATCGTCAGCGGGCTGGCGGAGGGCATTGATGCGGCCGCGCACGAAGCGGCCCTGGAGTGCGGCGGCATCACGGTCGGCGTGTGCGCCACGGGTCTGGACCGCGTCTATCCGCGGCGCAACGAGGAACTGGCGCGCCGCATAATCGCGAGCGGCGCATTGATCTCGGAAAATCCGCCGGGCATCGAACTGCAGCAATGGATGTTCCCGCGCCGCAACCGGATCATCAGCGGCATGTCGGCCGGCGTCCTGGTTGTTGAGGCGGCCGCGCGCTCGGGGGCGCGCATTACGGCCCGCGCCGCGGCCGAGCAGGGCCGGGAGGTATTTGCCGTGCCCGGCTCGATACACAGTCCGCAGTCACGAGGCTGCCACGCCCTGATCCGCGCAGGCGCCAAGCTGGTCGAGCGGCCCGGGGACGTGCTGGAAGAGTTGCCGGCCCTGCTGCAGATCGGCGGCGCGGTAGCGCCGGCGCAGGCGGCGCCCGAACCCGCTCCCGGAGAACTGCCTTTGCTGGGCGGGCTGCTGCGGCAGGGACCCATGGGCATGGACGAACTCGCGCGCCGGACCGGGCTGGACGCGTCCGAGCTTTCCGCCGCGCTCACGCGCATGGAGCTCGAGGGCCGCGTGCATTCGCTGCCGGGCGGCCGGTTTCAATACGACCGCTGATTGGTGCTAGGATGCGCGCTCGATTTCAGTAGACTCCGTGTAGTAAAGCGCAATCGCAAGATGATTCCATCCAGGACAATCCGGACCATGCGGGTCCTTCCGACGTGACGCGCGCCGCGACCGGAAAGGCCGCGGGGGGCCTTATCGTGGTCGAGTCTCCCGCCAAGGCGCGGACGCTGCAAAGCTATCTCGGAAAGGATTACCGCGTGCTGGCCTGTAACGGGCATGTGCGGGACCTGAAGAGCGGCGGCCTGTCCATCGACACCAAAAAGGGCTTCGCTATGGAGTTCGAGCCGGTGGAGAGTTCGAAGGCGGCGGTGGCGCGTATCCGCAGCGCGCTGGCGAAGATGCCGGCGCTGTATCTCGCCACCGATCCGGACCGCGAGGGCGAGGCCATCGCCTGGCACCTGCTGGAGCTGTTGTCCGATGCGGGTGCGCTCGAAGACAAGCAGGTGCACCGGGTGGCCTTCAATCAGATCACGCGCAGCGCGGTCAACAATGCGGTCGACGATCCACGCGACGTGTCCATGCCGCTGGTGGAGGCCCAGAAGGCCCGGCGCTGCATGGACCGGCTGCTCGGATTCACCCTGTCGCCGCTGCTGTCGCGGATACTCACGCGCGGCCTTTCGGCGGGCCGGGTGCAGAGCCCCGCCCTGAAGCTGATCGTGGAGCGGGAAAAGGAAATCGAGGCGTTCAGGCCGCGCGAGTACTGGAGCGTCACCGCGCACCTGGGCAAGGACGGCCAGGACTTCGAGGCCGCCCTGGTGGAACTGAACGGCGAGAAGCTGAAAAAGTTCTCGCTGAGCGATGCCGCGGCAACCGAACAGGCACGCGACGCGCTGCTGGCGGCGATGAAGGAGGGCGCACCGGGCGGCGGGCCCGGTGTGTTGACCGTAGCGAACGTCAAGCCCACGCGGGCCAAACGCGGTCCGCCCCCTCCGTTCACGACCTCGACCATGCAGCAGGCCGCTTCCCGCCAGCTCGGCATGCAGGCGCAACGCACGATGCGGGTGGCCCAGTCGCTGTACGAGGGCGTCGATACCGGCGGCGGGGCGGTCGGACTGATCACCTACATGCGGACCGATTCCGTGCAGATGGCGCGCGAAGCGGTGCAGGAAATCCGTGAATACGTCGTCGGGAAACTGGGCGCCGGTTTCGTTCCGAAGGCGCCGCGCCGGTACCGCACCAAGACCCGCAACGCGCAGGAGGCGCATGAAGCGATCCGGCCCACGAGCATCGCGCGCGCGCCGGAAACGCTCAAGAGTCATCTGGATTCCGACCAATACCGCCTCTACGACATCATCTGGCGGCGCGCCGTGGCCAGCCAGATGAGCGACGCCCTCTACGACCGCGTCAGCGCGGAGTTCACTCCGGGCACGCCATCGGCCCGCGTCGCGGAGACCACCCCGGCGGGACGCTTCCGGGCCACCGGCAACACGCTTGCGCATCCGGGCTTTCTCAAGGTCCTGGCGCGCGCGGCGGACAGCAGGGACAAGGCGCTGCCGCCGCTCGCCACGGGAGAGACGCTGGACGTGCGCGAACTCGCGACCGAACAGCACTTCACCGAGCCGCCGCCGCGCTACACCGAGGCAAGCCTGGTCAAGGCGCTGGAAGACCACGGCATCGGACGGCCTTCCACCTACGCCGAGACCCTGCGCAAGATCCGCGACCGCGAATACGCGGTCATGGAGAAACGCAATTTTGCGCCTACCCAGAAGGGCAGGATGGTGGCCGACTTCCTCACCCGTCATTTCAACGACTACGTCGATTACGACTTCACCGCCGGCATGGAGGAATCCCTGGACGCCGTGGCCAATGGGGAGAAGCACTGGGTCCCGGTAATGGACGAGTTCTGGAGCCACTATTCGGAGCGGCTCGCGGAGAAAAAGCGCACGCTGAAGGGCATCGAGGAACGCCCGCGCCGGCTGCTCGGCGAGCACCCGGAAAGTGGAGAATCCGTCTACGCAAGGCTGGGGCCCTACGGGTACTTCGTGCAAGTCGGCGAGCGCACGGAGGACCACCGGCCCCCGGCCGCCCCCCTGCGCGAGGGCTTCAATTACGAAGACATCACGCTGGAACAGGCGCTGGAACTGTTGCGGGGACCGCGCCAGCTGGGAACCGATCCGGCCACCGGCCAACCGGTCTATGCCGGCAGCGGTCGCAGCGGCCCCTACGTGCAACTCGGCGAAAGGGGCGGCGGGGAGAAACCGAAATATGCCTCGCTGACCGACGGGTTGAGCGAGGAGTCGGTGACCCTGGAGGATGCCCTGAAGTTGCTTTCACTGCCGCGGGAGCTGGGGCCGCACACGGAGTCCGGCGACACGGTCTATGCCGGGCGGGGGCGATTCGGACCGTACGTGCAACTCGGCGAACGCGGCAAGGAAAAGCCGAAATACGCGTCGCTGCCGCCCGACATCTCTCCCTACACGGTCACGCTGGACGAGGCGGTCGCCCTGCTCCGCCTGCCCCGCGAACTCGGAAAGCATCCGGACAACGGCCGGCCCGTTTTCGTCGGCTGCGGGGTCAAGGGACCGTACGTCCAGATCGGGGAACGCGGCGGCAAGACGCGGCCCCGGTATATCCGCCTGCCGAAGCCCCATTCGGTGTTCACGCTGACACTGGAGGAAGCCCTCAAGGTGCAGCCGGCCCGGCGCGCCAGGCGGCCGGCGATCAGGGAATTCGAGGACGGTGGAATCAGGATACTGGATGGCCGTTACGGCCCGTACGTCACCGACGGTTCACGCAACGCTTCGGTTCCGCGGGGGCAGGATCCGGCCGCACTGTCGCTGGAACAGTGCCGGGAACTTCTGAAGAATGCGCCGAAAAAAGGATCGCGGAGAAGGTCGGCGCGCCGCTGACGCGCACATCAGCCGCGGCGCCCGCATCCTTCGCGCCGGCGGCGTGATCGCCTATCCGAACGAGTCGGTCTACGGGCTCGGCTGCCTGCCCGGCAACGAGCAGGCTGTCGAACGCGTGCTCAGGCTCAAGGGCCGCGGCCGGTCGCTGGGCCTGATCCTGATCGCCGGCGAATGGGAGCAGTTCGACGGCTGGGCGCCGGAACTCTCCACGGCGGCGGACTTCGCCGAGTTGCGGGAAAGCGAGGGGATTACCTGGGTGGTGCCTGCTTCTTCAGACACGCCGGAATGGATTACCGGCGGACGCGGCACCGTGGCCGTGCGCCGGAGTCTGCACCCGCTGGCCGCGGCCCTGAGTCTGGCGCTGGATTCTCCGCTGGTGTCCACGAGCTGCAACCCGCACGGCAGCCCGCCCGCCCGAAACGAGGCCCAGGCCCGAAGCTATTTCGAGGCCGAGGTCGACTGGGTGTTGTCCGGCGAGTGCGGTTCGCTTGGAGGGCCGAGCGAAATCCGCGACGCCGCCACCGGAGCGGTGCTGCGGCCGGCATAATGGCGCGGTCGGGAGAGCCATTCAGCACGCAGCGGGGGCGATGCCCATGATCACATTTGCCGAAGAGACTCTGGCGCTTCTTCTCGACGACAAGACCGGCGCACGGCTGCCGGCGCAATCACGCCGGGGAACTTGGACGATACAGCCGGCGAGCCCGCGAGCCCGCCGGCTGTCGTCCTGAAATTGCTACCGAAGTAGCGGCGACTTATTCTTCTTCGTCGCCACCGCCGCAGCTGCCTTCACCGCAACTGCCTTCGTCGTCGTCGCCGTCGTCATCGTCGTCGCCGTCGTCATCGTCGTCGCCGTCGTCGCCATGGCCGTCCATCAGTGACGGAAGTTCGGGCGCATGGGAGCCGTCAATGGCTGCAGCGGCCGGGCCGGCAACGCCGGCGGCGAGGGCTGCGCTAAGGGCAAGGGCGAGTAGTTTGCGTTCAGGACTGGTCATAAAAATGCCTCCAGTTTGTAGCGTTGTTTCCCTGTTCAGGGATATTTAAGGCCGCGCACCCGTAAACGAATACGCAGCCGATTCGGGAATATATCCTCCCGCTGCCGAAGTCTAGCACACAGTTTCCATGCTACCGGCCCAAGCCCAAAGACTTCTGCGGTACGCTTCGCTCCGATAAACGCTCCGGATTCAGATTGGTCACAGGAAAATGTCCGCACTCTACGCCGTAATGGGGTACCCCATCGGCCACAGCCGATCGCCGGAAATCCATGCCCGCTTTGCCGCGCAAACCGGTCTGGACATGGAGTACCGGCGCATCCAGGTACGCCCGGGCTCCCTGGCCTCGGCAGTACGGAAATTCAGGGAGGACGGAGGACGGGGTTGCAACGTCACCGTGCCGCTCAAGGAGGAGGCCGCGGAATTGAGCGACGAACTCGGCCCCGAAGCCGGGCAGGCAGGAGCGGTGAATACGCTGACCGCAGGAGCGGCTGGCCGGTTGCGGGGCGACAACACCGACGGAATGGGCCTGATTCGCCATTTGCGCACAAACCTGGGCGTAGAACTTGAAAAGACCAGGGTGCTGATCATCGGCGCCGGCGGAGCCGTTCGCGGAGTACTTCCGGCGCTGCTGGCCGAGGGCGTCGGAGAGACCATCGTCTTCAACCGCACGCGGGAACGCGCCCTGGAACTGGCGCGCCGATTCGCTTCGCTAGGGGCCATACGTGTCGCTGCTTCCGGCAACCCGAGGCTTCCGGCGGTGGATCTTGTGATCAACGCCAGTTCGGCGGGAATGTCGGGTGAGCCGCCCGGGCTGGACCCAGTAACGGCCAGAGGCGCGCTGTGCATGGACCTGGCGTACGGACGGGCCGCCGAGCCGTTTGTTGCCTGGGCTCGGGAGGGCGCCGCGCGCGCCGCTCATGACGGCTGGGGAATGCTGGTGGAACAGGCGGCCGAGAGTTTCAGAATCTGGCACGGCACGCGACCGGACACTGCGGAACTGCTTGAACCCTGATCCCGGCGCCGGCCGCGCCGGCGGCGGGCCGATCACCGCATCGTTACGAGTTCTTCGGCCGCCGTGGGATGGATGGCCACGGTGTCGTCGAGGTCGGACTTGCAAGCGCCCATCCTTATCGCCACCGCGAACCCCTGAAGCATCTCGTCGGCGCCGGGCCCGGCCAGGTGGCAGCCCACGACCCGTTCCTCTTCCCCCACCGTAACCAGTTTCATGCGCGCCTTCGGCTTGCTGTCGGAAATACCGTAGAACAGCGGAACGAAATCGGCCCGGTAACAGCGCACTGCATCCCCATGGGCCTCGCGCGCCTCTTCCTCGGTAAGGCCGACGGCGCCCAGCGGCGGGTGGGCGAACACCACGGTGGGAATATTGCGGTATTCCATGCGCCGCTCGGGCATTCCGCCGAACTGACGGTCCGCCCAGCGGCGCCCGGCGGCGATCGCTACCGGAGTGAGTTCATGGTGCCCGGTGACGTCGCCCAGGGCGAACACGCCGGGCGCCGTGGTTTCCTGCCATTCGTCCACCTCGATTGCGCCGCGCCCGTCGCACTGCACATCGGCGAGGTCGAGATTCACGCCGGCAGTGCGCGGACGCCTTCCCACAGCCCACACGAGGGCGTCGAACGGCCCGCTGCGCTCTCCCGAAATGGCCGTCAGGCAAAGACCCTCGGCATCCCTCTCGACGGCAGCGGGCACGAAACCCGGGGCGATCCGCACCCCCGCCCCGGCGAGCCCCTCCATGCAGGCCTGCTGCAGGATCTCGTCGAAACTGCGCAGCACCGAGTCGCGCCTGAGATGCAGGGTCACTTCCGTGCCGAGACCCCGGAGAATCCCGGCCAATTCCACCGCGATATAGCCGGCGCCGACAACGGCCGCGCTCGCCGGCCGGCGCTCGAGTTCGAAGAACCCGTCGGAAGTGATTCCGAATTCGGCCCCCGGAATCGTGGGGACGGTCGGAACCCCGCCGGTGGCGATCAGAATCCGTTCGGCGGAATACTCCTCGCCGTTCACGGCCAGTGCGCGCGGAGCGGAAAAAGCGGCGTGTCCGGAAACGCTGTGCACGCCGCGCCGCTCAAGGTTGCTCGCATAGATGCCGTTCAACCGGCGGATGTAGCGTTCGCGCCGTCTGACCAGTGCCCCGAAGTCGTGGCCGTTCACGGCAAGATCGAAACCGTAATCGCCGCCATGCCCCAGCTCCCTGGCCAATTCGGCGGCATGCCACATGATCTTCTTGGGCACGCAGCCACGATTGACGCAGGTGCCGCCTAGGCGTCCGGATTCAATCAGCGCCACCCGTGCGCCGTATTCGGCCGCCCGCTGCGCCGCGGCCAGGCCGCCGCTGCCCGCGCCCACCACGATCAGGTCGAACTTGTTCATGCGCGGGAGCATAACGCCTTCGCTCCCGCGCCTTGTCTTGACCCGGCAACAAAAATTCGCGAAAGTGCACGGCTGGCGGGGCTAAAAGTTGATACCCGCCGCCGAAGCGGATGAGTGAATTATTTGACTATTACCGTCCGAGCCTGACGGTACGGGGGATCGAGCGGCGGTTTCCGGCGCGGCGCGTCTTTTGCGTAGGCTGGAACTACGCGGACCACATCAAGGAAATGAACCGTGAGAATGTCCCGGAGCCGCCGGTATTCATGAAACCCGCGGACGCGCTGCTGCCGGGCGGCGGCGAGGTGCCCTTCCCGCCG
The DNA here is from genome assembly GCA_009844425.1 of Gammaproteobacteria bacterium. Classification (GTDB taxonomy): domain Bacteria; phylum Pseudomonadota; class Gammaproteobacteria; order Steroidobacterales; family Foliamicaceae; genus Foliamicus. Next base: position 32,280 of record VYBN01000039.1, on the reverse strand, counting down.
CGCACCAAGGACCTGCAGCACGAAGTGGAACTGGTAGTCGCCCTGCAGGGGGGCGGACTCAACATCTCCGCGGACGACGCGATGGGTCATGTGTACGGCTACGGTGTCGGGATCGACCTGACCCGCCGCGACCTGCAAAGCGAGGTCCGCGAAGCCGGCGCCCCCTGGGAAATCAGCAAGAGTTTCGATTACTCCGCCCCGGTGAGCACGCTGCGGCGCGCTTCCAGCATCGGGCATCCCGCCAAGGGCCGCATCTGGCTGGCGGTCAACGGCGCGGTCCGGCAGGAGGCCGACATCAGCCACATGATCCACAAACCCATGAACCTGATCGCGCAGATTTCCACTTTCTTTGAACTCAAGCCCGGCGACCTGATCTTTACCGGCACGCCGGCCGGCGTGAGCCGGCTCAAGCCGGGCGATCACGTCACGGCCGGCATAGACCGGGTGGGGGACGTCCACATCCGCATGGGCCGCCTGCGCGCCTGACCGGCTTCCCGCCGAATTCCCGGCCATGATGCTTGCAAGCTGGAACGTCAACTCGGTGCGCGTGCGCAAGGAGCATGTGGCGGACTGGCTTGAGTCGCAGGCCCCGGATGCGCTGGGCCTGCAGGAACTGAAATGCCGCGACGAGGATTTCCCCCTGGAGGACTTTGAAGCCCTCGGTTACCGGTGCCTGGTGCACGGGCAGAAGACCTACAACGGCGTGGCCCTGCTGACCCGCCATGAAGCGTCGGAGCCGGTTGTCGGAATTCCGGGGCTGGACGACCCGCAGGCGCGGGCAGTCGCGGCGACGGTCGGCGACGTCCGCGTGATCAACCTGTACGTGCCCAACGGCAAGGAGGTCGGTCACGATCACTACCACTACAAGCTGCGCTGGCTGGACGCGCTGACCGAATGGATCCGCGCGGAGCTGCAGCGCTGGCCGCGGCTGGCGGTGATGGGCGACTTCAATATCGCGCCGGACGCTCGCGACGTGCACGACCCCGAGGAGTGGCGCGACAAGATACTGTGCAGCGCGCCGGAGCGGGACCGGCTGCGGGCGCTCGAGGATCTCGGCCTGAAGGACAGTTTCCGCCTGTTCGATCAGCCCGAAAAAACGTTCAGCTGGTGGGACTACCGCGCGGCCGCGTTCCGGCGCAATCGAGGTCTACGCATCGACCTGGTCCTGCTCTCGGAGGCGCTGTCGCCCGTATGCACGGAGGCCGGCATCGACAAGGCGCCGCGCAGACTCGAACGCCCCTCCGACCACACCCCCGTCTTCGTCCGCCTCACCCGCTAACCGCGCCGGCTGAAGCCCTTTCTTCGCCCTCCTCCTCGGGGGAGCGTTGGAGCAGGGACAGCGAGAATCGAGCCAGGATGGCGTCTCCCACGAGGAGGAGGGCGAAGAAAGGGCGAGGAAGCACGAAGGGGTCAGTCGACGGTGACGGACTTGGCGAGGTTGCGGGGGCGGTCCACGTCGTGGCCCTTCTGTACCGCCACGTGGTAGGCGAGCAACTGCAGCGGCACGGTATAGAGCACGGGCGCCTGCAACGCGGTGGGCGGCGCCGGCAAGCGCAGCGCGATCATGCCGTCTTCGTGCCCCAGGTTGGCGTCGGGGTCCGACACCACGAACAATTGTCCGCCGCGCGCGCGGACTTCTTCGAGATTGGACCGGAGCTTGTGCAGCAGGCCGTCGTTCGGGGCCAGCGCCACGATCATCATCCGGTCGTCCACGAGCGCCAGCGGGCCGTGCTTCAGTTCGCCCGCGGCATAAGCCTCGGCATGGATGTATGAAAGCTCCTTCAGCTTGAGCGCGCCTTCCATGGCCACCGGCCACATAGGACCGCGTCCCAGGAACAGCACATGCTCGCGACCCCGGAAATTCCCGGCCAGTTCCGCAAGCCGCCCGTCCATCTCCAGCAACTGTTCGATCAGGCCGGGCAGCGCCGCGGCCTCCTGCGTCAGGCTGCGTATCTCCTCCTCCCTGCTGCCCCGGGCGCGGGCCAGCGCCAAGGCCATCATCGCCAGCGCCGCCAGCTGGGTGAGCAGGGCCTTGGTGGACGCCACGCCCACTTCCAGGCCGGCGCGAGTCAGCAGGCTGTGCTCGACGTTGCGGACCAGGCTGCTGGTCGCGACATTGCTCAGGGCCAGCACGGCCCGGTAGCCCCGTTCGCGCGCGGCCCGAGTTGCCGCCAACGTGTCCGCCGTCTCGCCCGACTGGGAAATGGCGAGGAAAAGGCAGTTCGGCGGGCAGGGCGGAGGCCGATAGCGGTATTCGCTGGCGATCTCGACGGTGCAGGGCAGTTTCGCGTAGTCCTGTATCCACTGACGCGCGACCAGGCCAGCGTTGAAGGCGCTGCCGCAGGCGGCGATATGCACGGCCGTAATTTCACCCAGCTTCGCGCCCACTTCGGGGCCGAACATGGACGCATCCGGCAGGCCGCCGGAAATCAGCGGCAGCAGCGTGTCGCGGACCGCCCGGGCCTGCTCGAAGATCTCCTTTTGCATGTAGTGCCTGTACGCGCCCCGCTCAACCGACTCGGGGCCGAACTCACTCTCCACCATCGGCCGTTCCACGGCTTCGCCGCCGGCGCCGGTGATCTCCACGCTGCCGCGGGTCAGCAGCGCCAGGTCTCCATCGCGCAGAAAGCGGTAGCGGCGCGTCACCGGGAGCAGCGCGGCAATGTCCGAAGCGGCATAGTTCTCCGACTCGCCCAGGCCGACCACCATGGGCGCGCCGCGATGGGCGGCCAGGATCGCGTCCGGCTCCGCGGCCGCCAGGACGACCACGGAGTAACTGCCTTTCAATCGCGCCAGCGCATCGCGCGCAGCGGTAGCAAGGTCCTTGCCTGCACTCAGTTCCGCGTCGATGAGGTGGGCGATGCATTCGGTGTCCGTTTCGCTCGAGAAAACCACGCCCCCGGTCGTGAGCTCCTCCTTGATCGCTTCGTAGTTCTCGACGATGCCGTTGTGCGCAACCGCCACCCGCTCGCCCGCGAACATGGGATGAGCGTTTTGTTCCGTGGGCGCGCCGTGCGTAGCCCAGCGCGTGTGGGCGATACCGACCTCGCCCTCAAGGGGCTGCCTTTCGAATTCCTCGACCAGCCGGGCCACCTCCCCGGGCCGGCGAAGGCGTTTCAGACCGCCGTTGTCGAGCAACGCCAATCCGGCCGAGTCGTAGCCGCGGTACTCCAGGCGGCGCAGCCCATCCAGCAACAGCGGGGCGATATCCCGCTCGGCAGCGACTCCGACAATTCCGCACATTAGGGCCTGTTCACCCAATAGGAGGCCGCTCTGCCGGTCCTCTTTTTTCGCCCGGCAAGACGCCGCGAGCGCCGTGTGGCACGTCCACACAAGCGAGCGGCAACGCCGCCCGGAGGAAAAAGAGGCCCGGCCCTTCGGGTTGAGTCTGTCACAGCGCCACTCGGCGTTGCTCGTCGCTTATTTGGATGCACCAAACCGCGCTCCTCGCGCCTTGATTGGCATTGTGACAGACTCAACAGAGCGGCCTCCTATTGGGTGAACAGGCCCTAGCCCGGGGGGCTAGCGCTTCTTCAACGGCAGCGTTTTCTGCCGTGACCGGGCCACGGTGAGCTGGTCCGCCGGAGCCGGCTTGGTGATTGTGGAACCGGCGCCGATCATGGCTCCGGCACCGACTTCCACCGGGGCCACCAGTTCCACGCCCGAGCCGATAAACGCGCCTTCGCCGATCACCGTGCGGTGCTTTCGCTTCCCGTCGTAATTGCAGGTAATCACTCCGGCGCCGATATTGACCTCCCTGCCGACCTCGGAATCGCCGACGTAACTGAGGTGCGATGCCTTGGCGCCGTCGCCAAGCTCGCTGTTCTTGACCTCAACGAAGTTGCCGACCCGCGCTTCCTCCCCCAGACTGGCATGCGGCCGCAGCCGGGCGAAGGGACCCACGCGGGCCCGCGCCCCTATGTGGGCGCCGTCCACCACGCAATGCGGTTCAATGCGCGCGCCCTCGTCGATCCGGGTGTCCGACACCACGCTGTAGGCGCCGACGCTGGCGCCGTCGCCCAGGACGATTTCCCCTTCGAGGACCACGCCCACGTCGAGGAACACGTCCCGGCCCGCCTGCACGTCGGCCCGGATCTCGATACGCTGGGGATCCGCAATCCGCACGCCTGCCTCCATCAATTCGCCGGTTCGCCGGCGCCGAAGCAGGCGTTCGGCTTCGGCGAGTTGCGCGGGGCTGTTGACGCCCATTGCCTCGTCCGGCCCACCGGTCCCGACCGCGCGCACGGGCGTGCCCTCGGCAAGTGCGATGTCAACTGTGTGGGTAAGGTAGATTTCCTGTTTTCCCCCCGCAGGCTTGAGCGCCCGGCAAGCCTTGCCCAGCCAATCGCCGGGCGCCGCCATCGGCCCGACGTTGATTTCGCGCACAAGCCGCTGTTCGGGCGTGGCGTCCGCATGTTCGACAATGCCCGCCACCGCGCCGTCCGGATTCCGGACGATGCGTCCGTAACCCGATGGATCCTCCACTTCGGCCGTCAATAGCGACACGCCGTTGTCGTCGGCTACCAGCCGCCGAAGCGTTTCGCCGGTGACCAGCGCGACGTCCGAGTAAAGCACCAGGACGCGCGCGCCGGGCTCGATCGACGGCAGCGCCTGAATTACGGCGTGTCCCGACCCCAGTTGCTCCTCCTGCTCGACCCAGTCGATCGGCGCCCCGGAGAAAGCCGCGCGCACCGGCTCGGCGCCGTGCCCGCAAACCACCACGATGCGATCGGGATCGAGGACGGCCGCGCTGTCGATGACGTGCGCCAGCAGAGGTTTGCCTGCCAGCAGGTGCAGCGGCTTGGGTATGGCGGAGCGCATCCGGGTGCCTTGGCCGGCGGCCAAAATGACCACGTTCAATTCTCCGGCCATCAGGAAGGACCTCCATACCCGGGACACAGGCCGGTCCAGGGCCGCGCTTGTTCAAGTTGCGCCGCCAGGCCGAACAACAGGCCTTCGCCGCCCTGCGGGGCGGCCAGCTGCACGCCGATCGGCAGGCCCTTGGCCGACCGGCCGAGCGGCAGGGAGACGGCGGGCTGACCGGTTACGTTGAGCAATTGCGTAAAGGCCGTGTAGCGGTTGGTGACTTGCATATAGCCCTTCAGGTCCTCGGTGTCCATGTCGATCTCACCCAGGCGGGGCGCCGGAGCCGCCGTGGTCGGGGAGAGTATGACGTCATATCGGTCGCAGAATTCTCCCATCCGGCGCCCAATGTAATGGATATGGCTCATCGCCGCAGCATATTCCGACGCGCTGGCTTCCGCCCCGGCCCGCGCCATTCGCCAGGTCACGTACGACACGTCCTCCCGGCGGAATTCGCGGCCCAGCGCCTCGCAGCGCGCCTGTATGTCGGCGTTGACGTGTGAGCTCAGAATCAGAGTGGCGCAGTTGTGGAGTTGCTCGGGCGACAGCGGGCAGCGCGCCTCCTCCACCTGATGTCCGAGTACTTCGCACATGCGGGCCGTGTCCCTGACCACTTCGATGACGTCGGGGTCGACGGGCGCTCCATTGAACGAGTCCTGAACAAGCGCCACGCGCAATGCGCCAGCCGGTTTTTCCAGCGTTTCCATCCACGTCCCGCGATGGGCCGGCGGATGATAGGGGTCCCCGGGTTCCGCGCCTTCCACCGCGTCGAGGAAGGCCGCGGAATCGCGCACGCTACGTGTAATCACGTGATTCTGAGCCATGCCGGCCCAGCCCTCGGCCCGTTCCGGGCCGGTGGGGATACGGCCGCGGGTGGGCTTGAGGCCGACCAGACCGCAAAGAGAGGCCGGTATGCGGATGGAACCTCCGCCATCGCTGCCATGCGCTGCCGGGACAATGCCGGCCGCCACCGCCGCCGCCGCGCCGCCGCTGGAGCCGCCCGGCGAGTATTCGGGATTCCAGGGGTTCAATGTCGGCCCGGTCAGCTCCGGTTCGGTTGTGACCGCCAGCGCCAGTTCCGGCGTATTGGTCTTCCCGAAGATCACCAGCCCCGCCTGCCGGTAGCGGCCAACCAGAGTGGTGTCCCGCTCGGCCACGAACCCGTTAAACAAGCGGCAGGCGTAGCCGGTGGGCTCTCCCCCGTAGTGGGCGCCGACATCCTTCAACAGGAAGGGCACGCCGGCAAGCGGACCACTGCGCCCCTTTTCGGCCAGGGTTCCGCGGGCGCGATCATAAAAGGCATGGACCACCGCGTTGACGGAGGGGTTGCGCCGTTCACAACGTTCGATGGCCGCCGCCAGCAGCTCCGCGGCATCGACCTGACCGGAGCGCACCAGCTCGGCCAGGCCGACGGCATCATACGATTCGTATTCGGGAAAAATGCTCACGCGCGGGATACAAGTATCCACATTTTCTGTGGAAAAACTTGTGGGGAACTGCCGAAATCAAGTCCGAAAAGTGCGCCGTTGTAACACTTTCCGGACTTTGGTGAAAAATTCAGTCCTGTCCGCGAAGTTTCTTCAGCGCACGGTGTCGCGCGGCGGCTTCGGCGAGATCGCGCTGGGCCTTTTCGATGTCGGATTTTTCGGTGGCGCCCTCCAGGGCTTCCTCGGCCTGCCTGCGCGCTTCCTCGGCGGCGTTCACGTCCAGCTGGTCCGGCCGCAGCGCCGAATCGGCCAGCACGATCACGGCGTCGGGCTGAATCTCGAGCAAGCCTCCGGTCACGTAGAAGAGCCGCTCGTCCTCGCCCTCGCGCTGCACCCGCACCGGCCCGGGGCGCAGTTCGGTCAGGAGCGGAGCGTGCCGCGGCGCGATGCCGACATCGCCCTGCGACGCGGGCGCAACGACGAAATCCGCGTCGCCGGAATAGATTGCGCCCTCGGCGCTGACGATGTCTATGTGAATGGAAGCCACGGCTACTGCAACTGCTTCGCCTTCTCCTCGACTTCCGCAATGCCGCCCGCCATGTAGAAGGCCTGCTCGGGCAGGTGGTCGCAATCGCCGCTAAGGATGGCGCCGAAACTGCGTATCGTCTCCTTCAGGGTGACGAACTGGCCGGGGGTGCCGGTGAACACTTCGGCCACGAAGAACGGCTGCGAGAGGAAGCGCTGGATCTTGCGCGCCCGCTGCACCGTCAGCTTGTCCTCCTCGGACAGCTCGTCCATGCCCAGGATGGCGATGATGTCCTGCAGCTCCTTGTAGCGCTGCAGCACGCGCTGCACGCCGCGCGCGGTGTCGTAGTGCTCGCGGCCCACCACCAGGGGATCGAGCTGGCGCGAAGTGGAGTCCAGCGGATCCACCGCGGGGTAGATGCCGAGCTCGGCAATCGAACGCGACAAGACGACCGTGGCGTCCAGGTGCGCGAAAGTCGTCGCCGGCGAAGGATCGGTCAGGTCGTCGGCCGGCACGTAAATCGCCTGCACCGACGTGATCGAGCCGGTGCGGGTGGACGTGATCCGCTCCTGCAGCGCGCCCATCTCCTCCGCAAGCGTGGGCTGGTAGCCCACCGCCGAGGGCATGCGCCCCAGCAGCGCGGAGCATTCCACGCCGGCCAGCGTATAGCGGTAGATGTTGTCGATGAACATCAGGATCTCGCGGCCTTCGTCGCGGAAAAACTCGGCGATGGTCAGACCCGTCAGCCCGACGCGCAGGCGGTTTCCGGGCGGCTCGTTCATCTGGCCATAGACCAGCGCCACCTTGTCGAGCACGTCCGACTCCTTCATCTCGTTGTAGAAGTCATTGCCCTCGCGGGTGCGTTCCCCCACGCCCGCGAACACCGAGTAGCCCGAAGCCTCGACCGCGATATTGCGGATCAGCTCCATCATGTTCACGGTCTTGCCCACGCCGGCGCCGCCGAACAGTCCGATCTTGCCGCCCTTGGCGAAGGGGCAAAGCAGGTCGATGACCTTGATGCCGGTTTCCAATAGCTCGGTACTGCCGGCCTGGTCCTCGAAGCTGGGCGGCGGGCGGTGGATGGGCCAGCGCTCGTCCTCGCCGATATCGCCCTTGCCGTCCACCGGGTCGCCGAGCACGTCCATGATCCTGCCGAGCGTCTTGTGACCGACCGGGACCGTGATCGGACCGCCGGTGTTGTTTACCGGCAGGCCGCGGCTCAGGCCCTCGCTGGACCCCATGGCGATGGTGCGGACCACGCCGTCGCCCAGTTGCTGCTGCACCTCCAGGGTGAGATTGCGGTCTTCCACAACCAGGGCGTCATACACCTGGGGCATGGATTCGCGCGGGAACTCCACGTCGATCACGGCGCCGATGATCTGCACGATGGCGCCGTTGGCGTTAGCGGTCATTCTTTTCTCCTTGGAAAGTAATTCATACGGCTTCGGCGCCACCGATGATCTCCGCGATCTCCGCGGTAATCGCCGCCTGCCTGGCCTTGTTGTACTGCAATTGCAGCGCGTCGATCAGCTTGCCGGCATTGTCGGTGGCCGATTTCATCGCCACCATCTTTGCCGCCATCTCGCAGGCCACGTTCTCCATGGCCGCGCGGAACACCTGCGTCTCGATATAGCGCTCCAGCACCCCGTCGAGCAGCTCGCCGGCCGACGGTTCGTAGATATAGTCCCAGTGCGCCGCCAGGGTGTCGTCCTGCTCCAGCGCAACCGGCAGCAACTGCTGGACCACTGGCTGCTGGCGCATCGTGTTGACGAACAGGTTGCGGGCCAGGTACATCCGGTCGATCCGCTCCTCGCGAAACTCCTGGAGCAGCACCCGCACCGCGCTGACCAGGTCCACGATGTGCGGCTTCTCTCCGAGGTGCGAGGCCACGCCGGTGATGTTCACGTCGAGATTGCGGAAGAACTGCACCGCCTTTGCGCCGATCAGGACGATCTGCGTGGCAACGCCCGCGTCCGCCTGCCGCCTCAGTTCGCCGAGAAAGTGCCGGAACAGGTTGACGTTCAGGCCGCCGCACAGGCCGCGGTCGGTGGAAATGAGGATGTAGCCGGCCAACTTCTCCTCGCGCTCGGCGAGGTACGGCGGCGTGTAGTCCGGCCGGGCGTGGTATAGATGGCTGGCGATCTTGCGTATGCCGTCGGCGTAGGGGCGGGCCGCGGTCATCCGCTGCTGGGTGCGGCGTATCTTGCTGGCTGCGACCATTTCCATGGCGCGCGTAATCTTCTGCGTGTTCTTGACGCTGCCGATCTTGCCGCGGATTTCCTTTGCGCCCGGCATTGTTCTCTATACCGGTTCAGTTCCTTTCCGGCAAGCCCAGCGTTGCGCCGCGCTCTTGGTATCGTGGCCGACGGTAGCCCCGGTGTCTGTATTCCTCTTGCGGGAGCGTTGGAGCAGGGACAGCGAGAATCGAGCCAGGGATGGCGTCTCCCGCGAGAGGAATACAGATAGCGGGGCGGGCCCGAAGCGGCTCCCGGCGAAAGGCGAAAGTATCTGCTGAATCAAGCATCAGTAGGCGCCGCTGCTCTTGAACTCCTCGACCAGCGCCTTGAGGCCGGACTCGATTTCGTCGTCGTAGTCGCCGGTTTCGTTGATGCGTTCGAGCAACTCCGCATGGTTGTCGCGCGCGTGCGCATGCAGGGCCTTCTCGAACGCGAGCAACTGGTCCACCTCCATGTCGTCCATGTGGCCCTCCTGCACGGCGTAGAGCGACACCGCGATCTCGGCGACGGTCAGCGGCTCGTACTGGTTCTGCTTCATCATCTCGGTGACCCGCTGGCCGCGCTCCAGTTGCCGGCGCGTGGCCGCGTCGAGGTCCGAGGCGAACTGCGCGAACGCCGCAAGGTCGCGGTACTGGGCCAGCGCCAGGCGAATGCCGCCGCCGAGCTTCTTGATGATCGTGGTCTGGGCCGCGCCGCCAACCCGCGATACTGAAATGCCGGGGTCGATGGCGGGCCGGATGCCGGCGTTGAAGAGGTCGGTCACCAGGTAGATCTGGCCGTCGGTAATGGAGATGACGTTGGTGGGAACGAACGCCGAGACGTCGCCCGCCTGCGTTTCGATGATCGGCAGGGCGGTGAGGGAACCGGTCCGGCCCTTGACCTCGCCGTCCGTGAATTCCTCGACGTATTCGGCGTTGACCCGCGCGGCCCGCTCCAGCAGGCGCGAATGCAGATAGAAGACGTCGCCCGGGTAGGCCTCGCGGCCCGGCGGGCGCCTCAGCAGCAGCGACACCTGGCGGTATGCCCAGGCCTGCTTCGTGAGGTCGTCGTACACCACCAGCGCGTCCTCTCCCCGGTCGCGGAAGTACTCGCCCATCGCGCAGCCCGCATACGGGGCGATGTATTGCATTGCGGCCGTATCGGCGGCCGGGGCGGACACCACGATGGTGTGTTCCAGCGCGCCGAACTCCTCGAGCTTGCGCACCACGTTGGCCACGGACGAGTTCTTCTGGCCGATGGCCACGTAGATGCACTTGATGCCGGTGCCGCGCTGGTTGATGATCGTGTCCACGGCGACCGCGGTCTTGCCGGTCTGGCGGTCGCCGATGATCAGCTCGCGCTGGCCGCGGCCGATCGGGATCATCGAGTCCACCGACTTCAGCCCGGTTTGCACCGGCTGGCCCACCGACTGGCGGGTAATGACGCCCGGGGCCACCTTCTCGATCGGCGAGTATTCGCCGGTTTCCACCGGCCCCTTGCCGTCCACCGGGTTGCCCAGCGCATCGACGACGCGGCCGAGCAGGGCCTCGCCCACCGGCACTTCCAGAATGCGCCCGGTGGCCTTGACCACGTCGCCTTCGGTGATGTGCCGATATTCGCTCAGGATTACCGCGCCCACCGAGTCCTGCTCCAGGTTCAGGGCCAGGCCGTAGGTTTCGCCGGGAAACTCCAGCATCTCGCCGTATTGCGCCCCGGACAGGCCATGGATGCGGCAGATGCCGTCAGTCACGGACACCACCGTTCCCACTTCGACCTGTTCGGCCTCGGCATCGAAGTTCTCGATGCGCTGGCGGATCAGATCACTGATTTCGTTCGCTTTCAAAGTCATTCCACTACCCGTTTTCTGTTTGGGCCTAGTTTCCGGTCCGGCTCAGAGCGGCGGCCAGGGTGCTCAGGCCGGCCCGTGCCGAGCCGTCGAGAACCTGGTCGCCCACCTGCACGCGGACTCCGCCCAGAAGGTTTTCATCCAGTTCGAAGCGAAAATCCACTTCGCGACCGAGGCGCTCCTTGAGCGCTCCGGCGATTGCCTCCTGCTGCTCGACATCCAACGGCGCCGCGGAGACCAGCACCGCTTCAACCCGCCGGGAGTCTTCGCGCCACAGTTGCTCGAACTGCTCCGCGATCGCGCCAAGCGCGCCCAGGCGGCGGTTTTCCCGAAGCAGCCGCATCAGGTTGCGCACGCCGTCGAATTCCCAGGCGGCCGGATCTTCCAGCAGTTGGCAGAGCAGTTCGGTCGCAGCCTCGCTCGTGTCGGACGATTCCAGCGCCGCGCGCATTTGCGGTTCCGCGGCCGCCGCCGCGGCCGCCTTCAGCGCCGCCGACCACTGGGCCACGCCGCCGCGATCCTTCGCATGGGCGAAGGCCGCCCGCGCGTAGGGCCTGGCAATGGCGCCGGGTGAATCCATCAGATCCGGTCGGCGAAGCGTTGCAGCATGGCGCCGTGAGCGCCCGCGTCGATCTCGCGCTGGAGGATCTTCTCGGCGCCGGCAATCGCCAGCCCCGCCACCTGCTCGCGCAGTTCGTCGCGCGCCTGCATGGTCTCGCGTTCGATCTCCGAGTGGGCCGATTCGACCAGCCGCAGGCGTTCGCGTTCGCCCTCCTCGCGCGCTTCATCCACGATGCGCGACGCTCGCCCGTTGGCCTGCTCGATGATTTCCGAGGCCTGGCTGCGCGCCTCCGACACGAGCTGCTCGATCCGGCCCTGCGCCGCATCCAGTTCGCTGCGCCCGCGGGCCGCGGCCTCCAGGCCGTCGGCGATTTCCCTGTTGCGCTGGTCGATCGCTTCGAGCACCTGCGGCCAGATGAACTTCATCGTGAACCACACCAGCGCCGCAAATACGAGGCATTGCGCCAGCAGTGTTGCGTTGATGTTCATTCGCCGGAGCCTAGCCTATGGCTGCGTTGAGCTGTCCCAGGAACGGGTTGGCGAATGTGAACAGCAGGGCCACGCCCACGCCGATCATCGACACCGCGTCCAGCAGGCCGGCGATGATGAACATGCGGATCAGCAGCATCGGCGCCAGTTCCGGCTGCCTGGCGGTGCTCTCCAGAAAGCGCCCGCCCAGCAGGCCGAAGCCGAGCGCGGTGCCCATCGCGGCCATCCCGATGATGATCGCGACCGCCAGGGCCGTGATGCCCAGCACCTGGGCCTGGGACGCGGCCAGTTGGATCATTTCTCCAGCTTGGTTTTCCATGAGGTCTCCTGTTAAGCGGAAGTGCTTGGTTTTCTTAGTGTCGTGTCACGCCTCTACAGTCGCATCAGAGCGAGCGGGGCGGGCCAATGCAAGGCGCAGACCGCAGGGAATACTGCCCGTATTGCCCAGGGCTGCAACGCCGCAGTGGCGCGCCCCGCCCGCTCCCGAAGGGCGCGTCCCCCATGGCCCGTGGCCGCGTTGCGCCCCTGGGCAATGGAAACACCATTCCCGGCGGGACGCGCCTTGCCACGAACCATGGGGGACGCGCTGATGCGACTGTAGAGGCGTGACACGACACTAATGTTCCTCGCTCGCCATGCTCAGATAGACGATGGTGAGCATCATGAAGATGAATGCCTGAAGCGTGATGACCAGGATGTGGAACAACGCCCAGGCCAGGCCCAGCGCGAACTGGACCACGAAACTGAATGCCGCGGCCGACGTAACCAGGGACGTGAGCGTATTGCCCAGCGTAAACAGCGCGATCAGGATGAAGATCAATTCGCCGGCATAGAGGTTGCCGAACAGCCGCAGGGCCAGCGACATCGGCTTGGCCAGTTCCTCGACGATCTTCAGCGTGACGTTGAAGGGCAGAAGCCACTTGCCGAAGGGCTTGAAGAAGATCTCGCGGCCGAAGCCCCCCAGTCCCTTGGCCCGGATGCTGAACACGATGATCAGCAGGAACACGCTGATCGAAAGTCCGAAGGTGATATTCAGGTCGGTGCTCGGCACGACCTTCATGTACTCGATACCCATCAGCAAACCGATTTCCGGCAGCAGGTCCACCGGCACCAGGTCCATGAAGTTCATCAGGAACACCCAGCAGAAAATGGTGAGCGCCAGCGGCGCCAGCAGTTTCGACGGGCCGTGGTAGGCGTCCTTGACCTGCGTGTTGACGAAATCGACGAGCATCTCGACGAAGCTCTGCCAGCGCCCGGGCACGCCGGCGGTGGCGCGGCGCGCGGCGAAGTAGAAGGACCCCGCGAACAGCACGCCGAGCAGGACCGAGTAGAACAGGCTGTCGATGTGAAAGGTCCAGAAGCCTTCGCCGGCCTGGAGGTTGGTCAGGTGGTGTTCGATGTAGCCGGCGCTGCCGCCGCCACCGGATTCAGCCGCCATGCGCTTTCACCCCTGATTCGTGGCGGGGGCGGCAGGAGGGTTGCCTTCCCCCAGCACCGCCGGCAGCAGCCCGGCCCAGTATCCCAGCATCGTGGCCACGAATCCGGCCAGCAACCCCAGGAAAACCAGGTCGAAGACGATGATGCAGACCGCGAAACCCACCGCGCAAACAACCAGTTTTGCCGCTTCGCCCACCAGTACCATGGCGAGCATCTGGCCGGGCGTCGCGCCGCTGCTGACCCGCAGCAGGCCGGCAACCATGAACAGGCTGCCCAGCAGACCGATGAATGCGCCGGCCAGGGTGGCCAGTCCGGCCGCGCGGCCGAATACCGGCCAGGCGACCGCGCCCGCAATGGCCCCGGCCGCTGCCTGCACCAACACCAGACGCATGGCCGACTTTCGCATGGATTCAAACATAAAAACGCCACCTGCCCTCTGTCGGCTCGGGTGGCACTTGCCGGCCATTGCCGGATTCGCTTCGACGAACCGCAATTGTACTCCGAGTTGCGGGCGCCATGCGAGCCGTACGGGGACGAAAACAGGTGGCCGGCGCGTGGGACGCGGCCCTACCCGGATGAGGTCAGGGCAGCGCTGGGGGCTGCTAGCCGAGGCGCAAGCCTTTGCGGTAGGCCTCGCCCGCCGCGTCCCCCTCGTCGAGCTCCTCGAGCATCTCGGCCAGTTCCAGCCAGCCGCCGCGTGACTCCTCGAGGCCGAGCGAGGTCTCGATATACGAGCGTGCCTTGCCCCATAGCTTCGCCTTGCGGCACAGGCGCCCGAGCGCCAGCAGCAGCGCGGCGTCTTGCGGGTTCTCCGCCAGCCAGCTTTCGGCATGGCGGATGGCCCCCGGGACGTCGCGCAGCTCGAGTTCGCCGTAGGCGCCGGCCAGCTCCGAACTCCATTGCGCGCCGAGACGGCGCCGCAGGCCCTGCTCGGCAAGCTCGTGGGCGCCGTTCCGCATCAGCGCTCGGGCATGGGCCAGCGCCAGCTTCTCGTTGCCGCGCAAATCGCGCGGGATCTCTCCCCAGAGGCGCTGCACGCGGCGCGCATCATCCGCTTCACCCAGCAGGCCGGTGTAGGCCTTGACGGTCCAGAGGGCCGCGTCGCCGGCGCCCGTCTGCCCGTGCTTGCGCAGCGCCTTGAGGCGCCGGGCCGCCTCTCCCCATTCCTCCCGCTGCAATTGCAGCGGAATGAAAAGGCGCAGGGCCTGCAGGTGCCGCGGCTCGCGCTCGAGTATCCCGGCGAGATGGCTCATGGCCGCGGCCTGCTCTCCGGAGCCGAGGTGAAGTTCCGCACGCTCCAGCGCGATCGCGTCGCGCGCCTCCGGCTGGGCCTTCTCGGCAAGGGAAAACCAGTGATTCCGGCGCTCCGCATCGCCGGAACCATGCGCCAGGCGGGCGGCCGCCAGATACTGCAGCACGGGCGCCTGGCTTCTTTCCGCGGACCTGGCCAGCAGCCGCTCGGCGCGGGCGAGCCGGCCTGCGGCCAGCGCCGTGAGGCCACGCGCGACGCGCCGGCCGGTCCGCCTGGCGCTCGCTTTCGCCGCTCGTTCGGCCACCAGCCGCGGCGCCTGGCGGATCCTGCGCAGCAGCCCGGCCACGAACAGCAGCAGGGCGAGCAGGACGACGAGAATGGGAACGGTCATCTCCACCGCCCAACCCTGGAAGGATATGAGCACGTAGCCGGCGTCCCCGGCAAGGAACTGCGCCGCCACCGCCACCAGCAGCAGCACCAGGACCACGATCAGCCCGGCGCGCATGTCAATCGGAGCGGATGTTCCGCAGGCGCTGCAGCGAAGATGCGATATCGGGCGCTTCCCGTCCCTGCGCCAGCTCCAGCAACTCGTCGATGTCGGCGAGCGTGTCGGAAACGTCCGGATCGTCCCCCGCGTAGAGGCGCGCCAGTCGTCCCCGGGCGGCAACCAGGGCCGCGGCATACGCCTGCAGATCGCCCTGGATGTAGGCCAGGCGGGCCAGGTGCAGTTCCGCCGTCAGCAAACGCTGCAGCATTTCCGTATCGGTATCGGTCAGGAGCGTGTCGACGCTGCCCTCGGTGCGCCGGATCGTGATCAGCGAGCGCAAGGCGCGCCGGGTGCTGGCCAGCGCGCGCTGCCACCCCCGGTCCGGGAGTTCTTCCGCGGCCGGTGTTTCTCCGGCCGACGGCCGGAGGTCCGGCTTGAGTCCCTCGACCCTGGAAAGAAGAGCGCCCAGGCGGACCACAACGCCCTGAACGTCGCGAGCCGGCATCCTTTCCAGCGCCCGCGCCTGCTCCTGCAGTTCCGCCCGCACGGCGCCGTAGCGAGGATCGCCCACCTGGGCCAGCAAATCCAGCGCTTCGCGGATGGCCAGCGCGGCGCCTTCATAGTCTCGCGCAAACCGGTTCTGGCGGTCTGCAAGGGCCAGCAGGTTATCGGCCGCTTCGAGGCGCCAGCGCACCTGCTGGCCCGCGGGGCGGCTTCCCAATGCCTCCAGCGCCCGCTCGGACGCGGTCAGTCGCACTTCCAGCGCGTCGCGCACCCGCTCGGACGCCCGCCGCGCTGCCTCGGCATCGGCCGCCTGCTGCGCGGCGTCCGCGTCGCGGCGGCTCTCAAGCTCTTCCAGCCTTGCCTCGAGTTGCCCGACTCCGGCAACCTTTTGCTCGAGTTCCGCAACGCGAGACGGCAAGCCGGCCAGGTAGTCGTACCAGAGCCAGAAGCCCGCCCCGAACACGATCAGCGGGATCAGCCACAACCACCACAGCCGCCTGCGCGGAGCCGCTTTTTCGGTCTTCGGCAAATCGGCCTTCGCGGGAGGGCTGCCGGCCGAAGCGGCCTTCTTCGCAGCGCCGGCCTTCGGCTTCGCCGCCTTGCCGGGGGGGTTGGATTTTGCTCCCGCCATACGGTCCTCCGGTGCAATCCGGCTAGTCTATCAATTCAGTGCGCTAATTCTGCTCTTATGCGGACAATTCGATACTGGACAAACCGGAGGCCGATAACGCAACCTTGCGGACCATGAACGACGAATTCATTTCCGATCTCGCCCGGCGCCTGCGCAAGCTGGTTCCGCCCTCGGCCGAGGGAGCGGCGAAAGACCTGGAAACCAATTTCCGGGCCCTGCTCCAGTCCGCCCTGGGCCGGGGCGATTACGTGACATTCGAGGAATTCGAGGCGCAGAAGCGCGTGCTTGAACGCACGCGCAGGAAGGTCGAGGCGCTGGAGCAGGCACTGGCGCAGATGGAATCGAGAGAAGACTGAGGTTGGCGAAGGGCCAGGGACGGCTTTGAATCCATCGACTACCCACACAAGCGCGCTCAACGGCGTCGAGGCTACAAGCGTTACGGTGGAGGTTGGGATCACCAACGGCCTGCCGGGCATCAATATCGTCGGGCTGGCCAGGCAAGAGGTACGGGAAAGCGCATCGCGGGTGCGCCACGCGCTGCGAAGCTCGGGTTTCAAGTTTCCGCCGAGCAGCATCACGGTGAATCTCGCTCCCGTGGAATTGCCCAAGAGCGGGGGACGCTACGACGTGCCCATTGCATTGGGAATTTTGGCGGCGGACGGCCAAGTTGATCCGGCCGTGCTGTCGGAGTCCGAGTTCGTTGGCGAACTGGCTCTGACCGGCGCATTGCGGCCAGTGCCGGGTGTCCTGCCTTCGGTTATCGCGGCCGCCCGGCGCGGGAGGACACTGTTTCTTCCCGACGCCAACGCGGCCGAGGCGGGCTTGGCGAAGGACGCGCGGGGGGTCGCGGTCGGCGATCTGAGACAGCTTGTCGCCAAGCTGTACGCGCACGGCGAACCCGGGCACGTTCCCTACAGCGGCGACAGCATTCCGCCGATTGCATATCCCGACTTCAATGAGGTCATCGGAATGACGCAGGCCAAGCGGGCAATGGAAATCGCCGCGGCCGGGTCGCATAACCTGCTCTTGAGCGGACCGCCGGGCGCCGGCAAGAGCATGCTGGCCAAGCGCTTTCCCGGCCTCCTGCCGCCGATGACCGAAGACGAGGCCCTGGAAACCGCCACCGTGCAGTCGCTCAAGGGCATCGGCATTGAGGAGACATGGCGGCGGCGGCCATTCCGCAGCCCCCATCACAGCTGCACCGGCGCGGCTCTCGCAGGCGGAGGCGCACGGCCCATCCCCGGAGAAATCTCACTGGCCCACAACGGCGTCCTGTTCCTCGACGAGCTGCCGCAATTCCGCCGCGACGTTTTGGAAGCCCTCCGGGAACCGCTGGAAACACGCAACATCCTGGTGTCCAGGGCGCGCTACACCGTGACCTTTCCGGCGCGCTTCCAGTTGCTGGCGGCGATGAATCCCTGCCCCTGCGGATTCATCGGCGATCCGGACCGCGAGTGCCGCTGCACGCCGGAATTGGTGCGCCGTTACCAGGGACGGATATCCGGGCCGCTCCTTGATCGCATCGACTTGCGCGTGCAGGTCTGCCGGCCGGTGCGGCCCATCATCGCCGACGCGCCCCGCGACGGACTCTCAAGCGCCCAGATCCGGACGCGCGTCCTCGAAGCCCGCGAAGCACAGATGGACCGAAGCGCGAAATGCAACGCCGAGCTGGACGAAGCCAAAGTCCGCGTCCACTGCCGCCCGCGGCAGGCCGGACGCGACCTGCTTGAGCACGCCGCCCGCAAACTTGCTCTCTCGCCGCGCGCCTGCGCGCGGATCCTCAAGGTGGCACGCACGATCGCCGACCTGGAAGCCGCCGACCGCGTGGCCGAACACCACATCGCCGAAGCGCTGGCCCTGCGCGGCGGCGGTTTTTCCTGAATACGAGCGGTCGTAACCCGATCGGGCGCTCGGCGCCGTTCGCGTCTAGCGCCGATAGATGCCGCCGGGCTCGATGAGGCCGAGCCACCAGAACAGGATGATCAGCAGGAAGAGAGCCGCGGAAAGCGCTACGCGCCACGCGAGCGAGCGCGCCATACGGCCCGGATCGCCCTTTGCGGCCACCATGTGGTACAAACCCGACCCCAGGCTGGCGATAATAGCCAGCAGCAGCACGACGATGAGTGCTCGAATCATCTTCCTGTTCCGGCGCGAAACCGCATGATAACTCGGCCTTCCCACCGGCGCTCCGGCGTCCGCAACCTCCTGCTCCTGTTCCTGGGCCTGGCGGTGTTCGGCTCGCTGGGGACCTGGCAATTGAACCGCTCCGCGGAAAGGCGGGCGGTGCTGGACGCGTTCGAAAGCGCCGGGGCGTCGGCGCCGGTAAGCGGCCTGGCGTCGGTGCCGGCCGGCGGAGACAACACGCGGGTGCGCCTGACCGGGCGCTACCTGGCGGACACTCAGGTGCTGCTCGACAACATGACCCACGAGGGCATGCGGGGCTACCACGTCCTGACGCCGCTCGAAACGGCCGGCGGCCTGGTGATGGTGAATCGCGGTTTTTTGGCCGGCGGGCCGGACCGTTCGGAACTGCCCGGCCTGGCGGTAAGCGGCGACGAGCGCGAGGTGGTCGGAATTGCGGTCCCCTACTTCCGGCGGGGCCTTCGCCTGGAGGAAGAGGCCGCGGAGGCCGCCTGGCCGCGACGGATGGTCTATCCGACCGCCGATCAGTTGCGTGGCCTGTACGATGCGCCGCTGCCCGGCTACCAGATCCTGCTGGACGGCGAAGATCCGGACGGCTACGTGCGGGCCTGGCGTCCCTACGGCATGGCGCCGGAGCGGCATCTGGCCTACGCCGTGCAGTGGTACGGCCTGGCCGCGGCAGCCGCCGGGATCTGGCTGGCGGTAACCTTGAGACGCGGGAGAAAGCGGGATGCGAATTAATTCAAAGCAACTACAGATCATTGCGATAGCCGCACTGTTCCTGGTTCCGGTGATCGTTGCCTGGTTCCTGTACTCGGGCCGGGCCGGACTGGATCCGGGTCCGGACGCTCATGGCGTGCTGGCCGACCCGCCGGTCGAACTCGGCGACATCGAGCTGCCGCCGGGCGGCGACGCCGGGGCCGAGGGCCGCCTGACCGGGCGCTGGACTTTCCTCTACCTCGAGCGCGACGAATGCGGGACCGCCTGCGAGGAAGCGCTGATCCGCATGCGCCAGGTCCGTCTGGCGCTGGGCAAGGACGCGAACCGGGTGCAGCGCGTGTTCCTGCCCCTGGTCGGAGACCCGGATTACGAACTGGCGGCGCAGGCCTTCCCGGGCATGGTGGTCCTGCCCGACGGCGCGCCCGGGCGTAGCGAGCTGATCGAGCGCATCGGGGCCCGCCAGCCGGGAGAGGTGCTGCTGGTGGACCCGCTCGGCAACCTGATTCTGAGCTATCCGCCCGGCCTTGATCCCGACGGCCTGTTCCGCGACGCGAAGCACCTGCTGAGGCTGTCGAAGATCGGCTGATCACATGGCAAGGGAAGCCTTCGTCCCACCGAACCTTTTCAGGAGCGTTGGAGCCAGGATGGCGGAACCGAGCCAGGGAAGGCGCCTCCGGAAAAGGTTCGGTGGGACGAAGGCGGGGAATGGCAAAACAGTAGAGCATGGACGTTACCCATATTCTTGAACCGCTGAACACCGCCCAGCGCGAGGCGGTGACGGCCGGCGAGCAGCCGGTCCTGGTGCTGGCCGGCGCGGGCAGCGGCAAGACGCGCGTGCTCGTGCATCGCGCCGCCTGGCTGGTCGCCGCCCATGGCGCGTCGCCCTGGAACCTCTACGCCGTCACCTTCACCAACAAGGCCGCCAACGAGATGCGCTCACGCATCGAAACGCTGCTCGAGACGCCCACCCGCCAGCTCTGGATCGGCACGTTCCACGGCCTGGCGCACCGGCTCCTTCGGCGGCACTGGAGCGAAGCGGGGCTGCGGCAGGACTTCCAGATTCTCGACGCCTCCGATCAGCTTCGGCTGATCAAGCGGCTGCTGAGCGACGAGCGAATCGACGAGCGGATGATCACGCCGCAGTCGCTTCAGTACTTCATATCCGGCGCCAAGGAGGCGGGCCTGCGGCCCAAGCAGGCGCCCGCCGGCTCCGCGCCCTACGGCGAAGAGAGGAAGCAGCTCTACGCCCTTTACCAGAAGCGCTGCGAGACCTACGGACTGGTGGACTTCGGCGAACTGCTGATGCGCTCCACGGAACTCCTGCAGGACTCCTCCGAACTGCTGGCCCGCTACCGGGAACGCTTTCGCTGGTTGCTGGTGGACGAGTTCCAGGACACCAACGGCATCCAGTACGACTGGCTGAAGCTGCTGTGCGGAACCAGCGGCGTGCCTTTCGCGGTGGGTGACGACGATCAGTCGATCTATCGCTGGCGCGGGGCGCAGGTCGAGAACATCCGGCATTACACCCGCGATTTCCGCGACGTGCGAATGGTGCGGCTGGAGCGCAACTACCGCTCCACGGCAACCATCCTCAAGGCGGCCAACGCGATCATCGCGAACAACGCCTCACGGTTCGGCAAGAAGCTGTGGACCCGCGGGGACCGGGGCGCTCCGGTACGTCTGTTCGCCGCCTACAACGAATGGGACGAAGCCAACCAGGTCGTAAGCCGTGCGCGCGAACACGATACGGGATCGCTGCGCGACCTGGCCGTGCTGTACCGCTCCAACGCCCAGTCGCGGGTATTCGAGGAAGCGCTGGTGGGCGCGGGCATTCCCTACCGCGTGTACGGGGGACTGCGGTTCTTCGAGCGGACCGAGATCAAGGACGCCCTCGCCTATCTGCGCCTGGTGGCCAATCGGGGCGACGACCCTTCCTTCGAGCGGGTCGTGAACAATCCGCCGCGCAGGATCGGCGAGGCCACCATGCGCGCCGTTCGCGGCTACGCCAGGCGCCACGGCTTGACCCTCTGGGATGCCGCCGGGCGGTCCGAACAGTTCCTCGACTCCCGGGCAGCGGGGGCGCTCAAGGGGTTTCTGGCCCTGATCGAATCGCTGGCCGAGGACAGCGCGCACCTGGAACTCGGCGAACAGGTCAGCCGGGTCGTGCGCGGCAGCGGACTGGTTGAAAGGCTGGCGGCCTCGGGCAGCGAAACCGACCGCATGCGGGTCGAAAATCTCGACGAACTGGTCAACGCCGCGCAAATGATCGAGGAATCCATGCAGGACCAGCCGGCGTCGCCGCTGAACGCCTTCCTGGCCCACGCGGCGCTGGAGAGCGGCGAGGACGGCGCGGAAGACGACGACGCGGTGCAGCTGATGACCATGCATGCCGCCAAGGGCCTGGAGTTTCCGGTCGTGTTCCTGACGGGCATGGAAGAGGGCCTGTTCCCGCACAGCCGTTCGATGCACAGCGAGGACGAACTGGAGGAGGAGCGCAGGCTTTGCTACGTGGGCATTACCCGGGCGATGACGGAACTCAACGTGAGCTATGCCGACGTTCGACGGCTGCGCGGCAAGGAGCACCGCAACCGCCCTTCGCGGTTTCTATCGGAGATTCCGGCGGAATTGCTCGAGGAAGTTCGCCCTCAGCCCAACGTATCGCTGCCCGTGCGCATGGGTGGGAGGGTCCCGGGAACGGCTGAACCCGACGCGGGGGCGGGACCGGCGCTTGGCCAGCGAGTCTCGCATCCGAAATTTGGCGACGGGGTGGTGCTCAACCGCGAAGGAGCCGGGGACCATGCGCGGGTGCAGGTCAATTTCGAACGACACGGATCAAAATGGCTGGTCGTGGCCTATGCGCGCCTGGAATTGATATAGTTTCGCTGAGCCTATGGGCTTGAACAAATGAAGATACTGATCCTCGGAGCCGGCGTCGTGGGCTCCACGATCGCCGAGCGTCTTTCCCGCGAACCCGAAAACGAGATCACGATCGTGGATCTCGACGCCGACATCCTGCGGGGCATACACGAACGCATGGACGTGCGCACCGTTGCCGGCCACGCCTCGCGGCCCGGGGTCCTGGACCACGCCGGGGTCGGGGCCGCGGACCTGGTCATCGCCGTTACCGGCAACGACGAAGTGAACATGGTGGCCTGCCAGGTCGTGCATTCGCGCTACCGCGAGTTCGAGGCCGGCGCGAGGCGTCGCACCAAGATTGCGCGCCTGCGTTACACCGAATACAGCGGCATCGCCGCGCTGTTCGGCCCTGACGGATTGCCGGTGGACGTGGCCATCGCTCCGGAGGACCTGATTACGCGTCATGTGGAGCAACTCGTCCGCTTCCCCGGCGCCTCGCAGGTGCTGGAGTTTTCCGATGGCCGGGCGTTGTTGCTGGGCGCCGAGGCCAGGGCCGGCTCCTGGCTGGTGGGCAGAACTCCCGCCGAGCTGGGCGAGCGCAGTATCAAGGGCCGGATCGCCGCGGTGTACCGCTCCGGTCACGCCCAGACGGTCAACGGGCGGACCGTCATCGAGAGCGGCGACGACGTGTTCTTCATCGCCGGCTCCGACGACGTCCGGCCCCTGCTCTCGGCGCTGAGGCCCGAGCCTCAGGACGTACGCAACATCATGATTGCAGGGGGCGGCAACATTGGCGCGAGAGTGGCCGAGTCGCTCCAGAACCACTTTCAGGTGAAGCTGATCGAGCGCTCGGCCAAACGCGCCCGGCAGGTGGCCGAACGACTCGGCCGAGTCATCGTGCTGCACGGCGACGCCACCCACGAGGAACTCCTGATCGAGGAGAACATCGAGCGCATGGATGCATTCGTGGCGCTGATGAACGCCGACGAGGCCAACCTTCTGGCGGCCGGACTGGCCAAGCGGGCGGGCTGCAAGCGTGTCATGGCGCTGGCCAACCGCCAGGCCTACGCCGCGCTGGCCGGGCAGATGGGTATCGACGTGTCGATTTCGCCCGCCCAGATCACGATCAGCGAACTCCTGCGGCACATACGCCAGGGCGACGTCGCCAAGGTGCATTCGCTGCGCTTCGGCCGCGCCGAGGCGATCGAGGGCGTGGCGCACGGCGGCGACGGACAGCGATCGCTTGTGGGCCGCGCGGTCGGAGAAATCAATCTGCCGCACGGCACCTCGATCAGCGCGATCGTGCGCGACGGCGAGGTGCTGCCTCTTGACTACGATACGACGGTGCGCGACGACGATCACGTCATTCTCTTCATGACCAATCCGCGGGCCAAGGCGCAGATCGAACGGCTGTTCGAGGACGAAGCCTGATCAGGGCGTGATAACGCCATGCAGATAGCGCTAGTCGGCAGCGTGCTGGGCCGCTTGCTCATGCTGTTCAGCGTAACGATGCTGACGCCGCTGCCCGTGGACCTGTATTACGGCGAAGGCGCCTGGCCGGTATTCACGCTCAGTTTCGCCGCCGCCCTCACGGCCGGGTTTCTGATCTGGCTGCCGGCGCGTCGGGCGCGGGGCGAACTTAAGCTGCGCGACGGGTTCCTGATCGTGGCTTCGTTCTGGCTGGTTCTCGGCAGCTTCGGCGCGCTGCCCCTGCTTTTTGTCCAGGCGCCCGAGCTGTCCTTCACCGACGCCATGTTCGAGGCGATATCGGGGCTGACGACCACCGGGGCCACCGTGCTTACCGGGCTTGACGAAGCGCCGAAGGCGATCCTGTACTACCGGCAACAGCTCCAGTGGCTCGGCGGACTGGGAATCGTTGTGCTGGCCGTGGCCGTACTGCCCATGCTGGGCGTGGGCGGCATGCAGCTCTACCGCGCCGAAACTCCGGGACCGATGAAGGACACCCGCCTGACGCCGCGCATCAAGGAGACGGCCAAGGCGCTCTGGTACATCTACCTGGCGCTGACCATTGCCTGCGGAGCGGCCTACAAGCTGGCAGGCATGGGCTGGTTCGATGCCGTCTGCCATGCCTTCTCCACCGTCGCGATCGGCGGTTTTTCGACCCACGACGCCAGCTTCGCCCATTTCCCGCAAACGAGCATCCGCCTGATCGCGATCGTGTTCATGTTCCTGGCCGGGATCAATTTCGCGCTGCATTTCATCGCCTTCAACCGGCGCACGCTCGCGGGATATTTCCGCGACGCGGAATTCCGCGCCTATGCCGTCGTCCTGCTGGCGCTCTGCGCGCTGGTCGTGGGCGGCCTGCTGCTCTACGGCTGGAAGGAAGATCCGTCCATGGCGCTGATCGACGGCCTGTTCCAGTCGGTGTCCATCATGACGACAACCGGCTTCACCATCTCCAATTTCTCGCTCTGGCCGGGCATCCTCCCGATGCTGCTCATATTGGCCGCCTTCATGGGCGGATGCGCCGGTTCCACCGCCGGCGGCATGAAGTGCGTGCGGGTGCTGCTGCTGGTCAAGCAGGGCATACGCGAGGTGCGCCGCCTCGTGCATCCGAGTGCAGAAATTCCGGTGACGCTCGGCGACACGCCGGTATCCACCCGCGTGGTCGATTCGGTGTGGGGCTATTTCGCGGTCTACGTGGCCGTGTTTATCGTGATTCTGATCAGCCTGCAGGCGGCCGGCCTCGACTCCTTCACGGCGTTCTCGGCCGTGGCCGCCACGCTCAATAACCTGGGACCCGGTCTGGGTGAGGTCGCGACCGGTTACGGCGGCATCGGCGTGACCGCCAAGTGGGCCTGCATCGTAGCCATGCTGCTGGGCCGCCTGGAGATCTTCACCTTCCTGGTGCTCATATCACCGACCTTCTGGCGCCCATGAGTTTCGTGCTGAAGCTTGCCGGCGCGGTCGAGCGCGCGATCATCCGCACGGGCGAGGCGGTTGCCTGGCTCACGTTCGTGATGACCATCGTGACATGCCTGGTCGCGGTGTTGCGCTACGGCCTGTCCCTGGGCTGGATCTGGCTCCAGGAAACGATCACCTGGATGCACGCCGCGGTGTTCCTGCTGGCCGCCGGATACACCCTGGCGCGCGACGAGCACGTGCGCGTGGACATCTTCTACCGCGAGATGAGCCCGAAGCGCCAGGCCGTGGTGAACCTGTCCGGATGCCTGTTGTTCCTGTTGCCGCTCACTGCGGGCCTGGTGCTGGGCAGCCTCGACTATGTGGAAACCTCCTGGCGCATTCACGAGTCTTCCCGTGAAGCGGGCGGGCTGATCTATCCGTTCCCTTCTTTGCTCAAGACACTGCTGCCGCTCACCGGCGTCCTGGTGGGCCTGCAGTCGCTCGTAATCTGCTTGCGCAGTTCGGCGGTGCTGCTTGGGATCCCGCTTGAGGACGGTTCCGATCCCGCAACAGGCAGTCAAGCGCCCGGAAGCACTGCCGGCGGCGGCGTGTAGTCCATGTACTGGCCCGCATTCGCACTGTTCGTCTGTGTCGTGCTGGTGCTGCTGGCGGGCTTTCCGGTGGCCTTCACGCTTGGCGGCACGGCGTTGCTGTTCGCGCTCGGGGGCGCAATGGCCGGCGTCTTCGATATTTCGTTTCTCGGCACCATGCCGAACCGCCTGTTCGGGATCATGAGCAACGAAACGCTGGTGGCGGTGCCGCTGTTCGTGTTCATGGGCATAACCCTTGAGCGGGCGCGGATCGCCGAAGACTTGCTGGACGCCCTGAGCCGGATGTTCGGCGGTCTTCGCGGCGGGCTCGGGATCGCCGTCATCATCGTTGGGATGCTGCTGGCGGCCAGCACGGGCATCGTGGGCGCCACCGTCATCACGATGGGCCTGCTGGCCCTGCCCACCATGCTGAAGCGGGGCTACGACCCGGCCGTGGCCACAGGCGTCATCAGCGCCTCGGGGACGCTGGGACAGATCATTCCTCCGTCCATCGTGCTGGTGCTTCTGGGCGACGTGCTTTCTTCCGCCTACCAGGAGGCGCAACTGGCCCAGGGCGTCTTCGCTCCGCGGACGGTTTCGGTCGGCGACCTGTTCATGGGCGCATTGGTGCCGGGCCTGATGCTGGTGGCGCTCTACGCGGCCTGGATGCTGACCGTTGCCCTTCTTCGCCCGGCTTCCGTTCCCGCGCGCCGGGGCGCCGACTCCGCTGCCGGGACCGTAAGCGTGGCGCGGTTCGTCGGGGCCTTTGCGCCCCCGCTGGTGCTGATCGCCGCCGTGCTCGGTTCCATCATCTTCGGCGTCGCCACGCCCACGGAGGCGGCGGGGGTGGGCGCGGTGGGCGCGATGCTGCTGGCCGCCCTTCGCGGCAAACTGAGCCTGTCCCGCATCCGCGATATCGGCCGCGCCACCGCCCGCGTCAGTAGCATGGTATTTCTGATCCTCGTGGGCGCATCCGTTTTCTCGCTCGTATTCCGCGGCTACGGCGGCGACGACGTGGTGCGCGAGTTCCTGATGTCGCTTCCCGGCGGCGTTTTCGGGGCGGTGCTGCTGGTCATGCTGGTGATGTTTCTGCTGGGTTTCGTGCTGGACTTCATCGAGATCACCTTCGTGGTGGTGCCGATCGTGGGACCCGTGTTGCTGTCGATGGGCCTGGACCCGGTCTGGCTGGGCGTGATGATCGCGATCAACCTGCAGACGTCGTTCCTGACGCCGCCGTTCGGCTTTGCGCTGTTCTACCTGCGTGGCGTGGCGCCGCCTGAAGTGCCCACCACGGCCATTTACCGGGGCGTTGCGCCCTTTATCGCGATCCAGCTCGCGGCGCTGGCGCTGCTCGCGCTGTGGCCGGAAATCGCGACCTGGCTGCCCGGGGCGCTCTACGGCGGCTAATCGTCCTCCGGCGGCAGGTAGGCGAGGATGAAATTGTCGCGGTTGGGCATGCGCACTTCGGGCAGCGTCCGCGCGTTCATCGCTTCGTCCTCGCCGATGATTCCGTTCAGGTACAGCAGGTACGCCGTCAACGCGTAGACCTGGTCGTCGCTGAGCGACTGCGGCTGCTGGTACGGCATCGTGCGGCGGATGTAATCGAACACGATGGGCGCGTACGGCCAGAAGCTGCCCACGGTCTTCAGCGGCGCCGGGCCGTCGAGCGTGCCGTGCCCGCCCACCAGCACATCGTTCAACTGGCCCTGTCCCTCGAGGCCGTGGCAGGAGAAGCAGTACAGCGTATAGACGGGTTCTCCCTCGATCGCCGTGCCCGATCCGGGCGGCAGCCCCTCGCCGTCCGGCTCGACGCTGATCTCCCATTCGGCGACTTCCTCCGGTGTGGCCTCGACGCCCAGTTCCGGCCCTTCCTGGGCGGGGACCACAGCAGTAAAGGCGGCAAAGGCGACCGCCGCCAGGCTACGCATAAACATTGCTTACCTGCCCTTCGCCGTCGATCCCCCACGCCTGAATGCCGTTGTAGTGATAGGCGAACTTTCTGCCCTTGGCCGCGATGATCGCTTCGCGAGTGGGCTGCACGGCACCGGTTTCGTCCACGGCGCGGCTCAGGATCGCGGTTTCGGCCCCGTTCCAGCGCCATGCCATGCGGAATCGCGTCACGGCCTTGTCCAGCACGGGTTCGCACAAGGCCGCCTCGCCCCAGGTGGCGCCGCCATCCGCGGAGACCTCGACACGGGCGATCCGACCCGCCCCCGACCACGCCATGCCGGAGATCTGGTACAGCCCGGGGCCCTTCAGCACCAGTCCCGGCGACGGCGAAGTAATGACGGACTTGACGTCCATCGGGTAGGTAAAGATCAGCGACCGCCCGTCGGGCAGGAGGTCGGTGTACTTGGAGGTCTCTTCGCGGGTCATCGACGGGGCGGCGGTCACCTTGATCCGGCGCAGCCACTTGATGCTCATGTTGCCCTCGTAGCCCGGCAGGAACAGCCGCAAGGGGTAACCCTGCTCCGGCCGCAGGCGCTCCCCGTTCTGGTACACCGCGAGCAGGGCATCGTCCATGGCCTTGGCCAGCGGGACGCTGCGGTTCATCGCGGCGGCATCGGCGCCCTCGGCCATGATCCAGCCGGCGTCCGGGTCCACGCCGGCTTCATCAAGCAGGATGGACAATGGCACGCCGGTCCACTCGCTGCACGACACCAGGCCGTGCAGCACACCGCAGGTGTCGTTGATGGGCCGGCGCGGAAGCCCCGCCAGGTAGCTGTTGCCCGAACACTCGATAAACTGTATGCGCGACACCATCGGGTAGCGCGATAGCGCGTCCATGTCGAAGAACAGGGCGCGATCGACCATCCCGTGAATGAGCAGCCGATGGCGGTCCGGGTCGATGTCCGGTATGCCGCTGTGGTGGCGCTCGAAGTGCAGGGGATTCGGCGTGATCATGCCCTCCAGCGCTTCCAGCGGCGTCCAGGAACCACCCGCCCCGTCGGCGCCGGTGGCGGCCAGGACCCGGCGCTGGACGTGACTTTCATACGGCGAGCGGCTGCCGTAACCGCTCAGCGGCCGTCCCGGCGCCCGCATCCAGGGCGGCAGCTCCTTCGCCGGCGCCGCCGTCATCAGCCCCAGCGAGCCCGCGCCCAGCACCGCGGCGCCTCCCTTGAGAAAGAGGCGCCGGTGCAGCAGGCCATTACCGGCTACGGCTTCGAGTTCGTCTGGTATCGACACGGGCATCACTTTGGCTGGGCCGATAGTAACTGAAGCAACACAGACCCTAGAATACGCCGCTTAGCTACGGCATTGCGCAATTGCTTGTTGGGGGATGGCGGCAAAAACGAAGAAACTCACGACCGCGGTCGAAGCATTTTTCGCTGATCTTCGCCGGATTCGACAGTCGGGCGCGGCTACTGATGAGCGCTCCACCTACGCGCCGCTTGCCAATCTCCTGAACGCCATTGGCGCGACACTCAAACCCAAGGTGTATTGCCTTGTGGAGCCGGCGGACCAGGGCGCGGGACATCCCGACCTTTATCTCTACACCGAAAAGCAGATACAGAAAGGCCAGCCCCGCAAAGGGCAGACCCCGGAACGCGGCGTGGTTGAGGTAAAGGCGCCGGATGAAGACACGAAAGCGCAGCCCGTCCGCGATCAGGTAAGCCGCTATTGGCAACGGTATCGCCTGGTGCTGGTGACCAACCTGCTGGAATTTGAGCTCGTGGGTCAGGGCCCAGCCGGAGAAGAAGTCACGCTTGAAACTTTCCGGCTGGCCGACAGCGAAGCGGAGCTCGATCATGCTCTGGAGAAGCCACGCGCTTTCGCCAACAGAGTCGGGGCTGGATTGAGCGAGTACTTGTGCCGAGGGTTGTCCCACAAGGCCGCGCTGACCGAACCCAAGGATTTGGCCTGGCTGCTGGCCTCCTATGCCCGCGACGGGTTGGCGCGCGTTGAGCAGGCGGGTGACGCACCCGCTCTCAAGGATGTCCGCTCGGCGCTGGAAGAAGCGCTGGGCGTGAGCTTTGAAGGCGAACGCGGCGACCATTTTTTCCACTCCACGCTGGTTCAGACGCTGTTCTACGGAGTGTTCTCCGCGTGGGTCCTATGGACGCGCTCCAAACCTCCGGGCAACGAGCGGTTCCGCTGGCGCGACGCCGTGTGGCATCTGCGCGCACCGGTACTGCAGGCCCTGTTCCACCAGCTCTCCAACCCAGCCCGCTTGCAACCGCTGGGTCTGGTTGAAGTGCTGGACTGGACCGCCGATGCGCTCAACCGGGTGGACCGGCTCGCTTTCTTCGAGCGTTTCAACGAAGGGGAAGCAGTCCCGTATTTCTACGAGCCATTCCTTGAAGCCTTCGATCCCGAACTTCGCAAGCAACTGGGCGTTTGGTACACGCCCCGCGAAGTAGTGCAGTACATGGTGGCGCGTGTTGATCGGGCGCTGAAGGACGATCTCGGTATCGCGGACGGACTCGCGGCGGAAAACGTGTACATCCTCGACCCCTGCTGTGGTACCGGCGCGTATCTGGCGGAAGTGCTGCGCCGCATCGCCGCCAATCTGCAAGGCCGCGGCCTCGGCGCACTGGCCGGCTCCATGGTGAAGAAGGCGGCAGTCGAGCGCGTATTCGGCTTCGAGATCATGCCGGCGCCCTTCGTCGTGGCGCATCTGCAAGTGGGCCTCACCATGCAGGATCTGGATGCCGCCCTGGCCGGCGACGGTTCGGACCGCGTCGGGGTGTACCTGACCAACGCGCTCACCGGTTGGGAACCCACAGACAAGGAAAAACAGGTCGTGGCTTTCCCGGAACTTAAGGAAGAGCGCGACAAGGCCAACAAAGTAAAGCGCGAACGTCCGATCCTGGTGATCCTGGGCAATCCGCCCTACAACGGCTTCGCGGGCGTGGCCATGGAGGAAGAACGGGAGCTATCGACGGCCTATCGCACGACGAAGAAAGTGCGCCGCCCACAAGGCCATGGCCTGAACGACTTGTACGTGCGCTTTTTCCGCATGGCCGAACGGCGTATCGCTGAGAAGACCGGCCAGGGCGTGGTCTGCTTCATCTCCAACTACTCGTGGCTGGACGGCCTCTCCTTCACCGGCATGCGCGAGCGCTACCTGGAGGCGTTCGACGCCGTACGAATCGACTGCCTGAACGGCGACAAGTACAAGACCGGCAAGGTGGCGCCGGACGGCTCGCCAGACCCCAGCATCTTCTCCACGGAGAACGACCCGGTTGGCATCCAGGTGGGAACGGCTATTGCGACGCTTGTTCGCAAGGCCAGTCACGGGGCGGCCAGCAGCGTGGAATTCCGCCATCTCTGGGGCCAGAGCAAGCGCGAGGAACTCGCGGCAACGGCAGAGACAGCTCCAGAATCGCTCTACGAGAACAACAATCCTGTGCTGCCGCTCGGACTGCCATTCCTGCCGACGGCGGTGAGCGAAAAGTGGTTTGACTGGCCGACGCTGCCCGAACTGTTCCCGGCATCGTTTCCTGGCGTAAAGACGAGCCGCGATTCGTTTCTGGTGGACATCGATCAGCATCGTTTGGAGGCGCGCATCGCGGATTACTTCAACGAACAGTTGAGCCACGAGGAAATCGGCCGTCGCTATCCGTCGGCAATGAAGACCACGGCGCGCTTTGACACCGCCAAAGTCCGGGAAGGGCTGCTGGCGCGGAGCAGGATGGACACAAAAGCGCCGGACATGTCCGAAGTTGGCGCCGCCAAACGCCCCGCTGATAGCGAAGGCCCCGAGGCTGCCGGTGCCGCACGTCCTGCTGATGCCGACGAATCCGACGGCGGCGGCGAACCTGGCGCCGAGGCCGCTGGTCCAACCGGCATTCCGGGCATCGAGTCCGGGATTGTTCGTTTCGCGTACCGACCGTTCGACAACCGCTGGCTGTACTGGGAACGGGACACGCAACTGCTCGACAGGAATCGCTCCGACTACAAGCCACATGTGTTCAAAGGAAATCTGTGGCTGGTCGCGCAGCAGAAGCCGCGTAGGGGCTGGTCACGCCCACAGGTAATTTCGGCGATAGGCTGTCTCGACTTAATGGACCGAGGCGCAACCTGTTTCCCGTGTTGGCTCAATGACGACGGCATGCGTGCGGTGGATGGCGTGCCGAACAGGCGCGCCAACTTGTCTGCCGCTGCGGAGAATTACATTGAGGCGACAGGTGTCACAGTCGAGGATCTGTTCCATCACGTGCTGGCCGTGCTGCACGATCCTGCCTACCGCGAAGCCAACGCCGGAGCACTATGCATGGAATGGCCCCGCATCCCCCTCCCCGGCTGGCCCGCTCCCGATCGTGCGGACATCGCTTCCGCATCCAGCGCTGCGGAAGCCCTCGCTCAATCCGCTGCCCGGGGCCGAAAAGTCGCCCGGCTGCTCGATCCCGAAAAGCCCGTCCCCGGAGTCACGCAAGGAACGCTTCGCCCCGAGCTGGCCGCCGTCGCCGTGCCCGCCACCACCGACGGCAGCAATATGAAGGCCGACGATTACAAGGTGTCCGCCGGCTGGGGCCGCTTCGGATCCAACAACACGGTCATGCCCGGCCCCGGCAAAGTCATCAAGCGCGATTACACCCCCGCAGAACGCACTGCGCTCGCCGACGCTCTGGATGCGCTCGGCGACTCCACCTACGACATCCACCTCAACGGCCGCGCCTTCTGGCGCAACGTCACTACCGCCGTCTGGAACTACAAACTCGGCGGCTACCAGGTCCTCAAGAAGTGGCTCTCCTACCGCGAACAATCCATCCTCAACCGCCCCCTCACCCCCGACGAAGCCCGCTATTTCACAAATACCGCCCGGCGGATAGCCGCCCTCCTGCTTGCCGTCAGGCGGCGGGGCGAATAGATAAAGACTGTTGCGGGCATGCCGCCTGTCCTCACTTGCTCCTCGGAGGTGCCG
>VYBN01000014.1 GCA_009844425.1 Gammaproteobacteria bacterium | reverse complement strand
AGCCGGCGTCCATTGCGGCTTGAAAGGCGTGCCGCGCTCCGGTCTGACGCTGGAAGAGATTCCCGAACTGGACTTCGACTAGATCGCGCAGCTCGTCGCGTCGAATCCGTAAACCCACTCGGTGCTGGCGGCGCGCTGCCGTTTCTTGTCGCCGGTCAGGCGCTGGTACAGGTTCGTCTGCGCCCTAGATTGCAGGATGACGCGCGCCGTGCGTTCACGGCGCACCGCCTGGTAGCGCGACAAGGCCAACTCCAGGTCGTCGAAGGCGCCGATGCTTCGCGCCAGGACCGCGGCGTCCTCGATCGCCATGGCCGAGCCCTGCGCCATGAACGGCAGCATGGGATGGGCCGCGTCGTCGAAACGCCGGTAGCGGGAAGCCGGCGGGCGCATGCCGCGACGGTCCAGCGCCGCGCCGACAGCTTCCCCACCGGCCCGGGAATGAAGAAATCGGTGCGCCGCGCCATCGCCGCTCCTGCGAAGCTGATCGCGCGAGATGATACATTCGCAGTCCTTGATCGCTTCCCGGGGGAGAGTTTCATGAATAGACGCGATGTGCTGCAGGCATCCGCAATGGCGGTCTCCGCCGGCATTCTCGCGGGCACGTCGTCGAGCGGCCGGGCGGCCCAGGCGAAGCCGCAAGTCCAGCAGGGTTCCCTGCTGACGCCGCTCGACGAATCGAATCCGCTGGAGGCAAAGATCGTCGTTTTCACGACCGTATCGCCGGATGTGGACGCCAGCATCCGCTTCTACACCGAGGTGATCGAAATGGAACTCGTCGAAGAAGGCACGTTGCCGGCCGGCATCACGACGGCGCCCGGCGCCGGACAGGCCGGCAGGCGCTATGCGGTCCTGCAAATGCCCGAACCCTCGATCAGCGCGCAGGTCCGGGTGCTCGAAGCGCCGCAGGGGGCGGCGGCAAACCGGCCCCGGCCCGACTCCGGCCCCTGGGACCCCGGTCTGCTCGTCATGGAAGGCGTAACCCGCGACCCGGCCGAGTCCTATCATCGCCTGGCGTCGGCGAACAGCCCGGTAATCTCCCCGCCGCGCTACTACTTTTTCCGCAACTCAACCTGGGGCCGCGACGTGGACGTGATGAGCTACGCGGCTTTCGGTCCGGGCGGTGAGCAGATGTTCATTACCTCGGACGTGCGCGGCGACCGGGCCGAATGGACGCTGCCGAAACTGCATTCCGGGTTCGCCAATGCGGCGATCACCAGCCTCGACCAGCGTCCGGTGGACGCGTTCTACGAAAAGGCGCTGGGGCTCCGGCGCACCTCGCAGATGGAATGCTTCCAGCGCAACACCAACGAGTTGATCGGCGCGCCGCACGACAGCTATTTCCTCTGGGGCAACGTGGGCGCCGGTGTGAGCATCGAAGTCTGGGAGTTCAAGGCGGCTTCCGGAACGCTCTACCCCACTTCGCTGGACCGGACCGGCCTTGCGATGCTGACGATGCGCGTCAGCGATCCGGCCCGGGTCCGGGAAATGTGCGAAGCGAACGGCATTGAGCCCGTGGGCGAAGGCGCGCTTCCGATCCCCGGCAACGCCGAGCCGGAAGGTTTCACGCTGCGCGGCGCCGTCGGCGAACTGATCGAAGTCATTGCCTGAACGTCCCACGCCAGGGGGGAAGGCGTCTCGCCTTCCCCGAGGGGGGACGCCCTCGCCCCCAGGGGCGCCCCCACTCCCGGGTTCTCCGCTTCGCGCGGCTACCGGCGCTATGTTCTCGGGCTGCTTCTGGTCGTAATGACCCTCAACTACGCCGATCGCTACGTGATCGGCATCCTGCTGCCGCAGATCAAGATCGACCTGGCGCTGAGCGACACCCAGATCGGGTTCATCACCGGCGCCGCGTTCACGGTCTTCTACGCGCTGCTCGGCGTTCCGATCGCCAGCCTCACCGACCGCCGGTCGCGCCGCAGGATCATCGCCGCGGCGCTGGCGCTGTGGAGCCTGATGACCTGCCTGTGCGGGCTGGCCCGGTCGTTCGTGCAACTGGCGGTATTCCGGGTTCTGGTGGGGATCGGCGAGGCGGGCTGCACGCCGCCCTCGCATTCGCTCATCTCGGACTACTTTTCTCCAAAGGAGCGCGCCATGGCCATGGCCGTGCTCGGCCTGGGCTCGTCCGTGGGCGTTTTCCTGGCCTTCCTGATCGGCGGCTGGATCACCGACGCCTACGGCTGGCGGGTAACGCTGGTGGCTTTCGGCGCACCGGGCGTGCTAATTGCACTGGTGGTTTATTTCACTCTGCGCGACCCGCCGCGCGGCCACAGCGAAGGCCTCGAGGTCGAGGAGAAGGCGCCGCGGATGTACCCGGCGTTCCGCAGCCTGTGGGCCAAGGGAACGTTCCGCTACATGGTCCTGGGCGGCAGCCTGTACGGCATGGTCAGCACCGCCCTTCTGGCCTGGCTGCCGTCGTTCTACACCCGCAGCCACGGACTGGAAGTGGCTGCTGTCGGCACCTGGCTGGCCTTCACCAAGGCCCTGCCCCATGCCGCCGGCACGCTGCTCGGCGGACTGCTGGCCAGCCGGCTGGCGAAGTACGGAGCGAAGCCGCCGATCTATCTCTGCGCCGGCGTGCAGGTCCTGGCGGCGCCCTTCTATGCCCTCGTGCTGCTGGTCCCCGACCCCACGGCGGCGCTGCTCTGGCTCATCGTGCCGGCCTGCGTGGGCGTGATGCAGGGGCCGGTGCTGTTCGCGACCATTCAGGGCGTCGCCGAAGTACGGACCCGGGCGGTCGCCTCCGCGCTCATGATCCTGATCATCAACCTGATCTCGGGCGTGATCGGCCCGCAGTCGGTCGGCGTGGCCAGCGACTTCCTGGCCGATTCAATGGGCGTGGACTCACTGGGCGTGTCGCTGCTGATCGTGTCCGTGGTATGCAGCCTCGGCGCCGCCGCCCTGTTCTACCTCGCTTCCCGCAGCGTCGAGCAGGACCTTCTGCACGCGAGA
This sequence comes from Gammaproteobacteria bacterium, assembly GCA_009844425.1. Taxonomy (GTDB): domain Bacteria; phylum Pseudomonadota; class Gammaproteobacteria; order Steroidobacterales; family Foliamicaceae; genus Foliamicus. The sequence continues at coordinate 52,371 of VYBN01000014.1, read as the reverse complement.
TCGCCTGAGCGCGCCGACTGATTGAGGGCGGGATGCCGCGAGGGACATGCCCTCGCTCCCGCGGGCAGGATAGTAGCCAGTTCGGGATTTCTGTGGAAACATAGGCAGAGCCCGGCGCGAACGTCGGGCACAAGAGAGACAAAGCGGGAATCGAACATGAGCGACAACTACGATGTGATCATCATCGGCGCGGGTTCCACCGGAATGCCGGCGGGCATTTTCGCGGCCGGGCGCGGCGCCAGGGTGCTGCAGATCGAGGCGGACAAGCGGATCGGGGGCACGCTGTACTGGTCGTCCGGCCAGATGAGCGCGGCCGGCACCCGGCTGCAGGAGGCCGCCGGAATCGACGACAGCGCCGAGGAGCACTACGAGGACGCGATGCGCATCTGCAACGGCACGATGGACCCGGCCCTCGGCCGCATGGCGATCGAAAACGCCAGCGACACGCTGGACTGGCTGACGGGCCTGGGCTTCGAGCCGCTGCCCGGCCACCCGGTCGCCGGCAGCGCGCATGAGCCCTACCGCACGCGCCGCTATTGCTGGGGCGAGAAGCTGGGCGTCAGCGTTCTGGACACCATGACGCCTCCGTTCGAACGGCTGATCGCGGACGGCCGCATCGATCTCAGGCTTGAAACGCGATTCACGCGGCTGCTCCAGGACGATTCGGGCGCCGTGAACGGCGTCGAAGTCGAAACGCCGTCCGGATCCACGGAGCGTCATTACGGCCGGAACGTCGTCCTGGCCTCGGGAGGCTATGCGGCCAACCTCGAGATGTGGGCCGAAATCACGCCGCAGTACGCGCTCACCTCGTACTGCAATCCGTACTCGCGCGGCGACGGCATCCGCGCCGCGCAGGAACTGGGCGCCACGGTGTCGGGAGGCGACTCGTTTCTCACGACCGTGGCCGGCTTCCGGCAAGATGCCGACGACCCGCTGTCGGGCGCCCACCTGCGGCTGAACCCGGCCATCCGCAAGCCCTGGGAGTTTTACGTCGATGGCGAAGGCAAGCGGTTCGTGCGCGAGGACCATCCCAGCATCGACCACATCGAACGGGCGGTGCTGGCCTTGCCGGACTTCACGCTGTACGTGATATTCGACGAACCGATGCGGCAGAACGCGCCGGTGATCACGATGGAGACCCGCGAGGAGATGGCGGCGCGCTTCGGCAATCACGCGCATTTCCTCAAGGCCGACAGCCTTGAAAATCTGGCCGCGCAGATCGGAGCGGACCCGGAGACGCTGGAGCGCTCCACCGCGCAATTCAACCAGGCCGTGGAGTCGCGCCAAGATCCCGCGTTCGGACGCGAGCACATGATCCGGCCGATCGGCACGCCGCCGTTCTACGCGATCAAGGCGGTCGGCTTTACCGTGGTCAGCCCGGCGGGCATCGACGTGGATGCGGACCTGCGGGTCCTGCGCGAAGACGGCTCGGCGATCCCGAACCTCTATGCCGCGGGCGAGGCCCTGGGTTTCAGCCGGCTCAGCGGCAATGCGTTCGTGGGGGGCATGTCGCTGACGCCCGCGATCACGTTCGGACGCCTGCTCGGCCGGGATATTCTCCGTTGGGAGAACGGCGGGGGCTGAGTCTGGCACTAATCGCGCGCACCCGCCGGAGCGTCGCTCGCGCCGGGTGCGCCGCGCATGTCGGCGAGCTGCTTCTCGGTAAGCCGGTAGGACACCAGCCAGAACAGCGCCAGCGCCTGCAGGGTCGCGGGAATCCAGGCCTTGCCGTTCACGATGGCGGTAATCGCGCTGTCCGGCTGCTCGACGGCGCCCAGCGTCGTTTCCACCAGGCCCGTGGCGGAGAAATAGAAGCCCATCAGCAGCGGCCCCAGCGCAAATCCGGTCTTTTCGACAAAGCCCAGGACCCCGGTGTAGAGCGCGGTGCGGACCTTGCCTGTCCGGATACGGTCGTATTCGATCGTGTCCGGCAGCATCGAGAATCCGATCGTCAGGCCCCCCGCGCCGAATATGCCGACAAGACAGGACCTTATGACAAACACTACGTCGCCCTCGGTCGGAGTCGCGAACGCCCACGAGATGAGCATGGCGCCCGAGCCGACGATCGCGACCATATAGACCCAGCGCTTGTCCTTGCCTCGGCTGAAGTGAGCCCACAGCGGCACCGTGCAAAGGCCGGCGAGGTTGCCCGCCAGCGTGGAAAGCGCCACACCCCCTTCGCCCCGTTCCAGGAAATAGGTCATGTAGAACAGCAGTGCGCTGCCGTTGACGCCCACGCCCAGGTACAACGTGGCCTTGAGCGCGGCCAGTGTTAGGAAGGGCCGGTTGTTCGCCAGCGCCCGGAAGTAGTCGGCGATCGAATAGCGGTCCTGCTGCGAGCTGGGCAACTCCCGCGCGCGCCTGGTCAGCAGTACCGTCGTCATCATCGTTGCGGCGATCAGGATGCCGACCAGGATCGCGACGATCCCGTAGGCCCTGCGGTCGGCGCCCAGGTAGTTGATCAACGCCGGCATGCCGGCGCCGATGAGGATGCCTGCGAAATTGGAATACCCCACCCGCCACGCCATGATCGACGTGCGCTCGTTGTAGTCGTCGGTCATTTCCGCGGGCATCGCCATGAACGGCACGTAGAACAGCGTGTAGCCGGTGAAATAGGCGATCAGCACGATGAGCTGGTAGATCGCGAGGGCATTCATCGACGCCAGCGCCGGTACGTTGAACGTCAGGATCAGCGCCAGGCCGGACATGAACGCCCCCAGCGCCATCCAGGGGCGCCGCCGGCCCCAGCGGCTGCGGGTCGTGTCGCTCAGGAACCCGATCATGGGGTCGCTGAACACGTCGTAGATCCGGGTGATGAAGAGGATCAGGCCCGCCAGGGCCGGGTCGACGCCCAGGTGATTGACCAGGAAGTAGAGGACGAAAACGTTGACGATGAACAGCATCCCCAGGCAGCCCATCGAGCCCACTCCCCAGCCCGCCTTGAGCGACAGGGGCAGCTTGCCCACGTAGCCCGGCGGGTGCTCTTCCGGCGGCCCGGCAACGGCGCGGGCCGGTCCGCTGTCCGCGGCGGCCATGCTCAGTCCCCGGCGGCCATTTTCCGCAGGCGCGGAAACACCTCGTTGCCGAGAAGTTCCAGGTTGCGCAGGGTGTGGCCGTAGTCCTCCACGGCGAAGTGGGAAACGCCCAGGTGCCCCACGCCGAACCTTACGCGCAGTTCGTTCAGTTGCCGCGCGACCGTTTCGGGGCTTCCGACAATGATCTGGCGGGTCTCCAGCGCCTTCTCGTAGACCTGGGTGAAGAAGGCGTAGGGCGTTCCGCCCATGTATCGGCGCCTGGCGATGGCCGCCTCGCGGCTCACGTAGCCCGGCGGCGCCATCCAGGCACCCACGTCGGGATGGATCTTCATGTCCACCATGCTCGTGACCTGCGCCACACGGCCGCCGAACTGCTCCCGGCCCTCCTCCAGCGCCTGCTCGTCGGTGGGCGCCACGTGCACGCGGGTGAAGTAGCCGCGGTGGGCGGGCGTCGGCGTATGCCCATGCTCTACCGCGATCTCGTCATAGGCCTTGAACAGCGCATCGGTCGCCTCCAGCCGGGTGGCCAGGGCCACGTAGGGATAGCCGCGCTCGGCGGCGAACTCAACGGTCTCGCGGCTGGTGGATCCCGGAATCATGACCGGCGGATGCGGCTTCTGCAGCGGCAGCACCCAGGGATTGACGCAACGGTAGTTGTAGTGCTTGCCCTCCCAGACGAACGGTCCGGGCTGGGTCCAGGTCTTCAGGATCAGGTCGTGCGCCTCGGCGAACATATCCCGGTTGTGCAGCGTGTTGACCGACATGGCCAGCGACTCGACCGCCCCGCCCCGCACGAAACCGGAAATGAGCCGCCCCTTCGAGAACAGGTCGATCAGCGCCAGCTCCTCGGCCAGGCGGACCGGGTTGCCGTTGATCGGGAGGATGTTGCCGGCTATGAAGATCTTCACGCGTTCGGTGAGCTTGGCCACGACCGCCGCGTACAGGTTGGGCGCAGGAGACATGGCCGCCGGGGCGTTGTGATGCTCGTTGACGACGATGGAGTCGAAGCCCAACTGCTCGGCCACCACGTATTCCTCGTGGTAGCGCTCGAACAACTCGGCCGCGCGCTCTCCGTCAAAGTAACGATTGGAGAACTTGAGCATCACGGCGCCGAATTCGGCCGCCGCTTCATGCGGATAACCCAGGTAGGGATGGTTGACGAAGTAATGCAGTTGAAACATCGTTCAGTCCGCCTTCAGCACGGCGCCGAAGCCGGTCACGGCGTCGGCGAATTCGACGGGCTTCTCCAGGTGCGCGTAGTGCCCGGCGTCGCCGATCGTAACCAGTTCGGCCGCGGGCAACGCGTCCAGGAAGCGTTCGGCGACCGTCCGCGGCGTGATGACGTCGTTCGCTCCCCACAGCAGCAGCGCCGGGTTCGTGAAGCGGGCCAGCGCCGGCAGCAGCGACCGGTCGTGCATGTACGGCTTGAAACCGAGCAGCGCAGCGAGTTCCATCACTTCCAGGTCCTGCGTTACCGCGTCGTCATCGAGTTCGCCCGACCACAGGTCCTGGAACGCGGCCGAGCGGGCGTCGTTGTAGCCGAACGAGATGTACCGGCGGTACGGCATCAGGAACAGGTCCGGCGTGTTCATCTCGCCGGTGGCGGTGCCCTGCGAACCGGTCAGCACCAGTCCCGCGAACCGGCCGGGCTCCATCGAAGCCATTTCCGCCGCGATCCAGCCGCCCATGGAAACGCCGCCCAGAATGCAATTGCCGATCCCGCCGCCATCGAGCGCCGCAAGCAGGACTTTCGCGATGTCGCGCACGCCGTTCACCCACTCGGGCAGCACCGATGCGCCGATGCCGGGCAGGGTCGGCGCCAGGACCGTGAAGCGCTCCGCCAGGCGCGCGTGGTGCGGCACTGGTCCCAGGCGGCCCGCTCCTCCGGCGTCATCGCTCCGCCAGGCGCGCGTGGTGCGGCAGCCAGCCGCGCTGCCCTTCTTCACCATGCAGCCAAAGGAGTTGCGGGCCGCTGCCTCCCTTGAGGACTTCCAGCGGCGCAAGGCCCGTCAGCGTGACGGTTGCCCGCCCATCCGAGTTATTCATGAAAAGTGCCGGAGTCCCTCCGCCCGGTAATGTAGCCTCACAGCCGGTCCAATGCCAGCTTCCGGCTGCATCGGCCAACGATTTCCGCCCAAAGTCGCTCCCGGAGGGGAGTGTAAAATGTTGTGGTTATGACCGATGACACCAACGTAATGCCGGCCGCCCGGCCATTTGAGATCGTGACCCTGGAACAGACCGCTTCTCCGGACGGTTCCGACGCCGACAACTGGTATCGCTACGAGCTGACCCAGGGGACCACAACCATTACGGGCTACAAGCAGGGCGAGGCCGACGAGGTGCGCGAAGAGGTCACGAGTCTCGTATCGCGATTGAACGAGCGGCGCGCGGGCAAGACCAGCCGCGTGCATCTCACGCGGATCGGCCGCAAGAGCCAGCAGCGGGCGCAGGCGGCCACCCGCAATAGCTGAAGCCGGCGCCCAATGTCCATTGACGTTCTGGTAAGCGAAGTGGGGCCGCGCGACGGCCTGCAGAGCCTCAAGGTGATCATGCCCACCGAGGCCAAGAAGGCCTGGATCAGGGCGGAGGCCGCCGCGGGCGTGCCCGAAATCGAAGTGGGCTCCTTCGTGCCGCCCAAACTGCTGCCGCAGATGTCCGACTGCGAGGAACTCGTGCGCTACGCCGTGACCATTCCCGGTTTGCACGTCACCACCCTGGCGCCGAACCTCAAGGGCGTGGAACGGGCGGTCGCCGCCGGCGCCCACAAGGTGAGCATCCCGGTTTCGGCCAGCGAGACGCACAGCCAGGCGAACGTGCGCAAGAACCACGCCGAAATGCTCGAGGAGGTCCGGCGCATCAACGAGATGCTGGACGAACTTCCCGAGGAGCGCCGCCCGATATTCGAGGCCGGAATCGCCACCGCGTTCGGCTGCACGATGGAAGGGCCCGTCCCCGAAAGCAAGGTGCTGGAACTGGCCCACGCGCTGGTCGACGCGGGTTGCCGAGAAGTCGGACTGTCCGACACCACCGGCTACGCCAACCCCACCCAGATCCGCCGGCTGGTGCGCCTGGTGCGCTCCGAGATCGGCGAGGAAAAGCTCACCGGGGTGCACCTGCACAACACGCGCGGCCTGGGGCTGGCCAACGCGATGGCGGCTCTGGAAGAAGGCATCACGACGCTCGACAGTTCGCTGGGCGGCATCGGCGGCTGCCCCTTCGCCCCCGGCGCCAGCGGCAACATCGTCACCGAAGACCTCGTCTTCATGCTCGAGTCCATGGGCCTGAAGACCGGCATCGACATCGACCGCCTGCTGAAGGTCCGCGACGTGGTCAACGAAGCATTGCCCAGCACCGAAATGTACGGCTTCACCCCCGAAGCCGGCCTGCCCCTCGGCTTCCACCCCGGCTGGGGCACCGCCTAGCCCTCCGTTCTTTCCGCTCCCCCTCCTCTGCGGAGCGTCGGCGGCAGGGCAGCCGCCGCCGAGCCCCATGGATGGGTTCATGCGTCTCCGAAGAGGAGGGGGAGCGGAAAGAACGGAGGGCTGTCCGAGGTTGCGTTGTTAGGGGAGTTCGGTGGAGCCCATGAGGTGGCGGTCGATCTCTCGGGCGGCTTCGCGGCCCTCGTTGATCGCGTTCACGATCAGTGACTGGCCGCGGCGGCAGTCGCCGGCGGCGAAGACGTTTTCCACGTTGGTCCGGTACTTGCCGTAATCGGCCCGGTAGTTGCCGCGAGCGTCGTAGGCCAGGTCCAGCGCGTCGGAGACGGCGTGCTCGGGGCGTAGAAAACCCATGGCCAGCAGCACCAGGTCGGCCGGCCACTCCCGCTCGCTACCGGGCACGTTTTCGAACTTGCCGTCCTTCAATTGGACGTCAACAGTGCGAATACCGGCAACTCGCCGTCCATTTTTCGCGGTTCCGTTGGCGCGGGACGCGTTCTCGCGCGTCCCGCCATCCGTGCGCGCGACGAATTCCGTTGACGAGATCAGGTAGACGCGCGGGTCCTTGCCGAACATCGTCGCGGACTCCTCGTGCCCGTATTCGGTGCGGAAAATCACCGGCCAGGTGGGCCAGGGGTTGTTCGGCGCCCGCGTCGCCGGCGGCTGCGGGAGCAGCTCGAAGTTGACCAGGCTTTTGCAGCCGTGGCGGAGCGCCGTGCCGATGCAGTCGGTGCCGGTGTCGCCGCCGCCGATCACGATCACGTCCTTGTCTTTCGCGGAAATATAGTTGCCGTCGGCGAGATTCGAATCGAGCAGGCTGCGGGTGTTTTGCGTAAGAAAGTCCATCGCGAAGTGCACGCCGTCGAGATCGCGCCCCGGTATCGGCAGGTCGCGCGGAACGGTCGCCCCGGTCGCCAGCAGCACGGCGTCGTAGTCCTTCGCCAGTTCGCGCACGTCGATGGAGCCTTCGGACCCGTCGCCGACGTCCGCGTTGACGCGGAACTCCACGCCCTCCTCGCGCATCAGGTCCAGGCGCCGCTCGACGATCTCCACCTTGTCGAGCTTCATGTTCGGGATGCCGTAGGTCAAAAGGCCGCCGATGCGGTCGGCGCGCTCGTAGATGACGGCGACGTGGCCGGCCCGGTTCAACTGCTGCGCGGCGGCGAGCCCGGCGGGCCCGGAGCCGATCACCGCGACGCGTCGTCCGGTGCGGAAAGACGGAGGCTCGGCGACGATCCAGCCTTCCTCGAAACCGCGGTCGGCGATGGCCATCTCGATGTCCTTGATCGTGACCGCGGGGTCGGTGATCCCGAGCACGCAGGCGCCTTCGCAGGGCGCCGGGCATACCCGCCCGGTAAATTCCGGGAAATTGTTGGTCTTGTGCAGGCGGTCGAGCGATTCGCGCCACTGGTCCCGGTAGATCAGGTCGTTCCACTCCGGGATCAGGTTGTGGATCGGGCAGCCCTCGTCGGACTGGCAGAACGGCACTCCGCAATCCATGCAGCGCGCGCCCTGCCGGGCGAGATGCGCGGCGTCGGGTCCGGTGTAGATCTCCCGGAAATCGCGCAGGCGCTCGTTCGCGTCGCGATACGGCGCGGACGCGCGCGCGTACTCCATGAAACCCGTCGTCTTGCCCATCGCGCTTCTGCTCAGGCTGCGGCGGCAGCGGTCTTGAGCTGTTCAAGCACCCGCTTGTAGTCCACGGGCATGACCTTCACGAACTGCCCGACGCTGTTCCGCCAGTCTTCGAGTATCGCCCGGGCGACGGTGGAACCGGTGAAGCGCAGGTGCCGTTCGATCAGTTCCCGCACCTCGGCCCGGTCCGGTTCCGCGTCCAGCGGTTCCAGCTCGACCATCTCGGGGTTGCAGAGGTCGGCGAATTCCCCGTGCGGGTTCCAGACGTAGGCCACGCCGCCGCTCATGCCGGCGGCGAAGTTGCGCCCGGTGCGCCCGAGAATGACCACTCGCCCGCCGGTCATGTATTCGCAGCCGTGGTCGCCGATGCCCTCGACGACCGCGCGGGCGCCGCTGTTGCGCACGCAGAACCGCTCCGCCGCCACCCCCCGGAAGAAGCACTCGCCGGAGGTGGCGCCGTAGAGCACGACGTTGCCGACCAGGATGTTGTCTTCCGGCGTGAAGCGCGACTCCGCGGGCGGGTAGATGATCACGCGCCCGCCGGACAGGCCCTTGCCCACGTAGTCGTTGGCGTCGCCCTCGACCTCCAGTGTCACGCCGCGGGCCAGCCAGCAGCCGAAGCTCTGCCCGGCGTGACCGCGGAACTTGAAGTGGATGGAGCCGTCCGGCAGCATCTCCGGACCGCGGCGCCGGATGATGGCGTTGGAAAGTATGCCGCCCACGACGCGGTTGGCATTGCTGATGGGCAATTCCTCGTAAACCTGTTCGCCGCGTTCCAGCGCCGGTTCGGCCAGCTCGATCAGCTTGTAGTCCAGCGCGCGCTCCAGGCCGTGGTCCTGCTCGTGCATGGCGTAGGCGCCCAGGAAATCCGGCGGCTCCTGCGCGGGCGTCAGCAGCTCCGTCAGGTCGATGCCGCCGGCCTTCCAGTGATCGACCGCCGCGGAGGCGTCGAGCGCATCCACCCGGCCCACCATCTGGTTGACCGTGCGGAAGCCCAGCTCGGCCATGATCCGGCGCATTTCCTTCGCGACCATGAAGAAATAGTTGATGACGTGTTCCGGCAGGCCCTCGAACTTCGCGCGCAGGGCCGGGTCCTGCGTGGCGATGCCCACGGGGCAGGTGTTGAGATGGCACTTGCGCATCATGATGCAGCCCAGCGCGATCAGAGGCGCGGTGGAGAAACCGAACTCCTCGGCGCCGAGCAGGCAGGCGATCGCGACGTCGCGCCCGGTCTTGAGCTGGCCGTCGGTCTGCAGCACCACCCGCGAGCGCAGGTTGTTGACCACCAAGGTCTGGTGGGTCTCGGCTATGCCCAGCTCCCAGGGAAGCCCCGCGTGCTTGATCGAAGTGAGCGGCGAGGCCCCGGTGCCGCCCGAGTCTCCGGCGATCACGAGGTGGTCCGAGCGCGCCTTGGTGACGCCAGCGGCCACCGCCCCCACGCCGATCTCGGCCCCGAGCTTGACGCTGATCCGCGCTTCGGGGTTGCCGTTCTTCAGGTCGTGGATGAGCTGGGCGATGTCCTCGATCGAATAGATGTCGTGGTGCGGCGGCGGGCTGATGAGCCCCACTCCGGGCGTCGAATGGCGGATCGCGGCGATGGTCTCATCGACCTTGCGGCCGGGCAGTTCGCCGCCCTCCCCCGGCTTGGCGCCCTGCACGATCTTGATCTGCAGTTCGTCGGCATTGGCCAGGTAATTGATCGTCACGCCGAACCGGCCGCTGGCCACCTGCTTGATCGCGCTGCGCGCGGAATCGCCGTTCGGCAGCGGCGTATAGCGGCGCGAATCCTCGCCGCCCTCGCCGGTGTTCGACTTGCCGCCGATGCGGTTCATGGCCACGGCCAGCATTTCGTGGGACTCGGCGCTGATGGAGCCGAAACTCATCGCCCCGGTGGCGAAGCGCTTGACGATCTCGCTTTCGGGTTCGACCTCGTCGAGTTTGATGGGCCCGCCGTTGGCGCCGCTCACGAAGTCCAGCAGCCCGCGCAGGTTGGCGTGCGCGGTGTTTTCCCGATTCGCGTGGTCGGCGAAACGCCAGTAGGCGCTTTCGTCATTGGTGCGCGCAGCCACCTGCAGGTCGGCGATGGCCTGCGGGTCCCACAGGTGCGTGTCGCCGTGCCGGCGCCAGTGGAAGTCGCCGGGGTTCGGGAGCGCCACGACGTTGCCGTTGCGCCCCGGATAACCCAGCGCGTGACGGCGCTCCAGCTCCTCGGCGAGGACCTCCAGGCCCACGCCCTGCACCCGGCTCGCGGTGCCCCTGAAGGCGCGCTCGATGACGTCGTCCGCCAGCCCCACCGCCTCGAATATCTGCGCGCCCTTGTACGACTGCAGCGTGGAGATGCCCATCTTGGCCATCACCTTGAGCATGCCCTTGGCGGTGCCCTTGCGGTAAGCCTCGACGACGTCCCGGCGGGTGGCGACGTGCGGCGCATCGTCGAAATAGCCCTTCTCGATAGAATCCCAGAGGGCCTCGAAAGCGAGATAAGGATTGATGGCGTCGGCGCCGTAGCCCGTCAGCAGGCAGTGGTGGTGCACTTCGCGGGCCTCGCCCGTTTCCACGATGATGCCGATGCGCGTGCGCGCGTGAGTCTCGACCAGGTGATGGTGCACGGCCCCCGCCGCGAGCAGCGCGCTGATCGGCACCCGCTCCTGCCCGATGGAGCGATCGGAGAGCACGATCAGGCTGTAGTCCTCGTCGATGGCCCGGCTTGATTCGGCGCAGATGCGGTCCAGCGCGGCCGTCAGGCCCGCCACGCCCGAACCGGCTTCATAGGTGATGTCGATGGACGCCGTTTTCCAGCCCCGGTAATCGAGGTGCCTGATCGCGGCCAATTCCTCGTTGGCCAGGATCGGATGCGGGATGCGCAGCCGGTGCGCGTGCTCCTCCGTGGTTTGAAGCAGGTTCCGTTCCGGGCCGCAGTAGCAGTCCAGCGCCATGATGACCTCTTCCCGGATCGAGTCGATGGCCGGATTGGTGACCTGGGCGAAACGCTGCTTGAAGTAGTCGTAGAGCATGCGCGGCTTGTCGGACATCACGGCCAGCGCGGCATCGTTGCCCATCGAGCCGAGCGGGTCGCGCAACTCCCGTACCAGAGGCTGCAGCATGATGTCCATGGTCTCGACGGTGTAGCCGAAAGCGTTCATGCGCGCCGTCAGCGTGGCCGGATCGCGCGCCGGCGGCAAAGCCGGCGGCAGCTCTTCAAGTTCGATCCGCTGCCTTTCGAGCCAGTCGCCATAAGGACGGGCGGACGCCCATTCGCCCTTGATTTCCTCGTCCGGGATCATGCGGCCCTGCTCGAAGTCGATCAGGAAGATGCGGCCCGGCTTCAGGCGCCCCTTCTTCACGACGCGCTCCGGGGCGACCGGCACCACGCCGACTTCCGAGGCCATGATGCAACGGTCGTCGTCGGTGATGTAGTAACGGCTCGGCCGCAGCCCGTTGCGGTCGAGCACGGCGCCGATACAGGCGCCGTCGGTGAACGCGATCGAGGCCGGCCCGTCCCAAGGCTCCATCAGGCAGGAGTGGTACTCGTAGAACGCGCGCCTGGCCGCGTCCATGCCGGTGTGCTGCTGCCAGGCTTCGGGAATCATCATCAGCACCGCTTCCTGCAGCTTGCGCCCGGTCATCAGCAGGAACTCCAGCACGTTGTCGAAGGACCCGGAGTCCGAACAGTCTGGCTCCACGACGGGAAAGAGCTTGGCAAGGTCGCCGCCGAACAGCGGCGAACTCAAGACGCCCTCGCGGGCGTTCATCGCGTTGACGTTGCCGAGCAGCGTGTTGATTTCGCCGTTGTGGCACATGAAGCGGTTGGGCTGGGCGCGGTCCCAGGACGGGAAGGTGTTGGTGCTGAAGCGCGAATGCACCATGGCCAGGTGCGACTCGAAATCCGGCTGGCCCAGGTCGGTGAAGAACGGCGCCATCTGGTTGGGCGTGAGCATGCCCTTGTAGATGATGACTTTCGACGACAGCGAACAGATGTAGAACAACTGCCGCTGCGCCAGGGTCTCGTCGCTGCGCAGCCGGTGGGTCGCGTGCTTGCGGATCAGGTAGAGCTTGCGCTCGAACTCATCCTCCGTCAGATCGTCCTGCTCTCCCGGGGCATCCGAAAGGAGGGTGCCCTGCCCTCCGCCTGAACCACTGCCAACAAACAATTGCGCCATGCGCGGCATCGCGGCCCTGGCCGCCTTGCCGATGTCCGCGCCGTCGGGATCGATCGGCAGCTTCCGCCAGCCCAGCAGCCTCTGGCCTGCGCTCTCGATTTCCAGCTCCAGCAGCTTAAGGCACCGTTCCCGTTCCTCCGGGCCGGCGGGCAGGAACACGATCCCCACGCCGTAGTGGCCGGGTTCGGGCAAATCAATGCCGAGGTCTTCCGCTGCGGCGCGGCGCAGAAAGCGGTCCGGCAAACCCAGCAGGATGCCCGCCCCATCGCCGGTGTTTTTCTCATAGCCGATACCGCCGCGATGCTCCATAGAGCAGTTCATGCCGAGCGCATCCTCAACGATACCCCTGCTTTGACGGCCCTTGATATCGCAGACGAAGCCGATGCCGCAGCTGTCCTTCTCCAGCGCCGGATCGTACAGGCCCTGCTTTGGCGGCAACCCGAAGCGCTGCCGCCCGGGCGGGGACTCGCTATGTGCTGTCATGAGCCGATCCTCAGGCAGAATGCCGTGCTGCCTTTGCCGCGCCAGCTCCGTTGCCGGCCTGGAACACACCGCTATAACAAGCGTCCGCCTGCCGGGCCGCCGGGCAAGGGCCGAGCGGGCGACGGTACTGCCGAACAGGCGGCGCTGCCGAAACCGATCCGCTGGCGGTGGCGTGAAACGCAAGCAAAAAGACGCTTCCTGCTGAAACGCCGACTCCCTAGTGTTCCAAAAAGCGACCGATAAATCAAATTCGTGGCAATATGTCCAATTGGATTAACCCGCATATTTCACCCGTCCGCGCCGTGTTGCCGGGGCGTGTTGATTCGACGGAGGTTTGTCGAGTTGCCTGGAATCACGCTTTGCTCTTCGCTTGCGCTTTCCGGTTTCCGGAAACGGGTGAAATATGCGGGTTAACGGACGGCAGGTGGCGAGGGTATCAAGACGATCCTTGTAATTGGCGGCGCACGGTCGGGCAAGAGTCATCGGGCGCTTGAACTGGCGCGGGAAATGGCCCCGGACCGGGTCTTTATCGCCACCGCCGAGCCGTCGGACACGGAGATGTCCGAGCGCATCGACCGCCATCGCGCCGAGCGCGGACCCGGATTCAGCACGCTGGAAGCTCCGCTGGAACTTGTTGAAGCGCTTGAGGCCACCGCTTCCCCGGATCGAGTCGTTGTCGTGGACTGCCTGACAGTATGGCTCTCGAACCTGATGCATTACGGGCGGAATGCGGACACGCAGACGGCGGCGCTCACCCGGTTCCTCGCCGGGCCTCCCGGGCCGGTCATCCTGGTATCCAACGAGGCAGGCATGGGCCTGGCGCCGGTCACGCCGCTCGGCCGCAGGTTCCGCGATGCCCAGGGCTCGCTGAACCAGGCCGTCGCGGCCATCTGCCAGCGGGTCGAATTCATGGTCGCGGGATTGCACCAGGCGCTCAAGGGCTGAGCGCCTCCCTGAGCCGACGCGCCTCGCCAACGTTTCCGGGGAGCCCGACGCGCAAGTGGCGCGACGACCACGGGAAGCGGCGAACGTAGATCCCCTTGCGCGCCAGTTGCCGCCAGAGTCCGCGGGCATCGGTCACCTCCACGTATCGAAACAGGTCGGTGCCGCCCACCACCCGGCACTGACTGTCCTGCAACAGTTGGTCGAGGCGCCGCCGCGCCTCCGCCAACCGGCAGCGTGTCGCTGTTTGCCAGGCCCCGTCGGAGTACGCGGCGGCGGCGATAGCCAGCGCCGGGGGCGACACGCTCCAGACGCCCAGAAGGGCCCGCATGCGTTCGAGCACTTCCACGGGGGCAAGCAAGGCGCCGACGCGCAGGCCTGCCAGTCCGTAGAACTTGCCGATGGAGCGCAGCATCAGCAGATGATCGGATCCGCCTTGCTGCGCCCGGCTCAGGCCGGGTTCAAGATCCGCAAACGCTTCATCGATGACCAGCCAGCCACCGCGCGTGCTCAGGAGACGATGCGCCGCCTCGACTTCATCCGGTTGAAATCGCCGCCCGTCCGGGTTGTTCGGATTGCAGATCACCACGGCATCCGCTACGTCGGCCTCGGCCAGGGGGTCGGGGGTTTCGACCACTTCGCAACCGGCCGCACGCCAGACGCGCGCATGATCGCCATAGCTCGGCGCCAGGATGGCAACGCGCCGGGGCGCCAGGACGGCCGGCAGCAACCGGATCAGCAATTCGCTCCCGGGGGCCGGCAGTACTGCGCGTTCGGGCGATCCGAAGGCCGCCGCCATGGCCGCGGCGCAGCGGGCGCAGTCCTCTTGGGTGGGCAGCCTGTGGAGACACTCGAAATGGCTTTCCCGGGCCGGCCAGGGCCAGGGGTTGATGCCCGTGGACAAGTCCACCCAAGGGTTTGGCGCGTCCGGAAAAAGGCGCCGCATGGCATCGAGAGCACCGCCGTGAACCTCGACGACATTCATGGGGTCAATTGCAGCACGGCGATGCCGAGCAGCAGTAGCGCGGCCAGGGACAGGGCCTTGCAGTACAAAACCAGCCCGCTTCGCAAGTCGGCCGGTTCGGGGTCGCCTGCCCGGGCATTGAGCCAGGGTTCTGCCGACTCGGCGCCTCCGTAGCTGCGTGGACCTGAAAGCCGCACGCCCAGCGCGCCGGCGGCCGCACTCTCGGGCCATCCTGCATTGGGCGAGCGATGCCGGCGTGCGTCCCGCCACATTACGGCAAAGGCGCCCGGCCTGAGGCTCGCTGCCGCGACCAGCAACCCGGTCAATCGCGCCGGGATGAAGTTCGCCGCATCATCGAGGCGCGCCGCGAAGCCACCGAAAGCCGCGTAACGCGCTTCGCGGTGGCCGATCATCGAATCCAGCGTATTGACGGCCTTGTACGCCGCGAGCCCCGGCAAACCGAAGACGACACCCCAAAACAGCGGCGCCACGATGCCGTCGGACGTGTTTTCGGCAAGACTCTCCAGGGCAGCTCGCGTGACACCCTCGGAAGGCAGCTCTGCGGTCTCCCGCCCCACAACTTGAGCCAAAGCGGCTCGAGCGCCGGACAGGTCGTCCGCGGTCAAGGGGCTGGAAACCGCGGCGATATGGATATACAGGCTGCGCGAACACATCAGGCTTGATGCGATGACCGCTTCGGCCCAGAAACCTGCTGCCGATGACGGCAACAGCGCCGGGACCGCCACGCCCGCGCAGGCCGCGACCGCCACGGTCGCCAAAGTTGCCACCATACCCAGAACATAGCGCAGACCATAACCGAGGGCTGGCCGATTGAGCGTCCGGTCGAGTCCGTCGATCATCGCCCCCAGCCAGACCACCGGGTGCCGGATGCGCCGGTAAAGCCAGTCCGAATAGCCGAACAGCACCTCGACGATCCAGGCTGCAAGCATGAGCAGCGCGCCGCCGAAGACGGCCGTCATGACGAATCTGCTCGCAGAAAGGTGGGACTCGCCGCGCACGCCAGCAACGCATCCACATCGAGGGCCTGCTCGATGCCGTCGGCCCATGCGTCCAGTGCCGACTCGACTGCGGCTCCATAGTCCAGACTCGTTCGGCCAGCGGCGCCTGCGCGCTGTAGCCAGGCGCTTCGAAACTCATCCTCTGTGAAAACACCGTGAACGTAGCTGCCTTCGATCAGGCCGTCCGCGGAACTTGCCCCGTCCGCCCGTCCGCCGACGTCGAACATTGGCCGCTCGCAGTCTTTACCGGTGGTTTGGCCGACGTGAATTTCGTAGCCGGTTATGCGGCGCCCGGTGCTCACGCAGCGTCCTTCAACCGGACGCACGGATTTGGATCCCGACATTTCGGTCTGGACATCCAGCAGCCCCAGACCGGGTTCCTGGCCTGGCCGGCCATCGATGCCCGCCGCATCCTCGATCCGCGAGCCGAGCATCTGGTAGCCTCCGCACAGTCCCAGTACACGCCCTCCCGTGCGTGCGTGGGCGAGGATGTCGTGGTCCCAGCCCTGGGACCGCAGAAATTGCAAGTCGCCCAGCGTGGACTTGGTGCCGAACACGATGACGACATCAGCGTCCCGGGGCAGGGGCCGCCCAGGCGGTATCCAGCGAAAGTCGACGCCCGGTTCCATCCGCAGCGGGTCAGCATCGTCAAAATTGGCCAGACGGGAGAGCATGGGCGCGACGATCCGCAATTCGTCTCCCGCATGGCGCCGGCCGCCATCAAGCGCGACGGCGTCTTCGGCCGGAAGATCCGCCGCGCATGCGAGCCAGGGAACCACACCAAAGGAACGCCAACCGGTATGCTCTTCAATGGCCGCCACGCCGGCATCGAACAACGAAGGATCGCCCCGGAACTTGTTGATCACAAAGCCCCGTATCATCGCCGCGTCCGGCGGCGCCAGCACAGCCTGCGTGCCGGCCAGGCTGGCGATCACGCCACCCTTGTCGATATCGCCAACCAGGCACACTGGGACCCCCACCCGCCGGGCGAATCCCATATTGGCGATGTCGCCGTCGCGCAGGTTGACTTCGGCGGGACTGCCGGCCCCTTCCACGACGATCAGTTCGTACGCATTCATCAGCCGCTCGAAACTCGCGAGCACCGCGTCCATGCGGGCGCCCCGCCGCGCCATGTAATCGGCGGCTTCCATGCTGTCGAACACCTTGCCTTGCACGATGACCTGTGCCCGCCTGTCCGTCTCCGGCTTCAGCAGAACCGGATTGAAATCCACTTCGGGCTCCAGACCGGCAGCCCGGGCCTGCAGTGCCTGGGCGCGGCCGATCTCGCCGCCGGCGCAGGCCGCCGCGTTGTTCGACATGTTCTGGGGCTTGAATGGGGCGACCCCGATCCCGCGGCGACGGGCGAGGCGGCACAGCGCGGCGACTATGAGGGACTTGCCCACGTCGGACCCGGTGCCTTGCACCATCAAGGCCCTAGCGCGCATCGCTCACGAACAGTCGGGGACGGACCCTGCGCGGGGGCCTGATCACAGCGGTCCCTCTATCTCCACGCGATCGCCTTCGACGCGCCCGCGCACAGCGTAAATCTCCGCGAGCCGGGACGCGCTCAAGGTCTCGGCGGGCGGGCCATCGGCGACGATGCGTCCATCCTTCATCCAGATGAACCGGTCCGCGTAGCGCCGGGCAAGCACCACGTCGTGAAGCACGGCCAACGCGCCGCCGCCACGATTCACAAAGTCGCGGATCAGGTCCATGACCCGGAACTGGTGGTACGGGTCGAGTTCCGCGACCGGCTCATCAGCAATCAACAGGGGTGCTTCGGCGGCGAACGCGCGGGCGCAGTGCACCCGCGCCAGTTCGCCTCCGGAAAGCGTAGCAGTGGAGCGACCGGCGAGCCGTTCAAGGTCGCACGAGGTCAGCGCGCGTTCCACGGCCTGCCGGTCGGCACCCGGCAGGCGACCCAGCGCGGCGCCATGGGAGAAGCGGCCGAGCGCGACCACGTCCCGAACCGGGTTTGGCCAGGCCAGGGGGCGATTCTGGGGCAGGTAGGCAAGCCGCCGCGCCCTGTGTCGCGGGACCATGTGGGCGGTGTCTTGCCCGTCGATTCGAGCCCGGCCCGACGCGCAGGGTTTCAGGCCGATGGCGCCCCTGAGCAAGGTGGTCTTGCCCGCGCCGTTGGGTCCGAGCAAAGTGACCAGTTCGCCGGGGCGCAAGCGGAACGTCGCGTCCCGGACCAGCGTCACGCCGGCGGCGGTCACTGTCAGACCCTGCGCGCAGAGCCCCTGCGCGGCACTCCGCAGATTTCCTCGGGCAGTCAGCTCAGTCATGTACGCTACGCCGCTGCATGGCGATCCAGACGAAGGCCGGAGCACCGACCAGAGCCGCCACCACGCCCAGCTTGAGTTCGGTGGCGGTGGGCATCAGCCGCACCCCGATATCCGCCAGCACGAGGATCAATCCCGCCAACAGCGCCGACGGAAACAGTGATCGCGCCGGATCGTGATCCACCATGGGCCGGACGATGTGCGGCGCAACGACACCCACGAAGCCGATGACGCCGGCCAGCGCCACGGCCGCGCCGGTGGCCAGGCCCGCACCGATAACGATGGCCAGCCGCTGACGGCGCAGGTTCAGCCCTACGCCGCTGGCGGCCTCTTCCCCCAGCGTCAGGGCCGACAGGCCGCGGCGGGCGGCAAACAGGATGCCAAGTCCCATGATCAGGAACGGCGCGGCGAATCCCAGATCCTGCAGGCTCCGGTTGGCGACGGAGCCCAGCATCCAATTGATCATGTCCGCCAGGGAAAACGGGTTCGGCGCCAGGTTCATCATCAGGTTCATGGCCGCGGCGGCAAAACTGGAAAGACCCACACCGATGAGGACCAGCGTCACCACCGAAGCGGTTCGCAGCGCCGCCAGGGCGATCAGCGCTGTGCCCGCGAATGCGCCCATGATCGCCGCCGTGGGCATCGCCCAGGCGCTCAGGGCGGCGAAACCGTAGTACAAAGCCCCGGTCGCCCCCAGGGAGGCCATCGCGGATATGCCAAGTACGCCTGGTCCCGCCAGCGGGTTGCGAAGCAGACCCTGCAGGGCTGCGCCACTGGCGCCGAGCGCCACGCCCACGGCGAAGGCCGTGAGCGCGCGGGGCAACCGGATCTGCAACACCACCAGCCGGTCGCCATGATCGCCACCGAGCGTCAGAGCCGCCAGTACCCGTTCCACATCCATGGGCGTTGAACCCAGCAGACAAGCGGCGAACAACGCCGTTGCGCACGCCAGGATCAGCGCCGCGAATGCAATCCGCATGATCCGGCGCTGCAGCCCGAATCCGAACGATTCAGTTCTGCAGTATTACTTTGCGCGCCACAGCGTTGCAGCATTGACTCCCCTGCTTCAGCGAGCCGCGGCAGCAGCCAACGTCTCCACTGCATCCATCAGAAACCAGGCTCCGCAGGCGGTCCAGGCTCCCTCTATCGGGATCAATTCACCTGCTTGAAGCCGGGAACTGGCCACCGGATGGCGCATCGGACTCCAGGCGTGCGGGTGATTCGTCAGACTGTCGAAGAAGGCCGGAAGGATGAAATCCGGCTGTTCGTAAACCAGTCGCTCAAGCGGAATCGGCCGCCAGCCCGGCCGTGTCTGGAAATTCTCCAGGCCAGCCGCCACGATGATCTCGTGGACCAGGGAACCGGGCCCGGATGTAACACCCGAGGGCGTCATGTAAAGCCCTTCAACACCCGGTTCAGGGGAAGGCAGCGCCGCCAGACGATCCTGAATTTCCGACACCACGGCCAGCCCCTGTTGCGCCGACCCAAGCGCCCGCGCCGTTTCCAGAACCACCTCGCCAACGGCCTCGATGTCTTCGGCCCAGCCCACGTTGTGGACGGGCACCCCGGCGCGCCGGAACATCGTCGCAGCCCCGGGTCCGCCGCCATACGTGCGCACCACGAGGTCCGGCTTGAGGATAATGACGTCCTCGGCAACCGGGCGAACCGAGGGCAGTCCTGCCGCCTCGTCGCGCATGTAGGAAAATTCACGCTCCGCATCCGGCGACAGGGCCAGGATGCGGTCCCTTTCGACGAACTTGAGCACATACTGATCAGCGCAGAAGTCAAGGCTGACGATGCGCTGGGGGCACCGGTGCCCGGAAGCCGGTTCCGGCGAATCAACGCCGCAGCCGGCGAGCATCGCCGCCAGCGCGGCTGCCAGCAGCCCGCCGCCGGTGCGGGACGGGTTTGCGGTTAGGCTCAGTACTGCCACCGCGCACCCACCGAGACAGACCGGCCGGGCGTCCCGTAGCCAAGGATTTGCTGATAGTGAGTGTCGAACAGATTCTCGATGCGCCCATATACTTCGAAACGGTCGGAAAGCTCGTAGCGTGCGTTGAAGTCGAGGCGCGTCCAGGCATCGAGTTCGACACCCCCCCGGTCCGGCTCCAAGCCGTTGTAGCGCAGCAGCAGGGTGCCCGAGAATGCACCGGGCGGATCAAAGCCCATCAGCAAGGTCGCGGAATGCCTGGGCAGACGCAGCAACGGATTGCCATTGCCTTCCGCCGCGTCAATCCAGGCATAGTCCGCACGAACCTCGAAATACTCGTTGAAGGTCCAGCTTGCCGAGACTTCGATGCCCTGGGATTCGACCCGGGCGATGTTCTCATAGCCGCCAACGCTGAAGGAGAAATTGATCATATCCTCGGTATCCTGGCGAAATAGCGTGATGCCGGCCTCGACACGGCCTGCCGCTGACTTCCAATCAAGGCCCGCTTCCATACCGTTGGAGTGTTCCGGCCGGAGTGATTCGTTGGCTGCCGTGGCGCCGCAGCAGAAAAAGGTGGACTGGAAGATGGTGGGCGCCTTGAAGCCCTGCCCCCAACTGCCCCGCAGCGTCACCCGCGGGGAGGGCCGATACGAGGCGGCAAGCCGGGCAGTGGTTTCCGACCCGAAGCGATCGTGATCGTCCGAGCGCACACCGCCGGTGAGCGTGAGCCGGTCGCCGGGCCTGAACTCGTAGAGAGCGAACAGACCGGTGAGCACGCTACGGTGCGCGTTGGCCGTCGATTTCTCGCGTTCGGCGCCGGCCGCCAGGGTATTGCGCGGATCGATTTCCAGTGTGCCCTGGTAGCGAAAGAGCGTACGTTCGCCCATGGCGTCGAAGCTGGTAAAACCGTTGGTCAGGTTATGGCGTTCGATCTCCGCCCGGCCCACCAACAGGCGATTGTCGAGCCGCCCGTCGAACAGGGGCGCCGTCAGGGCCACGTGCGCCGATCGTTCCATCGTCTCGCTGACTTCATCGCCGTCACCGACGCTGCCTTCTGCACCCGATCGAAAGCTGTCGAATTCCGCCTGAGCGTCGTTCCAAAGAAGACTGGTGTCCAGGCGCGCCGCGCGCGGCAAATTCAGCCCGGCCTTTGCGGACATGGTCAGGGAATCGAAGCCGTCGTTCTCCGTATTGCCGTTGCGTTCGTCGGCCTTGGAAATGCCCCGGGTCGTCAGTTGCGTGGCGGCCAGCCTGAAATCCCCGGCGTCGCCGCCATGGCTGACGGAGGCGCCGCCCCTGAAGGTATCGAACGAGCCGGCCTGACCGAACAGGCTTCCGTTCAAACCCTTGCCAGGCCGCTTGGTGACGATGGACACCACGCCGCCGATGGCGTCCGTGCCCCACAGCGTCGACTGCGGCCCGCTCAGTATCTCGATCCGCTCGATATGCTCGGTATCCAGGCGGGCGAAGTTGAAGCCGCCGCCGGGCGACGACGGATCGTTGACTGCCACGCCGTCTATTAATACCAGTGTCTGATCGCTGGAGGCGCCGCGGATGCGTACCGAGGCGGAACCGCCGAAGGCGCCATTCTGGTTGATGGTGACCCCCGGCGTAGTGGAGATGGCATCGACAGCGTGATTGAATCCGAGATCTTCCAGTCTGGCGGCATCGATGACCCGCACCGTCGCCCCTGCCTCTGCTGCCGTCTGTTCAAGCCGTGTTGCGGTCACGACGATGGTTTCAATTCCCGCGTCGCCGCCACCGTCCAGCGACTGCGCCGATGCCAACGTGAACTGAAGCGCCAAGGTCGTCAGTCCCGCAATCCGGAAAGCGCGTTCCATCTATCCCCCTCCCGCGCCCGGCTGGCGCACCGAATGACAAGTCCGGCCCCAACGACTGCATGTGCCCGAGGGGCGCCATGTCGTTACCAGGGAGAAGGGGCATCGGGCGGCCCCCGATGCTTGCTCCCGCTCGAAGGCAATGTGCCCGACCGACGAACGAACGACGCGATGGCAGGTCTCCTGGCTCGCCGATCATCGCTTTTTGGCCACCTTCCCGGAGCAATCTCCAGTGGCTTGTAGGCCGCAAGCTCCCGGCTTACAGTTGCGGGTACAGCCTCGGCTTTGCACCGAGTTCCCTTTTGGCCACCCTGCTTCGGCGGCACCATCTGCCGGCATTCTATCGACGCTCTCCGGCGGGCGTCAAGCAGCAGCTGCTGCAGCCGCAACAGCTGCTGCCAATGCCGCTGGCAGCAGCACGACCGCAGGCAGGGCTGCTTTTCCTCGCTCTTTGCTTATGCCCGCCTCGTGGGAGACGCATGAACCCATCCGTGGGGCTCGGCGGCGGCTCCTGCCGCCGACGCTCCCACGAGGCGGGCATAAGCAAAGAGCTTAAGCTGGCGGCAGATCGTGATGGATCAGAAGTCTATGCCCCGCACAGCCTTGATTCCGGCCTCGAACGGATGCTTTAGGGCCCGCATCTCGCTGACCAGGTCCGCGTATTCGCACAGCCCCGGCTTGGCATCCCGCCCCGTGAGAATCACGCTGGTTCGCGCCGAGCGCGTCTCGAGCCCTTCTATGACCGAAGCTTCCGACAGGTAGCCGTAGCGCAGGGCAATATTGATTTCGTCCAGCACAACAAGGTCGTAATCACCGCTCTGAAGCAAACTGCGCGCCTGGTCGAATGCCGCCTGCGCAACCGCGGTGTCGCGGTCCAGGTCCTGGGTGTTCCAGGTAAACCCCTCGCCCATCGTGCGCCAGTCGATCTGGTCTTCGAGCTTCGAGAAAAACTGGCGTTCGCCAGTTTTCCACTTGCCCTTTATGAATTGCACCACGCCCACCTTTTGCCCCCATCCGAGCGCACGGGCGATAACGCCAAAGGCCGAGCTCGACTTGCCCTTGCCGTCGCCCGTGTAAACCAGCACCAGACCGCGCTGTGCGGTCTTGGACGATGCCAGCCGCTTGCGGTGGTCGGCCTGCCGTGCCCTCATTCTTTCAACATGGCTCTGGGCCTCAGTCATGGTCCGCTCCTCCGGTCAAATCCTGGCCGGTTTCCGGCAGCGCAACTATGCCACCAAAGGCGATCGGATCCCCGAACCCTCCCGGCGGATCACGGTCTTCGTTGCGAGCCGCCCTGATCACCCCGGCATGGGTGACGATCACGATGGGTTCGTTTAGCGCCGACCAGTCCGCAAGCGCCGCGCCAACCCGGTTTCTGAGCATGGCCACGCTTTCGCCCCCGTGGGGGCGCGCATAAAGAAAATCTTCCGCCCAGGCGTCGATTTCCTGTTTCGGCACCTCCGCCCACGGTCGTCCCTCCCAGGCGCCGAAATCGATTTCCTTGAACCGCTCGTCGATGTCCATGGGCAGACCTGCGGAATCGGCAATGCGCTGCGCCAGCGCCCGGCAGCGCCTCAGCGGGCTGGATACCACCCGCCGCACTTCTGGAAGGGAGGAAAGAACCACCGCAGCTTCGTCGGCAAAGGTATCCGCCACGTCCAGATCCGTCTGGCCGTAGCACAGGCCCGGAACCACGTCGAGCCGGGTGTGGCGGACCAGGATCAGGCCCATGCCGCCAGCCCCAGGTAGAGTCCGATTTCGCTGGCTTGCTGAACCGCGCCCAGAGTGTCGCCCGTATAGCCGCCCAGCCTGGGCTCGCAGTAAAGCCGCATCAGCACATGCCCGGCGAGTAGTCCGGCCAGGGCGGGTATCGCGGCGAAAGGCGACATGAAAGCCGCCAGCCCGGCAACCAGCGCCGCGCCCGTCAGCAGAACAACCAGGCTTCCCTTTGCGCCTGGCCGCCTCGAAAGCTCCGTGGCGGCACCGGTCTCGCGAATGTAGCGGCTGGTCTGCATGACCGCCACGCTGGAAATGCGCGAAAGGCCATGACCGGCAATCAGGGCCATCCAGACCGTCGCCGGCGCCAGGCTGGCCAGCGCAGCGAATTTGATGCCCAACGCCATGAACAGCGCGGCGCTGCCGTACGTGCCGAGCCGGCTGTCGCGCATGATTTCAAGGGCGCGGTCCGGAGCGGCGGCAGAGGCGCCGATGCCGTCGAATGTATCGGCCAGGCCGTCTTCGTGAAATGCGCCGGTCACCGCCAGTCCGGCTGCCATCGCCAAAAGCACGGCTATCGGCCCGGCCAGCCAGACTTGCGCCAACAGGAACACGCCGGCGCAGACAGCGCCGATCAATGCGCCGACCAGGGGGTAGTAGCGTACCGCGGCGGCCAGTCGCGCCGGATTGCAGGCCGTTCCCGCCGGGATTGGCGCCCGGGTAAGGAACTGAATCGCGAGCGCCAGGGCCTGCAGTTCCTTAACCCGCATATTTCACCAGTTTCCGGAATTCCGGGCGAGAGATGCCGTGACCCGGCGCGTGCTCCCGAGCGGAAGCATAGCCCAAGGGCGCGGCAGGTCCGCCCGGAAACCGGAAAGCGCAAGCCAAGAGCAAAGCGTTATTTCAGGCAACTCGACAAACCTCCATCGAATCAACACGCTCCGGCAACACGGCGCGGACGGGTGAAATATGCGGGTTAACGATCGGATGGCTCACGTCCGTCCGCTCACTCCGGCGGACTCGAAGCTCGCCATGTCGCGCAGCATCGCCGCGGCCGCCCGCACCAGCGGCCACGCCAGCAGGGCGCCGGCACCTTCGCCCAGGCGAATGCCAAGGTCCAGCAAAGGGCTGGCGCCGAGCGCCTCCAGCACGACGGAATGCCCGGTTTCGGCGGAGCGGTGGGCAAACACCAGGTTCCCCATGACCTCGGGCGACAGGCGGGCCGCAGCAAGCGCCGATACCGTGGCGATGAAGCCGTCCACCAGCACCAGCTTGCCCGCATGAGCGGCGCCGAGCACGGCGCCCGCCAGCATCACGGACTCGAATCCGCCGTATTCGCGCAGGGCGGCGGATGGATCGAGTTCGGCTGGAGTTCTCGCCGCCGCTGTCTCCAGCACACGCTGTTTGCGAGCGAGGCCGGCCGCGTCCAGCCCGGTGCCGAGGCCGACCAGGCCATCAAGGGGCAGCCCCAGAATCTTCGCGGCCACCAGGCTGGCGGACGAAGTATTGCCGATGCCCATCTCGCCGAAACAGGCCACTTCGTGATCACCGCCACTTCCGATCTCGCGCCCCGCGCGCAGCGCAGATTCGCACTGCTCGACCGGCATGGCCGGCTGCTCAAGGAAATTCAGCGTGCCTGGGGCGATTCGCCGTGAATCGAGGCGGGGGTGCTCCACGGCCGGCCCCATGACGCCGGCGTCAACGACGGTGAAATCCACGCCCAGCGCGCGAGCCATCACGTTGGCCGCCGCGCCGCCCGCAAGGAAGTTCAACAGCATCTGCCGGGTCACTTCTGGAGGGTAAGCGGAAACGCCCGCAGTGGCGATGCCATGATCGCCCGCGAAGACGGTCAGCTTGCAACGCGCCGCCCTGGGCGCAAGCGTTTGCTGAACGCGGGCGAGCTGCGCCGCCAGGTCTTCCAGTCTGCCCAACGCGCCGACCGGCTTGGTTTTGGAGTCGATTGCCTCCCGAACGGCGCGATCGAAGTCCGGCGCCGCGGCTGGCGGGCTCTGCCCGGTCAATGATCCGTCGTTTGCAGCCATGGGCCGATACTCAAAGCGCGGGCAGCACCGCCATCGCTGCGCCGCCATCCTGCCTGCGCGGAAAATTCAGTGGGTGGCTTGAAATGCGAACAAACCGGCGCTTCGTGCTGAAAGGCCGCTCACCTGGCAGCCTGTGCCGCAGAAACTTCTGGTGGCCCCCAATTCTTAACAAGACACGCAAAAGCATGAGAATACCCCCGCCGGAATAAGGCTGCGAGCCTTCTGCGGCGCAAGCTCCCAGCTTCACAAAAAGGGCCGGATAAATCAAGCGGGGCAGCCCGGGGCAGCCCGGCTCAGGCTTTTGATTGCAAGGTGCCTATAAGGCAATATGGCCATATGAAGACGACCATCAATATCAGCGCTTCCCCAAAATTAAACCGGACAGCAGTGCCCCTTGATCCAGAATAATACCTCTATTCGGATCATATTTCTGCCAAATATCGCAATATTATGATCTGAATAGAGGTATTATTCGGATCATTCCAATCTAACCGGAACGGACGGGTCCGTCATGACCTGCATCTGGGAACTCAAGGACTGGCCGCATTTCACCTGGAATGCGGAGATTATCCAGGACAACAGCTATCGCTATGCGCTGGCCGTAAACCGGCTGGCTCGCGAGGTGCAGCCGCTTTCCGATCAGGAGCGCACCAACTCGATGATCGATCTGATGGTCGCCGAGGCCCAGAAGACATCGCGGATTGAGGGCGAGATTGTCGATCCCGAGGCCGTTCGCTCGTCCATCCTCAAGCAACTGGGTCTGGCCGAAGAGGATCGATGGCAGGATCCGGACGCGCGCGGTATCGCTCATCTGGTGGTTCAGTCCCGCCAGGAATTCGCCAAGCCGCTGACCGTTGAGGGCTTGTGCTCCTGGCATCGCGAATTCCTGGGCGAAAAGCTGCGTGACGCAGGACGCTGGCGCACCGAACCGGTCTGGATCGTCTCCGGCGTCGCCGGGAAGGAGAAAGTGCATTTTGAGGGGCCTCCGGCCTTCAGGGTTGCCGGCGAAATGGAGACCTTCGTCGAATGGTTCAACGCCAGCAGTTCATTGCCGGGACCGGTGCGCTCCGGCATTGCCCACGTGTATTTCGAGTCCATTCATCCGTTTTCGGACGGAAATGGGCGCATGGGGAGGGCGATCGCCGAAATCGCGCTGTCCCAGGAATTGGGCTATCCGGTTTTGCTGAGCCTGTCGGCCGCCATCGATCGGCAACGCAAAGAGTACTACCGGATGCTCAATCAGGCCAGCAGGCAAAGCCGTATGGACATTACGGACTGGCTGGAATGGTGGACGCAGTGCGTCCTTAATTCTCAGGAGCAGGCCAGGGAGCAGATCGCGTTCGTAATTCGCAAGGCGGCATTCTGGCGCAGCTGCGGGAATCGCGTCAACGACCGCCAGGAGAAGGTGTTGGCCCGCATGTTGCGCGAAGGTCCCGAGGGCTTCAAGGGCGGCATGACGGCGCGCAAATACGTAGCGCTGACGGGTTGCTCAGGCCCAACGGCCACCCGTGACCTGTCCTATCTCACGAAAATCGGGGCGCTTGAGCGGCTGCCCGCCGGCGGGCGCAGCACACGCTATGACCTGCGCTTGCCGGGGTTGCGGACAAATAGAAGTGTCCGGTTTTAGAGCACATAAAGTGTCCGGTTGAGAGTTTACCTTCGCTTTTGATTGCAAGGTGCTTATATGGCAATATGGCCATATGAAGACGACTATCGAAATCCCCGAAGCAACTTTTCGGCAGGCGAAGACCTTCGCGGCGGCGCAAGGCATCACTCTCAAGCAACTGATCACCGAGGCGCTGGAGCGGCGGCTTGAAAGGGCGCTTGGAGCGGGCGGCAACATAGATGACACACCCCCCTGGATGGCCGGATATGGAGCGCTGTCACACATGACCAGCGAGAACCGCCGGGTTCTAGGTTTAATTGAGGAAGAATTCGAGAAGCTCCCCGAAGACATGCAATGATCCTGGACACCAACGCGCTGTCAGCCTGCAAGAAGCGGGCGAGCCGATGAAGTTGAAGTTTCAGGCCCGTCACTTCGGCCCCTACGCGGACAATCTCAACCACGCGTTGCAACGCATCGAAGGGCATTTCATCCGCGGCTATGGCGACCGCTCCACTAAAGCGGAGATTCGCCTGATGCCCGAGGCAACGGAAAAGGCCCGCGAGTTCTTGGAGAAGAAGCCCGAGGCGGAGAAACATCTGCAGCGGGTCAAGCGGCTCATTGAAGGTTTTGAAACGCCCTAAGGCATGGAACTGCTGTCCACGGTTCATTGGGTGGTCAAGCACGAGGGGAACATTGAGGGTGATTTAGATGCGCTCCGGAGGCGTGTGGAAAGCTGGAACCAGCGCAAGAAGGATTTGATGAAGCCCCGGCATATCCATACGGCCTATTCGCGTCTGGCGCATCAGGGCTGGGTGGCGGCCTGATGATGAACCAGGGGATAGAACTGTCCCCCCCCTCTGCTTGATGGGCGGTTTCTGTGCAGGATCAGGGGATTGAGGATAGACTTAACCTGCATATTTCACCCGTCCGCGCCGTGTTGCCGGAGCGTGTTGATTCGATGGAGGTTTGCCGATTTGCTTGGAATCACGCTTAAGCTCTTCGCTTGCGCTTTCCGGTTTTCTGGAAACGGGTGGAATATGCGGATTAAGCGGGTGAGATGATTCGGGCAACCCGATAACATGAACGGGAGAGAATGCAATGGCTGATTTACTTGCGCCGGAGGCGGTGGAGGAAAAGCTGGAAGCGCTGCCGGGCTGGAGCCTGGACGACGGCAAGCTGCACCGTTCGTTCCGCTTTGCGGACTTCCGGCGGGCCTTCGCTTTCATGGTCGGCGCCGCGCTGGCCGCCGAGCGGCTCAACCACCATCCCGAGTGGTTCAACGTCTGGTCGAAGGTGGATGTGCATCTGAGCACGCACGAGGCTGGCGGCATCACCGGGCTCGATTTCCAGCTGGCCGAGGCCATGAACGAACTGGCCGACGCGCCGTGAAAGCCGTTTGAACGCAAGGACGGCCAGGAGCCTGCGCCGTAGAAAATTCTGATGGGCCACGATCTTCTATAAGACGCGCAAAGGCATGAGCATATCCCACTTATGGGCCGTTTCGGTCGCCATTCCGGCCTGCATACCCCACTGCAAAAGACCGCGATGCTCCTGCGGCGCAAGCTCCTAGCCCGCGCCGATGAACGATAAGCAACTCATCACGCTCACCGGGATCACCACCACCGGCACGCCGCACCTGGGCAACTACGTGGGTGCCATACGTCCGGCGGTGGAGGCGAGCCGCAGCGCGCCGGCCGGGTGCAGCTTCTTCTTCCTGGCCGACTTCCACGCGCTGGTCAAGAACCGCGATGCCAATGAAGTGGCGCAGTCCAGCCTGGAAGTCGCCGCCGCCTGGCTGGCAGCTGGCCTGGACACCGAAAACGCGGTGTTTTACCGGCAATCGGACATCCCCGAGATCCCGGAGCTGACCTGGGTCCTTACCACGCTCACGGCCAAGGGCCTGATGAACCGCTCGCACGCCTACAAGGCCGCGAACGACGCCAACCGGGAAGCCGGCGTGGCCGACCTGGACCGCGGGATCACGATGGGCCTGTTCTGCTACCCCATCCTGATGGCCGCCGACATCCTGATGTTCAAGGCCGACCGGGTGCCGGTGGGCAAGGACCAGCGCCAGCACGTGGAAATGGCCCGCGACATCGCCCAGCGCTTCAACCATCACTACGGCGAACTGCTGACCGTGCCTCAAGCCGACATCGACGAGCACCGCGCGGTGCTGCTGGGCCCGGACGGGCGGAAGATGTCCAAGAGCTACGGCAACGTCGTGCCTCTGTTCTGCCCCGCGAAACAACTGCGCAAATACGTCATGCGGATCAGGACCAACTCGCAGGCGCCCGGCGAGCCCAAGGACCCGGACGACAGTCTGCTGTTCGACCTGTACCGCTCCGTCGCGAGTCCGGAAGAGACCGCCGCGATGCGCGAGCGATACGCGGCGGGTATCGGCTGGGCGGAGATGAAGAACGAACTTTTCGAATACCTCGACGCGTTGCTGGCGCCGGGAAGGGAGGTTTACGACCGCCTGATCGCCAACCCCGGCGACGTCGAGGCCGAACTGAAGCGCGGCGCGGCGCGGGCCCGGGAAATCAGCGAACCGCTGATGAGGGACATCCGCCACGCGGTCGGATTGCGCGCCCTTAAAGCCTGACGGCGCGAATATTGGTTAACATACGCGCCCTGAATCACTCGGGGAACAACCATGCGTACGTTCATATCGCTGCCTGCCGCCGTTGCGGCCTCCTTGCTGATCGCCGTGTCCGGACAGGTAGCTCCGGCTGAGGCGGAAGAAGCGGCCGCGGAGGGAGACATGAAACCCCTGGTGCTGGTGGCGGGAGCCACGGGCAAGACGGGCACGCTGGTCGTCCAGCAGCTGCAGGCCAAGGGCTACCCGGTGCGCGCCTTCGTGCGCAACTCGGCCAAGGCCGTCGAACGCCTGGGCGCCGACGTGGAAGCGGTGGTGGGCGATCTCAAGGATCCGGCCAGCATCGCCGCCGCGCTGGACGGCGTAGGGGCCGTGATCAACACGGCCAGCGCCAGCGGAGGCCCCGAGAACTCCGCCGAACACGTGGACTTCGAAGGCGCCCGCAACCTGGCCGAAGCGGCGCTGGCGGCAGGAGTCGGCCAGTACGTGCTGGTTTCCTCGCGGGGCGTGACCGACGACGATCACTACCTGAACCGGATGTTCAACAACATCCTGATCTGGAAGCGCAGGGGAGAGGAAGCGGTGGCGGCCAGCGGGATTCCCTACACGATCGTCAGGCCGGGGGGCCTGAGCGACGATCCCGGCGGCAAGCAGACCGTCATCTTCGAGCAGGGCGATACCCAATCGGAGGGCATCTGGATCACGCGCGCCGACGTGGCGCGGGTCTGCGTCTCGGCGCTGGCGCACGAAGCGGCGCTCAACAAGGTGTTCGAGATTCACGCCGAGGACGGGGAGGCGCAAGCGGACTTTGCCGCGGAATTTTCGTCGCTGAGCGCATCCTGACGCCGATTAATCATTCAGTGCCTGGGAGCGAGGGCATGTCCCTCGCGGCCGTCTCGCCTTCGCGGAGGGCGGGACGCCCTCTCTCCCGGGGTGGCGTGCGCAGCTGAGCGATGGAGTCCGCCGGTCCCATGCCGGGAGCCCGCACCGCCGTTGTCTGCGGCTCGCTTGCCTACGACAACATCATGCTGTTTCGCGGTCGCTTCGGCGAACAGATCCTTCCGGACAAGGTACACATCCTCAACGTAGCCTTCGAGGTTCCCGAATTCCGGCGCGAATTCGGCGGCTGCGCCGGAAACATCGCCTACAGCCTGACGCTGCTGGGCGACCGGCCGCTCATGCTGGCCGCCGCCGGCAGCGATTTCGCCCCCTACCGCCGGCGCATCGAGCAACTGGGAATGGACACGGCGCTGATCAGCGAACTGCCCGACCAGCTCACCGCGCAGGCCTACATCATCACCGACCTGGACGACAACCAGATCACCGCCTTCCATCCCGGCGCCATGAACCACGCGCACTGCCGGGAACTGCCGGCGGACACGGGCGCGCAACTGGGGCTGATTTCACCGGACGGCCGCCAGGCCATGCTCGACCACGCCCGGCAGATGCACGAGTCCGGCCTACCGTTTATGTTCGATCCGGGCCAGGGGCTTCCCAACTTCAGCGGTGAGGAACTGCGCGACTTCATCCGCATGGCGTCCTGGGTGGCGGTCAACAGCTACGAAGCGGAAATGCTGAA
This sequence comes from Gammaproteobacteria bacterium, assembly GCA_009844425.1. Lineage (GTDB taxonomy): Bacteria > Pseudomonadota > Gammaproteobacteria > Steroidobacterales > Foliamicaceae > Foliamicus. The sequence goes on along the minus strand of VYBN01000014.1, from coordinate 21,104 downwards.
GCGCGCCTCCGGCTGGAACCGGGAGCGGATCTGCTCCGAGGTCGAAGCGCTGATCGTGACGGAAGGCGCGCAGGGCGCCAGGATCTACCATGCGGATGAATGCGAAACCATTCCGCCCGCGCGCGTCGAAGAGGTCGTGGACCCCACCGGTTGCGGCGACGCCTTCCGGGCGGGACTGGCTTACGGTATCGTGAGAGGATGGGACTGGAAAGACTCGGGAAGGCTGGCGGCGCTGCTGGGCGCGATCAAGGCGGGCAGCGCCGGAACGCAGAATCATCGATTTGATCGAGAGCGGCTTGAGCGTGAATTCAAGGAGAACTACGGCTATGAGATTGACCTGGGCGGGGGCGGGACTGACGCTGCTTTGCCTGACCGCGCAGGCGCAGGATAACGAGGCCGCCTGGCGGAAGACGCTGGAGGAGATCCGCCCCTCGGTCGTTTCCCTGAGGGTCAACAAGACACGGCCCTTCGACACCGAGTCCAACACGCTGCTCGACGGGACCGGCTTCGTCGTGGACGCCGAGCGCGGGATCATCCTGACCAACCGGCACATCGTATCGACCGGCCCGGTGAAGGGCGAGGCGCTGTTCGCCAACCAGGAGGAGATCGAACTTGAGCGCCTCTACGCCGATCCCGTGCACGATTTCGGCTTCTTGCGCTACGACCCGGCCGCGCTCCGCCACATCCGGCCCGAGGGTCTGGAGCTCGCCCCCGAAGCAGCACAGCTCGGGCGTGAAATCCGCGTCGTGGGCAATGACGCGGGCGAGCGGTTCTCGATTCTTGCCGGAACCATCGCGCGGCTGGACCGCACCGCCCCGAACTACGGTTTCGGCCGCTACAACGACTTCAATACCTTCTATATCCAGGCCGCTTCCGGCACCTCCGGCGGCTCTTCCGGCAGCCCCGTCATCGATATCGAGGGCCGCGCTGTGGCCCTGAACGCGGGCGGCCAGGTGCGCGCGCAAACCAGTTATTTCCTGCCGCTGGAACGGGTTCGCCGGGCGCTGGCGCTGGTACAGGAAGGCAAGCCGGTGCCGCGCGGCGGCCTGCTGACCACCTTCGAGCAGTTGCCGTACGACGAACTGCGACGGCTGGGGCTGGGAGAGGAGGCCGAGGCCGACGCCCGGGCGGCCTATCCGGACAGCGCCGGCCTGCTGGTCGTGCGCTCGACCTTGCAGGGGTCCGCGGCTTCATCCGCATTGATGCCGGGCGACATCCTGCTGCGGATCGAAGACGAGGAGTTTCCCGACTTCCTGCGCCTGGAAACCGTGCTCGACGGAAGCGTCGGCCAGCCGGTATCGCTGCTGATCGAACGCCGCGGACGCGTGATGGAAGCGGTCATCGAGGTGAGCGACCTGCACGCGGTCACGCCGAGCGAGTACATCGCTTTCGGCGGGGCCTATCTGCACCCGACCTCGTATCAGCAGGCCCGTCATTTCAACGTGCCGCTGAACACGATCTACGTGGCGCAACCCGGCTACATGCTGGGCCTGGCCGCGATCGAGAACGGCTCGATCCTGCGCGAAATCAACGGACGGCCGCTGGAGACGCTGAACGACGTCGAACAGGCCCTGTCGGTGCTGGGGCATGAAGACGTGGCCCAGCTCCGCTACAGCACGCCGCGCAACCCGCGCGCCAACCAGGTGCGCAGCGCCCGCACCGGCCGGGGCTGGTTCGCGGCCGAACGCTGCCGGCAGGGCGAGACCAGCCAGGACTGGTCGTGCCGCCCGCTCGCTGCGGCCGCGGCGGCCGGGGCGCCCGAGGCCCGTATGACCCAGCCGCGCGAGTTCGACGATTCGCGGCTGCGCCGGATCGCATCTTCGCTGGTGCACGTGCGCTTCGACATGCCGTACGTCGTGTCCGCGGTCAACGGGCAGCATTATTACGGCGCGGGCCTGATCGTGGACACCGAAAGGGGCTGGGTCGTCGTGGACCGCAATACCGTGCCCGAGACCATGGGCGACGCGGTGCTGACCTTCAACGGAACGCTGGAGGTCACGGCCCGGGTCGCCGCCATCCACCCGGTGCACAACCTCGCCGTGCTCCAGTACGACCCGGCGCTGCTGGGCGACACGCCCCTGCGGGTCGCGGTTTTCGCTCCGCGGGCGCCCCGGGCGGGCGAGGAAATCTTCCTGGCCGGTTTTCGCCCCGACCTGGAACCGGTGATCCGGTCCTACGAAGCCGGCGATCTGAAGCCGATCAATGTAATGCCGTCGAATTTCGGCGGCTTTCGCGAGGCCAACCTCGAAATACTGGAAGTGGAGAACGCCGACGTGCAGATTTCCGGCGTGCTGCTGGATTCCCGTGCCCGGGTTTCGGCGCTTTGGAGCAGTTTCGCGTCGGGATCGAGAAACCGCCCCAACGAGATCGTCGCCGGCCTTCCGATCGAACACGTCCGGGTGATGCTCGATCACCTTCGGCGGGAGGCTTCCTGGCGTTCGCTGGAGGTCGAGTGGCAGCGCGCGCCGCTGTCGGTGGCCCTGCGACGCGGACTGCCGGAGGACTGGCGGCTGCAGGTGGAAGAGCACGACCGGGAACGCCGCCAGGTGCTGATGGCGGAGCGGACCGTGGCCGGCACGCCCGCCGCCGACCAGGTGCGCCCGGGGGACCTGTTGCTGACGATCAACGGCCGGATGGCCACGCGGCCGCGGGAAGTCGAGCAGGCCGTGGCCGGCCAGCCGCGGGCCGAGTTGCTGGTCTGGCGCAACGGCGAAGAAGTGAAGCTCGATTTCGACACGGTGGAACTGGGCTGGGAGGGACTGCGGGAGGTCCTGTTCTGGGCCGGCGCGCTGATTCAGGAACCGCAGCGCGGAATGGCGGCCCAGCTCGCGATCCGGCCGCAGGGCGTCACGATCCAGCACTACACCTACGGGTCGCCTGCCCACCGCTACCTGCTGCCGATCCGCTACTTGCAGGTCACCGCGCTGGACGGGCAGCCCGTTGCCAGCCTGGGCGAGTTCGCCGGCGCGCTTCAGATGGCGGGAGACAAGCCCATCGTTCGCGTCGAGGGCATAACGCCCACCGGCGCGACCAAGGTGGCCACCGTCAAGCTCGACCCCGCCTACTGGCCAAGCTCGCGCCTGCGCCTGAGCGACGGCCAGTGGGAGCGCACAAGCCTCAGCAACTGAGAAACGCCCTTGGGAGCGAGGGCATGCCCGCGTCCAGCCTTGCCCCTGCCTGCCGGGAGACGCATGAATACATCCCTGTAGCTTGCTCCGGCATCCCTGCCTCCAATACTCCCTGCAGGCAGGGGCAAGGCTGGACACTCCCGCTGCGACTCGGGGGGAACGTCAGCGCATCGCGCGCGCCGCCAGTGCCCGCTTCAGCGGCGGCGCCCGGTCCACCGCGCCCATCCCCAGAGCAGCCAGCGGCGCCATCGCACCTTCGAAGGCCGCGTTGATCGCGTGAATCCCGAATGACATTTCCTCGCCGTAGTGGGCCCGCTCGCGAGCGAAACGGCCCAGCACGCGCGCGTCGCCTATCAGCGCATCGCCCTGGCCGGCACAGACGCGCGCCAGCGCCTCCGCGTCGCCCAGCCCCAGGTTGAGCCCCTGCCCTGCAAGCGGGTGCACGGTGCGCGCCGCTTCCCCCACCAGTGCGTAGCGTTCCCCGCAGGCCTGCTCCGCCCGGCCGCGGCGCAGGGGAAACGAGGCAATCGGCGTGACGGGAACGAGTTCGCCGGCCACCCCCGCGCCGGCTTTGTTCAACTCGGCCCCCAGGCCCTTGTCGTCGAGCCGCTTGAGTCGTTCCGCCCTCTCGTCGGGCAGGCTCCAGACGATGCTCATCCGGCTCTCGCTCAACGGCAGCAATGCCAGGACGCCGTCGTCTTCAAACCGCTGCCAGGCCGTGTCCCCGCCGGGCTCGCTGCAGTCCGCCTCGAACACCAGTCCGGTCTGGCCGTAGCCGGTGGAACGGAATTCGATCCCCAGCGCCGAACGCAGCTTCGATTGCGCTCCGTCCGCGCCAATCAGGAGTTCGGCGCCGATCTCCTCGCCGTTGTCCAGATCGAGGTAACCGCAGTCCTCGTCGATCCGAACGGACGCCAGCGCCGCGCCGGAGTAAACGCGAATCCCCTTGCACTCTTGCGCCCGATTCCAGAGCGCGCGCCGCAGCGGCGCCTCGTGGGCCACGCAGCCCAGCATCCGGGCGCCCAGCTCGGCCGCGTCGAAAGTGATCGAGTTCCCGGACGCCGGTCCGCCTTCTCCCCGCCACACGACCATTCGCGAAAACGCGTGCGCCCGGAATTCCTGGGAGCGAGGACGTCTCGTCCTCGTGGAGGGCGGGACGTCCTCCCTCCCAGGACTCAGGCCGCATTCCGTCAGCGTTTCCACGGCGCCGGGGGATAGCGTCAGTGCGCGTTGCGGTCCCTCGCCTTCCGTTTCCCGCGGAGCGGACCGCTCCACCAGCGCGACGTTCCAGTCGCAGCGGCGGTTGAGCAGCAGCGCGCAGGCCAGGCCCACGGCCCCGCCACCGGCGACCGCGGCCTGAAAGCGCGCATTCATAAAGGCAGTCCGCGCGCGAGCCGCGACATGCGCCCGCCCTGCCCCAGTGCGAAACGCGCCAGCTGCGGCTTCGCTTGCGGCAGAATGTCGAACGCCTGCAGGCCCAGTCCGCGCAGCGGGCGCAGCCAGGCGCTCCGGCTCAGCCGCGCGAGGCCGTCGGTAAATCGGACGACGTTGGCCTGGTCCTGCCGCCGCCACGAGGCGTATCGCGTCAGCAGGGCCGGATCGCCGGGGTCGGCAGGCGGCCGTCCGGCGACCGCCAGCGTTTCCGACAGCGCCGCTACGTCGCGCAGCGCCAGGTTGAACCCCTGGGCAACCAGCGGATGGACGCTGTTGGCCGCTGCGCCCACCAGCACCGAACGCGGCGCAGTCACCCGCTCCGCCCGGTCCAGCGCCAGCGGATACGCGGCGCGAGGCCCGATAGCGACGAACTCCCCGGCGCGGTAGCCCATGAGCTCCTGCAAGTGACCCAGCAGGTCCGCGTCGCTCATGTCCCCGAGTCTTTCCGCGCCCCGGTTCGTCACGATCACGAACCCGTAGCGTCGCCCGCCCGCCGGCAGCACGGCCAGCGGGCCATCGACGGTAAAGCGCTCCCAGGCGGTGTCCGGCCGGATTACCCTGCGGACCTCGGCCAGGCCCGTCAGCGCGACCTGCGGGTATTCTTTGTGCTCGGCGGCAATTCCGAACTTCTCGCGCAACGGCGAGCGCGCGCCTTCCGCCACTGCCAGCAAACGGGCGTCGAGCGTCTTCGCCTTCCCGGAATCGGCCTTGACGCTGACGCGCACCCGGTCGGCCTCCATCTCCACCGAACGCACCCTGGCCGGACAAAAGATGTCGATGCAATCCGACTCGCGCAGCCGCTCCCACAAGGCCTGCCCCAACACGCGGTTGCGTACCACGCTGCCGAGGCTGTCCAGCCCCTGCGAAGCGGCGTCGATCCGCGCGCCCCCGAAGCAGCCGCGCTCGGAAATCTCCACGGCCCGTATCGGGCTCGGCGTCTCGGCAAGCCGCGTCCAGACGCCCAGGTTCTCGAGGATGCGAACGCCGGTGCGGGCGATCGCGCTGGTGCGGTCGTCGAGGCTGGGCTGGCCCGGGTCCTCCGGCGGAACCGCCTCGACCACGGCGACCTTCAGTCCCAGGTCCGCCAGCGCGACCGCGAGGCTGGCGCCCGTCAGCCCGCCGCCGGCCACCAGGACCGCGTACATCAGCCGGAGCCGACCAGCGCTTCGATTTCGTCCGGGTCTTTCGTGAGCGCGGCCGTCAGCACCTCGTGCCCGGACTCGGTCACCGCCACGTCGTCCTCGATCCGAATCCCGATTTCGCGGAACCCCTTGGGCACGCCGCCGTTATCTGGAGCGATATAGATGCCCGGTTCGACGGTGCAGCACATGCCGGGTTCGAGCTTTCTCGGTTTGCCGTCGGTCTCATAGTCGCCGACGTCGTGCACGTCCATCCCCAGCCAGTGCGAGGTGCGGTGCATGAAGAACTCCCGGTAGGCCTCGTCGCGAACCAGCTCGGACACCTTGCCCTTGAGCAGTCCGATCCGCTTGAGCCCGCGCGTGATCACGTCGATGGCGGCATGGTGCGGGTCGAGGATGGCCGCGCCGGGTTCCATCTTTTCGATCGCCGCCCGCTGCGCTTCCAGCACGATCTCGTAGACGGCGCGCTGCTCGGGCGTGTACGCGCCGCCGACCGGCCAGGTCCGGGTAATGTCCGACGCGTAGCCTTCGAGTTCGCAGCCGGCGTCAACCAGCAGCAGGTCGCCGTCGCGCATCCGGCTCGTGTTCTCGTTGTAATGCAGGATGCAGGCATTGGCGCCGGAGGCGACGATCGACGGATACGACTCGGTCGCCCCGCTCTGGTTGAAGCGATAGACGATCTCCGCTTCCACCTGGTACTCGTACAGGTCCGGGCGGGTGCGCCGCATCCCCCGCTTGTGGGCGTCCACGGCCACCGCCGCGGAACTGCGCATGCATTCCAGCTCCGTTTCGTGCTTGCACAGGCGCATTTCGTGAAGATAAAAGTCCAGCGCGGCAACCTGCACCGGCGCCTTGTTGCGCTCCTTGGACCCGTCGCGCATTTTCTTCAGCCATCCGCCCAGCCGCGCCTCGAATGCCGGGTTGCTGCCGAGGTCGTAGTGCACGGTGTCGCAGCCCTTGAGCAAACCGGGCATGACCTCGTCCAGCGCTTCGATGGGATAGGCGCTATCGGCGCCGAATTGTTCCTTCGCGCCCTCAGGACCGGCGCGCTTGCCGTCCCACAACTCGCGCAGGGGGTCGCGGTCGCGGCAGAACAGCACGAACTCGCCGTCGGCGCGGCCCGGCACGAGCACGGCCACTGCCTCCGGCTCGCGGAAACCGGTCAGATAGAGCAGGTTCGTGTCCGGTCGATAGGGGTAATCCACGTCGCGGCTGCGGACCCTCACCGGGCTCGCGGGAACGATGGCCGCACAGCCGGGACCGAGCGCGCCGAGGAGGGCGCGGCGCCGGCGGGCGAAGTCCTGAGCCTGGAGCATTTGCCGATTTTAGCCGCTCGCTCAACCCGGGAGGGAGGGGGTTCCGTGCTATATTCGCGGGTCATGGCACAGAAACAAAACCTGCACAACGAGATTGAATTGCTGTCGGAGCGCGTCGACGAACTACTCGACCTGAACGATCAGCTGCGCCGCGAGAATGCCGCGCTGCTGACCCAGTGCGAGAAGCTTCAGGGCGAGCGCTCCAGGCTGTTCAATACCCGGGAGGAAGCACGCCAGCGGGTCGCCGAGATGGTTCAGCGGCTGCGCAGCATGGAACGCAGCGTGTGACCGAAAAGTTCGAGACTGTCAGGCTTCGAATCCTGGGCGAGGATCACACAATCGCCTGCGAACCCGGGGACCGCGAGGTGCTGAAGAGCGCGGCGTCCCTGCTTGACGAGCAGATCGAGAACGTGCAGCACGCGGACCCCCTGCTCGACACGACCAACGTCTTTATGCTGGCGGCCCTGAGGCTCGCCACCAACCTGCTGCAATCGCAGCGTGACAAGGACAGCAGCGCCACCGAAACCATCGATAGCGTGCGCAGCGTCCGCCGGCGCGTCGAACGGCGCCTCGAAAAAGCCGCTGCCGCCGACGGCGCCAAGGCACAAGCCGCAGGCTGATCGACGACCTGCGCTCCCCACTGCGCAAGGCGCGCGCGAACCTGAGCGCCTCCCAGCGCGACGAAGCCGCCGAGAACTGCGCACAACTGGCGCGCACCCTGCCGGCGCTGCAACACGCACGCTGCATCGCGGCCTACATGGCCCACCGCGGCGAAATGTCCTGCGAGCCGATCATCGAATGGGCGCTGGGGCGCGGCGTGGACGTGCAGCTGCCCGTGGTCGTCGGCCGGCACATGCGGTTCGCGCCGTACGATCCCGGCCAGGCGCTGACGCCGAACCGTTGGGGAATACTCGAGCCGGAATGGCGCCCCAGGAGCTGGGTAAGCGCGAGGCGGCCGAACGTGGTTCTCGTGCCGCTGGTGGCCTTCGACTCCGACGGCAACCGCCTGGGACAAGGCGGCGGCTACTACGATCGGGCGTTCGCGTTTCGCAATACCGCGAAGAACTGGCGGCGGCCTTTGCTGGTGGGTCTGGGCTACGACTTCCAGCAGGTTGGGCAGCTCGACGCGAAGGCGACTGACGTGCCGGTAGATGCGGTGATCACCGAAAGGCAGATCCACGAGTTTCGGCGGTGATGGAGGGCGGGTCGCCCTCGCGCCCGGGGGGAAGTTCTCGCTTTGAGGGCGGGACGCCTCGAGGGACATGCCCTCGTCCCCTGGGGGAAGCCGCCCGCTCCATATAATGGCGGCACCCGGGAACCGGCGAGACGATTTCTCGCCTCCGCAACGACGGTAAAGCCGATTGCGATCGAAAAAGACCGATAAAGAGGCAGCGCTGGCGGCCAAGCGCAACGCCGCGCGGGCCGCGATCGAGCACATCCGCCACGACTGCCGCCTGGGCGTAGGCACGGGCAGCACCACCAACGAGTTCATCGCGCTGCTCCCGGAAGTCCGCGACCGGATCACGGCCGTTGCATCCAGCTCGCAGGCAACCACCGATCTGCTGAACGATCTCGGATTCGAGGTATCGCCCCTGAGCCAATGCGGCACGCTGGACCTCTACGTGGACGGCGCCGACGAGACCGACGACCACCGGCGCCTGATCAAGGGCGGCGGGGCCGCGCTGACCGGCGAAAAAATACTCGTGGCGTCCTCGCGGCGGTTCGTCTGCATCGTGGACGAAACCAAGCGGGTCAAGCTGCTCGGCAAGTTCCCCCTGCCCGTCGAGGTTATCCCGATGGCGCGCTCGGCGGTGGCCCGCAAGCTCGTTGAAATGCGCGGCCAGCCGCAGTACCGCGAAGGCGTAATCACCGACTACGGCAACGAGATCCTCGACGTGCACAACCTGAAAATCCTCGATCCGGTGGAAATGGAAACCGAAATCAACCAGATACCAGGTGTCGTGACCGTGGGACTGTTCGCGCACCACCGCCCCGAAGTCGTGATCGTCGGCACGGCGGAAGGCGCCTACTCCCTATAATCCGGCCATGTTGCGGGGGAAAGTAACGCCGACAGGCTTCGCGCTCGCGCTGATGCTGGCAACGGCGCTGGCCGCATCGAACACCGCGGCGCAAAGCAATCAAAGCGAGCAGGCGGACACGATCGATGAGATCGTCGTCACGGCCAGGACCGGCAGCCGGATCAGCCGGCAGAGCGATTCCCCGTCGCCGCTCACGATTCACGAAGGGCCGGAACTGACGGACGCAGGGCTCAAGGACATTCGCGACATGGTGGGCGTCCTCTCGATCAACGCGGGCGCGGAGAACAATGCCGACAATCTGACGCAGAACTGGACAGGGGGCACGGCCAACGTCAACCTGCGCGGACTGGGCGTGGCCTCCACCCTGGTGCTCGTGAACGGCAGGCGGCAGGTGCTTTCCTCGGCGCAGACCGACAACGGTTCAAGTTTCGTGGACCTGGCGGCCCTGGCGCCCATGCTGGCCATAGGACGTGTGGAGATCCTCAAGGATGGGGCCGCGGCGATTTACGGTTCCGAGGCGGTGGCCGGCGTCGTCAACTTCATTACCCGTAGCGGCTACCGGGGTTTTGAGTTGCAGACGGAGTTCCGCGCGCGCACCAACGACGGCTCCCAGGAGGACCTGACCGTCGATGCGGTCTATGGCGGCGAATTCGGCGGTGGCGGCGGCGAATTCCTGGTCGCCGCCAGCTACCTGAACCGCACCAGCCTGCTGCTGGCCGAAGTCGATTGGCTGCGGCCCGCCACCAGCGGCTTCGGCAATCCGGGCAGCTTCAACGTGCCGTCTCTGGGACGAACGGTAGCCGATCCGGGCTGTGCGCGCTACGAGGGACTCCTGCAGCAGCTCACCGGAGCCAGCGAAATCTGCCGTTTCGATTACGGCCCGCAACTGACTTCGGTGCCCAACGAACGACGGCTGCAGCTTTGGGGCCAGGGCGACTGGAACCGGGGCGGAAAAGCGTCTCTCTGGGCCGAAGTCGGCTACGCCAGAAACGACACCAACCGCGAGGTGTCGCCGAGCTTCCCGGTGCTGAGCACACCCGTAGTGCCCGCGTATCACCCGGCCAATCCCTACGGCGAGGACGTATTCTTCCAGGGACGCCCGTACGGCTACGGACATCCGCCCGAAGTCAACTACTACGACCACGAAACCCTGAGGATCGCCGCCGGCATTGAGGGCGAACTCACGGATTCTGCGTCCTGGAACCTCTCCGTGGTCTACGGCGCCAACGACGCCCTGCTCAACCCCCGCGACGTGCACGCGGCGAACTTCCAGGCCGCGCTGAACGGCTTCGGCGGCAGCGGCTGCACGTCGGGATCCGACCGGACGCCCGGACAGAACGGCTGCCTGTTCTTCAACCCGTTCAGCTCCAACTTCGAGGCCAGTCCCGGCTCGCCGCTCGCCAATGGACGGGAACTGTACGAGTTCATCATCGGCGACTACATCGGCCTGGGCGACTCGCAAATGACGACCGTCGAGGCCAACATCAACGGCTCTCTGCCCGTTTTCGGGGGCGCCTACGCCGTTGGCGCCCAGTATCGGCAACAGTCGCTGGACTTCCGCTACGACACCGTGACCCGCCAGGACGGCTGGGCGTTCCTGATCGGCAACCCCGACTTCGACGCGGACGATTCCGTCTATGCCGTCTATGGCGAGGCCTGGCTGCCGCTGACCGGCAACCTGGAAGTAACCGGCGCGTTGCGCTACGAGGACTACGGGTCCGGCGTGGGCAATACGCTGGACCCGAAAGTCACGCTCCTGTTCCGGCCATTGGACACGTTGTCGCTGCGGGGCTCCTACAGCACTTCCTTCCGGGCGCCTTCGCCATTTCAGACCCGCGGCGCGCAGACCAATTTCAGCAATATCGTCGATCACGACGGATCGAGGACCTTCGCCGGCCGCCGCACGCTGGGCGACCCGACGCTGCAACCGGAAACGTCCAGCGCATACAACCTGGGCGTTACCTGGCAGGGAAGCGCATCCTGGGCGCTGAGCGCCGACTTCTGGCGCTACGAGTTCGAGGACGTGCTGCGCAAGGAGAACGCGCAGGCGATCGTCAACGCCGATCCGTTTGATGAGCGCATCGAACGGACTTCCGCCGGCACCGTCTCCATCGTCAACGTGGCGTTCATCAATGCCGACCGGATCGAAACCACGGGCGTCGATCTTTCGGCGCGCAGCAGCGTGGATACAGGCGCGGGACTGTTCTCGGGCTGGGCCGAGGCCACCTGGCTGTTCAGTTACGACGTAACGAACGCGGGCGTCGAAATCGATGCACTGGGCAAGCTCAACCGGGCCAACGTGGGCGCGCCCAACCAGGAATTCCGGGGCGCGGCCGGCCTGTCCTGGGCAAGGGGTTCGTGGGAAATCAACGGCCTGGCGCGCCACGTTGGCGGCTATGACGACGACGGCGGCGGTTCCATCGACAGCTTCACCACGCTGGACACGAACGTCCGCTGGTCGTTCGGCGGCTTCCCCGGTTTCGGGGCTGGCCTCGGCGCCGATTACGAAACGACCCTGACGCTCGGCGCAGCCAACCTGCTCGACGAGGACCCGCCCTACGTTGCCGTGGCCGGCAGCTACGATCCCCGCTCCGCCGATCCTCGGGGCCGGCGCGTCTTCCTGGGAGTGCGCATCCGAACGCAGTAAACGGCAATCATGGCAAAATGCCTGCCTCTTCAACCCCGGAGACTTCAGGCCCATGAATGCATCCGCCTCATTCGCCCCGATCCACGTCCGCAACCCGCGCACCGGCGAGCGCGACTGCGTCATCAAGCCCGCCACGCCCGACGAGGTCGCGTCCACCGCCGACCGCCTGCGCATGAACCAGCCCGAATGGCTGGACCTGGGGCTGGAGAAACGCATCGAGGCGCTCAACGCTTTCGCCGACGCCGTGCAGGACAACCGCCAAGCGATCTTCGACGCGCTGGTGGCGGATACCGGCCGGGTCCTGATCACGCACATCGAGATCGACAACCTCAAGCACATGACCGACCGGATGGCCGGATTCGCCCGGGAAATCATCAAGAACGAAGCCGCCCGCAACAGCTCGGTGCCCACGATCATGGCGCGCACCCAACTGGTCCCCTTCCCGCTGGTGGGCATCATCTCGCCCTGGAACTTCCCTTTCCTGCTGGGAATGATCGACTCGGTGCCAGCGCTGATCGCGGGTAGTGCGATCCTCTACAAGCCCAGCGAGATCACGCCCCGTCACGCCGACCCCGTTCGCGAGTGCTTCGCCCAGGTGCCCGGACTTGCCGACGTGGTCGATTACGCCATGGGCGCCGGGGCGACCGGCGAGGCCGTGATCGACAACTCGGACGCCGTCTGTTTCACGGGCAGCGTGCGCACCGGCCGGCTCGTCGCCGAGCGCGCGGCCAGCAACTTCATCCCCGCGTTCCTGGAAATGGGCGGCAAGGACCCGGCCATCGTCCTGGAGTCGGCGGACCTGGAGCGCACCGCCCAGGTCCTGTTGCGCGGCTCGGTGGCGGCCACCGGCCAGGCCTGCCAGTCCGTGGAGCGCATCTACGTGGCCCGCCCGATTCACGACGCGCTGGTCGAACGGCTCGCGGAACTGGCCGCCAACGTAACGCTCAACACCGAAGCGCCCGACAAGGGCCACATCGGCCCGCTGATCTTCGAGAAGCAGCTCGCGACCATCCAGTCGCACATCGACGACGCCGTCGAGAAGGGCGCGACCGTGCATTGCGGGGGCAAGCCCGTCGATAACGGTGGCACCTGGTATCCCGCGACCGTCGTAAGCGGCGTCGACCACACGATGCGCATCATGACCGACGAGACCTTCGGGCCGGTGCTGCCCGTCATGCCCTTCGACAGCATCGACGAGGCCGTCGAACTGGCCAACGATTCACGCTACGGCCTGAGCGCCAACGTCTTCGCCGGAACCGAGGAAGAAGGCGTGGAAGTGGGCCGGCGCCTGAACGGCGGCGTAGTCAGCGTCAATGAAGCCTCGCTGTCGGGCTCAGTCCACGAGTTCGAGCAGGACCCCTTCAACCTGTCCGGACTGGGCCGCTCCCGCATGGGCCCTCCCGGCATCGACCGCTTCTACCGCCACAAGCTCATCCTGTCCGAGCTGTCGCCCGAAGCCCGCAACATAGACGCCTACGCCGAACCCGCCACGTAAGAAGGAAGAGAGCGAGGGCGTCACCCTGGGAGGGAGGTCGTCCCGACCTCCCAAACTCCCGCCAGTGTTATCATGCCCACCGCTGGCTCGGCACGCGGCGGGGTATGGCGCAGTCTGGTAGCGCGTCTGCTTTGGGAGCAGAAGGTCAACGGTTCAAATCCGTTTACCCCGACCACTGCGCCAAAGGGCCGCCGCTTTCCCGGACTAACCAGTCGATGCGCCTGTAGCTCAACCGGATAGAGCATCGGCCTTCTAAGCCGGTGGTTGCAGGTTCGAGTCCTGCCAGGCGCGCCATCGGCGGAAGCGGCGCCCCAGGCGGCGGGCCGGGCGGCGGGCCGGGCAGCAGCAACAACCGTGGTGGGCGTAGCTCAGTTGGTAGAGCCCCAGATTGTGGATCTGGTCGTCGTGGGTTCGAGTCCCATCGTCCACCCCACCCTTCACCGCCGGCTGTGGCAGATTCAGACAGTGAATCACTTTTAATCCGCCGACACGAGGAACTGACTGTCCCGGGAAATTGTGCGCATTCAGGAACAGTTTCCGTATTGTCCGCGAACTCAGAACGCTCCAGGATTGCGAGAATCCCTTGCCGTGAGGATTACAGCTGCCCTGCAGAGCAAGTCTGACTGTGCCCCAACCCTGGTCGAAACCCAAGCCCCCAACTGTCTGGTAGGATGCCGTTCGTACGGCTCATCCAAGATGACGCTGGACTCAAAAGCGAAGGAGAAATAATCGGTGCGAAATCCCTTATCGGTCATTGATCGGTTCAGAAACAATGCGTGGCGTTCTGGGATGGCAGTCCCGGAACGAGCCGCTCGCCTTGGTTTCCTGGACTGTCTGGCTGATGCGTTCACGTTCCCTGACGACCTGAGCCTCAAGACACTTAAGGCAGGGCCCGAGGGCCTGCGGGCTGATAGGGACAACATAAGAAGGGACTTTCAAAATGCATCGGAGCGCGTTCTCAATACATACAAGTCGAATCAAGACGTACACGACCGGCTTTGCGAAGTGCAGAATGACCATGAGCAGAGGATTAACGCGCTAACTCTTCTTTGCATGCGAGTCCTCAGTGAGCGACCAGGGAAAACCACCAGCCCCTAAGCCGCACGACCGCAAGATCGAGAAACTCTTCCAGGAGTTTGTCGATTCCCTGTCCGACGAGGATCGGCAGTTAGTCGAGGAAAGTGTTCAGGGGTATGCCGGGCCCTTTTCTGATGACGGTCAGACGCAACTGGTCACTCGGTCCTTTTCCTTCTTGTTTCAGGGGCCAATCCCACCTCCAGGATTGCTGAAGGGTTATGCGGAGGTCAATCCAGAGATTCCCGGGGAAATCATCAATCAGGCACGGCATGAACAGAAGGAGCGATCGAGGTGCAACAGGGACAACCACGAAATAAACATCAAGAGGATTAACAGCTCGACTCTCGTATTGGTGATCTTATTGGCCGTCGCTGGAATTATTGCCTGGAACGGCAATCCATGGCTCGGAGGAAGCTTAAGCCTTGTCGTGGCGTTGCCGAGATTCGGCAAATGGGTAGTTCCTCTTTTTCGCCGCAAGGAAAATGCGCCGGACAACGAAAACAGCCAAAACAATCAGAAAAACTGACTGTTCCGATGGGTCTGGCTTTGCTGTTGTCGAACTTCTATCGAAGACGCAACAGCAGATTCTTGAATGGCTTGAAGGTTTGGCCTGATGCATCCCCTCTTGCCGAATTAATTCCGACCGCGGACCCAGGTTCGGGTGCACAAGGAGATTAATGATGTCGGGCTGGGCAAGCCATATCGAGCCCCCAAAGGGGCACCCGACAAGAACAGAGTATGCGTAGCATATTAGATTTAGTCAATCACCACTTGCGCAGGCCAAGGAGCCACTAAATCCCGTCACGCCGTTGTCCAATCTCACGGGGTCACTCCAACAACTGGGGAAATTTACTCCGGCATGGACGGTTCAGTTGGTAGAGCCCCAGATTGTGGATCTGGTCGTCGTGGGTTCGAGTCCCATCGTCCACCCCACCCTTCACCGCCGGCTGTGGCAATATTGCACCCCCACCGGCTGGCGTTCCGTTCAACGCCACACCCACACTGGGCCGTTAGCTCAACTAGGTAGAGCAGTGGACTCTTAATCCATTGGTTGCGGGTTCGATT
The DNA here is from genome assembly GCA_009844425.1 of Gammaproteobacteria bacterium. Lineage (GTDB taxonomy): Bacteria > Pseudomonadota > Gammaproteobacteria > Steroidobacterales > Foliamicaceae > Foliamicus. The sequence goes on along the minus strand of VYBN01000014.1, from coordinate 5,764 downwards.
CCCTCACGGCCCACCACTCATTCAAGCCGAAATAACTCAAATACCGGCACTCACTTACCCGTATACCCGCATTTTGAGTTATTAAGCTACTGATTTATATACATTCCCTTCCGGCATGACAACCGGCATTATTGTCGGCACTCGGCGGGGTAACGGTGGGGCGGCACATAGCCCCACCCGCAGCCGCGAAGCACTTTCCACACTGCTGAAGAAGCGCTTGCTTGTTTCTAAAGGCCCGCACGCATCCGTGCGTCTGGGCATCCCACTTGATGTCGTGGAACGCTGATTCCCACGACTCTACCCGGTAGATTGAACTGGACCGCCGGTTAGCGCGCGGGAAATTGCAAGGTCCGTCCGCCACTAATGCAAGCGGTGCTTCGGCGGTGGATCCTCCAATGGGGGGAAATATGTCGGTAGCTTGGCCACGAAAACTGTGATCTTCCATTCGATATGCGCTTCCTCTGAAACGGCACCAACCGTATCGGAAGAACTGGCTGCCGCAGCGTTATCGATGTTTGCGGCGCGTGCTGCTTCTTTCGCGTCTTGCGGGCTTGGGAACGGCACGGTTTCCGCGGCTGCCGTCAATGACTGACGCAATCCGCTCGAGAGAGAGAATCCCATACGCTCCATAGGACTGAAATCGGGCACAGCCCTGAGAGTACGGCGTGCGGCATCTACTTGCGCCTGCATGAGTCGTCCGGCATCTGTAATGCGCTGGAAATCCTTGGCGAAAGCGCTACCGGAAAACGCCAAATTCATGCGCTCCACGGCATTTGCGAAAGGACTGGTACTGACCGTCAGCGCAATGGACCTCAATTGGCGTTGTCGAAGCTCGGTTGCCCGTTTGATGCGCTTCAGCGCGTCAAAGGCTGTGGATCTCAATAGCAATCGTTGCGCGCTTATTGCTCGCTGTTGCTGGGTTTGCAGCGCTTCCGCGATTCGTTGGCAATCCTTGGCAATGTTGTTCTCGGATAATGCCATGCCGATGCGCCGAACGTCTCGAAAGACAGAACTGGATACGGCAACACGCTGAATGCGTTCAAGGCCCCGAACAGCGGAACTGACCGCAGCAGTACGCTGAATACGCTCAAGATCCCGAACAGTGGAACTGGCTCCGGCAATACGCTGCATACGCTCAAGATCTCGAAAAATGGAACGCGTGTCCACCACTCGACTAATCTTTCGCAAGTCAAGCTGCTGACGTGCGATTGCAGCACTGAGGGCCGCACCCTGCGACGGCAGGTCCGATAAGCGTTTTGGCATATGGCAATTATACATCTAAATAGTGTAGGATAACCATCCATCAGACGGATTTGATTCGCCTGGTATCACACACATAAGGGGACATCCCATGAAAATGACCAAGGTAACGATGAACCTTACGGACCGAGACATCAAGAACACGGAAACCCTGACCCGGCGCCTTCACTCTCGGAGTAAGGCCAGCGCCGTAAGCAGCGCTTTGGCTATCGCCGAAGGTATTACCCGAAGCATAGAGCGCGGTGAAGAAGTGCTGATTCGAACGAAGGATGGAGCTCTGGAGCGGGTATTCATTACGGGAGCGGGCAGTGTCTGATCGTCCCGCTGACGACACCAAGCCCGCTCCTTCCTCGCCTGCGGAGTCCGGTGGCTCCGCAGGCGATCAAACCTGGGGGTCACCCGTCGGGTATGAACCCCAAGCCTATGAGCGCAGCCGGCCCGCCTACATAAGCGATCGGAGGTTTTATCGAATCGTTGTGGGATTCCTCGGGATCGTGGCTGTGCTTGCCGCTCTCGGCACGATCGTTCTGGCGGCGAAAAACTTGAATGTGCCAGACTCTCTCGTCGCATTGGGCTCCGCTGCCATTGGCGCACTTGCGAGCCTTGTAGCGGGCGGCGGCCGCCAATAGCTACCGACTTTCCCCTTTGGCGATGCGCTCCCCGAAACATATTCAGAGAGAACGATCAACCAATCGTGAGTATTCCTGATAGCGGCTGGATTGCGTTTGCACGCAAGGCTGAATGGTGGCTGCTCGCGGCGGTTACGACTGCTGCGGCCGTGGTGCTTACGCTCGCGCATTTCAACATTTCCTGGTTCGGGCACTTGCCGGAAATGGGGGCGTTGGCAGCGGCTATCGTTCTTGTACTGGGCTTTTTCGTCCTCGCGTTCAAAGCGCTTGATGAAGCATGGAAGACTCTTCGGGAAAGTCGTGGCAGCAAGGTGCGGCGAAGTGCCAAAAGGCTCTCGCAGCAGCAAATCGAGTTTCTCATGTCGATATTCGCAGGGGGCTCCCGCAGATTTGAGCTTCCGGGGAGTTTTGGGTCACCTCGATGGTTCGAAGAACTCAACAACTGGAACTACATCAAGTGGAATCCGCCTCTTATAGCCGTATCAGGTATGTCCTTTTCCTACTCCATAACTGAAGACGGTTGGCGCGAGTTGGAAAAATGGCACCGTAAATCGGGCTGATTCGAGAAGGCGAGAATATCTTTGCACTGAATCAAGCCGTCCGGACCGCCAATATCTAGGGTCAGTCCGGACAAACGATCAAGGCCAACTGGGCGGCAGCCAAGACCAACGTAATGACGGCAATCCATAGCATCAATTTGCTCCTCATCCCTTGATCGGATTTATGAACACTTTGTAGTGGTCTAGCCATGGATCTAACCACGGATGGATGCGAATTTCTCAAGGTGCTCAACAACCGTGAGATCGCAGGGCTCATATGGTTGAGTGTAGCCGCCTGCTATTTCTTGCCCCGCGTGTTGCGCAAGTCGAATCTTCGGGCATTGATCCAAGCATTCTTTGTGCCCTCAATCATCATCGCGCTCTCGACCATGTTCATCTGGATTGGACTAGAACTATGGGTCGGATCGATGCTTTCAATATGGGAAGCCGCGCTAACTAAACCCACCCTCATATGGGCGATTGGATCAGGCGGGGTTCTCTTCTTCAAATGCCAGAGCGCAGGCAGCAAGCCGCATTTTGTCAGGCAAACAATGATGGGCACGGTAGGCGTGGTTTTGTTTGTCCAGTACTTCATGAACCTGCATTCAATGAGCCTACTGGCAGAACTGCTCTTGCAAGGTCTCATCCTAGCCGCCACTCTGATGATGTTGGTTACCGGTCGGCGTCCAGAATACCGGCGCGTAGAGAGATTCCTGGAATTGCTGCACGGCCTAGTGGTACTTAGCCTGATCGCTTACTCAGCCCGACAACTCTATCTGGACCGGCATGAGACGCAACTAAGCGATCTCGCTCTCGAATTCGTCCTGCCGATTTGGCTGACCCTTGGATTGTTGCCTTACATCTACCTATTGGCCGCTGTTCTGGCTTACGAGCAAGCCTTTCGTTTACTGAACTCGTTCCATCCCAATCGACGCGCACATTGGCTTGCACATGCCTCATTGCTGGTTTCGTTCCGTTTTTCGGTCAGACAACTACGGAAATTCCGCAACTATTGGCTCAACCAGCTATCTCAAACATCCAACATCACACAGACTCGTCGGGTCATCGGAGAATTTCGGAGGCACCAAGCCAAAATTGCGGAGGAAATCGTTGAGGAAGAAAGACGGCTGAGTCAATTCGCTGGTTCAGACGCTACAGACACGCAGGGTCGGCGCCTTGATCGGCGCGAATTCAAGGAGACCATAAGTGCTTTGCAACATTTGCACTCGTGCCAGATGGGGTGGTTTGGGAACCATGGTGGGCGATACCGCATCGACCTCCTAAGCATCCTTGACAACAATTTCTCACACCATGGATTGTCGCGGGATCACGGCATTACGCTTTGCGTTTCTTCCGACGGACAGGCTTGGTATGCTTGGCGGCGTACGGTTAGCAACTGGTGTTTTGCTATAGGCGCCACCGGGCCGCCGACGAATCTCTGGGAATATGATGGCGCCAACCCGCCAACGGGATTCCCTGGCGAATGTACCGCATGGGGCACGGGGCCTTTTTCGGACGAAGCAAACGCAAATTGGCGCTAACTGAGGATCCTGCTCGCCAGGGCTAAGGGGGTGTCCGAGGTGGTTGCGAATTACCCGAACAGCAACGCAAAATGAATGACGCGCGACGTGATCAGCCAAGACTGACTCCCCAGCCATAGCTCGAATAACCCAAGGGCACCATCATGTTGTCAGAAGAAACCGCGAACAACATCCGAGACGTGCAGGCCCGGATAGCAGAAATCGGCAAGAAGAAACTTGTAGATCGTCCGGAATGGGGAACGATCAATTTTGAGCGGTCGCGCGAAGATATTGATACGGTTATCAACTTGTCCGAAGAACTGGCGAATCTGCCATTTAATCTTCTTACTGATACCAGAGGCGGCCAGCTGTATAACGCATTGGAGGCTGTCTACAAGTCCTTGAGGAACATAGACCAATTCTCAATTGAAAACGATGCTCGCCCCTCGGACAGGAGAGACCACCTTTACTACGAACTCGCGCGAACCGCCGCCGACCTGCAGAATGGAGCCCTACTCGTCATCCCGTTTCTTGCATATCGGCGCGGAGATCGCAAGCGGAGAAAAGAAGCGATGGATCGCTTCGAGGAATCAGCCGAGAAAATTCTGAGCGCAGCAGCCGAGAAATTGGACGATAAGGATGACGAGATCCAAGACATTCTTCGGAAAGCACAAGATGCCGGGGCCAGCATAGGAGTAGCTACCTTTACAACAGAGTTTGCGGTCGAAGCGAAAAAGCTGGCGCGAAGGTCACGAGGGTGGCTGGCCGGCGCCGCAATTCTGGGCATCCTAACCATTGCGGCGGCCATAGGTTCGTATTTCTGGCCGCCGGTCTCAAGCGAGGCTGACGCTTGGGAAACGATTCGGAATTTTGGGAGCAAGGCTGCAATCCTTGCTGTCCTTTTTACCAGCGCGGTCTGGTGCGGCCGTATATACCGCGCGCTGGTTCATCAGGCGGCCGTGAACAACCATAGAGCGGTTAGCCTCAAGACGTTTCAAGCCTTTGTTAAGGCGACAGATACTCCGGAAGTTAGAGACGCGGTCTTGCTTGCCGCAACGAACGCCGCCTTTGGGAGCGTGCCCACAGGGCTCGTAGATCAGTCTGCCGGAGACGGACCCGCATTTGCCGTTACCGAAATCGGTAAGCAATCCGTTGGCAGGGCGACGCGAGTTGCATCTGAAGGCAGCGATTAAGGTTTGGTAAGGATTTGTATCCGAAGGCACGCTCGCAGGATTTCAAGTTTCAATGAAGGGCCGGGGGAATCGGAAATGACGGTTGATTTCGATAGCGCCGATGCCAGCTTCTATTACAGCGACACAGCGTCAGCGGAGCGTGCGCGCTTCGATTCCTCGGCCATTCCTAGAAGTTTGGCCGATGCCGTGAAGAACGCCGTCTTTCTATTCTCTCGCCCGCTAATTCTCCTGCTTTCTTGACCGGCGAGCATCGAGCCCACCTGAGGAAAGTCTTTGACTGGAAATTCCTTCGCTCGGCATGCTGCTGATGCGTGTTGCATCTGCGGATCAAGAGAGAATCTTTCGGGCGAACACAAGATCAAGGCGAGTTTGCTGCGGTCCGAGTTTGGAAAGAGCACTATGGCCATCGGCAAATTCGACGGAATGCCCAGCCGACCGAGGTATGCCCAGAGCCCGAAATCCAAAGCAATGCACTTTTCTTCTCGCTTGTGCGAGCCTTGCAACACTGCGCGCACGCAGCCTGCCGATAGGGAATTTGAGCGGCTTCATGCCGCTTCCCGAAATTTGATTGCGTAAACCGCTGAAGGTTGCCGCCTGTTCCATGTGAAGGCTGCCACCCGGAC
>VYBN01000048.1 GCA_009844425.1 Gammaproteobacteria bacterium | reverse complement strand
GAACGAGCGGTAACTTACCGGCGGAACAGTCGGTAACTTTGAGTGAAATACGCAAATCGCGTCGTGTGCTCTGAGCTTTGGCCGTTTCCCGTCCCCAAGTAGTCGCAGCAGAATATCGAATGTTTCCCTTATCCTTCTTGCGTTGTCTCCGAGGGGATTGAAGTCCAAGTTCCCATAGTAGAGTTGATCAATCTCGGCAGCCCGGATATCTGGTGGCGCAACTCCCGCGCCTTTGCGCTGTGCAAGTAGCAAGGACGTGATCTGGGCAGCAAGCTGTCTTGTCCGCCCACGGTCGCTTCCTGGATTTGCACGCATTACCACTTTGAAAAAGTCGTGCCCAGGATATCTATCGATTTGTGGCTTTCCGCCTAATTTCAAAATGAAATCATTCATGCCTCCTGGCATGGCGTCACGTCTTTCTTGAGGGTTTAGCGCACTTCCCGCCTGGAGTCGAATGAAAAGATCCCGAACTTCATTGGTGTCGTCGCACTCAATCATTGCTATCGACAACTTCAAGCTCTTAAATTCTTCCTGTTTGTCTGGAGACAGCTCATCAAAAGACTTTCCGGCCCAAGGACAATTCTTTTTGGTCAGATATCGCGGAAATCGTGCTTTATCGTTCTCGGTGGAAGGATCAAAAAGGCGGAACGCGCCTTCGACATAGCGATTAATTGCCGTAAGACGCTGCTGTCCGTCGATGATTTCGAGGCCTTGGTTAACATAGCCAGCAGTCTCTTTCTTCCTCTCGTGGAGGTAAAACAAGGGGAGCATGTAACCTCGCATTAGCGAGTCAATTAGCCTTTTCTGCTGAGCTTCACTCCACACAATCCCGCGTTGGTATTCTGGGTTAGCTTTCATCACGTCATTCTTGAAGAGATCAACAAGATCCTTGATGGTCTTTTCTTGGTGTGATGTCTTCATGTCTTGCCGATGCTCATATGTGGTTCAGAGGTGGTCCCAATATTTGCACCGGCTTATCCGTTTGGCTATGCCGCCCTTGGGGCTCGGCCCGGCGTGGCCGGTGCGCCGGTCGCACGGAATGCACGGTAATTCTCCGCTGATTCCAAGCAGAGGATGCACATCAACTATAGCCCGTCTGCCCGCACAGCCCGTTGATGGCAATATTGTAGTCCAAACGCTCACCGCTCCATTTGCAGCGGGCGGTTCGGGAATCGATATTCGAGCCGGACTCTGTGTTGAACGCCACCAGCCGCCGCGCCGTCTTCATCGCCATGCTGCGGTCATCGTCAAATTCCGCGCCGCTGACTGACGCTACGAGCGGGAGCTTCAGCGGAAACATCTTTTGGGGCCTTGCAAAGGTGGCGTTGGGTGTTACGAGATAAACATGCTATAAAGCATTTCCCGCGGAAGGCGGAATACGGGGAGTGGGTATGGCTGGTGAAGGAAAAGACAGTGCCCGGGACCGCGCCTTTGCGGTTCTTTTTGGCGGCACGAGCAGAGCAGCCAGGATATTTGATACCGTTCTGTTCGCTGCGATTCTACTTAGCGTTCTGACTGTAATAGTCGAATCCAGTCAGTCAGCTGATTCCCCCTGGATCGCTCGTCTGCGCATAGTTGAGATTGTCTTCACGCTGCTTTTCAGCGTTGAATACATCATTCGGCTCTGGTGCCATCAAAGAGCCCTTCGATATGCCTTCAGCGCATTCGGGCTTATCGATTTCCTATCCATCGTTCCGACTTACCTCGCGCTTCTTTTTCCGGGCTTGCAAACATTCGCAGCGTTGCGAGTGCTCCGACTACTGCGCATTTTCCGCGTATTTCGGTCGAGTCGATTTGCTCGTGCAGGAAGGGTTATTGGCAATGCGTTAGCCGAGTCTCGCTACAGAATCGCTGCGTTCCTGGTCGGGGTCGTTCTTATTGCTTTGGTCGTTGGTTCCTTTATTTACATGATTGAAGGTCCGGATAACGGGTTCGCGGACATTCCCGCGGGCATCTACTGGGGCATTGCCACCCTCACAACGGTAGGGCATGCAGAACTAAACCCGCTTACGCCGGCTGGCCAAGTGTTGGAATCCCTCGTCATGATTCTTGGCTACGGAATGCTTGCTATTCCGGTTAGCGTTATCACTTCGGAAATCGTGGCCGAACAGAGGGCCCGAGTAAAGATTCTTGAGGGGGAGGAATCCGAACAGCTTGAGTATAAATCTTCGGCTTTCTACGACTACAACGAGAGACAAATCCCGGAAGCTCAACTCTTCGAAGGCTCGGTGCTAAAGCCCGTAGCCGGTTTCCTCAACGCGAGAGGCGGATCGCTAATCATCGGCATGAGTGATGATGGCGAGGTGCTGGGCATAAAAGCAGATCTTGAGTTAAAGAACTGGAGCGTCGATAAGTATGTCAGGACTCTGACAAGCAGAATCGAAAGCGCCATGGGGTCAACCGCCGCGGCCTTGACGACAATCAGCCTCCAAAAAGTGCAGGGTCGGCAAGTCTGCATCCTGGATGTGGAAGCGGCAGCCAGTCCCACATTTGTCAAGAAAGCGAAGTCGATAAAGGAAGGCGCGCTCTATGTTCGAGTGAACAATTCAACCCGCGTGCTGGAAGGCAACGAGATAGTGAAATACACCGCCAAGCGTTGGGCATAGCGCAGAATCTACGCCTCACGCCAATACGCAAACGACGATGACCGCCCGTTCATACGCCAGCAACCCCGACGCACTGCGCGCGCTGGTCCGGCCCGACGCCGTGCATCGCGACCTGTACATATCCGAGGAGCTGTACGAGCTGGAACTGGAACGCCTGTGGCGCAACACCTGGATCTACATGGGTCACGATAGCCAGGTGCCGAAGCCGGGCGACTTCTATACGGCGGACATCGCCGGATCGCCCTTGGTGATGCTGCGGGGCCGCGACGACGAGGTGCGGGTATTCCTGAATCGATGCGCGCACAAGGGCACCCGCGTGGTCAGCGCGGTGGCAGGCAATTGCGGCAGCGCCTTGCGATGTCCGTACCACGGCTGGACCTATCGCCTGGACGGCAGCCTCAGGACGGTTCCGATGAAGGGCGGCTATGGCGGAACGGACATTTCCGAATCGGCCCACTGGAAGGGGCTTACGCCGGCGCCCAATCAGGAAATCTACCGGGGCTTCGTGTTCGTGCGCCTCAGCAACGAGGGGCCGGACTTTCACGACTATTTCGGCGATTCCCTGAGTTCGATCGACAACATGGCCGACCGCTCGCCGGAGGGCCGGCTGGAGATCGCCGGCGGCGTGCTGCGCTACGACCACGACTGCAACTGGAAGATGTTCGTGGAGAACCTGAACGACGCGATGCACCCGATGGTGGCGCACCAGTCGTCGGCCGGCATCGCCAAGCGGCTCTGGGAGGAAGAGGGCGACGGCGGGGAGCCGCCGATGGTGGTGCAGCAGTTCGCACCCTTCGTCAACGACTACGACTTCTTCGACAACATGGGCGTGAAGATCTACGAGAACGGCCACTCCTATACCGGCGTGAAGTTTTCGATTCACTCCAAGTACTCGGCGGAGCCGGAATACGAGCGGCGGATGGTCGAGGCCTATGGCGAGGAGCGCGCGCACGCGATCCTCGGCGAGAACCGGCACAACACGGTCTATTTCCCCAGCCTCACGATCAAGGGAGCGATCCAGGCGATCCGCGTCGCGCGTCCGCTGGCGGCGAACAGGACGGTGCTGGAGAGCTGGACTTTCCGCCTGACGGGCGCGCCGGAGGAACTGCTCAAGCGAACGATGACGTATTCGCGGCTGATCAATGCCCCGACCTCGGTGGTGGGGCACGACGATCTGCACTGCTACAGCGAGATACAGCGTGGTCTGCATGCCGAGGGCAACGATTGGGTGAGCCTGCATCGGAACTACGATCCGGCGGAGCGCGACAGCATCGCGGGCGTTTACAACGGCACCAGCGAAGTCTCGATGCGCGGCCAGTTCCGCGCCTGGCTCAAGTACATGCTTCCTCGCGGCAAGGCTGGCGCTTGATTTCGCCTCTTCTCTGCTCCCTCTCTCGCAGGAGACGCATGAACCCATCCCTGGGGCTTGGCGGCGACTCCTGTCGCCGACACTCCTGCGAGAGAGGGAGCAGAGAAGAGGCTTGCGCCGGCGTTTTTTGTCGATCGCTGCAATGCCTGCCGCCTTCCTCGGAAGGCCGGAGGGCTGGCGGAAGGCCATGGGTGTTTCGTAATGAGTAAAAGTTTGAAGAGCGGGGAGTTGGCGCGGTTCGTGTACCGGGAGGCGCGGCTGATCGACGAGAAACGGCTGGACGAGTGGTACGAACTGTTCACGGAGGATGCGCTGTACTGGATGCCGCTGGTGCGCGGGCAGACCGATCCGCACAGCCACACGTCGCTGTTCTGCGAGGACCGGTTTCTGCTGAAGGTGCGCATCGAGCGCCTGAAGAACCCGCTGTCGCATTCGCAGCAGCAGCCGAGCTTCTGCCAGCACGTGCTGCAGCGCCCGGAACTCGTCGGGAGGGACGACGATGCCGGCGAATATGCGATGCGCACGCCGTTCATCTATCTCGAAACGCGGCTGGATGAACAGTTCGCGCTGGGCGGCGTGGCGCACCACGATCTTCGCCTTGAGGACGGAGGTCTGAAGATCGCGGTCAAGCGCATCGAATTGCTGAACCGCGACGCGGCGCTCCCTTCCATTCAGCTTTTCCTGTGAGCGTCGCAGCTACGGGCACCGTGGCCGGCGTCCTGGAGGGCGCGGCGCGGCGGCACGGCGGGAAGCCGTTTCTCCGCATTACGCGCGACACGGCCGAGCGCACGGGCATCAAAGCGGGCGACCTGAGTTATGCCGAAGCCTGGGAACGCACGCAGGCGCTGATCGACGAATTCTCCGGAATCGCAGACGGCGGTCCGCAACGTGTCGCGCTGCTGCTGGAGAACCGCCCGGAAATGTTCCTGCACTGGCTGGCCCTGAATGCGCTGGGCATTTCGGCCGCGCCGCTGAATCCGGCCTGGCGGTCGGCCGAGCTTGGCTATGCGCTGGCGCACAGCGAAGCACGGCTCGTGATCGCGTTGCCGGAACGGGTGGACGAACTGCGGGAGGTGTTGCGGGCGGAAGGACTGAAGGTGCCGGTATGCGCGCCGGGCGAGGACATACCAAAGCTGCCGCCGCGGCCCGGGGGTGGGCGCCTGCCCGAGAATCCGGCCGATCGCGAATGCGCGCTCCTGTATACGTCGGGGACCACCGGCAGGCCCAAGGGCTGCATGCTCAGCAACCGCTATTTCACGATGATCGGGGACTGGTACACGGCGCTGGGCGGTTTGTGTGCGCTCGACGAGGCCGGCGACTGTCTGATTACGCCTCTGCCGATGCATCACATGAACGCGATGGCCTGCTCGACCATGGTCATGCTGGTCAATGGCGGCTGCATCGTGCCGCTGGACCGGTTTCACCCGCGGAGCTGGTGGCGGGAAGTGAGGGAATCCGGCGCGACGATCGTCCATTACCTGGGCGTGATGCCGGCGATTCTGCTCAAGCTGTACGAGGACCCGGCCGAGCGCCGCCACGGCGTGCGCTTCGGGTTCGGCGCCGGCGTGGGCAGCCGCCAGCACGTGCCGTTCGAGGAGCGCTTCGGGTTTCCGCTGGTAGAGGCCTGGGCGATGACCGAGACGGGTGCGAGCGCCGCGATCATCGCAAACCGGGAGCCGCGCAAGCGGGGAACCGCCTGCTTCGGCCGGCCCTTGCCGGCGGTGGACCTGCGCATCGTGGATGACCGGGCCAGCGAAGTGGACGTGGATCAACCGGGCGAGTTGTGGGTGCGCCATGCGGGCGGCGATCCGCGGCGGGGCTTTTTCTCGGGTTATTTCAGGGACACCGCGGCCACGGAGGCCGCCTGGGAGGGCGGATGGTTCCATACCGGCGACATCGTGGCGCGCGACGCCGACGGCGACATGCATTTCATCGACCGCAAGAGCAACATGATCCGGCGCAGCGGCGAGAACATCGCCGCCGTGGAGGTCGAAGGAGTGCTGGCCGAGCATGACGCCGTCGCCGAAGCGGGCGTCGTGGCGGCGCCCGACGAAATCCGCGGAGACGAGGTGTTTGCCTGCATCCGGCTGAAGGGCGGGAGCGCGCACTCCGGCGATGCGCGATCGCTGGTGGAAGAGCTGGTGCGCCACTGCCTGAAGCGGCTCGCCTACTTCAAGGCGCCCGGGTACGTCGCGTTTGTGGATGCCTTGCCCCACACGGCAACGGAGAAGCTCGACCGGGCGGCGCTGAAATCACTGGCCGCGGGCCTGCTGGACCGCGGCGACTGCGTGGACGCGCGCAAGCTGAAACGCCCAGTTCCGTCGAGGGCCGCATGACAGCTTGCCTGGGAGTGAGGGCGTCCCGCCCTCTGGGAAGGCGAGACGCCTTCCCTCCTGGAGCCGCATGAGCCGGCACGGTTACGAAGGCGTTGCGCTGGTCGCGCCGGTGACGGTTCCGTACCGGCGCTACTCCACGCGCGACGCGCACTGGTGGATCGCCCGGGCGCTGGCGGCGCTGCTGAAGGACAGCGGGCTGAAGAAGGACGACATTGACGGCCTGGGCATATCCAGCTTCACGCTCGGCCCCGACACCGCCGTGGGCCTGACGCAGCACCTGGGCATGTCGTTGCGCTGGCTGGACCACGTGCCCATGGGCGGCGCCTCCGGCGTCGTCTGTCTTCGGCGGGCGGCGCGCGCGGTGCAGGCGGGCGATGCTGAGATCGTTGCCTGTATCGCCGGCGACACCAATCACGTGGACACGTTCCGGCGCACGCTTTCCACTTTCAGCCGGTTCGCCCAGGACGCCGTCTATCCCTACGGATCGGGCGGGCCCAATGCCAGTTTCGCATTCATCACCGACTGGTGGATGCGGCAGTACGGCGTCGGGCGGGAGGATTTCGGCAAGCTGTGCGTGGCCCAGCGGCGCAACGCCATGGACAACCCTTATGCGCTGCTGCGCAAACCGCTCGATCTTGAGGACTACCTCGGCGCGCGGGTCATAGCCGAGCCGCTGCGCCTGTTCGACTGCGTCATGCCCTGTGCGGGAGCCGACGGCTACCTGGTCATGACGGCGGAGCGCGCCGAGGCCCTGGGTCTGGACTCCGTGCGGGTGCTCGGCGCGATCGAACGGCACAATGCCTTTCCCGACGACCCGGTGCAGGTGCGCGGGGGCTGGGCGCTGGATCGCGACGAACTCTGGGCGCAGGCGGGCGTGGGGGCCAGCGACATGGACTTCTTCCAGGCCTACGACGACTACCCGGTGATCACGCTGATGCAGATCGAGGAACTGGGCTTCTGTCCGTCCGGCGAGGGCGCGGCATTCATCCGCGAGCACGAGTTCGCCTATGACGGCGACTGTCCGCTGAACACCTGCGGCGGCCAGTTGTCGATGGGCCAGGCGGGCGCCGCCGGCGGGTTCCTGGGGCTGGTGGAAGCGTTGCGCCAGCTCCTTGGACGCCCGCTGGGGAAGCAGGTGGCCGGCGCCACGCACGGCGCGGTTTCCGGTTTCGGCATGATCAACTACGACCGCGGCCTGTGCAGCGCCGCCGCCGTCCTTGCCCGCTCCTGAGTCATGCGCGCCAGGCCCCGTCTGAAGAACCCCATCCTGCGCACGCGGCAGCCGCTGACGCCGCCGATGCCGCGCAGCCGCACGGCGCTGGGCCTGACGGCGCAGGCGGCGGAAGGGCGGTTCTCGCTGCAGCGTTGCGAGTCCTGCGGCCAGGTGCAGTACCCGCCGGCGGACAGTTGCCGGGCGTGCCTCTCCGAGGAGCTGCTCTGGACGCCGATGTCGGGCCGCGGCGAGCTGCTGGCGCACACGACCCTGCACCACAGCAACGATCCTTTCTATCGCGAGCGCCTGCCGTGGAGACTGGGACTGACCCGGCTCGCGGAAGGGCCGGTGGTCGTCGCGCACCTGCACCGCGATTGCCCGCCGCCGCCCGCCGCGGCGCGCGTTACGGCTAAACTGGACAAGGCGGGCCGAGGCGTGCTGGTGGCGCTCCCCGCGGATGAACTGGGAGACATGAGCACGGATCCACGTCACGGGGAATTTTCCTGCGACCCCGAACACCGCAAGGTGCTGGTGACCGACGGCAAGAGCCGGGTCGGCCAGGCTCTGGTCCGGGAGCTCGCGGCGGCCGGCGCGGCCGTCGTCTGGGTGGGCCAGGCCGAGCCCTGGAAGAAGTACGCGGGCCAGGATGCCATCGAGAAGCTGGATCAGGCCACCGTTGTACCGCTGGACCTGACCGACGAGCGCGGAGTCAAGCGCATCGGCGCGGAGATCGGCGGGCGGGTGGACATTCTCATCAACAACGCCGAGTTGCACCGGACCCAGGGCATTGCCGGCAGCGCCGGGGCGGAACTGGCCCGGCGGGAAATGGAAGTCAACTACCTGGGGCTGTTGCGCCTGGCCCAGGCCTTCGGTCCGGCCATGCGCGCGCGCGGCGCCGACGGCGGCGCGTCGGCCACGGCCTGGGTGAACGTGCTGAGCGTCTATGCGCTGAGCAACTACCCGCCGCAGGGGACCTATTCCGCTTCCAAGGCTGCGGCGCTGTCGCTGTCCCAGTGCCTGCGCGCGGAGATGCAGGATGCCGGAATCCGGGTCGTGAACGTGTTTCCCGGCCCCATCGACGAGGAATGGAACCAGACGCTGCCGCCCCCCAAGCTGGCGCCGGAAAGACTGGCGAGGGACATTGTCCAGGGACTGCGCGACGGCGTCGAGGACCTGTTCCCGGGCGACGTCGCGAAGGAATGGCTGGAGCGGTGGAAGGACAACCCCAAGGTGCTGGAGCGCGAGCTGGCGCTGGAGTCGCATACCGCATGAGCGGGGAGCGGGTGTGGCTGACGGGCGCGAGTTCGGGCATCGGCGCCTGTCTCGTGGAAATGCTGGTGGAGCAGGGCAGCGAGGTGATCTGCTTCTCGCGACGGCCCGCCGCGACCGATTCCGCCGCGGTGAAATCGATAGCGGTCGATCTGACCGATCCCGAAGCGACCCGGCAGGCCTTCGATGAAGCGGCCGCAAGCGTTCCGGCAAACCGGCTCGTGCACAACGCGGGCGTGATCCGCGAAAGGCCGTTGCCGGAAGTCACGCAGGAAGACATGGACGCGCTGGCGCGCCTGCACATGGGCGCCGCGGTGGCGATGGTGCAGGCCAGTCTCGATTGCATACGCGAGGCGGGCTGGGGCCGAATCGTGCTCATGTCCAGCCGCGCGGTCGTGGGGCTGGCCAAACGCACCGCCTACGCGTCCACCAAGGCGGGCATGCTGGGCCTGGCGCGCACCTGGGCGCTGGAACTGGCGCCGCTGAAAGTAACGGCCAACGCCATCCTGCCGGGCCCGATCGCCGAGACCGAAATGTTCGACGATGTCGTGCCTCCGGGAAGCGAACGCGCCGGCAAGCTGGCTTCGTCGATTCCGATCGGGCGCCTGGGCCGGCCCGATGACGTCGCCCGCGCCGCCCTGTTCTTCCTCGACCGCGACAACGGATTCGTGACCGGGCAGGCGCTCTACGTTTGCGGCGGCACGTCGGTCGGTTCACTGACGCTGTGAACGGACTGCTCCAGGACCTGCTGGCGGGCATCGCCGCGGACAAACTCAGGGTCGTCGACCTTACGCACACGCTGAGTGCGTCCTTTCCACAGCTCAGCCTGCCGCCGGAAATGGGCCAGGCGCTGCCTTACCGAAGCGAGGAGATTTCCCGCTACGACGGCCGCGGCCCCGCCTGGTACTGGAACAACTTCACGCTGTGCGAACATACAGGAACGCACTTCGATGCGCCCATCCACTGGGTTTCCGGGCGCGAGCTGCCGAACAACTCGGTCGACACGATTCCGCCCGAGCACATGATCGCGCCAGCCTGCGTGGTGGATTGCACCGCGGACGCCGAGCGCGACGCCGACTTTCTGCTGACCCGGGAACGCCTTGAGGAGTGGGAGGCCGAACACGGCCGGATCCCCGCGGGCGCCTGGGTGCTGATGCGCACCGGCTGGGCGCGCCGGGTCAACGATCCGGTGGCATTTCAGAACTACGACGAGATCGGCCAGCACACGCCGGGTCCCAGCGTGGATGGCGTGCGCTTCCTGGTCGACGAGCGCGACGTGCTGGGATTCGGCACCGAGACCATCGGCACCGACAGCGGCCAGGCGCAACGCCTGAATCCGCCGTACCCGTGCCATTACTACATGCACGGCGCCGGCAAGTACGGCCTGCAGTGCCTGAACAACCTGGACCGGCTGCCGCCCACCGGCGCCGTCCTGTTCACGGCGCCGCTGAAGCTGGAAGAAGGTTCCGGCAGCCCCTTGCGTGTTCTCGCCCTCATCCCCGCCTGAAATCCCGCCGCGACGGGACGCGGCATTAGCTGCCCTGCATAACCCTCGGGGCAGGACCGCTCTCGGTCTGAGGCGTCGAGGCCATCATGATCCCTTTCAGTTCCGCGATCGCGAGCGCATTTGCGTGTCCCTGCTTCTCCAGCCGCTCAAGAATATCGCGGTTGGCGCGCACCTCGGCGATCACTTCGCCCAACCGTTCTTCCGAGAGCGTATGAAGATTGTCAATGGCAGTGGCAATCCGTTTGATATCCACAAGTGCTCTCCTTTTCATGCCCCCTGCGGGGTGGCACGAAGAGCGACGGGTGCCGGTTGATCTTCCGCAACACGGTAGGCGACAAAAACGTGCTCGCGGCCGGCGTTTGCGTTGGGAACTTCTGTAGTCGTCATTTCGTTCGTGCGCAGATCGAAGCTGTAAACCACGACCATCTGATCCACTTCTCGCCGAGTTAATCGTCCGACTTCAACCAGGTCGTCATCGGCTGCGTGGTCTTCGGGAAGAAGCAGGGCTCGGTGATGCGCCGTGCCTTTTGCGAGCGCGTAGGGGGTGGGAGCAACATACATTTTGCGGTCACGGACCAGGATGTCGCCGTAGCTGCCGAAGCCACGGAAGCTCTTGTTCTTATGGACATACGTGTTATCGGCGTTGAGAAAGCTACCGTGGCAGATGACGAGATCAAGTACGGGATATTGATCACCGTCAGGCTTCTTGGGGTAGCGTCCGAAGACGTAGTAAACCTGTCGGCCGTTATGTTCGCCGCAGGGTGGCTGGCTATTGCAGTCATAACTGGCCTTGCGGCCCGGATAGGCGAGGCCCTTGAGTTCAAAGCCTTCCGCAAACTTGACAAGCCGGAAATCCGGGTAGGAATTTCGCCCCGGGGAATCAAAGTTGAGGCCCAGGCTTTCGAGTCTTCCCTTGAACCAATTCTGAAAATGGAACTCCTTGTCTCTTCGGCCTTCACGCCTTATGAGGTCTCCACGGTCCATCGCCTGAACACAGGCCTTGAATAGAGTCGCGGCGTTGGACATGCCTTAACCCGCTTCAGCACACATGCTTGGGGCTTGCTGAAGCGAATGTGTCTGATCGATCATCAAATTCGTCCTGGGTATCGCTTCGTCCAGCAGGCGCAGGGCCAGTTCGGTCGACGGGAGGTGCGAGAGTTCCCGCAAGAGTTGGGCCATCACGATAATGCGCACGTCATTGCGGCTAAGGCTGCGTCCAGCCTCAATCAGCCGAATGACCTGCTTCGTTACCCGAGGTCCAATCGGTCGCCAAAGATCGCCATTTCCCGAAACCGCTTGCGCTTGCAACTGCGACCGTTTGCGGCACACCACAATGATGTCGAGATCAATAGGTTCCTTGGCTTGATGTTTGGGCATTGCAACGGACATTTCAGCCTTGATCGGTTGGGTTGCGGTGACCCTGAACCCCGAGTCCATGAGGGCACGCAGGACGCAACGCCAGCCTTCGGGCCGGGAATGGTGGTAAGTGAACGCGAGCAGTCCATCGTCCTTCATAACACGGCAGGCTTCTTGCAAAACGCCGCATAGGCGATCGGCGAAGTCTTCCGCTTCCGCAGTCTGCACTTCACGATCCGAGCGCGTTGTGTCCTTGATGCGGAAACCGTCCGGGTCGAGAATGTGACGCTGCCAAACATGAAAGAAATCGGCAAGCTGCGAGTAGTGGACATTGTCAAAAAAGGGCGGGTCGGTCAGAACGGCATCTACCGAGGAATCCGGCAAGTCAGTTGCACTGGAATCCCCGCAGGATAGATGAACGCGCCGACCTTCGCAGAATTCCCTGTAGCTGGCGGCAGTATCAAACCCGATCTTTTCGGACAAGCCGAATATCTTGTTGGTGATTCGCTTCTTTGCTTTAGTGGCTAGCTGGAGTTCGAACGGGTTGTCCGCATAGTCGAGCGCACGCCGTATGCGGCCTTCAAACATCGTAGTGAATGATCCTGAACTCTTTGGCGTGCCCCAAAGGTTGGCTTCCAGTGGCGTCCGTTCCGGCTTGAGAATGTGATGCGCGAACATATGACGGACAGCTCCGGTGCCTTCGCCTTTATAGGAGGCAAACATGTTGTTGAACTCCAGTGCGCCAGAAAAAAGGCAGGTAAAGAGCTCGCGAATGGCCGGGTTGCCTATTAGCCTAATTCGATCAGCCAGAATTGAAAGGCATAGCAATTGGCGATCGTTGAACATCTCGTGCCAATATCGGTAGTTGTACCCTAGGATCTGATTCGTGTTGTAACCGGGGCGAACCTTCACGATCGGAAACGGGGCTTTCCTGGCAGCAAGCAGACACTTTGCCTCATCATAGAGTTCGCGGTCCTCATCTGACGCGGGAAGATAGGCTTTTGTCCCGTCAGGCATGAGAACGAGCTTGGCATAAAGGCGGTGATCCGGCGGAACATCTGCTGCACGAATGGCGTTGACTATTCGAAAGCTGTCGGCGCAATGCGGACATGTAGCCATCTGTCCCTTGGCTGGGCCAAGATGTGGGTCAAAGCGCTTCCCGCATGAACCGCAGCGCTTCTCGGTGTCCTTTATGTGGACTTCATTGATGGCACCGCAAGATGGACAAACGGCCTGTGCTTTCGGGAATTTTTTCGCGTAGGCGTGCCGCGCGAAAATCATGGAAGAAAAGAGGTCAACAGACTCTTCGCAAGACGGGCACTCGACGACCTTTACCCAAAAAAAGTAAAGCACATCCACGACTCTGCCGTCGAGAATTTTTGCACGGTAGAAGTGTCTTATTTTGCCGGCGACATCGCGTTCAATTGCGTGAAACGTGCTGAGGATGGCTTTGCGGTCGTGGGCAGAGAGCGCGCACTTCACCAGAAAATGGGCCACCGGATTTATATCGCGGCCAATCGCCCGCGCGCCCAACTTGGCCGCTTCCAATAATGTTGTGCCGCTGCCCATGAACGGATCGAAAATAATCCGATTCCGTATGCGCACCGGCTTGTGGAAAAGTTCCAGTTGATCAGTTCCGCTCGGCGCAAACGCGCCGATTACCATTGCGCGGAATACGGTCCCAAGCCGTTGCGCCCACCATTTGTGAATATGGGTCGTAGGCCGGTTGATTTCCTTTCTCCAACTCTCCCTTTCGGCAATCTCGCTCAGCGCCTCGAAAGGAAAATCCTCATCCTCGATTGCACGCGGGCCGGATGCAGGTGTCAGGTGGATTACTGCTTCGGACGCATCATCGAACGGAAGCTGGGGCACGCTGTCTGTCTCCGCAAAGGTCTGCCAGCGAGATAGAGAACTCGATGTACTCATGGTGGGAGGCATCCAGAAAACCCACTGAGCCAGAGAGGCATGGATAGGGAGTAATTTACACGATATGGCCGCAGTGCGCGCTGCAGAAGCCAGCAGACCCATTGAGGACGCAACATAGGGACTTGGGTAAACGGGGCCAATTAACACGCAACTCTTTGCTGGTTTGCGGCATCCATAGAGCGAGACGGGCCGTTACGCCCATGACCTGAAGAAGGGAGACAGACCGATGAGGAAGATTCTGACCACGTCCGCCGCCGTGTTCCTGGCGCTCGGCGCCACCGCCGCCCAGGCTCACGACCCCGCAGCGCAGCGGGCCGACTGGCTCGGCGAGAAGCTGGAGCTGAATGACGAGCAGAAGGCGCAGGTGAACGAGATCTATGCCGAGGCGCAGGAGCAGCGCGAGGCCCTCAGGGAGCAGGCCAGGGAAGAGCGCAAGGCCGCCATTGAGCAACGCCGGGCCCGGTGGCAACAGACCCAGTCGATCAACGAGGCGACCCGGGAACGGCTGTCCGCCGTGCTGACCGAGGAACAGAACGCAAAGCTCTCCGAGATGCGCGAGGGCATGAAAAAGCGCGCGATCATGCGCCGCGGCGCCGAGCGAAGAGGCTGGAGCCGCGGCATGGACCGTGGGCGCGGCATGGACCGCAGAAGGGACATGGCCCGGCGCATGATGCGTAACCGTTACGAGCAGGAGCAATCCGAAAACCCCGCCGCCGACGAATAGATAGACCCCTCCCTCCCCCCTGAAGCGGCGGGGGATCCCGGGGCCCCATGACATAGGGGCCCGTGCGAGCGCCGGCGCAGCCAAAGGAACGAGCTGCGCCGGCGCATCTCCATCCGGCTACCACACCCGCGTACAATCGCCGGATGCCGGAAATAACGCTTCCCGACGGCAGCCGCCGCTCCTACGACGAGCCTCCCAGCGTGGCCGACGTGGCTGCCGATATCGGCCCCGGCCTGGCGCGCGCGGCGCTGGCCGGAAGGGTGGGCGGGCAGCTCGTGGACACCGATTTCCGGATCGAAAACGACGCCGACGTCGCGATCGTGACCGCCCGCGACGCCGACGGCCTGGAAGTGCTGCGCCACTCGACCGCGCACCTGCTGGCGCAGGCCGTACAGGAGCTTTTCCCCGGCGCCCAGGTCACGATCGGCCCGGTGATCGAGGACGGCTTCTACTACGATTTTTCCTACGAACGCGGCTTCACCCCCGAAGACCTCGAGCGCATCGAAAAGCGCATGAAGGAGCTGGCCAAGGCCGACCTGCCCGTGTCCCGGGAGACTCTGGCCCGCGATGACGCGGTGGAGTTCTTCAAGTCCATCGGCGAACACTACAAGGCCGAGATCATCGCCGGCATACCGGAGGACGAGGCCATCACGCTGTACGGCCAGGGCGAATGGAAGGACCTCTGCCGCGGTCCGCACGTGCCGTCCACCGGGCATCTCAAGGCGTTCAAGCTGACCCGCACCGCCGGCGCCTACTGGCGCGGCGATTCGTCCAACGAGCAGCTGCGCCGCATCTACGGCACCGCTTGGGCGGATTCGAAGTCGCTCAAGGTCTACCTCAGGCGCCTGGAGGAAGCGGCAAAGCGCGACCACCGGCGCATCGGGACCGCTCTCGACTTGTTCAGCATCCAGGAGGACGCCGGCGGCGGCCTGGTCTTCTGGCATCCGAAGGGCGCCCGCATCCGCCGGGTGATCGAGGACTTCTGGCGCGAACGGCACGAGCAGGCGGGCTACGAGCTGCTGTACACGCCGCACATCGCGCTGGAGGACCTCTGGGACCGCTCCGGGCACACCGACTTCTACCGAGAGTCGATGTATTCGCCGGTGGAGGAGGAGGGCAGGGGCTACCAGTTACGGCCCATGAACTGCCCGTTTCATATACTGATCTACCGCAACCGGCTGCGCTCGCACCGCGAACTGCCGATGCGCTGGGCGGAGCTGGGTACCGTTTACCGGCGCGAGATGTCCGGTGCGCTGCACGGACTGATGCGGGTGCGCGGCTTCACCCAGGACGACGCCCACATTTTCTGCACCGAGGAGCAGATCGCCGACGAGATCCTGCGGATCCTGGACCTGGCGCTGGAGCTATTCGGCGCGTTCGGTTTCGAGGAACTCAACGTCGTGCTGGCGACCCGGCCCGAGAAGGCCGTCGGCACGCCGGAAATCTGGGACCGGGCGACCGCCGCGCTGGAATCGGCACTCGACGGGAAGGGGATGAGCTACGAGGTCGATCCGGGCGGAGGCGCCTTCTACGGCCCCAAGATCGACATCAAGATCCGCGACGCCATCGGCCGCGAGTGGCAGTGCTCGACCGTGCAGCTCGACTTCAATCTGCCGGAGCGCTTCGAGTTGGAATACGTCGCCGCCGACGGAGCGCGGCGCAGGCCGATCATGATTCACAGGGCCCTGCTGGGATCGCTGGAACGTTTCTTCGGCATCCTGATCGAGCACTACGCGGGCAAGTTTCCGTTCTGGCTGGCGCCGGTGCAGACGGCCGTGCTGGCCATTACCGAGCGCCAGGAGGCCTATGCCCGGCAGGTGCTGAATGCCTTGCAGGACGCGGGATTGCGCGCCGATGCCGACTTGAGAAGCGAAACGATAGGCTATAAAATCCGCGACCACACTTTGCAGGGTGTTCCCTACCTCCTGGTGATCGGTGATCGTGAGGCCAGGGAGGGCACCGTAGCCGTGCGGTCCCGCGAGGACGGCGATCTCGGCGCCATGTCTCTAGATGATTTCATGGCCAGGACAACGGCTTGAGGATCGGGCGCTCCGCAAGGCATTGATGAGAACTTAGCTGCCCGGAGGATATCAATATCGCTCAAAAGAAGCGGATTCTTCGCAACGAGGAGATCGAAGCCTACGAGCTTCGCGTAATCGGCGAGGATTCCAAGCAGATCGGCGTCATGAATCGCGAGGATGCGCTTCGTACCGCCCAGGAACGAGGTCTCGACCTCGTTGAAGTGGACCCCAACGCCACCCCTCCCGTTTGCAAGATACTCGACTACGGCCGCTACGTATTCGAGCAGAACAAGCGGGCGCACGCGGCAAGGAAGCGGCAGAAGCAGATTCAGGTCAAGGAGATCAAGCTGCGTCCCGGCACGGACAAGGGTGATTACGATGTCAAGTTGCGCAACGTGTTGCGGTTTCTGGAGCACGGCGACAAGACCAAGATCACTCTGCGCTTCCGTGGACGGGAAATGGTGCACCAGGACCTGGGCGCGAAGTTGCTGGACCGGGTGCGCGAGGACCTGAGCGAAGTCGCGCTGGTGGAACAGGAGCCGAAACTGGAAGGGCGGCAGCTCACGATGGTGATGGCGCCGCGCAAGAAGAATTGAGCCGATAGAGAGCCCGAGAGACGACATGCCAAAGCAGAAAACCAATCGCGGCGCGGCCAAGCGCCTGAGGCGCACCGGGGGCGGCTCGTTCAAGCGCGCCCGCTCGCATCTCAACCACATCCTCACCAAGAAGAGCAGCAAGCGCAAGCGCAAGCTGGGCTCTCCCGCCACGGTGGCGAAAGCGGACGTGGAGAACGCCAAGCGGCTTCTCCCCTACGCATAAGCCGGAGGAATTCACTATGGCCAGGGTCAAACGTGGCGTCACGACGCATGCAAGGCACAAGAAAGTCCTGAAGAAGGCCAAGGGCTACCAGGGTGCGCGCAGCCGCTCCTACCGGGTGGCGCGCCAGGCCGTCACCAAGGCCGGCCAGTACGCCTACCGGGACCGGCGTCAGCGCAAGCGCAACTTCCGCGCTTTGTGGATCATGCGCATCAACGCTGCGGCGCGGCAGCACGGGATGTCCTACAGCCGCTTCATGAACGGATTGCGCAAGGCGGAAATCGAACTGGACCGGAAGGTCCTGGCCCATATCGCGGTGCATTACCGGGAGGCGTTTGCCGATTTGGCGAAGCGCGCGGCGGCGGCTTGATCCGCTGCTGATGTCCGGATAGCCGTTGGGTACGGCCGTCATGGGGGATCTTCAGGACAGGGCGCGCGAAGTGCTGGCTGAGATCGAATCCGCCGCCTCGCCGGAGGCGCTGGAAGCGCTCCGGGTCCGGCTGTTGGGGCGCAAGGGCGAGATCACCGCGCAACTGAAGGCGCTGGGTTCGCTGCCGGCGGAGGAGCGTCCCGCGGCGGGCAAGGCGGTCAACGAAGCCAGGAACGCGATAAGCGCCGCGATTGCGGCGCGCAAGCAGGCCCTGAGCAAGCGCCGGCTCGACGAGGAACTGAGCGGGGGCGGCATCGACGTGACGCTGCCCGGCCGCGGCATTCCGCCCGGCGCCCGCCATCCGGTCACGCGCACGATCCGGAGGATGCGGGACATCCTTACCGGCGCCGGCTTCTCCGCCCGGTCGGGGCCGGAGGTGGAAGACGAGTTCCACAATTTCACGGCCCTGAACATGCCCGAGAGCCATCCGGCCCGGGCCATGCACGACACCTTCTACCTGCCGTCCGGCATGCTGCTGCGGACGCACACCTCGCCGGTGCAGATACGGTCGATGCTGGCCGAGGGCGCGCCGCTGAAGATCATCTCGCTGGGACGGGTATTCCGGCGCGACTCGGACCAGACGCATACGCCGGTTTTCCACCAGGTCGAGGGACTCGCGGTGGACGAGGGCGTGAGCCTGGCGAACCTGAAGTCGCTGCTGCACGAGTTCGCCGAGCGCTTCTTCGAGCGCAAGGTGGAGGTGCGGTTCCGCGCCTCGTACTTCCCCTTCACCGAACCTTCCGCGGAAATGGACGTGCGCTGGGGCGACGGCGGCTGGCTGGAGATCCTGGGCTGCGGAATGGTGCACCCGGAGGTACTGCGCCACGGCGGCGTGGACCCCGAGCGTTATACGGGTTACGCGTTCGGCATGGGCGTGGAGCGCATGGCCATGCTGCGCTACGGCGTCACGGACATCCGCCGCTTCTTCGAGAACGATGTCCGCTTCCTGGGGCAGTTCGCGCCATGAAGATCGATACGGCATGGCTGCGCGAGTGGTGCGATCCGAGGGTCGGCGACGAGGCCCTGGCGCACCAGTTGACGATGGCCGGCGTGGAAGTCGACGACCTGGTATCCGGTCCCGACGGCTCCGCCGTCCTGGAACTGGCGCTGACGCCCAACCGGGCCGACTGCTTTTCGGTACGCGGCGTGGCGCGCGAAGTTTCGGCATTGTTCTCCGCGCCGCTGTCGGCGCGGGACACGGCGGAGACGCCGGCCGCGATCGATGTTCGGAGAGAACTGGGGCTGGTTGCGCCCGAGGCCTGCCCGCGGTTCGCCGGCCGCGTGATCGAGGGGCTCGATCACGGGGCGGAGACGCCCGAATTCATCAAAGAGCGGCTAGCCGCCGCCGGCGAACGGCCGCAGCACCTGCTCGTGGACGTGACCAACTACGTGATGCTGGAGATGGGCCAGCCGATGCATGCCTACGACCTGGAACGGCTGAACGGCGATCTTTGCGCGCGCTGGGCGAAGCCGGGCGAATCGCTGACCCTGCTGGACGGGACCGAACTGAAGCTGGAATCCGACGTGCTGGTGATCGCCGACGAAAAGCAGGCGGTCGCCGCCGCCGGGATCATGGGCGGGCTCGCCAGCGCGGTGGACGATCAAACGACCGGCGTTGTGCTGGAGTCGGCGTTCTTCGCTCCCGGCGCGATCGCCGGCAGGGCCCGGAGGCTGGGGCTGCAGACCGAAGCTTCGCTGCGATTCGAACGCGGCGTGGACCCGTCCGGCCAGGTCGAGGCGATCGAGCGGGCGACCGAACTGATCATCGCGGCGGGCGGCGGGAAGCCGGGGCCGGTGATCGATTCGGTCTCCGCGAAACACCTGCCGGAACGCGGGGCGATCGACCTGAGGCGCGGGCGGCTGTCGGCGCTGCTGGGAGTCGCATTGCCCGACGGGGACGTGTCCGCCATGCTGCGGCGGCTGACCATGGCCGTGGAGGAGACCGAAGCGGGCTGGCGGGTCACGCCGCCGTCGTTCCGGTTCGATCTGGCCGAGGAGGCGGACCTGGTGGAGGAAATCGCGCGCGTTCACGGCTACGAGAACATTCCCGAGACGCCGGCGAACTGGAGCGCGCATCCTTCCGCGTCCACCGAGCGGCAGGTCGATCCCGACCGGGTGCGGGCGCTGCTGGTCGATCGCGGCTACCACGAGTGCCTGAACTACAGCTTCCTCGACGAGGAATCGCACAAGCCGTTTCATTCCGGCGGGCAGGAAATCGAATTGGCCAATCCGCTGTCCGGAGAACTCTCGGTGCTGCGCCGGTCGCTGTGGCCGGGGCTGTTGCGCAACTACCGCACCAATCGCGATCGTGGGACGACGGACGCCCGACTGTTCGAGATCGGCGTTTGCTTTTCCGGCACGCCCGACGCCATCCGCGAGGAAACCTGGCTGGCGGGATTGCTGGCCGGCGGCGCGATGCCGGAACAGTGGGGCGCACGCCGGCGCGATGCGGACTTCTTCGATGCCCGCGGCGACGTCGAGTCCATCCTGGCCCTGGACGGCCCGGACCGAGAGTTCGATTTCCGGGCCGCCGGGCATCCCGGTCTTCGCCCCGGACGTTCGGTGCGGGTCCTTCGCGGCGAGGACGAAGTGGGCTGGGTGGGCGAGCTGCATCCGGAGCTTGCCGACGGGGGACCGGCGCCCCAACTGTTTGCGCTGCGCCTGGACGCGGCGCTCGATACCGATGAGGCCCGGGTGACCGAGGTTTCCCGCTTCCCCGCCGTGCGCCGAGACCTTTCCCTGGTTGCGCCGCCGTCGGTGCAAGTCGGCGACCTGCTCGGCGCGATCCGCTCGCAAGCGGGCGAATTGATGCGCGAAGTGATCGTTTTTGATGTTTACGAGGATCGCAAGAGTTTGAACTCTGATGCAAGAAGCGTGGGTTTAGGCTTGATTTTTCAGTCAATTTCGCGCACACTTACGGACACGGAAGTGGACCGGGCCGTTGCGGACGCCGTTTCGCTTCTGGTGGAGAAGTTTGGGGTCAGCGTTCGGCAATGAAACGAAACATGCTTACCCGGGCCGGGATTGTCAGCTCCCTGCACGCCAATATCGGCATGAGCAAGCAGGAAAGCGCGATGGTCGTCAACGCGGTGTTCGAGAGCATCAGCGATGCGCTGGTGAGCGGCAACCGCGTGAAGATCTCGGGTTTCGGCAACTTCGATCTGCGCGACAAGGGCGAGCGGCCGGGGCGCAATCCGCGCACCGGGGAGAGCATTCCGATCAGCGTGCGCAGGGTAGTGACCTTTTCCGCGGGCCAGAAACTGAGGCAACTGGTGGAAGCGGGTGCTGGACCAGATTGACCGGGACCTGAAGCTGCCGCCGATTCCGGCGAAACGCCTCTTCACCATCGGAGAGGCCAGCGCGCTGTGCCAGGTGGAACAACATGTGCTGCGTTACTGGGAAAAGGAATTTCCGCAACTCAACCCCACCAAGCGCCGCGGCGGACGCCGCTACTACCAGCCCCAGGACATCATGCTGATCCGCCAGATCCGGCACCTGCTGCAGGTCGAGGGCTATACGCTGGCCGGCGCCCGGCAGCGCCTGGAGGGCGAGGATTCGCGCCAGGACCAGAGTCACATGAAGCAATTCGTTCGCCAGATGCGGGTCGAACTGGAGGAGTTGCACCGTTTGCTGCGATAGCGCGGCCGCCACGCGATAGAATCTGCACCCGGTCCGGGGCGTGGCGCAGTCTGGTAGCGCACCTGCATGGGGTGCAGGTGGTCGGAGGTTCAAATCCTCTCGCCCCGACCATTTTCGTTTTGCCGACCTAGTTCACCAGTTCCAGTCATGGGCCAGACCCTACAGCGCAGTTCCCTGTTATTGCTGGTCGCCGCGGTCACCGCGGCGTTCATACTGCTGCTCGCCGACCTCCTGCTGGCGGTCTTCTGGGCGGTGGTGCTGGCGATTCTTTTCCATGGCCTGTATGCGCGCCTGATACCACGGCTCTGGAGCCGGCGATCGCTGGCTGCGGCTGCGGTTCTCCTGGTTGTGCTGGCCGGAGTGGTGGCGCCGGTGCTGCTGCTGGGATGGGCTGTGGTGCGCGAATCCAGCGAGTTCTACGCCGCCGTCGAAGGGGGCGCGCTGGACCCCGGAGCGGCCCTGGATACGGTCGGCGCCTGGCTGCCCTGGGTGCGCGAGATCCTGGACAACTTCGGCCTGGACTTCGAGAAGATGCGTTCCGGGCTGACTTCGATGGTGGGCAACGCGGCCCGCTTCGCGGCAACCGGCCTGGTGGCCGCCGGACAAGGTGCGCTGAAGCTGCTGCTGCAACTGGCGGTAATGCTGTACCTGCTGTTTTTCTTCCTGCGCGACGGCGAAAAGCTTGTCGATACCCTGGTGCGCATCCTGCCGCTGGGGGACGAGCGCGAATACGAACTGCTCGGTCAGTTCGCGACCGTGTCCAGGGTGAGCGTGACCTCGCTGATCGTGATCGGCGCCGTGCAGGGCGGACTCGGGGGCGTCACGCTGGCGCTGCTGGGCATCGGCAGCCCAGTCCTGCTCGGCGTGCTGATGGGCGTGCTGTCGGTCATTCCGGCGGTCGGCCCCGGCCTGGTGTGGGCGCCGATCGCCATCTGGCTGTTCGCATCCGGCATGTGGATCCAGGGCCTGATCCTCGTGATCGTCGGCGTGCTGGTCGTAGGCCTGGCGGACAACCTGCTGCGGCCGATACTGGTGGGCCGGACCGCGCGGCTGCCGGACTACCTGGTGCTGCTGGCCACGCTCGGCGGGCTGTCGGTGTTCGGGTTCTCCGGGCTGGTCATAGGGCCGGTCCTGGCGGCGCTGTTCCTTGTTTCCTGGCGGCTTTTCGAAGAGGAATTCTCGCCGGCGGAAACCCGGGATGAGCCATGAACACGCGCACCGTCCATCAGGAGCTTGCCTCGATCGTCGGCGAGCGGCACTGCGTCGCCGACGCTGCGCTGCTTGAGCCGTATCTCGAGGAGCCGCGCGGGCGCTACCACGGCGAGTCGCGGCTGCTGGTGGCCCCGGGCAGCGCCGGAGAAACCGCCGCCGTTCTGGCCTGCTGCAACAGGCGGGGCGTCGGCGTGGTGCCGGTGGGAGGCCGCACCGGTCTTTGCGGCGGCACCCATTCGCAAGCGAACGAGATACTGCTGAGCCTGCATCGTCAGAGGCGCGTGCGCGACCTGGGCGCCGGCTGCCTGACCGCCGAGGCCGGCTGCGTGCTGGCCACGCTGCAGGAACGCGCCGACGAGGCCGGCTACCTCTTTCCGCTGAGCCTGGGTTCGGAGGGCAGTTGCCAGCTGGGCGGGGTGCTGTCCACCAACGCCGGCGGCATTCACGTGCTGCGCTACGGCATGGCGCGCGAGATGGTGCTGGGGCTGGAGGTCGCGCTGCCGGACGGGCGGGTGCTGTCGGACCTGAGGCCGCTGGCCAAGGACAACACCGGTTACGACATCAAGCAGCTCTTCATCGGCTCGGAAGGCACGCTGGGCGTGATCACCGCGGCCGCACTGCGCCTGTGCCCGCGGCCGCAGGTCCGGATCACCGCGCTTCTGGGCGTGTCCGGGGCCGATCAGGCGGTTGCGCTTTTTCGCCGCGCGCAGTCGGCGCTGGGCGAGGAGCTCAACGCCTTCGAGCTGATTTCACGCGGGGCGGCGCGATTGTGCGGGGAGCAACTGGAGGGGGTCCCGGTTCCGGGGGAAATCGATGCGCCCTGGCTGCTCTGCGTCGAAGCGGCCGGCGCGGGACCGGAAGAATTGCTGGCCGAGCGCCTCGCCGGGTTCCTGGAAGACGCCCGCGGGCGGGGGGAGCTGCTCGATGCCGTGTGCGCGGTCAGCGAGACGCAGCGCGAGGCGATCTGGCGCTTGCGCCATGGCGTTCCCGAGGCGGTGCGCCTGTCCGGACCGGCGCTGCGCCATGACCTGGCCGTGCCGCCCGAACGCATTGCCGCCTTTCTCGATTCGGCGCTGGAGGTGTGCCGCAAGCACGTCCCGGGCGCCGAACCCGTGCCGTTCGGACACGTGGGCGACGGCAACCTGCATTATTCGGTTCCCTGTCCGCCGGACGTCGATCCGGACCGGTTCCTGGAGCAGGGCCGGCCGCTCAGCGCCGAACTGCGGGAACTGGCATCGTCGATGGACGGCAGCTTCAGCGCCGAGCACGGCGTGGGCCTGATGCTGAAGGGCGAACTGGAACGTCTTGGCGATCCCGTCAAGCTTGAGTTGATGCGCGCGCTCAAGCGCGCGATGGACCCGCGCGGGATCATGAATCCCGGCAAGGTATTGAGCGCATGAACGCGCCCTGGGTAGTGCTGAAGTTCGGCGGCGCCAGCGTGGCCACGGCGGCCGGCTGGGACACGGTCGCGCGCCTCGTGCATCGCCGCCTCGAGCAGGGGGTGCGGCCCATCGTCGTGCACTCGGCCGTGGCCGGCGTTACCGACCAGCTGGAAGCCCTGATCGAACTGGCGCGCCGCGACGAGCACGCCGGCCTCGAGCGGGAGCTGGGCGACCGCCACCGCGAACTGGCCCGGGAAATGAATATCGAAGACCCGGACGGCTGCCTGCGACCGGAACTGGAAAACCTGGCGCAGTTGCTTCGCGGTATCGCCCTGACCGGCGAGGCGGGCTACCGGGCCCGGGTCAAGGTGCTGGCGTTGGGCGAGCGGCTGGCCGGGCGGCTTGGGGCCGCCGCGCTGGAGCTCAAGGGCATCGCGATATCCCCGGTGAATCCCGCGAAGTTGTTGCGGGCCGAGGCGCGGGGCTGGGCCAGCGAACGCGACTCCATGCTGCACGCGGTGTGCGCGCACGATCCCGATCCCGAAGCGGCCGCATTGCTTGAAAGCCTTGCGGGCGTGCCGCTGACGCAGGGATTCATCGCACGCAACGCCGAGGGCGAGGAAGTGCTTTTGGGCCGGGGCGGTTCCGACGTGTCGGCGGCCGCGCTGGCGGCGTCCATAGGCGCCCGGCGGCTGGAAATGTGGACCGACGTGCCCGGCATATTCAGCGCCGATCCCCGGGAAATCAGCGGAGCAAGGCTGCTGCGCAGGCTCAGCTACGCCGAAGCGCAGGAGATCGCCACTTCCGGCGGCGGCGTGCTGCACCCGCTGTCGATCGCTCCGCTGCGCGACAGCCGGATCGGCATGACCGTGCGTTCGACGCTGCACCCCGAATTGCCCGGCACCGCCGTGGGGCCGGCAGAGGAGTCCGACAGCGCGCAGGTCAAGGCGGTCATGCTGCACGGCGGCGTGCCGCTGGTCTCGCTGGAAACGCTGGGGATGTGGCGCCGGGTCGGTTTTCTCAAGGAAGTATTCACCTGCTTCGGCGACCTGGGGCTTTCGGTGGACCTGGTTTCCACCTCCGAGAGCAACGTGACCGTTACGCTGGATACCGATCCCGAAGTGCTGACACCGGCGCTGATGGACCGTCTTCGCTCGCAACTGGAGCGCATAGGCCAGGTGACCATCACGACCAATACCAGCGTCGTGACCCTGGTCGGCCGGCGCATCCGCGCGGTCCTGCACGAGGTCGGGCCGGCGCTGGAAGCGTTTCGCGAGCAGCCGATTCATCTCTTGAGCCAGGCGGCCAGCGACCTGAACATCAGCTTCGTCGTAGAGCCTGCGCAGGCACGCCGGCTGGCGCAGCGCCTGCACGGGCGGCTGATCGTACCGGATGACGGCGACGAGTTGTTCGGCCCCGCCTGGGAGGAGCTGACGCAGGCGACGGCCGTTGCGCCCGCCGGCGCCGACGCGCCCTGGTGGGCCGAACGGCGCGGCGAACTGCTGAAGCTGGCCGAAGAGCGCGGCGCGACCTATGCCTACAGCCTTGAGCGGGTCGCGGCGCAGGCGCAGCGGCTAAAGGGGCTGGAATCGATAGACCGCGTTTATTACGCGATCAAGGCCAACTCGAACCCCGGCGTGCTGCGGCGCGTTAGCGACAGCGGTCTGGAGTTCGAGTGCGTATCGCCCGGCGAGGTCCGGCTGCTGCGCGAACTTTTCCCGGAACACGACCCCGGACGCATCCTGTTTACTCCGAACTTCGCGGCCCGCTCGGAGTACGGCGAAGCGCTGGAGTCCGGCGTTCAGTTGACCGTGGACAACCTCGGCGTGCTGCGCGACTGGCCGCAACTGTTCGCCGGAAGGGACCTGTTCCTTCGACTGGACCCCGGCGTGGGGCGCGGACTGCACCGGCACGTGCGCACGGCCGGCGTGCATTCCAAGTTCGGCGTGCCGCTGTTTGAAGTGCAGCGGGTCGCCGAAGCTGCCGCCGATGCGGGCGCACGGATTGTCGGGCTGCACGCCCACATGGGAAGCGGCGTGATGGATCCCGGCGCATGGGGCCCGATCGCCGAGACGCTGCTCGAATGCCTGGAGCACTTTCCGGAGGCGCGCGTGATCAATCTCGGCGGCGGGCTGGGCGTGCCGCAGCACGGCGGCGAGCAGGGCCTGGACCTCGCGGAGCTGGACGCCAACCTGGCGGACTGCCGTAAGAAAGCGCCCCGGGAACTGGAATTCTGGCTCGAGCCCGGCCGCTACGTCGTGGCCGAGGCCGGCGTGCTGCTGGCGCGCGTCACCCAGGTCAAGGGCAAGAGCGGCGCCCGCTACGTAGGCGTGGAGACCGGGATGAACTCGCTGATCCGCCCGGCGCTGTATGGTTCATACCACGAGGTGCACAACCTCACCCGGCTGGACGAGCCGGCGACGCGGCTGGTCAACGTGGTGGGCCCGATCTGCGAGAGCGGCGACGTGCTGGCCCGCGACCGCATGCTGCCCGAGTGCCGCGAGGGCGACGTGCTGCTGTTCGCCAACGCCGGGGCCTATGGCCACGTGATGGCCTCGAATTACAACCTGAGGGAACCCGCGGCGGAGGAGGTGATCGCGTGAGCAGTGAAGGCAACGGCGCTTCGGCGGATTTCCTGCTGGAGCTGGAGGCGGTAATCCGGTCGCGCGCCGAGGCCGCGCCGCAGGAAAGCTACACCGCGAGGCTGCTGGGCGAGGGCATTCAGCGGGTGGCGCAGAAGTTCGGCGAGGAATCGGTGGAACTGGCGCTGGCGGCGGCCGCCGGCGACCCGCGGGCGGTGCGCGCCGAGGCGGCCGACGTGCTCTATCACCTGCTGGTCCTGCTGGAAGGCGCCGGCGTGTCGCTGGCCGAAGTCCTGGAGGAACTGCGCTCCCGCCGCTGATCCCTGGGAGCGAGGGCGTCCCCGCCCTCGACGGAAAGCTGAAGTCTATCGAGGGCGGGACGCCCTCGCTCCAGTGCGCTTTGGTCAGTCGCGCACGGCTATCTTTTGGGTGGCCAGGTATTCCTTGAGGTCGGGGATTGCGATCTGACCGGAGTGAAAAACGGTCGCGGCCAGCGCGCCGTCCACGCACGCCCGGCGAAAGACTTCGACGAAGTGTTCCGGCGCTCCCGCGCCGCCGGAGGCGATCAGCGGAACGCGGCAGCTTTCGCGAACCGCGCAAAGCTGCTCGATGTCATAGCCCTGGCGCACGCCGTCCATGTTCATGCAGTTGAGCACGATTTCGCCCGCGCCGCGCTCCTGCACTTCGCGGACCCAGTCCAGCGTGTCGCGCCCCGCCTCGCGGCTCAGCGAGGGGTCGCCGGTCAGCTCGTGCACGCGCCAGCGGCCGTTGCCGCCGCTGCTGTCGATTCCCACCACCACGCACTGCGAGCCGAACCGCCGGGCCAGTTCGCCGATCAGGTCGGGGTCGGCCAGCGCGGGACTGTTGACGGAAATCTTGTCGGCGCCGTTCATCAGCACTTCCTCGGCCCCGGCCACGTCGCGAATGCCTCCGGCCACGCAGAAGGGTATGTCCAGGACGTCGGCCACGCGCAGTATCCAGCTCCGGTCCACGGAACGGCCGTGCGGGCTTGCGGTGATGTCGTAGAACACGACCTCGTCGGCGTGTTCCTCGCGGTAGCGGCGCGCCAGGTCCATGATCTCGCCCATCACGCGGTGCTGGCGGAAACGCACGCCCTTGACCACCTGGCCGTCGCGCACGTCGAGGCAGGGGATTATCCGCCGCGCCAGCACCGCTCCGCTTCCCCGGCGCTGATGCGCCCTTCCAGCAAGGCCTTGCCGGAAACCGCCGCCGCCACCCCGGTGCCGGCCAGCGCCTCAAGGTCGTCCGCCCGCGATACGCCGCCGGAGGCGATGAACGAGGCCTGGGGCGCCCTGCGGACGCATTCGGCGTACAGGTCCGTGTTCGGACCGCTCAGCATCCCGTCCCGATCGACGTCGGTGCACAGAAACCACCGGTAGCCCTGGTCCAGGAGCAGGTCCAGCAGTTCCCACAGAGAGCGGCCGCTCTCCCGAACCCAGCCCCGGGTCAGCACTTCGGGTTCGCTGCCCGAGCGCACATCGAGCGCCGCCACCAGCCGGCCGGACCCGTAGCGCTCCACCCAGCGCCCGGCGCGCGCCGGATCTTCCGCCAGCGCACTGCCGCATACGGCCCGCCGGACGCCGCTTTCGTAAACCGCTTCGAGCGATTCGTCGTCGCGAATGCCGCCGCCGACCTGTACTGAAAGCGTTGTCGCTTCCACTACGCGCGCAATGGTGTCGGCGTTTTTACGGCGGCCGGAGCGGGCGCCGTCCAGATCGACCACGTGCAGGCTGCGCGCGCCCAGGCCGGACCAGGTTCGGGCCAGCTCCAGAGCGTCCCTGGAATAGAACACCGCGTCATCGAAGCGGCCGCGATGCAACCGTACGACCTGGCCGCCCATCAGGTCGATGGAAGGGATCAGTTCCACGGAAGCTCGAGAAAGTTCTTCAGCAGCCGCTGGCCGCGTTGCCCGGACCGCTCCGGGTGGAACTGCACACCGAAGAAATTGTCCTTGTTGA
This sequence comes from Gammaproteobacteria bacterium, assembly GCA_009844425.1. Lineage (GTDB taxonomy): Bacteria > Pseudomonadota > Gammaproteobacteria > Steroidobacterales > Foliamicaceae > Foliamicus. Next base: position 27,602 of record VYBN01000048.1, on the reverse strand, counting down.
CGACTGAGGCGAAACGGCGGCCGTGCTCGGTATCGCCGATGCAGTGCTCGCCGGGCGGGGCGGCGTAGCTGTGCACGAAGTAGAACCAGGACCCGTCCGGGATTCCGTCGAACAGGCGCGATTCCGCGCGCCGTTGAACCTGGTTCCATCCCATGTGCGGGATCGTGTGCTCCGGGGAGGCTTCGAGCAGGTCCACCTGCCCGGGGATTACGCCAAGGCAGGGCGTATCGTCCTCGCTGGATACCTCGTAAAGCAATTGCATTCCCAGGCAGATGCCCAGCACGGGTTGAGTCAGTCGGGGTATGAGTTCCAGGAGGTCCGCGTCGGCCAGCCTGCCCATTCCGGCCCCGGCGGCGCCGACGCCCGGCAGGAGCACGCGTTCCGCGGCTTCGATCCGGCCGGCGTCCCGCGTGAAGTGCCCTTCCAGGCCCAGCCGTTCGAGGGCGAATCGCAGCGATGCGATGTTGGCCCCGCCGCAATCCACTAGCGCCGTGTCTCGCCTGTATCGTCGCATCAGCGCTTCTCCCGCTGTTCGCGGCAAGGCGCGTCCCGCCGGGAATGGCGCATCCCATTGCCCAGGGGCGCAACGCCGCCGCGGGCAGCGGGAGAAGCGCCCTTCGGGAGCGAGCCTGACGCGCCCCCGCGGCGTTGCAGCCGTTTGCAATACAGCGAGTATTCCATGCCGGCTGCGCCTTGCAGGGACACGTCAGGCTCGCTCTGATGCGACGATACAGGCGAGACACGGCGCTCGGGCCACGTCCGTGTTCACAGGACGCCCTTGGTGCTGGGAATGTCGCCTCCCTCGCGCGCGATCGCCTGGCGCAGCGCCCTCCCGACGCCCTTGAAACAGGACTCGATCATGTGGTGCGTGTTCTCGCCGCGCACCCGGATATGCAGCGTGGCGCCGCTGGCTTCCGCCAGCGAACGGAAGAAATGCTCGACCAGTTCGGTAGGCAGTCCGCCGACGCGCTCGCGCTCGAATTTGCCCTTGAACTTGAGCCACGGGCGCCCGGACAGGTCCAGCAGCACCTTGACGTCGGCTTCGTCCATCGGCAGTTCGAAGGCGAAGCGGCCGATCCCGCGGCGGTCGCCGAGCGCCTCCTTCAGCGCCGCGCCCAGCGCCAGCGCGCTGTCCTCCACGGTGTGGTGCTCATCCACCTCCAGGTCGCCTTCGCAACTGAGCTTCAGCCCGAAGCCGCCGTGCTTGGCGAGCTGTTCCAGCATGTGGTCGAAGAAACCGATCCCGGTGGCCACCTCTGCACCGGCCGGCGCATCGAGATCGACTTCGACGTTCAGGTCGGTCTCGCGCGTCTTGCGGCGCGTGCGGCCGATCCGCGGTGCATCGACGATCTCGCGAACGAGTTGTTCCCAGCTTCCCGGTTGCGCTGCATCGACACGGAAGCCGCGCACGCCCAGGTTTTCGGCGAACCTGAGGTCGGTCTCGCGGTCGCCGATCATGACGCTTGCGTCCCGATCGACCCGCCGCTCGCGCATGAACGCGTTGACCAGGCCGGTCAGGGGCTTGCGGCAATCGCAACCGTCCTCGCTCCGGTGCGGACACACGAACACTTCGGCGAAACCGATTCCCTGCGAGGCCAGCAGCGTCAGCAGGAATTCGTGCGGTTCGTCGAAGTCCTCCTGCGGGAAGCTGTCGGTGCCGAGCCCGTCCTGATTGCTGACCATGACCAGTTCGAAGCCGGCGTCCTGCAGTCGCCGCAGCGCCGGCACGACTCCCTGCGCCAGCCTGAGCTTCGCCAGGCTGTCCACCTGGCAGTCGGGCGGTTCCTCGATCAGGGTGCCGTCCCGGTCCACGAAGGCGACCCGGGCGCTCATGCCGCCGCCCTCAGCGTCGCCAGCAGGCCGTCGTTCTGCTCCGGCGTGCCCAGCGTTATGCGCACGCAGGACTCCAGCCCCGGCTCGTCGGGGATTCTGCGCAGCAGGTAGCCGCCGTCCCGGGCCGCGGCGTTGAAGCCGTCGGCGTCGGCGACTTTCAGCAACACGAAGTTGGTGCGGCTGGGATACACGGTCCTTACCTGTGGGAGATCCGCCAGAAGGGCGCTGACGCGTTCGCGTTCGTCGATGACCAGTGCTATGCGGCCCTGCATCCTGGCCAGGTTTTCCGGTTTCATGGCCTCAAGCACGGTGTGTTCGCACAGTGCGGAAAAGCTGTACGGAGATTGTACGCGGCGCATCAGCCCGATGATCTCCTCGCAGGCAATCATCGCCCCGCAGCGCACGCCCGCCAGCCCCAGGGCCTTCGATACCGTGCGCAGGACCACGACGTGCGGGTGCGCCTCGATCCATTCGGCGCCCGGATTCAGGCCCGCGAACTCGGCGTACGCGGCATCGAGCACCACAACGGATCTTTCGCGGGCGTATTCCACCAGCTCCAGGACATCGTCCGGATCCATCAGGTTGCCCGTGGGGTTGTTCGGGGAACACAGGATCAGGAGCTTCACATCGTCGGACCAGGCCGCCTTGATGGCCGGTGCGTCGAGCGAGAAGCCGTCGTCGGCCCGCAGCGGAATTTCCAGCACCCGCGCGCCCTGCAGACGGCCGTACCAGCGGAACATCTCGAATGACGGCGGGCAGAAGATCGCGCTGTCCCGCCCCGATTCGCAGAAGGCCCGGTACAGGCAGTCGATGCCCTCGCTGCTGCCGCGGGTGACGGAAATCTCCTCCGACCGCACGCCGTAGTGTTCGGCCATGCGTTCGGTCAGCTCCGCGGGGAAAAGCAGCGGGTAAAAGTTCAGCTTGCCGGGCGCCGGGTCGTAATCGGGCGCCCAGGGCAGTTCGTTGGCGTGCAGCCGGGCCAGGGTCGGCGTCGTGGGCGCCTTGTAGGCCCGGCCTTTCTGCACGGCTTCCCGCGCCAGTGACGTGATCCAGCTCATGGCTCAGTCCTCCGGCGCACTTCCGCGGCGCGCGCGTGGGCTTCCAGTCCCTCGGTGCGGGCCAGCACGGCAATGGAGCCCAAAATGCGCTCCAGGCCTTCCCGCGAAAGTTCCTGGACGCTGATCCGCTTGTAGAAATCGACCAGGCCAAGTCCGCTGGCCCAGCGGGCGCTGCCGTAGGTGGGCAACACGTGATTGGCGCCGTTGCAATAGTCGCCGCTGGATTCCGGCGACCACGGCCCGAGAAACACGGCGCCCGCGTTGCGGACTTGCGCCGCCAGCGCGCGCGGGTCCGCAACCTGCAGCAGCAGGTGTTCGGGAGCGTAGCGGTTGGCCACTTCGACGGCGGTCTCCAGCGAGTCCACGACCAGCAGGGCGCCGGCCGACAGCGATTTCTCCAGCACGTCCCTGCGGGGCAGCGTGCGCAACTGGTCCGCAATCGCTTCCTGGACGGCGCTCGCCAGCCGTTCGTCCAGGCAAAGCAGCAGCACGTGCGCGTCCTCGCCGTGTTCGGCCTGGCTGAGCAGGTCCAGGGCGACGAATTGAGCGTTTGCGGTTTCGTCGGCGATCACCATGGCCTCGGTCGGCCCCGCGGGGAGGTCCTGGGCCGGCCCGCCCGGCTCCATGGCCGCCCGCTGCTTGGCGGCGGCGACCCAGCGGCTGCCGGGTCCGAATATCTTGTCGACCTTCGGCACGCTCTCGGTGCCGTAGGCCATCGCGGCCACCGCCTGGGCGCCGCCCAGCTTGAACACGCGGTGCACCTCGCATTGGCCGGCCACGTAGAGAATCGCCGGATTGATGCTGCCGTCGGCGGCGGGCGGCGCGCACAGTATGCGTTGCGCACAGCCGGCCAGCTGCGCGGGCGCCGCCAGCATCATCGCCGTGGAGGGCAGGGGGGCGCCTCCGGCCGGCACGTACAGCCCGACCGCCTGAAGGGGGCGGTATCGCTGCTCGCAGACCACGCCGGGAACCGGCTCGGTGTGGGAATCCGCGGGCCTCTGGGCCGCGTGGCAGGCGCGAATGTTGTCCAGCGCCGCCTGGATCGCATCGCGCTGTTCCCCGCTCAGCCGATTGCCGGCTTCGGCGATTTCGCTTTCACTGGCTTCGATTTCGTCGAGCTCCACGCCGTCCAGTTCGGCTTCCAGCTCTCTGAGCGCCCTGTCCCCGCCGGTACGCACCTGTTCCATGATGTCCTTCACGCGCGTTTCCAGCGCAGGGTCGGTCGGAGCGGCAAGCCGCTCGAGGACCGACGAGCGCTGCGTTTCGTCCAGCGCGTTCCAGCGGTAAAGAGGCGGGATGGCGGTCATTCCAGCATTTTCTCCACCGGCAGCACCAGCACGGAACTGGCGCCCGCATCCTTGAGGGCCTCCAGCGTCTCCCAGAATACGCTCTCCCGGCACACCGCATGCACGGCCACGCGGTCCTCGCGCCCGTCCAGCGGCAGGATGGTCGGGGCCTCGGAGCCGGGCAGCAGCTCCGCGATGACGGGCAGGGCGGCGCGCGGCGCGTGCAGCATGATGTACTTGGTCTCGCGGGCCTGCATGACGCCGTCCATGCGGCGCCTGAGCAGGTCCACCCAGTCCTTTCTTGCCGCCGGCAATTCGGCCGGGCTCAGGAGCAGCGTGGCCCGGCTTTCCAGCACCGTTTCGCCTTCCCTGAGCTGATTGGCCGCCAGGGTCTTGCCGCTGGAGACCAGGTCGCATATGGCCTCCGCGCGGCCCAGCCGCGGCGCAAGTTCGACCGCGCCGGAGAACGGAACGACCTCGGCGTTCACGCCCGATTCGGTCAGAAATCGTCCGGTCAGACGCGGATAGCTGGAAGCAATGCGGAGTCCCTCGAGGTCGGCGACCTTCTGCGCCTCGCCGTCCTTGGGGTAGGCCATCGACAGGCGGCAATCGCCGAACGCCAGGCTGCGGATGCTGCCGGGGGCGGGCTGGCCGCTGTCCAGGCCCAGGCGCTGCTCCTCGGCCACGTTCAGGCCGACGATGCCCAGGTCGCAGGCCCCTTCGCGCACCAGGCCCGGGATTTCGTCGTCGCGCACCAGCAGCACGTCCACGGGCATGTTCTCGGCCACGGCCAGCAGTTCGTCGGCGCCCTGCGTGAGCCGCAGGCCGCAGCGCTTCAGCAAATCCAGCGAGTGGTCGGTGAGGCGGCCGGATTTCTGTACTGCGATCTGTACGCGTTCGCTGCGCTTCCATTTCGATGTCATTTCCTGTCCTCTCGGGCGCTTCTGCACATCCCTTCCGGGAGACGCATGAATCCATCCATGGAGCTTTGTTCCGCCATCCCTGGCTCACAAACTCCCGGAAGGGATGTGCAGAAGCGCCCGCTCACGTGCTCATGCTCATTGTGGGGTGGCGAGGCGGGCGAGGACGGCCTCGGTCAACTGCTCGGTTGTGGCGGGCGGTGCGCTTCCTGCGATGTCGGCCGTGCGCACGCCGTCGGCAACGGCGGCCGCAACGGCCGCTTCGATCTCGCGGGCGGCTTCGGGGCTGTTCAGGCTCAGTTCCAGCATCATCGCCACGGACAGAATCATGCCGCAGGGGTTCGCCAGGTTGCGGCCCTCGATGTCCGGCGCGGTTCCGTGAATGGGTTCGTAGAGGGCGCGCCGGCCTTCTCCAACGGAGGCCGAGGGCGCCATTCCCAGCGAACCGGTCAGCACCGACGCCTCGTCGGTGAGGATGTCGCCGAACATGTTTTCGGTTACGAGGACGTCGAACTGCGCGGCGTGCGTGAGCAGGCGCATCGCCGCGGCGTCAACCAGCAGGTGATCGAGCTCGATTTCCGGGAACTCTTCGGCGACGACGCGCCCGGTCACCGTCCGCCAAAGGCGCGAGGTGGCCAGGACGTTGGCCTTGTCGATGGAAGTCAGCCGGCCGCGGCGGCTGCGCGCGAGTCCCGCGGCGTAGCGCACGACACGTTCGACCTCTTCGCGGCTGTACGTGCACAGGTCGCTGGCGGCATCGCCGCCTTCCTGCTTGTCGCCGAAATAGACGCCGCCAGTGAGTTCGCGCACGACGATCAGGTCCACGTCCGCCAGCTTGTCCGCGCGCAGCGGCGAGGCGTCCGAGGCGCCCGGCAAGGGCCGGATCGGGCGCAGGTTGGCGTAAACGCCGAGCAGCGCGCGCAGGTCCAGCAGGCCCTGTTCCGGCCGCAATGCCGGATCCGCCGGCGGCGGGCCCGGCAGGCCGACCGCGCCCAGCAATACCGCGTCGGCCTCAAGGCAGAGGTCGCGCGTGGAGGAGGGGAAGGGGGCGCCCAGTTCGGCGAGCGCGCGGCCGCCGAACGGCGCCTCCCGCGTCTCAATATCCAGCGAGTGCCGGGCAGCCGCGGCCCTCAGCACGCGCAGGCCCGCGCACATGACCTCCGGCCCGATTCCGTCGCCGGGCAGAACGGCAATGAGAGACGTCAATGGCTAGCCTCCCGCCCGCTGTTCCCAGGCGCCGATCCGGTCGCTCTGCCGGAGCAGGTAACCGAGTTGATCCACGCCGTTCATCAGGCAATAGCGCGCAAACCGATCCAGTTCGAAGGGCGCGGGCGGCCCCTGGGGCAGCTCGACCTGCGTCTTCTCGAGGTCGATCGCGATTTCCGCTCCCGGATTGGCCTTGAGCCAGCGGTGCGGGCCCTCGTCGATCACTACCGGGACGAAGCCGTTCTTGAGCGAGTTGTTGCGAAAGATGTCGGCGATGCTGGTGCTGATCACGGCGCGCAGGCCGGCTTCCAGCAGGGCCCAGGGCGCGTGTTCGCGCGACGAACCGCAACCGAAGTTGTCGCCCGCGACCAGGATGGTGCGGTCCCGGTTCTCGGGGCGGTTGAGCACGAAATCGGGGTTGAGTTCGCCGTTGCCGGCGTAACGCCAGTCGTGGAAGGCCGCTTCGCCCAGGCCCTTGCGCACGGTGGTGGTGAGGAAACGCGCCGGAATGATCTGGTCGGTATCGACGTTGTCGATGTCCAGCACCACGGTGCGCGATTCGATGCGAACGATTTTCTCCATGACGGCGTTCCGGTTCAGCGGTCCATCAGCTCGCGGGGGTCCGCCACCCGGCCGCGTATCGCGCTGGCCGCGGCGGTCAGCGGGCTGGCCAGGACGGTGCGCGCGCCCGGTCCCTGGCGGCCTTCGAAATTGCGGTTGCTGGTGCTGACGCAAAGCTTGCCGGGATCCACCGTATCGCCGTTCATGCCGAGGCACATCGAGCAGCCGGATTCGCGCCATTCGGCGCCTGCCGACAGGAAGACCTCATCGAGTCCCTCGGCTTCGGCCTCGCGCTTCACGATCTGCGACCCCGGCACCACCAGCATGCGCACGCTGTCCGCCACGCGGCGCCCGCGCAGCAACTCGGCGGCGGAGCGCAGGTCGCTCAGGCGGGAGTTGGTGCAACTGCCAATAAAGACGATGTCCACATCGCGCCCCTGCAGAGGCTTGCCCGGTTCCACGCCCATGTAGGCCAGGGCCTTGTCGATGGCGGGATCGCCGCTGCCGGGCACTGGTTCGTCGATCTGCGCCGACATTCCGGGATTGGTGCCGTAGGTCACCATCGGGCGAAGCTGCCCCGCATCCAGGCTCACTTCCCGGTCGAACCGCGCGTCGCCGCGGTCCTCGAGCTCGCGCCAGCGCTCCAGCGCGGCATCCCAATCGGCGCCCGCCGGCGCCATGGGGCGGCCATGCAGCCATTCGTAGGTTGCGTCGTCGGGCGCGATCATGCCGGCGCGGGCGCCGGCCTCGATGCTCATGTTGCACATGGTCATCCGCTGTTCCATGGTCAGCGCCGAGATGGTCTCGCCGCGATATTGCAGCACCCGCCCGGTTCCGCCGCCCACGCCCAGTTTGCGGATGATCGCCAGGATCAGGTCCTTGGAAGTCACGCCGGGACCCAGGCGGCCGCTCACGTTGACCGCCAGCGCCCCCGGACGGCGCTGCAGCAGGCACTGCGTGGCCAGCACATGGCCCACTTCGGTGGTGCCGATGCCGAAAGCCAGCGCGCCGAACGCGCCGTGGGTGCTGGTGTGGCTGTCCCCGCAAACTACCGTGTGGCCCGGCCAGGTCGCGCCCTGCTCCGGACCCACGACGTGCACGATTCCGCGCTCCGGGCTGTCCAGCCCGCGCAATTCGACGCCGAATTCCTCGCAGTTCTCGATCATCGCGCGGACCTGGCCGGCCGCTGCGGGCAGCGCGACCTTCTCCAGTTCCTCGAGCGTTGAAGCCGGCTCTGTCGGCGTGGAGTGGTCCATCGTCGCCAGCGTGAGGTCCGGCCGGCGCACGGGCAGGCCGTTCGCGCGCAGCACGTCGAACGCCTGCGGCGTCGTGACTTCGTGCACCAGGTGCAGGTCGATGTAGAGCACCGCCGGCGTGTCCGGCGTTTCCGGGACGACTTCGTGCGCGTCCCAGATCTTGGCGAGCAGGGTCTGTCCGGACATCGGCGTTCAGCCCTCCTTTTCGATTCCTTCCACCGGCTCCAGCCAGCCGCGCGGATCCTCCGTGCGTCCGTCGAACAGCCCGAAGAAGGCGTCCTGCAGGGCCCGGGTCAGCTCTCCGGGCTTGCCGTTGCCGATCGTCAGCCGGTCCAGGCTGCGCACCGGCGTGATTTCCGCCGCTGTGCCCGCCAGGAAGACTTCGTCGGCGATGTACAACACCTCCCGCGGCAGCGCCTCCTGTATGACCGGGATGCCCAGCCGCGTGGCGAGCTTGATCACCGTGTCGCGGGTGATTCCGGGAAGAATCGATGCGGAATAGGGCGGCGTGTAGAGCTTGCCGGCCACCGCCACGAAGACGTTCTCGCCGGCGCCTTCGCTGACCAGTCCGTCATGGGTCATGGCGAGCCCCTCGACGTAGCCGTTCTCCTGGGCCTCCAGCGTGACCAGAACGCTCGACAGGTAGTTGCCGCCGGCCTTGGCCAGCGCCGGCACCGTGTTCGGCGCCACCCTCTGCCAGGAGGTGCAGCAGATGTCCACGCCCTCGTCCGTTCCTCCGAGATACGAGCCCCATTTCCACGCGGCCACGGCCACGTGGACCGGTACGTTCTCCGACGGCAGGATCCTCAGGTCGCCGGCGCCCCGGAACGCGATCGGCCGTATGTAGGCGCCGTCGAAAAGCCGGTTGCTGGCGATGACCGCGTGGCATGCGCCGTTCACTACCTCCGGCGTGTACGGAATCTTCAGCCGGTAAATCTTGGCCGAGTTGTACATGCGCCGGGTGTGCGCGCGAAGCCGGAAGATCACCGGCCCCAGGTGACTTGCATAGCAGCGAATGCCCTCGAACACCGAAGTGCCGTAGTGCAGCGCGTGCGTCATCACGTGAGTCTGGGCCTCCATGTACGGCTTGATCTCGCCGTCGTGCCAGATCCATTCGTCTTGTGCGGTCATGGCGTGGGGGTCTCCAGTACGTTCAGGGACAGCCGAAAATTGCGGCTCGCCGCGATTTTACGGCCCAAGGCGCCGGCGAGGGCCTCTTTTCGCGGCTTTTCCGGAATCCAGACGCGCCTTGGCCCGCAGCGCCCGGTTCAGCACTTCCAGCAGGGCCTTGGCGCCCGCCTCCACGATGTCGGTGCTGACCGCGCGGCCGCGGTAGGAGGAGTCGCCCCAGCGCGCCGTCACAGTGGCCTCGCCTTGCGCGTCCTCGCCCGTGGTGACGCTTCGCACGTCGAAGTGGATCAGCTCGACGCTCATTTCGGTTGCGCGCTCCAGCGCCTTGAATGTCGCGTCGATCGGTCCGTCGCCCACGGCCGCCTCGTCGCGCTGATCGCCGCTGTCGTGCTCCAGGCGCACCGCCGCCACCGCGAGCGTGCTGCCCCCGGTGTTGATGCGCAACTCGCGCAGGCGCCAGGGGCCCATCGCGGCCGTGTCCTTGTGCACGATCAACGCCTCGATGTCGGCGTCGAACAGCTCCTTCTTTCGGTCGGCCAGCTTCTTGAACTCGATGAACGCCCGGTTCAGCTGGTCCTCGCTCAGTTCGAAGCCGAGCTGGCGGGTCCGGTCGCGGAAGGCGTGCCGTCCGGAGTGCTTGCCCAGCACCAGGTTGGTGCGGTGCATGCCCACCGACTCGGGACGCATGATTTCGTAGGTCTCCGAGTGCTTGAGCATGCCGTGCTGGTGAATGCCGGCCTCGTGCGCGAAGGCGTTCTGGCCCACGATGGCCTTGTTGCGCGGCGTGTGCATGCCGGTGACGCTGGAGACCAGGCGGCTGGCCGGATAGAGCCCGGTGGTTTCGATGCCGGTGTCCACGCCGAAGTAATCGGCGCGCACCTTGAGCGCCATGACCACCTCTTCCAGCGAACAGTTGCCGGCGCGCTCGCCGATACCGTTGACGGTGCACTCGATCTGCCGGGCGCCGCCCACCACGGCCGCCAGGCTGTTGGCCACCGAAAGCCCCAGGTCGTCGTGGCAGTGGGCGCTCAAGACGACGTTTTCGATGCCGGGAACGGTGTTGCGAAGATGCTCGAACAGCGCCTGGAACTGCTCTGGCATCGCGTAACCTACGGTGTCCGGAATGTTGACCGTGGTCGCGCCCGCTTCCACCACGGCGGTGACGATTTCCGTCAGGTACCCGGGCTCCGTGCGCGAGGCGTCCTCCGGCGAAAACTCCACGTCGTCGCAGGCCTGCCGGGCCAGTCGAACCGCCTCGACCGCCCGGCGCACGATTTCGTCGCGGGCCATCTCCAGCTTGAACTTGCGGTGAATCTCGCTGGTCGCGACGAACACGTGGATGCGCTTGCGGGCCGCCGGCTCCAGGGCGCGCGCGGACTTCTCGATGTCGCCTTCGTGGCAGCGCGCCAGTGAACAGATCGTGACGCCCTTGATCGAGTTGGCCACTTCCCGCACCGACTCGAAGTCGCCGGGGGAGGCCGCGGCAAAGCCCGCCTCGATGATGTCCACACGCATGTCGCGGAGCGCGCGCGCGACCTTGAGCTTCTCGCGCAGCGTCATGCTGCAGCCCGGCGCCTGTTCGCCGTCGCGCAGGGTGGTGTCGAAGATGCGAACGCGATCCTGTTTGGCTTGCTGGTTCATTGTGAAGTTCTCATGAGGTCGTGGTTATGCCCATAGAAAAAACCCCGCATCCGGTGTTCGGTTAGCGGGGTTTGAAATGAGGCGTTTTGAGTTGTCCGGGCCTATTCCTTACCCCGCTTTCGGTGCCCCGCAAGCAGCGCGAGCGCAGCCGGACGCAGGCCGATGGCGGCTGCGTTAAGGCTCAGGGATGAGCGCCGGACGTCCATGTGGGCGGATTATGCGCCTGGCGGCCCGCATGTCAAGGCCGGCGCACTCGCACGCAGAGTCTGTCCGCCCGCGCTCGGACCTGCAAATCGGGGCTCTCCCGCCCCGAGCCGTCACGCTCCCGAAACACGGTTTGACCCCAAGCTGTGCTAATATCCCGTGCCTTGCATCAGGCCGGTCTTTTGGAACCCGCTTGGTGGTCATGTACCCGCTTTATATGGAAGGGGAGCTTTTGATGAAGCCAATGATGAGGGGGTCGTTGTGCGCAGGCGCGCTGCTGGCTGCAGCCGCGCTGGCGGGGGCAACGACGCTGGAGGAAATAGAGGCCGTGCAGGCCGATCGCGCGGAGGCCGGCAGGCAGTCGCAGAATCGGATCGACGACATCGTCAAGGAGACCGACTCGCTGGAGACCGAATACAAGCGGGTGCTGAAGGAACTCGAAGGCCTCAAGGTTTTCAATACGCTGATGCAGCGGCAGATCGACCGTCAGGAAAGCGATATCGGCAAGCTGAACGAGGCCATCGACGAAGTCGAGGCGACCGGCCGCCAGATGCTGCCGCTGATGGTGCGCATGATCGAGTCGCTGGAACTGTTCGTGGAGGCGGATGCGCCTTTCCTGCTGGATGAGCGCCGCAGCCGGGTAGGCGAACTCTACGATCTGATGGAGCGCGAGGACGTTACGGTGGCCGAGAAGTTCCGCAAGGTGCTTGAGGCCTACCAGATCGAGAACGACTACGGCCGCACGATCGAAGCCTACAAGGCTTCGGTGGAGCATGAGGGCGCCACGCTGGAAGTGGATGTGCTGCGGGTCGGCCGCGTTTCGCTGGTTTACCAGACCGCGGACCAGAGCGCGACGCGCAGATGGGACCATGATGCGAGCGCCTGGGTCGATCTGGATGGTGCTTACCGCAATCAGGTGCGCATGGGCCTGCGGGTGGCGCAACAGCAGGTGGCGCCGGATTTGTTGATGCTGCCGGTTTCGGCGCCGGAGGCTGGATAAATGACGATGACAAGAACGATTGCCGGCTCCGTGCTGGGCCTGCTGCTGGCTTTGCCCCTGCAGGCGCAGGAAGCGCTGACGCTGGATGAGTTGCTGCGCCTGGTTGAACAGGGCGCCGTTCGCGATAACGAGGAAATGCGCGGCCGCGAGGAGCAGTTTCGCCAGGCCCGCGGGGAGCAGCAAAGACTGCTGGACCAGGCGAACTCCGAGAAGGCGGCCGAGGAACGCCGCAGTCAGCGCCTGGAGAACACCTACGGCGAGAACGAACGGCGCATTGCGGCGCTGATGGAGACACGCGACGAGCGCCTCGGCGCGCTCAAGGAACTGTTCGGCGTCACCCAGCAAGTCGCGGGTGATGCGCGTTCCAATTTCGAGAACTCGCTCACGAATGTGCAGTACCCGGAAAGAACGGAGTTCCTTACCTCGCTGGTCGAGAAACTGGGGTCCGGAATTGAACTGCCTTCCATAGAAGAGATGGAACAGCTGTGGTGGGAACTGCAGCGCGAAATGACCGAATCGGCCAAGGTCGTACGGTTCAGCACCGACGTGATCTCGCTGGACGGCCAACGCGAGCCGACCGACGTGGTGCGCGTCGGCCTGTTCAATATCGTGTCCGACGGCAAGTATCTGACCTACCGGCCGGAAACCGGCAACGTGACCGAGCTGGGCCGCCAGCCGGAGGCCGGCCGCTTCACGGGCAGCACGGAGGACCTGCTTGGCGCGGATTCCGGTGACGTGGTGCGCTTCGGGCTGGACCCGACGCTGGGCGGCGTGCTCAATTCGCTGGTCGGCCGTCCGAACCTGATGGAGCGCATACAGCAGGGCGCGCTGGTGGGGTATCTCATTCTCGCCCTGGGCGTCATCGGCCTTCTGATTTCACTGGAACGCCTCGTGACGCTGTCGCTGGCCAGCCGCAAGGTAACGGCGCAGCTGCGCAGTTCCACGCCCTCCGACGACAATGCGCTGGGCCGCGTGCTCTCGGTTTACCACGAGAACAAGGACGTGGACACGGAGACGCTGGAACTCAAGCTGGGCGAAGCCATTTTCAGGGAAACGCCCAAGCTGAACCGGGCCTTGCTGTTCATACAGATCATCTCGGTGGTGGCGCCGCTGATGGGTCTGCTGGGAACCGTTACCGGAATGATCAAGACCTTCCAGGCGATCACGCTGTACGGCACCGGCGATCCCAAGCTGATGGCGGGCGGCATCTCCCAGGCGCTGGTCACGACAGTGCTCGGCCTGAGCGTCGCGATACCGATGGTGCTGCTGCATACCGTGGTGAGCGGACGCAGCCGCCGCATCGTGCAGATCCTGCAGGAGCAGAGCACGGGTATCGTGGCGGAGCATTCCGAAGCCCAGAACAAGGCGCCGGCATAGGCTGGCGGAAGCGGAGAAGCAACTGATCGGTTTCGTTGACCATGTTTAGCTGGTTTTACGACGCCTTTGAGGCGATTCGCGACTTCATGGAGCTCGGCGGAGATGTTCTGTTCCTGATCGCGCTGACCATCTTCCTCATGTGGATGCTGGTCTTCGAGCGGCTGGTGTTCTACCGGGTCGAGCTCGCCAAGCGGCGCGACGCCATCTACGAGGACTGGGAAGCGCGCCACGAGCGCCAGTCCTGGGAGGCCCACCAGATCCGCGATCGGATGATCTCGGAGTTCAATATGGCCGTGCGCCGCTCGCTGCCGATCGTGCAGACGCTGGTGGCGCTCTGTCCGCTTCTGGGACTGTTGGGCACCGTTACCGGAATGATCGAAGTGTTCGACGTCATGGCGGTTGCCGGCAGCGGCAATCCGCGGTCCATGGCCTCGGGCGTGTCCAAGGCCACCATCCCCACCATGGCGGGCATGGTGGGCGCACTGTCGGGAGTCTTCTGGACCACCTACCTCACCCGCCGCGCGGATCGTGAGGTGGAGGACCTGGAAGAGCACCTGACGATGGATCACTGAACCCTGATCCGGACGCAGCAAACAAACTGGAGAAAGCACTAATGCGCAGATCCATCATTCAGGCCGCGGGCGACGAATCCAAGGCCGAGATCAACCTCACGCCCATGCTGGACGTGGTGTTCATCATGCTGATCTTCTTCATCGTCACGGCTTCCTTCATCAAGGAAGCGGGCATCGACGTGAACCGGCCCGACGCGCCTACCGCCGTGCGGCAGGAGAAGGCCAACATCCTGGTGGCCATCAGCGCGGCGAACGAGATCTGGATCGACAGGCGGCGCGTGGATCCCAGGGCGGTGCGGGCCAACATAGAGCGCCTGCACGCGGAGAACCCCGAGGGTTCGGTTATTATTCAGGCAGACAAGCGGGCGTATACGGAAACGCTGGTCGGCGTCATGGATTCCGCTCGTCAGGCCGGCGTGTTCAACGTGTCCATTGCGGCCAGCGATGACTGAAGCGACTCGGTTCAGACAGTTTGCGTCAGACGATTCGCGTCAGACCGCAGTTCCCGCTTTCGGCAAACAGCAGTGGAGGTGACAGCATGACAGACCAGAAGACAGTCAAACGGAGAGTAGGGCGCTATTTCGTGGCCCTGTCCATAGGCGGTTTCGCCGCGCTTGCGCTGCTTTGGCTCATGCAATTCCTGATCGCCACCGGTCAGGCGGCGATCACCGAAGCGCTTGACGCGCGTTTTGTCGACTTCGTGCGGGTCAAGCGCGAGGAAACGGTCGAGCGAAAGCAGGAAAAACCCGATCGCCCGCCCGAAGTGGATGACGAGCCCCCCGACATCCCCCAGCAGGACATGGACAGTTCAGACTTCGACTCTTCCGTGGCCGTGTCGGCGCCGAACCCGGACATGGACGTGGGCCTTGACGGCGAGTTGGGCGATTTCAGTCTGGCCGAAGGCGACTACCTTCCGATCGTGAAGGTGGCCCCGATGTATCCGCGCCGGGCGCAGTCGCGCGGGCTGGAAGGCTATTGCGACCTGCAATTCACCGTTACGCCGCTGGGCACCACGGCGGACGTGAGCGTAATCGAGTGCACCAGCTCACTGTTCGAGCGGGCGTCGGTGCAGGCGCTGCTCAAGTTCAAATACAAGCCGCGCGTCGTGAACGGCACGGCCATCGCCGTACCGGGACTGCGGCACAGGATTACGTTCCAGATCGAAGATTGACGCTGTGAAGGCAAGGCTCAACATGATCTTCGCGGGGCTTGTGGGCGTAGCCCTGCTTGCACCCGCCGGTCTCGCGCAGGCCCAGGAGGGCGAGGAGGAGGAGCAGCAGACGCGGCGTAGCGAAGCCATGAGCGAAAGGGTGCACCGGCGTTTCTCCAGGGCGCAGGAGGCGCTGGAGCTCGAGGACTATGCCACCGCGGAGGCATTGCTGCAGGAGATCACCGAACTTCGCGGCCTGACGCCCTACGAACGCGCGCAGACCAATAACTTCTATGGCTTCATTCACATCGAGAAGGAAGATTATCCGAGCGCGATCCGGTCCTTCCTCGCCGTAATCGAGATCGGCGGCCCCGGGGAGATCCCCGAGGGCCTCTACAACCAGACCATCAGGACGCTGTCGCAGCTCTACATGCAGGTGGAGAACTATCCTCAAGCGGTGGTATTCGCGCGCCGATGGATCGAGTCCCAGGCAAGCCCTGTCCCCAAGGACTACATGCTCCTGGCCATGGCCTACTTCCAGATGGAGGATTGGCGCAATGCGCTGGAGAACGTCCAGATTGCGATAGAGCGGGCCACGCAGACAGGCATGGGGGTCGAGGAGAACTGGTGGCGCTACCTGCTGGCCGCTCATTGGGAACTGGAGGAGTTTCCCGAGGCCCTGGAGGTCAGCAAGACGCTCCTGACGAACTGGCCCAAGAAGCAATACTGGATGCAGTTGCAGGGCCTTTATTCCATTGTGGAAGACGAGGCCAATCAGTTCGCGGCGTTCTGGAGCTGCTACGACCAGGGGCTTCTGGACCGGAGCAACGAGCTGGTGACGATGGCCCAGCTCTTCATGCTGGCGGAAGTCCCGTACAAGGCCGCCGTCGTACTGCAGGAGGGCCTCGACAGCGGCGAAATCGAGGAGACCGCGGTGAATTACCGCTACCTGGCTCAGGCCTGGCAATTGGCGAGGGAGGACCGCAAGGCCCTGGATCCGCTGCGCAAGGCGGCCGAGAGCGAGGAGGATGTGGAGGACAAGGGCGATCTCTACATGCGTCTGGCGGAAACGTATAACGCCCTGGGCGATTACGACGACTGTGCTTCGGCGGCCCGTCAGGCCCTGCGGGCAGGGGAACTGAAGAGCGAGGGCAGGGCCTATATGCTGCTGGGCCAGTGCCTGTTCGAACAGGAACAATTCGACGAGGCGGGAGATGCCTTCACGCGCGCGGCGCGCGACAGCGATACGCGCAGAACCGCCACGCAGTGGCAGAACTACCTGAGGAGAGAGGTCAAGCGGCGTAGCGACCTCGAGGCCCGGCTGGCCCAGTACGGCGCCTGACCCGCCGCAATCGGTTCAGGAAGGGGTATTTCAGTGCCCACGGTGCATTTCGTTGATTGCAAGGGGAACCCGCGCGATATCGAGGTTCCCGAAGGCTGCACTCTGATGGAGATTGCGCTGGAAAACGACGTCGAAGGGATCGTGGCGGAATGCGGCGGCTGCTGCGCCTGCGCGACCTGCCACAGCTACATCGACGAGGAGTGGATCGACAAGCTGCCTCCCATCGACGACATGGAAGATGCCATGCTCGATTGCGCGCTCGAACGCAAGCCCAACAGCCGCCTGACCTGCCAGATTCAGATGACTGCCGACCTGGCCGGCCTGAAGCTGCGCGCCGCCGACAACGAAGCCTGACCCGGGCCTGGGTGGAAGGGCGTCTCGCCCTCCTTCTAGAGTTTGCCTTCCTCGAACTGGCTGTGAACTTCGGCCACCGGCGGCATCGCGGCCACCGGCGTCTTTTCTTCCATCTCGTTCTGCACTACCCGCATCACGCGCGCGACATAGCGCTTGCGCGTGTCCTCCCGCTGGGCTTCGGCCTCCGCATCGGGCAGGAAGTTGTCGATGTCCTCGCGCTTGAACAGGCCGCCCTTCTCGATGAGGCGTTCGACGCTATCCAGGCGGTCGCGCAGCACCGACACCTCGCCGATCAGCGACATCAGGATCCCCAGCAGCCGGTCGGTTGCCGGGTCGGAAAAGTAGCGCGGCCGTTTCCCCTTGGCGGTGCGGCGCAGGCGGGGCGTTTCCTCGCCTGCGCTCATGCGCGAATCCCGGCCAGCGACTTGAAGCTCATTTCGTCCCGGGAGTAGTTGCGCTGCGTGGCGTCCAGGTTGGACTTCATCAGTTCCAGTCCCACCTCATCCGTCGGCCAGCCGCCCTTGACCGCCTCGGCGACCAGGTCGATGTCGGTCATGCAGCGGGCGAAGGACTCGTTGTTGTTGTAACTCTCCCAGTCGTGCATGAACTGGTCGAACAGGGTGTCGCCGCGCGGGATGTCGAAGTGCAGCATACGGCCGCCGCTGCGAAGCAGCCGGCGGGTCTCGGCGAAGATGCGCGGCAGGGCCTTCTTGGATGTCTCGTGCAGCATGATGTGTGAAACGACCAGGTCGAAGCTGCCGTCCTCGTAGTCGGTGCATTCGGCGTTCTGCTGGCTGAAATGCACGGCAACGCCCAGCGACTCCGCCCGGGTGTGGGCGTACCGCAGCATGGGCGCGCCGACGTCGATGGCATGGATCTCCGCATCGGGGAACGCCCGGGCCCAGGGCAGGGTGCTGTTGCCGGCGCCGCAGCCCATGTCCAGGATGCGCTTCGGCTGGAAGTCCGGCCAGATGCTGTGCATGCCGTTGCACAGCATGTGGCCCAGGAAGTCCCCTTCCGGCCCCCAGGCGCCGGCCATGTACATCTGCAGGCCGGTCTCGTAGAGGGCTCCGGCCGTGATGTCGTCGGGAACCTGGTCGGTGTGGTAGCCGCCCGGCTGGATATGAATGTCGTGCACCGTGTGGTAGCGCGGAATTTCAAGGTCCGGATTCAGTTCGAGGCTGCCCCCGGCGCCGCCGTTCGTGGCCCGGAAGGCTTCGATCATGTCCGGGAGCTGCCGCTCGACCGTGTCGACCGTGGCGTCCCACATCATTTCCTGGCTGCGGCGGGTCATCGCGCTCCACAGCTGGTAATACGGTTCCGACATCATCTTCTTGCGAATTTCGTCGCGGTGCTGCGGCGGGCGCCCGGTTTCCTTTTCGATGGCCGGCTTGATCTTTTCTTCGTAGAGCGAGAAGTTGCCCGGCATGATCGTGCCGGAAAGATGGGCCCGGAAGGCACGGACGAAGTCCATGCGGGCGGCTTCGTCGTGATTGGCGTCGGGCGTCAGGGCGTGAACGTTTCGAAACATTTCTGGCTTGCCTCCTTCGGGGCTATCGGAGTTGAAATCGCGATTGAGAATAGCACAACCGCGCTTTGCGGGGTCTCCTCCTGCTTCCCTCGCCCTTCATTCGTCCCCCTCCTCGTGGGAGGCGCCATCCATGGCTCGATTCTCGCTGTCCCTGCTCCAACGCTCCCACGAGGAGGGGGACGAATGAAGGGCTTGAGCTTGCGCTGTCAGGGCCTGCGGTACGCAAGCCTCGGGCTTTGCCCCCTCTCCGCAGGGGCGTCGGGGGCAGGACGCCCCCGCCGAGCGTCAGGACGACTTTATGCGTCCCCGGCGGAGAGGGGGCAAAGTGCGAGGCGGGACCAGCACGAGAGAGCTATGGGGCGATGAGTTCCACCCACTCGCCCACCGGACCGCGCCAGATGCCCGCTTCACGGCCGTAGTAAGGTGCGCCCGGCTGGCCCTTCAGCGTTTGATCTCCGAGCGAATCGGAAACGAAGCTGACCATGCTGATCGACGGCGGCAGCCAGCCGTCCCGCTGCGGTCGCGGCTCGGCGGTTTCCGGCATGCTGTCGAGTTCGATCAGGTTGCTTCCGGACAGGGACATCGTGCTCAGCATGAAACGGTGATCGTAGGGCAGGCCGTAGACCTGTCCCATGACCGTGATTCGCACCGGACGGGGTTGGCCGTAGGTGAGTCCGAAGCGCTCGCCCCAGGCGTCGCCGAGCATTTCAACCGTAGGCCCTCCGAGGATCACGATGAAGGTGCGGTCGACGAAATCCACGGCCTCGGGCACGTCGAATTCCGTTCTCCGCTTGAACATCGTCAGATACAGGAATTCCTTCGCCGGACCCTGGACCTGCATGGCGCGGATGGCGTCGGAGATGGACAGGTCGGCCGGCGGCCCAAGGATGTGGAAAGGCGTGCCCAGGAGTTGTTGCTCCAGCGCGTCGGTGTCCTGGACCATCAGCTCGGCGGCGTTCCAGCCCCAGCATCGGTAGGCCGCATAGCCTTCCGTTTCCGGCTGTTCCACGAACCGGAAATGAAATCCGGTAGTGGTTGCCGGCGCCATGAGCAGGAACTGCGCGCCTTCCACCGCCTCGGCGCCCCAGAAATTCGCCAGCTCCCCGGAAATCCGTCCGCCGCCGGTGGACCGGTAACCCAGAAGCTCGTAGGCCTCTTCCATCGCGCCCAGGTCGGGCGCGGCGATCGTCACGCAACTGATCGGGCCGATCATAACGATGCCAGGTATCGACGGGCGTCATCGATGCCGATGACCTCGCCGAATTTCTTGCTGATGTCGAACAGGTTGGCCTCGTGCGGCCGCTCGTCGCGGTCCCCCGTGGCCTCGCGCACGACGATCGGGATGTAGCCGTACTGCAGCGCGTCCACGGCCGAGGCGCGCACGCAGCCGCTGGTGGTGAGCCCGCAGATCAGCAGCGTGTCGACTCCCAGCGAGGAGAGGGTGGCCGCCAGGTGGGTACCGAAGAACGCACTGGGGTATTTCTTGACGATCACCACCTCGCCCTCGGCCGGCTCCAGCCCTTCGCCGAAAGCGCAATAGGGCGACCCCTTCACGAGGTTGGCCAGCGCCGGCACCTTGCGGTAGAACACGCCGCCCTCCACGCCGGCGGCGTCATATTCCACGCAGGTATGAAAAACGGGCATGCCGGCCTTGCGGCACTCGCCCAGCAGGTTCACCGCCTGGGCCAGTTCTTCCTCCACGCCTGCGTAGAGCGAGCATTCCGGGTCCAGGTAGGCCCGCACGAAATCGATGATCAGCAGCGCGGGCCTGGCCCCGGGCTGGATCGAGCCGCCGAATCCGGCCTGGCTGTAGTCCTGGTCCAATTCCACCATGGTCGTCAGATAATCCCCCGTTCCTTCAGTGCGGCCAGCCTGTCATTGTCGTAGTCGAGCAGGCCGCCGTAGATTTCGTCGTTGTGCTGTCCGATCTGCGGCGCCGGGGTCCGTATCCGCCCCGGCGTGAGCGACAGCTTGGGCGCCACGTTCTGCATCTTCAGATCGCCGAACTTCGGATGCATGGTCGAAACGATGGCCTCGCGGGCCTTGAAATGCGCGTCCTCGAGCATTTCCGGCGCCCGGTAGATCTTGCCCGACGGCACGCCGCTCTCGTCCATCAGCGCCTCCAGCTCGGCGGCGTCCAAGGTCGCGGTCCATTCCGCGATGAGCTCGTCGAGTTCCTTCTGCGTCTCGCCTCGCGCGGCGTGGCTTGAGTAGCGCGGGTCGTCGGCCAGCTCCGGCCGCCCCATGGCCGCGCTCAAGCGACGGAAAACGCTGTCCTGGTTGGCCGCGATCAGGATGTAGGTGCCGTCCCTGGTGGGATAGACGTTCGACGGCGCCACCCGCGGCAGAATCGAACCGGTGCGCTCGCGGATATACCCGGCCTGCTGGTATTCGGTAACGAGCGATTCCATCATGTTGAGCACCGCCTCGTAGATCGCGGAGTCCACCACTTGCCCTTCGCCCGTGCGCTCGCGGTGATGCAGGGCGGACAGGGCGCCGATGCAGGCGAACGTGGCCGCGAGCTGGTCGCCTATGCTGATGCCCACGCGGCTCGGCGGGGTGGAGGGATCGCCGGCCACGTAGCGGAGTCCGCCCATGGCCTCGCCGATCGCTCCGTAGCCGGCCCGCGACGAATAGGGGCCGGTCTGCCCGTAGCCGGACACGCGGATCAGGATCAGCGCGGGATTGATGTCGTGCAGTTCTTCCCAGGACAGGTTCCAGCGTTCCAGCGTTCCCGGACGGAAGTTCTCCAGCAGGAAATCGGCCTTGGCGACCAGTTCCTTGAGGATGTCCTGACCCTCTTTCTCCCGCAGATTCAGCGTGATCGCCTTCTTGTTACGGGAAATCACCGGCCACCACAGCGACATTCCGTGGGCTTTCTCCTGCCCCCAGTCGCGCATCGGATCCGGCCGGTCCGGCGCTTCCACCTTGATCACCTCGGCGCCGAAATCCGCCATCAGCTGTCCGCAGAACGGGCCCGCCAGCAGCGCCCCGAGTTCAATCAGCCTCAGATCGGCCAGCGGGCCGGTCTTGTCCGTCATGTCCTTGATTCCCCTTATCGTGCGAAAAGCCCGGCCCTGCTTGTTTCCGGGACCGGGCCATGATGAAGTTTGAACATACATTGTATAGAATACGCTGCCTTGGTTTGAGGGGGACGGCATTTCGATGACTGCCAGCGCACGCCGCGTTTCGATTGTGGAAGTGGGTCCGCGGGACGGCCTGCAATCCGAGGAAGTGTTGCCTACCGAGGTCAAGCTGGAGTTCATTCGCCGCGCGGTGGACGCGGGAATACGCAAGGTGGAGGCGGTCAGTTTCGTCCACCCGAAGCGGGTCCCGCAGATGGCCGACGCCGAAGACGTGGTTCGCGGCGTGCCGAAGCGCGACGATCTCATTCTGATCGGCCTGGTCCTGAACCAGCGCGGCTTCGAGCGCGCCCGCGATTGCGGCATCGACGAGGTGGGCATGGTCGTGGTGTCCAGCGACACCTATAACCGGCGCAACCAGGGCGTATCCAGCCTCGAATCCATCGAGGCCTGGCTGAAAATTGCGAAGGAAGCGAAGAAGGAAGGGATACGGGCCAATTGCATGGTTTCGTCGGCCTTCGGTTGCCCGTTCGAAGGCGAGGTTCCCCCGGAACGGGTGGTGGAGTACGCCGAACGAGTGGCCGAGGGCGACCCGGTGGAGCTGGGGATCGCCGATTCCATCGGCGTGGCCGTGCCGGCGCAGATCACGGACGTTCTGGGGCGTATTTCCGAACGTCTGCCCGGCCTGCCGATCCGGGTGCACCTGCACAACACGCGCAATACCGGGCTGGCCAACGCCCAGGCGGCGCTGGATGCCGGCGTGGCCTCCATTGACGCCAGCATCGGCGGGATAGGCGGTTGCCCCTTTGCGCCGCTGGCGACCGGCAACATTCCGACCGACGACCTGCTTTACCTTCTGTCGAGGTCCGGGGTCGAGACCGGCGTGTCGCTGAAGAAGATCATCGAAACCAGTGGCTGGCTGCGCGAGCAGCTTGGCCACGGCGATTTGCCTGCGATGCTGCCGCGCGCGGGAATTTTCCCGGACGTGGCCATGGGCGCGCAGGCCCTAATACACACGGGAGAAACAGCATGAGCTTTCGCTTGGGCGTGGATGTGGGCGGTACTTTTACCGACCTGCTCCTGGTTAACGAGCAGTCGGGGGAGATGTACACCGCAAAAGTCCCCAGCACGCCGGAGGATTCGTCGATCGGCGTGTCCAACGGCATTGACAGGGTCTGTGGCGACGCGGATGTGGACCCCGGGGATATCACCCATGTCATGCACGGGACCACGGTGGCCACGAATACCATCCTCACCGGGACGGGCGCCAGGGTAGGACTGGTCACGACCAAGGGCTACCGGCAGGTGCTGCAGATTGCCCGTTCCTTCGTGCCGGGCGGTCTCGGCGGATGGGTGATCTACAACAAGAGCCTGCCGATCGCGCCGCTGGAGCTGACCATCGAAGCCGACGAGCGCGTCGGCGCCGACGGATCGGTGGTGCACGAACTCAACGTCGGGTCCCTGGAAGCGGAACTGCAGAAGCTGGCCGGTAGAGGCGTGGAGGCGCTGACCGTGTCGCTGATCAATTCGTTCGCCAATCCGGCGCACGAGCAGCAGGTCCGTGAGGTTGCCGAGCGCGTTCTTCCCGGCGTTCCGGTATCCCTTTCCTCGGAAGTCGTGCCGGAGATGCAGGAATACGAGCGAACGATCACGACGGTCGCCAACTCCTACGTGCGCCCGAAGGTGGCGACCTACGTGCGCAATCTCGAGCAGCAGCTCAACGACACGATGAGCGGCGTGCAGCTGCACGTGCTGCGCTCCGACGGCGGCCTGGCCTCCGCGGACGCGGCCGAGGCCTACCCGGTCAACCTGCTGATGAGCGGCCCGGCCGGCGGCGTTTCCGGCGCCATCTGGATTGCCTCGCAGGCCGAGCACAACAACCTGCTGACCTTCGACATGGGCGGCACGTCAACGGACGTGGCGCTGGTGCAGGACGGTCAGGCGCAATTGAGGCGCGAGACCACCGTGGGGGACGTGACCGTGCGCGCTTCCTCGGTGGACGTTCGCACCGTGGGCGCCGGAGGCGGTTCCATCGCCCACGTGCCGGAACTCACCGGCGCGCTGCGCGTCGGCCCGCAGAGCGCCGGCGCCGATCCGGGGCCGGCGGCCTATGCCAAGGGCGGCGAAGAGCCCACGGTTACGGACGCCAACGTGGTGCTCGGCTACCTGCCCGCGGAGGTGCGCCTGGGCGGCGACATGAAGCTGGACCGCGGCGCGGCCGAAGCCGCCGTACAGAAGATCGCCGATGCCCTGGGCCTTTCGCTGATGGAGGCGGCATCCGGCATCGTAAGCCTGGTCAACGAGAACATGTATGGCGCCTTGCGCCTGGTATCGGTGGAGCAGGGCCACGACCCGCGCGAGTTCGCGCTGATCGCCTTCGGGGGCGCCGGGCCGCTGCACGCCAACGCGCTGGGCAGGCTCATGAGTTCCTGGCCGGTCATCATTCCGCCCGGTCCCGGCGTGTTGTGCGCCTACGGCGATGCGACCACGCGGGTGCGCAACGAAGCCTCGCGAACCTTCATCCGGCGTTTCGGGCGCACCAACGCCGAAGAGGCGGCGGACATTTTCGCGGACCTTGCAGAGCAGGCCTCACAGGCACTGGACGAGGAGGGCATTCCGCGCAGTGACCAGACCCTGAGCTACCAGGCGGACATCCGCTACCACGGACAGGGTTTGCTGCTGACCGTCGATTTCGAACTGGATGATTTGAGGCAGCAGGGCCTGGATGTGATCGGAGACAGATTCGATCAGATGCATGAGCAACTTTTCACCTTCGCGCTTCCCGAAGACAAGGAACTCGTCAACCTGCGTGCCGTATCCGAGGGCAAGCCCACGGTGGTGCGCGCATTGCGGGTCGCGGAAGGAGACGCAAGCCCGGCGGCCGCCGAAATGGTTTCGCACGAAATCTACGTCGATGGCGGCATGCAGCAGGCGATGCTGTATGACCGCTCCAAGCTCAAGGCCGGCAACGTAATAACCGGCCCGGCAATCGTGCTGGAGATGGACTCGACCACGCTGATTCTCCCTGCTCATGAGGGGCAGGTGGACGAATACGGCAACATCCTGATTACGCCTTCAAATTCCTGAACGGGAGTTAGACAATGCCTGCACAAATCATAGAAAGCCGCCCACGCCCTTATAACCGCGTGGAGCTGGACCCCATTACGCTGGACATCATCGAAAACGCGATGCTGAACGCCCGCTGGGAGATGGACGCGGTGCTGTTCCGCACCGCCATGTCGCCCGGCATCCGCGAGCAGCACGACGAGTTCCCCATGATCGCCAACCTGGAAGGCAAGATGGTCGTGGGTCAGTTCGGCAGTTTCATTCACGGCTTCAAGGAGGCCTACGACGGGACGATAGAGGAAGGCGACATGTTCCTCACCACCGACCCCTATGCCTGTAACGGGGCCGTGAGCCACGCCAACGACTGGCTGCTGCTGCGGCCGATCTACAAGGACGGGCGGCTGATCGCCTATGCGTCGATGTTCGGACACATGACCGACATTGGCGGCAAGGTGCCCGGCAGCCTGCCCACCGACGCCCGGCAGATCTTCGAGGAGGGCATTCGCGTGCCTCCGGTCAAGATCTACAAGAACGACGAACTGCAGGAAGATGTCCTGCGGCTGATTCTTCACAACTGCCGGCTGCCGCACTGGAACCGCAGCGACTTCAACGCCATCGTTGCCGCCATCCGCACCGCGGAGAAGCGCGTGCTGGAGATGGCGGAGCGTTTCGGCGACGACGTCTACTACTCCGCGCTGGAGGAACTGCTGGATCGCAACAAGCGCGCCATGGGCACGCTGATCAACATGACGATACCGGAGACGAAGCAGTATTTCGAGGACTACATCTGCGACGACGGACTGGGCATGGGGCCGTACAGGATCAAGTGCGCAATGTGGCGCGAGGGCGAGAAGGTGATCTTCGACTTTGAGGGCACCGATCCCCAATCCATCAGTTCGGTGAACTTCTACCTGAACGAGGAAATGTTCAAGATGTTCGCCGGGGTGTACATGATCATGGTGTTCGATCCGCAGATCATGTTCAACGACGGGTTCTATGACCTGATGGAGGTGCGCATCCCCGAGGGCACCTTGCTCAAGCCCAGGTTCCCAGCGGCGCTGTCCTGCCGCACCCACGCGCTGGGACGCATTTTCGACATCCTGGGTGGGCTTCTGGGGCAGGGCAACCCGGATTTCCTTTGTGCGGCCGGCTTCTCCGACAGCCCGCACTTCATGTATTCGGGTTACCGGCGCGCCGACGGCGAGTGGTATCAGCTTTACCAGATCGGTTTCGGCGGGATTCCCGGCAAGCCCTTCGGCGACGGCCCCGACGGCCATTCGCTGTGGCCGAGCTTCACCAACGTGCCCAACGAGTTCCTGGAGAGCTACTTCCCGTTGCGCATCGACGTGTACGAAACATTGACGGACAGC
Organism: Gammaproteobacteria bacterium; assembly: GCA_009844425.1. Classification (GTDB taxonomy): domain Bacteria; phylum Pseudomonadota; class Gammaproteobacteria; order Steroidobacterales; family Foliamicaceae; genus Foliamicus. The sequence continues at coordinate 1,661 of VYBN01000048.1, read as the reverse complement.
GGCGGTCCCGGCCAGCACCGCGGCGGCAACGCTTTACGGGTGGGCTACCGGTTCCTGGAGCCGGGCGAGATCTCGATCCACGACGACCGCTGGCTCACCTATCCCTGGGGTGTGAATGGCGGTCTGCCCGGGCAGCGCAGCCGCAAGATCCTGCACCGCACTGACGGCAGCGAGGAATTGCTGCAGTCGAAGTGCGACCGGATCAAGGTGGAGCCGGGCGACCTGCTGTACTTCGACACCTGGGGGGGCGGCGGCTGGGGCGATCCGCTCAAGCGTCCCGCCGAGCAGGTAGGCTTTGATGTGGCCGCCGGCCTGGTCAGTGTGAATGGCGCGCGCCGCTACGGTGTGGTCTGCAACGAGGACGGCGAGGTGGACGACAGCGCGACCGAGAAATTGCGTGCGGACATGGCCACCGAACGAGGCGATACCCTGCTGTTCGATTTCGGCGGCACGGTGGACGAGCTCAAGGACCGCTGCGAGTCCGAAACCGGCCTCCCGGCCCCCGCCGCCCCCGAATTCCAGAACTGGTTCGGTTCCGCCGCCTGACCCGGGAACGAGGGCGTCCCCGCCCTCGTTCCCCGTAGCTACGCTGGGAACCAGGGCGTTCCCTGGGAGTGGAGGCATGTCCCCCACAGCGTCCCACCCTGCCCAGAGGTCGCTATTGTCATCTTTATGGCTTCCTGTGAAGGTGAAAAATGCTGCTGTCATCACAGCGCCGGTAACACGCGCATATGCAAGGAAACATCGTGGTTCATCCACACTTTGTAGAACTCCGTGATCGAATCCGCAAGCAATTGCCGGATCATTCCATGCCGCCCCCGAAGTGGCTTTACGGCGCCCTTGGGGAATCTCGATCAGATGTCATGTTCATCTGTGAGTACCCATCGGAACGGGGTGTGGAGTACGCCGATAGATATTACAGACATACTGGTATTGAGGCTCAATGGCGAAACGATGTGTTCAGGGACGTATTGGTTGAATGCGACCTGAAGCTAGGTGGCCGCGACACGTCGGGAGGCTGGCGCTGCTATATAACGAACTTCATCAAGCAGGTGGACAAGGCAAGCGTGTGGGCAGAGAAACCGAAAACGGAAAGGCTACTTATAGCTGAACGCTGGCTTGGCGTGTTGAAATGGGAGATAAGCCGAGTGAAACCGCAGACCGTATTTTGCGTTGGGGAGAGAGTATGGAGCTATGTGAAATTCTTCCAGCGCAAGGGACGGCTCCTCGCGCTGAATCCGCATCGAATATGGAGCTACTCCGCCCGGCGCCGCGACCTGGTCCGAGAAAAGATGAATGACGGCATCAGGAAAGGTCTTGACACACATATCCCTGGGCCGGAGACGCCAAGCCATGCGGGAAAAAGCAGGTCATGAAGCGTGGCTATAGCGATGAGATTCGCGGGCATGACCGGTCGCCCAAGTGACATGTAGCAGCTTCATGATTCGCCCTCGGCCGACGGCACGTGCACTTCCACTGTTAGGATCTTCGACCGCCACATATCAACTATCTCATGCTCGCCGGCCGGCAGCCTCAGCGCGCGTGCCGCATCTTCCGGGCTGCTGGCCATAACGCTCGTCTTGTTCCGAATCCACCCGGACGGCGACTAGGAGCTTGCGCTGTAGGAACGGTGATAATGGTTGGAGTGTAAGGCAGAGGGT
>VYBN01000004.1 GCA_009844425.1 Gammaproteobacteria bacterium | reverse complement strand
CGCGCGCCAAGATTGAATGATGCGCTTCGGCCTAAGGCTGATCGAATACCTGGGCTCGGTGCCGGATCTGGTGCGCCTGGCGGTCGCCGGCGAGAAAGCCGGCTTCGACAGCGTATGGTTCCCGCACGACACCTTCATGCGCCACACCTGGGTAACGACTTCCGCGGTCGCAACCGCCACCGAACGCATTCGGATCGGATCGGTCGGCACCAACCCCTACACCACGCATCCCGTGGAGCTGGCCACGTACGCGGCGACGCTGGACGAGCTTTCCGGGGGGCGTTTCATTCTCGGCATGGGCCTGCACACGCTGGACATGATCGGCTGGGCCGGCGTCGATGCGTCCGACCACCTGCAGCGCCACCGCGAAGCCGTGCATCTGATCCGCGGCCTTTGGCGCGGGGAAGTGATGGAGTACGACGGCGAAGTGTTTCAGTGGGGCCCGGAGTGCTACCTGCGCTTCAAGCCGCTGCGCCCCGACATTCCGATCTATCTGTCGGCTTTCGGCGAAGACTTTCTGCGCCTGAGCGGCGAGATCGGCGACGGCAGCCTGCCGATGATCACGCCTCCCGCGTCGGCGAAGCAGATGATCGCCCCCATACGCGAAGGGCTGGCCGCTCGCCCGGATCCGGCGCCCGACTACATGGTGTCCGGCTGCGGCTGGCTTTCGCTGTCAACAGAGAAAGCTGCGGCCTCGGAGGTCATGAAGAACCTGGCCGCATATTTCGGCCCCTATCTTGAGGACCATGCATTGCGCACCATTGGACTCGGCGCTCACGACTTCGCTCCGTTGCGTGAACTGGTGGACGCCGGGCGCATGGAGGAGGCTCGCGAACGGGTAACGCCGGAAATGCTCCGCCTGGGTATTGCCGGAACGCCCGCGGAAGTCATCGACCAGATCCATGAGCTGGCGGAAGCCGGCGTCAACGAGGTCAACCTGGGCGGCCCATTGGGCCCGGACCCGGAAGACGCGATTCGCCTCATGGGCGAGGAGGTCATTCCCGCCTTCCGAAAATAGCGGGATCAGGCGGGAATCAGCAAATCCTCGCGCACCTCCAGGCCCAGTCCGGGGCTCGCGGAATTCAGGCTGGTTTCCGCGTTCAATGTTCCGCCGGCGCCGAACATCAGGCAAGGCTCGGTCAGATCCTGCTCCAGCAGAAGCGTGCCGAATGCGCCTTCCGCTGCAACAAGTGATTGTCGATGCTCGTTCATCACCGCCAGCGAGGCGCGCGTGAGGATGCTGGTCTCGCCCACCTGCGCGCCCACGATGAGACCGATACCACGTCGAACCGACTCTTGCGCCAGTTCCAGCGACCGGATGATTCCGCCCATCTTGGACACGCGGAGATTGACGATCCAGCACTCCGGATCGTCCAGCGCCTTCAGTTGCCCGGTGCGGACCAGGCTTTCGTCCAGAATGACCTTGACCGCGCATTCGCTGGCCACCTGTCGAAAACCTTCCAGATCTCCGCTTTGCAACGGCTCTTCGATGGCGAAGACATGCGCGCCCAGGGACTTCAGGTAGCCGATGGCGTCGGCCGCATCGCGCCACAGGTTGTTGGCGTCCAGCCGAATCCGCAGATCGGGGTCGCCGTGACCAGTCAGCAGCGCCAGTTTGCGCCGGTCTTTCTTCGCGTCGCCGGACACCTTGACCTTGAAATCGCGAAATCCCATCCTCCAGTACTGTCCCGCCTGCTGCCGAAAGGAAGAAAGTGACGCATCGCCAAGGACAGCCGAGTACCTGAACGTACCGCTCAAGCAGGAAATGCCGAGCAAATCCTCCATCGAACGCCGTTGCAGCTTGCCGAACAAATCCAGGACAGCAATCTCGAGCGCGCAGAAGGCGGCCGGGTTGGCGTCGATTTCTTCGCCATGCAATCGAATCCAGGAGCGAAGTCCTTCCAGGTCGTCAACTTGCCGAATCACTGAAGGCTTGCACTTCTCGATGAACGCGGCAGCCGACTCTGCGGTTTCGCCGGTCACGTACTCGCGCGGGCAACCTTCACCGTAGCCGGTTTGTCCTTTCGGTCCCCGGGCCGCGACAATAACGTTTGCGGCTTCCGAGCGGCTCGCGGAAGCGTGTCGGAAGACGACGCGGAACGGCACGGGAAATCGCTGGATTTCAAGGCTTTCGATACGCACGACCGACCGCCCGGGCCTCAAACCGGTTCAGTGTGCCCGCCAAAATTGAACGGACATTCGTGCGCGTACTGCAGGTGCAGGTACTTGAATTGCGAGTCGCGCTGCCCCGCGGCTACCCGGTCGGCGCGGAATTCGCCGCCGGTTCCCGGACGCAGCCGTTTGATCTCGACCGGGGCCAGCCGTCCGCTGCCTCGCTTGCCGTCGTATTCGATATTGGCCTCGCACAATCCACGGTCGACGGCATCGGCCAGCGCCGATGATTCAAACGGTTCACGCCGAGAGGCTTCCAGGTACAGCGTGTACGCCGCCGCCTCCGGATCGGCCAGCATGACGAAGAACTTCGGCGAAACGCCCAGGCGGCCCGTCGCCGCCATCACGGCGTCAAGCACCTGCTTCTCGTAGAGTTTCTCTCCCGTAATGCTGGTCACCCCTTTGCCCTTTTGCACAAACTCAAGGCAGGGCGTTGCGTTGATCATGCGCGTTACCCGCACGATGTCGTTCATGTCGTAGCGGTAAAGGCCGTCCTGGGTGGTGACGAAAACGTAGTACTCGCCGCCCTCTTCCAGCTCGTCCAGCAGCAGAAAATCCTTGCCGCCCGCCTCCCGGGCCTCGCGCTCCACAAACTCGAAGAAGTTGTCCAGCAAAGTCGGGACGCAGACGTTTTCGGCCGCATCGATATTGATCGTGCCCTGGAACTCGCTGGCGATGTAACCCAGTTCGATGATCGAAGTTCCGGCCGGAATGGAAGCGGCCAGCCGGCGAAGGGGCACGCTGCAACTGCCCCCGGTCCAGGTCATGATCCCCTTGAGGTTGGGCCAGATTGCAGCGTAGTCCAGCTCGCCCTTCGCCGCGATCAGGCCTTCCAGATCGCGCGCCCTCCCGCGATCCGGGGTCAGCGCGCTGTCGGCGGGCAGGTCGGCCCCCTCGGGCAGTCGGCCCTCGTGGACAGCCTCGATCAGGGCCTCCGGCTCGCTCTGGATCAGGTCGAGGATCCGCACCAGCGTGGAGGGGTTGGCCGTCCCGATGCCGGTTACGTTGCGCTCGGCAAGCGCATATGCCGCGGTGGCGAAGTAGCGCAGATCGTAATCGGGAATATCCGCGATTTCCGGCGACAATACGTACTTCCTGCGGACCAGTTTCGACATCCGCTTGTACAAGAGGCCCGAAGCCGAGCCATACGGCAGCCCGGACGGCATCAGTCCCTCTATCGCCTGTCCGGTGATCCCCAGCACCCGTCCTTCGAAAGCCCGGGTGCCCCGCGCCACCGAGTAAGCGAACAGTTGCTGGTTCTCCTTTACCCGGCCGAGTCCGGCGCTGGTTACGGGAATGTCCTTGACCGCCCCGAGCGTACCGCTGGTGCGATGGTAATAGACCGGCCGGTCGGCGGTCAGGTACGGTTCTCCCGTCCGGTCCTGCACCTCCACGTACTTGCGCAGATCCTCATAGGTCTTGGTCGGGACTGCTCGCCGATACGCCCCCGGATCCCGGATTTGCCTGAAATTGTGACGGGCCCCGAAATGCGTGTTGGCATTCGTAACCAGGATCCGGCGCAACAGCGCGTTCTGTGCGGCTCGCGGATTGCCCGTGGCATTGAGCAGCGACTGATGCCGACCGTCAAACCTGAACGCCAGAGCGGCGCGCAGCGCTGCGTACTTGAGCGGCGGACGTTCTTCGGTCACTGGTCGCCGGCAGCTGCTTCAAGGTCCGGCATGAAGGGCGTTCGCATCTGCGCCCAAAAGCCCATCGGGTATGCGCGATTCACCAGGCCCAGGGGTCCCACCTCGCGGTCTTCGGGCAGGAACCGGGTGCCGAACAGCAGGTCCCACACGATGAGATTGTTTCCGAAGTTGTTGTTGGATTCCTCCGGCAGTTCGGAGTGATGCCAGCGATGAAGCTCGGGCCCGGCGATCAGGTAATTCAGGCGCCCCAGCCGCAGCAGGCAGTTGGAATGCTGATAGAAGCCGTTGACGGCATAAAACACGAAATACGCCGCCAGGACTTCGCCCGCGACCCCAACCAGCGCGAACGGCAGTGCGTCCAGGCAGTACTGGATGGCTTTCTCCAGCGGATGAAACCGGCCTACGTTGACCCAGTACAAGCGGTGCGGCGAGTGATGCACCGCGTGCAGCCGCCACATTGCAGAGAATTTGTGGAAGGCTCGATGCAGCCAGTAGCGCCCGAAATCCGCAGCCAGCATCATCAGCGCCGCCTGCGCCCAAACCGGCCATTGATGCGGCCAGAGATTGGCCAGGACAAGTCCCTGGGCGCGCAACCAGTCCGCCAGCGCCACCACCAGCGTAACGCTCAGCAGCAGTGGCACGCCGATCTGCACCGCGCCCAGGAACATGGCGTCGGCGCCCACCTCCGGAGCGGCCGGCTTCCAGTCCCGCCGATACGGAAGCTTGAGCTCATGCCAGGTGATCAGCACCGCTCCGATCAAAACGGCCGCGTATGCGCTCAGCGCGGTGCTCAGGCCCAGCGAGGAGAATCCGGCAAAGCAGGCATAGGCCAGCGCCATGACGATCGGATAGGCCGAGGCGGCAACGAACCGACCCCGCGTACTCACATTGCTTTCGGTCACAGAGGACTAATGTACCGATCTTTGCGCGGAAGCGGAACGATTCCGCAGCCATTCCACGGTCAGCAGGACCACGACGGCGAAGGCGATCAGGAACACGGCCAGGGCCAGAATCGCCGGGCTGATCTGCTCGCGTATGCCGGCCCACATCTGGCGCGGTATCGTGCGCTGCTCCAGTCCGCCGAGGAACAGCACGACGACGACCTCGTCGAACGAGGCGGCGAACGCGAACAGGCCGCCGGAGAAGACTCCCGGGGAGATGAGCGGCAACTGGATCCGGAAGAAGCGCCGCATGGGGCCGGCGCCCAGACTGGCGGCCGCCCTCAAGACGGTGCGGTCGAATCCGGCCAGCGTGGCGGTCACGGTAATCACCACGAACGGCGCGCCCAGCGCCGCGTGGGCGAGGATTAGCCCGGCATGCGTCTGCCCCAGGCCGAGACCCGAATAGAAGAAGAACACGCCGACCGCCACGATGATGATCGGTGTGATCATCGGCGATATCAGCACCGCCGTAACCAGGCCGCGTCCCGGCATGGAGGGGCTGGCCAGGCCGAGCGCCGCCAGCGTGCCCAGGGTGGTCGCCAGTATCGTGGACGCGATACCGATGACGAGGCTGTTTACCAATGCGCGGCGCCATGCCTCGTCCTCGGCGATGCTCTCATACCAGCGCAGCGACCAGGCCTCGGGATCCAGACGCAGCATCCCTTCGGTAAACGTGAAATACGGCTCCGCGTTGAAACTCAGGGGCACGATGACCAGGATCGGAGCCAGCAGGAAAACGAATCCCGCCACGCAAAACGCATTGAAGCCGTAACGTCCCAACCGCCTGCCTGGGAACGAAGGCGTTCCCGCCTTCGTCGAGGGCGGGACACCCTCGCTACCGGGGTTTTTGCCCGCGTTCGGCGCACTCTTCATCTCAGCCCAGCCTCATACGTTCGATTCCGATCACCCGGCTGTAGATCAGATACAGAACGGTAACGGCCACCAGCAGAATGCTGCTCAGCGCTGCGGCCAAACCCCAGTTCAGCGAAGTCTGCACATGATAGGCAATCTGGCTCGAAATCAGTTCGCCGGTGCGTCCGCCCACCAGCGCCGGCGTGATGTAGTAGCCGATAGCCAGTATGAAGACGAGGAGCGAACCCGCTCCTATGCCCGGCAGGGTCTGCGGCAGATAGACCCGGCGAAAGGCCTGCAAAGGCGCGGCGCCCAGCGAAACGGCGGCGGCCATGTGCGATCGGGGAATCGAGCACATCACCGAGTACAGCGGCAGCACCATGAACGGCAGCAACACGTGAGTCATCGCCACGAAGGTGCCGGTCATGTTGTAGATCATCTGCAGGCGGCCGTCGTCGGGAACAAGACCCAGGGACACCAGGAACCCGTTGATGACGCCCTGGCGTTGCAACAGAACGATCCACGCGGTCGTTCGCACCAGCAGCGAGGTCCAGAACGGGACCAGCACAAGCAGCAGCAGAATCCTGCCGCGAGCAGGCGGCGAGTTGGTGATCATGTAGGCAACGGGATAGCCGATCACAAGGCTCAGCAGCGTCACGCCCAGGCTGACGAGCAGCGTACGCCACATCAACGGCGTATAGACGCGGCTCTCCTCGGGCCGCAGGCCGATGCTGCCGTCCTCCTGGCGCTCCAGATCAAGCGCCCGGAGGTAGTGGCTCAGGGTGAATCGGGCGCCTGCCTGCCTGATCGCCAGCCAGGTCTGCGGATCTTCCCAGTCGGCGTGGATGCCGGCCAGCGTGTCGCGCCATGAACCAGTGTGTTCGACTCTATCCAGTCTCCTCGCCGTGCGGTTCAGAACCCCGCGCATCCCGCTCTGCACCCGGTTGATGGCGCCGCTCACGCGGCCCAGCGTTCGTTCCTCGCGCGCTATCGGGAGTTCCAGAGCCATGGCGGCAAAGGCTTCTTCGGGTGGCAACCCCGCCCCGTCCCAGTCGCCAAGCGCGCTTATCGTTTGCGGAAACACGCTGGACACTTCGGGCTGCCAGGCGCTCTTGCTCAGCAGCGTGCCCAGCGGAATGAGGAAGCTGGCCGTCACGAATGCGAGCAGGGGCAGCACCAGCGCCATCGCGCCCAGCCGCGGCGTCATCGCTGACAAGCGCAGAATCCGCTTCAAGCGCCCACCCCGTAGCCTTTTGCCGCTTTCCAGTCCGACTCGGCGCCTAGCGCGCCAGCCAAGCGCTGAAGCGTTCGTACATGTCGTCGCGGTTCTCGCTCCACCAGCGCCAGTCCAGGCGGAGTGCACGCTTCAGGTTGTCCGGCGAAGTGGGCATGTGCGGCTCCATCACCGTGCCGGTTTCCAGATGCGTTTCCACCAGAGCGCGGGCCGACTCGCGCACCGGCCCATAGGAGATGTACTTGCTGACGTTTGCGATGGAACTCGGCCGGTTGGCGAACCTCACGAATTGCATGGCCGCATCCAGGCGCGGCGTGCCGGCCACGATCGCCAGATACCCAGTATCCAGCGCCTGGCCGTCCCACACGATCACGAAGGGCTGGTTCTCCAGCACCTGGGCATTGAAGATGCGGCCGTTGTAGGCAGTGCTCATGATCACTTCGCCGTCGGCCAGCAACTGGGGCGGCTGCGCTCCAGCTTCCCACCAAACCACCTGGTCCTTGATCGTGTCCAGCTTGCGGAAGGCGCGGTTCAGGCCCTCCGGCGTATCCAGCGTCCCGTAAACCTCGTCCAAGGGGACGCCGTCGGCAATCAGTGCGAATTCGAGATTCACCAGCGGCGAGCGGCGCATCCCGCGGCGTCCGGGAAACTTCTCAAGATCGAAGAAGTCGGCAACCGTTTCCGGCCCCGGCCCTGTCAGAAAATTGCTGTTGTAGGCAAAAACCGTGGAGTAGAAGGTCATTCCCGCGCCGCAGTCGTTGACAAACTCCGCCGGATAGTCGGCTTCCGGCGATTCGCCGTTAACACCGGCAGGCAGGTCGGAGAGTTCAAGGAGTTCGATCAGCCCCTCATCGCAGGCCAGCCGCGCGTCTGGCAGTTCCATGTCCACCACGTCCCAGTGCACCGCGCCGGCATCCACCTGCGCGCGGATCTGCGCCAGACCGCCGTTGTAGTCCTCCAGCAGCACCTCGATACCGGTTTCCTCGGTAAATGCCTTGTGGTAGGCCTCCTGGCTGGCCCGCGCATACGATCCGCCCCAGGAAACCACCGTGATCGACTGCGCCGACACGGCGCCCGCCGGCGCCAGCAGGACCACCGCCAGCCACGGCCCTGCCGCCATAGCGGCGCCCGACCTGAATACTTTCAGCAAATGCTCACTCACGTAGCGCTCCCGTTTCTTCTCTCAATAGGTTGCGGCCTCGAGCGCCCGGCAATCCAGCGCACCCCAGCCGATTCGAACCCGGTCGCCCGGCAGAATGCCGCCATGACCCACGATATTGGGAATCTTGGCGATGAAATCCGAACTGCCGCAGACCTCCAGCCGGACGCGCAGATGATCGCCGAGAAAGCTGATGTCCTCCACCAGGGCGCCGAACTCGTTCGAATACTGCATCGACAGCGGCGCGATGTTGACCCTTTCCGGGCGAATGGCGACCAGCGTTTCGCTGCCCGGAGGCAGGTCGGCGATATGGGCGGCCTGCAAACGCTGCTCCGCAACTTCCACCTCGCACACTCCGCGCTCCACCGACACGATCCGCCCCTTCAGCAGGTTGTTCTCGCCGATGAAGCTGGCCACGAAGGGCCTCTGCGGTTCCTCGTACAGGACCTCCGGTGTCGCCACCTGCTCTATCCGGCCGGCCCGGAAAACAGCCACGCGGTCGGACATCGCCATGGCCTCCTGCTGATCGTGCGTTACGTACAGCACCGTGACTCCGAGCTGCCGCTGAATGCGCCGGATTTCGTACTGCAGTTGCTCCCGCAGGCGGCGGTCCAGGGCGCCCAGCGGTTCATCCATCAGCACGAGTTCCGGCTCGAACACCAGCGCCCGCGCGATGGCCACGCGCTGCTGCTGTCCGCCGGACAACTGGTTCGGGCGGCGGTCCTCAAAGTCCTCCAGGCGCACGAGCTCCAGCGCCCGCGCGACGCGCTCACGGCGCTGCCCGGCGCTCAAGCCGCGCACTTCCAGGGGAAAGGCCAGGTTGGCGCCAACGCTCATGTGCGGGAACAGCGCGTAATTCTGAAAGACCACGCCGATGCCGCGCTTGTCCGGCGGCAGGCCGGCAACCGACACTCCGTTGATGCGGATATCGCCGGTGGTCGGCGGTTCAAACCCGGCCAGCATCATCAGGCAGGTCGTCTTGCCCGAACCCGACGGACCCAGGAGCGTCAGAAACTCGCCGCGATTCAATTCGAGGTCGAGATCGCGCACGACCCAGCCCGACTCCGCGTAGCGCTTCTGCACTGCGAGGTACTCGACATGCGGGGCTGGCTGGTTCATTGCGTTTTCTATGGATTCCTGGCGGTCCGGCGGCCCCGAAACCCGGTCGCGTCATTGTGAAAGACCGCCCAGGCAAAAGCAAACGCGGCCCGTTCTCGATTTGCTATACTGCGAACTGATGAGCTTTGAAGCATAGGACGGGGTGCATCAGGCGCGGCGGCGATCTTGATCGTCCCACGGTAATAATTCCCAAGAATTGTTCGGCAGGTGGTCGATGCCCCAAGGAACACCTAAATTAGACAACTCACTCCAGACAATGGCGTAGCCGAACGCCTTACTCATTCAGACTCGCCGATCATGGTGGACGGTCGGGACGATCGGGACTTGACAAATGCGGATGATGCCTATCCTAATTTGATCGCCGGATCGCCGGATCGCCGGATCGCCGGATCGCCGGATCGCCGGATCGCCG
>VYBN01000050.1 GCA_009844425.1 Gammaproteobacteria bacterium | reverse complement strand
CGGCGCCGCCAAAGCCGCCGGAGACGCGGCCCCGCCCTCCCCGGGCCCCAAGGCATTCCATCCTCCCACCGGCGAAGCCCCCCTGGGGCCGAGGGCGTCCCGCCCTCAAACCGGCGCAGCCGGTTCTACGCCAGCTTCCGCCACCGAAGAAAAGCTCGCCGGCCCGCGCCGCGCCATGTTCCACAGCATGACCGCTTCGCACACCGAAGTGGCGCTGTGCACGGTGATGGACGACGCCGACATCCACGACTGGGAGTCGCCGCGCGACTTCACCCCGCGGCTGATCCGCGCGATGGTGGCCGGGGCCCGCGCCGAACCGCGGCTCAACGGCACCTTCAGCGCCGGGACCGGCGTGCTGTCCATGTCCGAAGACGTGCACATGGGCCTGGCCATGGAAACGCCGCACGGCCTGATCGTGGCCACGATCTTCAACGCCGGCAAGCTGAGCCTTGATGAAGTGCGCGACGAAGTAGCGCGGCTGAAGACGGCCGGCGCCGACCGCACGCTCAAGCCCGGGGAGGTGCGCGGCTACACCATCACGCTGTCGAACATCGCCGGCGGATCGTCGCGCTACGCCACGCCGCTGATGGTTCCGCCCACCGTGGGCATCCTCGGAAGCGGCGCGGCCCGCGAGGAAGTCGTGGCCGTGAACGGCGAGATCGCGATCCGCCGCGTGCTGCCGCTGTCGCTGACCTTCGATCACCGCTGCGTGGCCGGCGCCGACGCGTCCCGATTCCTGGGCGCGGTGGTGGCGGACCTCAAGCTGGCCTCGTGAAGCCCGCGTAGCAGTCCGCGGCAGAAACCCGCGTTGCACCGAGACCGGCGAGACGCCCGGCTGGCAAGGCGCGAGGAGCGAGAATATTGAACATATTTAAGCGACGAGCAACGCAGTCCAGGCGGGATGGATCGCTGGTCGAATGCAGCGGGGCTTCTGCCGCGGACTGCTACGGCCGGCTGATCCTGTGCCGGCACGGCGAGAGCCTCTGGAACCGCGAAAACCGTTTTACCGGCTGGACCGACGTTGATCTGAGTCCCGCGGGCGAGGAGGAGGCCTGCCGCGCCGGGCGCCTGCTTCGCCAGGAGGGCCTGAAGCCCGAAGTGGCCCACACCTCGGTGCTGACCCGCGCCTTGCGCACGCTATCGCTGATGCTGGCGGAGCTGAACGCAAGCGGCATCAAGGTCCATCGAAGCTGGCGTCTGAACGAACGCCATTACGGCGCGCTGCAGGGCCTTAACAAGGCCGAGACGATGGAAAAGCACGGCGAGGCGCAGGTGAAGATCTGGCGCCGCTCCTATGCCACGCCGCCGCCGGTGCTGGCGCCGGACGACCCGCGCCACCCGCGCCACGACCCGCGCTATGCCGATCTGGACGCGCCGCCGGCCGCCGAGTCGCTGAAGGACACGCTGGTCCGGGTGCAGCCGTACTGGGAAAGCCGCATCGCGCCGGACGTCAAGGCCGGGCGCTGCACGCTGGTGTCCGCGCACGGCAACAGCCTGCGGGCGTTGGTGAAGCTGCTGGAGAATATTTCGGATGACGACATCGTCAGGCTGGAGATTCCGACCGGGGCGCCGCTTCTGTACGAATTCGGCCCCGGCTTTGCGGCCCGGCCGCGCCGCTATGTGGGAGAAGGACAGTGATGTACGACCTCGGTGACCGCAAACCCCGCTCGAAGGCGCTGTTCGTCGCCCCCGACGCCGCCGTGATCGGCAGCGTGGAGCTGGGAGAGGACTCGAGCGTCTGGTACGGCGCCGTATTGCGCGGCGATAACGATCCGATCCGGGTCGGGTCGCGCAGCAACATCCAGGACGGCGCCGTGGTGCACACCGATGAAGGCCAGCCCACGATCATCGGCGACGGCGTGACCGTGGGGCACAAGGTGATCCTTCACGGCTGCACCGTCGGGGACGGCTGCACCATCGGCATGGGCGCGATCCTGCTGAGCGGCTCGCGGGTCGGCGCCAACAGCCTGGTCGCCGCCGGCGCCCTTCTGCCGGAAGGCCGCGAGTATCCGCCCAACAGCCTGATCATGGGCGTGCCCGCCCGCGCCGTGCGCGAACTCACCGAGGACGAGAGCGCCCGCGTCGCGGAAGGCTCCGAAGTCTACGTCCTCCGCGCCCGCGAACACCGCGACCTGCTAAAACCCCGTAACTGACTGAGAGCCCTGGGAGCGAAGACATCCCGCCTTCACCCTGGGAAGGAGGGCGTCCCGCCCTCCGTGAAGGCGAGACGCCTTCACGCCCAGGCATCAAGTCGATCGGCTTGTGTAGCGGGCGGTGAGTTCGGCCATGATGGAGAGGGCGATGGAGGCGGGGTCGTTGGCGCCGATGTCCAGGCCGACCGGGCCGCGCAGCTTGTTCTTGAGGTCGCCGGCGCCTTCGCCCAGTTCCCGCAGCAGGCGCTCGCGCCGTGCTTTCGGGCCCAGCACGCCCACCCACGGTATCGGCCGGTTGGCGAGCGCGGTCAGGTAGGAGCGGTCCGACGCAAGGTGGTGGCTCATCACCACGCAAGCGTCCCAGGGATCCAGATCCACGTGCTCGGCGATTTTTTCGGGCCGCAGTTCCATGACGGCCTCGGCCGCGCGGAGGTCGCCGCGTTGCAGGTACGAACGGCGGTGGTCGCAGACCGTGACGCGCCAGCCCAGCCGCTCCGCGAACTCCACCAGCGGCACGGCATCGACACCGGCGCCCAGCACTAATAGCCTCGGGATCGGCGCAAGCGGATAGACCAGCACCTTGCGCGCCGGGTTCTCGAGCGTGTGCAGGCCATTGGGATGCTCGGCGGGCACCTCCTCGTTCATGAACGTGGCGCCCACCGGCGCCTCGTCGCCCTCCACCACGACCGCGCAGCGCGATGGCTCGGAGCGCATCGCCAGCTCCGCCATTCGCGCGAGCGGCGCCCAGGGATCGTCGCCGCCGGGGGACAGCGGCTGCAGCAGCACCTTGAGCATCCCGTCGCAGCCCACGCCGGTCCCGAACAGGATGTCGTGCTCGCCGCGCATGTCGTAGCAGACCGAGCGCGCCTCGCCCGACACCAGTACGGAAGCGGCATGCTCCGCCAGGTCGCCCTCCAGGCAGCCGCCGCTCACCAGGCCCTGGTAATTGCCCTCGCCGTCGATCAGCACGCGCGAGCCGGACTTGGAGTAGGTGGAACCGGCGGTTTCGTAGACCGTGCCGAGGACCAGGCGCTCGCCGGCCTGCTTCCAGCCGGCGAACGTTTCGATCAGGTGCTTGAGCGCCATTGCTGACTATGGGAGGGCGAGACGCCCTCCCGCCCGGGTCGTGGACGGCGGGGACGTGGCGAGCGTCATGCTCTCGCTCCCAGGAGGGTGGGGCGGACGGAGAGGAGGGATTCGGCGAGGCGGAGCTGGCCGCGGGCGCGCACGAGGTTGTGCTCGGCGCGCGAGGCGAAACGCCGCGGGTCCCAGCCGAAGTAGCGGTCGTTGAGGATGTCGGCGGTGAAGCGCGTGGTCAGTTCCAGCGTGATCCAGAGCGTAGCGTCCACCAGGCATGATCGTTCTTCTTCGGCAATGAAGGTGGCCACATCCAGGTAGCCGGATCGGGCCGCCTCGAACAGTTCGACCGAAAATTCCGTTTCCTCGCTGTCCTCGCCCATGGGATTGCACCACGAGCGGAACGCGTCGCCCAGTTCGTAGGGCAGGCTCAGGCGTCCCAGCGAATCCAGGTCCAACATGGCCAGGCCCTCTCCTTCGGGCGAGAACAGCATGTTGTTGATCTTGGGGTCGCCGTGCGCCACGCGCAGCGGCGTTTCGGGCATGGCCGGCAGTTGCGCCATCAGCTCCAGCGTTCGGCGCTGCAGGCGTTCGGCTTCCGCGTGCAGAGGGTGGCCCCGATGCGCGGCCAACGCCTGCTCCATCTCCCGGATACGGCGTTCGGGCTCGTGTATCGGCCGGCGCTTGCTGGCGAAGGGCCGGTCGAAATCCGCCAGCGCCATGTGAAAGCGGGCAAGAAGGGCGCCGGCCTGTTCGGCCTGGCCGGTGTTCTCGAGCCGGTTGTGGAACTCGCCTTCGAGCCAGGTGAGCAGGCGCCATACGCCGTCTTCCCGCTCCACGTAGAGACCGCCGGCCGAAGCACCCACCAGCCGCGGCGTGGCCATGCCTCGTGCGGCGATATGGGCCGTCACGACCTCAATATCCTCGTGGATTTCCGGGCCCAGGATGGGGCTCAGGCGCTGCAGCGCATAGCTTGCGCCGTTCTCGCCGCGCACCCGCCAGGTTCGGTTGATCAGCCCGTGGTCCAAGTATTCCAGCGACTCGGCGCGCAAGCCGTAGGCGTCGAGTGCCTGCTCGGCCGCCCTTGTTTTGCTGTTTTGGGAGGAATCGGGTTTGGCCATGGGCCCCGGCGCGGATCGGTCGGAAATCAAGGCAGGCATTCTATCCGTCGCCGCCCTGGCGTTTATCCGTATTTTGCGCGAACCGACAATGTACATATACTGAACCGGCGTGGGGAGGGTAAATTCCCTTTTTCTTGCGGAATTCACCGTAATTGTCAACTTCCAGGGGGACAGAACATGACAATTCACGTTTGCTTGCGCCGGTTCGCCGGCGTCGCCGCGGTTTTCGCCGCGGCCCTTATGGGCGTCCAGGACATCGCGGCCCAGGAATTCGAGGAAATCGTGGTCACGGCGCGCAAGCGCGACGAATCGGTGCTCGAGATTCCATTGTCGGTATCGGCCTACACCCAGGACGACCTGGACGCGCTGGGCATGAACACCATCGAGCAACTCTCCACGGTCACGACCGGCTTTGAATTCCAGAACATCGGCCCGGGCGGAACCGGCGGAAGGCACAACCCCAACATCCGCTTTCGCGGACTGAGCGTGCAGCAGGGCAGTCCCGCCTCGCGCGCCGGAGCGGTTTTCTGGAACGGCGGCTACATTTCCGATGGCGCGGGCATCCTGCCGCTGATCGACCTCGAGCGGGTCGAGGTCCTGAAAGGGCCGCAAACCGCATTCTTTGGCCGCAACACCTTCGCCGGCGCTGTGAACTACATCCCCGCCACGCCCGGCGAGGAATTCAGCGGCAAGGCGTCGCTGTCCTGGTCCGCTTCCGACGAAACGAGCTACAACTTCACCGCTGCGATAGGCGGTCCGCTAAGCGAAAATCTCGGCGTGCGGGTGGCGCTGATGCAGCAGAAGGTCGGCGCCGACTACCAGTTCGACAACGGCGACCCCCTCGGCGAGCAGAACAACACTGCGATTACCGGCCTGTTGACATTCCAGGTGTCGGAAGCGGCGAGCTTTCAGGTTTCGGGCTTCTATGTGGATTCCGACGACACGATGGCGCTGCAGTCGCAGGATGCCCCCGTGGCGGCCGGAAGCTGCAACAGAACCTATTCGGGCAATATTCGCGGGGTCGGTAGCGGCGCGAATGCCGGCAGTTTCAGCACCGATCTTTCGCAGTCCATCCGCAACCTCTTTTGCGGAAGCGTTCCCGACTGGGACGCCGTCCAGCCGAACCTGTCCGAAGCCGGCGTAATCACGGCAAGCACGCCGCTTTTCGGGTTCTCCAATCCCTGGTCGTTTGTCCAGAACCTGCCGCCGGAACTGGAAGGCTACGGCATCGTGGAGGCGCCGGACAGCCTGGGCAACACGTACGAGCTCTGGCGCGTCGATTTGTCCGGAGAATATGAACTGGCAAATGAGAGCGTGGTCAGCGCTCAGTTCGCGCGCGGAGAGTCGACGAGCTGGCGGATATGGGACAACAATTTCGGGACGCCGACGCTGTTTGTCTTCCCGAATCCAGGCAGCCCGTGGCTGTCCGGACAGGCCAGCTGGGTGCGCGACACCTACGCCGAGGTTCGCTACACTCCGCCGGCCGCGGAGCGGTTGAACTACGTGGTTGGGGCCAGCTACTACTCGCAGGACAATCGCCTCACGGATTTCAGCAGCTTCGGCGCCACCAATAATCTTCAGTTCCAGGACGGCGATAACTTCGGGGTTTTCGGCTCCGTCGAGTATCAGCTTACCGGGCAGTGGACGGTGTCCCTGGAAGGGCGCTGGAACAGGGACACCCAGACCATCCTGTACGACGGCATTTCAATTGCCCAGGGGATAGACCCGGCGCCGCTCGAGAACCTCGAACAGCAATACAGCGCCTTCATGCCGCGCCTGATCCTCTCCTGGCAGCCCTCGGAGAACACCAATTTCTATGGTCACTTCTCGAACAGCAACCTGCAGGGCATATTCACCAACGCCGCCGATTATTCGCAGGCCACGATGGTTGAAGTGCCGCTGGGCACGTTTACGCCCAAGCAGACGCTTTCGGCATTCGAGATCGGCGTGAAGCAGCGCGTGAGCGGCTGGCTCAGCTACGCTGTAGCCTTGTACTTCATGGACTGGGAGAACCAGACCTTCTTCGAGCTAAGCCCGGCCCCGCTGTTCGTGGCAGCCAACCTGGCCGGCGATTCGGAAACCCGGGGGATCGAAGTCGAGTTCGAGCTTTCTCCGAGCGACTGGTTCAACTTCAGTGGCGGCTTTACCTATAACGACGTGGAGTTCACCGACTTCGCCGGTACGGGATCAGTGGCTACGGCGGTTCTCGCACCGCCTCCGACCCTGGCGATCGGACAGCAGATTTCCTCGGTAGGCGGCCGGCCCCGCTACATACCGGAATGGACCGGGAGCCTGTCCGCGGTCCTTCAGCTGGATCAGCTGACCGGCATGGCGAGGGACATCTGGTTGCGGGTGGATGGGATTTATCAGGGCCAGTTCTACATCGACAACTTCAACTGGAACTCGGTCGATGGCTACTGGAAGATCAACGCCCGGCTCCACGCGGACATCGGCGAGAATTTCTCGGTTGAGCTGTACGGCAACAACCTGACCAATGACTTGAGCTACACGACCGCAGGCGGCACCACCAGCATATTCGGCCTGCCGCATCGCAAGACCTTTGCGCCCCTGCCGGTCAAGCGCGAGGTGGGCCTGAGGCTGGTCGCGAACTTCTAGCCCTGAGGCGGAATCGAAGCGGCCCGCGATGGTGTAACGGCTAGTCCTTGTAGCCGCCGAAGACCACCCAGTGGGAGAGCGCTCCCATGCTGGGGTCTTCCTTGTCCATCGTTCCCCGCTCGCCGGCAAAGTTCAGGGTGCGCGGCTGGAATCCCTGCACGATGCGGGTGAAGCCGGCGTCCTTCATCGCCTGCTCGAAGTCCACGCAGCCCAGTGAGCCCCAGAAAGGCTCGGCGTTGTAGTAGTTCTGCCAGTCACGCACGACCACGCCGCCCATATCCATGCCCTTGTAGCGTAGCGGCACTTCCAGGTTGCACATCGCGCCGCCGGGTTTCAGCACCCGGCAGGCTTCTTTCAGGATGGCCGGCATTGCTCTGCGCGAAGTCTCGTGGAACAGGATTTCCGACGTGACCATGTCGAAGCTCTCGTCCTCGAACTTCAGGTTGCGGGCGTCCTGCTGGTGGAAGTGCACCCGCTTGCCCAGCGATTCGGCGCGCGCGTGGGCGTAGCGCAACAGCGCGCCGCCGATGTCGATTGCGTGCAGTTCGGCGTCCGGGTACAGGTCGACGAGCGCCAGCGTGCCGTGGCCCACGCCGCAGCCCAGGTCCAGGATCCGCTTCGGCTGCTCGTCCGGGAAGGCGTCCTGGATGAAGGCGCACAGCGTGTGGCCGCGCACGTCGTTGAGTCCGCCCGCGCGGCCCAGGCCGTAGAGCACGGCGCCGCGGTCGTAGATCGCGCCGGCGCGCACGTCGTCGCCGCCGGCGTCATGCAGGTAGCCGCCCGGCTGAATGTGCTGATCCACCAGCGTCAGGTATTCCGGGTTCGGCACGTCGGGGTGCAGCGTGAGGCTGCCCAGCGGTTCGTCGATGGAGCGGAACTTGTCTTCCAGATCGTCCAGTTGCCGGTCGACGGTGTCGGCCACGTAGTCCCACATCAGTTCCTGGGAAGTGCGCAGCAGCGCTCCCCAGTGCTGGAAGATGGGAAGTTCCTCGGATTTGCGCAGCACAGCGTCGCGGTCCTCCTCGTCCTCGGGGTCGCACTCGCCCATTTCCGGCATGATCTTCTCGTTGCAGGCGTCGATGGCCTGCGCCATCAGCCGCCCGTTGGCATAGGCGCGCAGGCCCAGAAAATACTTCTGCGCCGCCAGTTCGTCGTGGGTGGCGCCGGCCATCATGCCGTGACGCGGATACACGTCGCTGCGCATGGTTTCCTGGCGTACGCCTTCAGCTTCAAACATCACCATGTTGAACCTCCTTTGAAATGCGGTCGAGTTCGCCGCCGGCCGCTGCGGGTTCCATGTCTTCTTCGAGGTAGCGGAGCACGCGGCCCATCATCTGCTGCCGGATCGGCGCCCGCTCGGCCTCGGCCTCGGCGTCCGGCAGCCATGCGTCCACCGTGTCCTTGCCGAACAGCCCGGCCTTTTCCAGCAGCCGTTCGTGCGTGTCGATGCGCTCGCGGATCACGCTGACCTCGCCCAGCAGGGTGGTCAGCATCGCGAACAGCATGTCGAGGCGCTCGTCGCCGTAGAACGCCGGGCGCTTGCCCAGCGCCCGCCTCGGTCTTGCCTCGGGCTGTGTATTGGTGGGCATAAGCAGTCCTGCTCCGGTTACCGCAGTGTAATCAGTGAATATTAAGCGCGTCTTGCGGCGGAGTAAACGAGTGGTCCAGCGCCTCGGCCACGGCCGGGTTGGTGACGCGGCCGGCGTGAATGTTGAGCCCCGCCATCAGACCGGCGTCGTCGCGCATGGCCTGCCGCCAGCCCTTGTTCGCCAGCGCCAGCGTGAACGGCAGCGTGGCGTTGTTCAGCGCCAGGGTGGAGGTGCGTGGCACGACGCCCGGCATGTTGGCCACGCAGTAGTGCACGACGTCCTCTTCGACGAAGGTGGGGTCGGAATGCGTGGTGGGGTGGCTGGTCTCGAAGGTGCCGCCCTGGTCGATGGCGACGTCAACCAGCACCGACCCGGCGGCCATCTTCCGCACCATTTCGCGGTCCACCAGTTGCGGCGTCGATGCGCCCGGCACCAGGACGGCGCCGATCACGAGGTCCGCCTGCTCGACGTATTCCTCGATGGCCGAGCGGGTCGAGTACATCGTGTTCAGGCGCGCGCCGAACTGCAGGTCCAGTTCCCTCAGCCGCGGCAGCGACTTGTCGAGCACCACCACGCGCGCCTCCATGCCCACGGCGATGCGCAGCGCATTGGTCCCGACCACGCCGCCGCCGAGCACCACGACGTTGGCCGCCAGCACGCCCGGGACACCGCCGAGGAGCTTGCCGCAGCCGCCCATCTCCGTTTCCAGGCAACGCGCTCCGGCCTGCACGGCCATGCGTCCGGCGACTTCGCTCATCGGCGCCAGCAGCGGCAGGTGGCCGTGGGCGTCGGTGACCGTTTCGTAGGCGATCGCGGTGACGCCGGACTCCATCAACCGCCGCGCCTGGTCCGGATCCGGGGCCAGGTGCAGGTAGGTGAAGAGGACCTGGCCCTCGCGCAGCATCCGGCATTCGTCGGGCTGCGGCTCCTTGACCTTCACGATCATCTCCGCTTCCCGGAACACTTCCTCGGCGTTTTCCGCAATTCGCGCGCCCAGGCTTCGGTAATCTTCGTCGCTGCACCTGAGTCCCGCGCCGACCCTGGTTTCAATCAGTAACTCGTGTCCGTTTTCCATCAACTCGCGAGCACTACTCATGCTCAAGCCCACCCGATGTTCGTCGGATTTGATCTCTTTGGGTACACCTATCAACATGCCGTCATTCTAACGCTGCGGGGCGCTCGGGCGTGTACCCTCGCCCTTTCTTCGCCCCCCTCCTCGTTGGAGGCGCCATCCTGGCTCGATTCTCGCTGTCCCTGCTCCAACGCTCCCACGAG
>VYBN01000043.1 GCA_009844425.1 Gammaproteobacteria bacterium | reverse complement strand
AATCGGGATCAACAAAATAACACATCCCCTTGTATTTATGAGATAGCCTCTAGGATGTTGCGCATTTTCTGGTACTTGTTGAAGACTCCTTGGGGATACTTTTCAATAGGGAATTATATACTTGCCTAGCCGGATTGACAGACTGACTACGCTTCGGCCTTCGCTGGCTCCGGCTTCCGAGTAGGCTTGCGAGGCTCTTTTCCAGGACGGTAGCGCAGTAGGGCTTCGGCCACCTGGCGCGGCGATGCGCCCTTGTAGTCGGCGGGAAGGCCCGGCTCTCGTTGCTTCGGCTTCTTGGTCATGGAGCGTTCCTCCGATTCAGAATTGCTTGCTCTATTTCCGCTGCGCTCATGTCGTTGTCGGGAAGATCTGCCGCCCACGGGCGGCCCGGATGCAGCGTATCCCATTGTGAGCGCCGCTGGCGGTGCCTGCCGCGTCCCGGTTGGTGAATCCCGAAACCATCTACAAGCACGTTCCAGACGGGCTGATACTCGGCAATCAACACCTGCTCCGTGAGGCTGATCCAGACGGGATCAAGCACCAACCACCGGCAACGGAAATCGGACAGGCTCAGATTGTCGGCGTGCCGGATCGTCTGGGCGTGTTCTCGCAGCCGCGAATGAAGCACTGGGCGCGGTGCCTTTCCCGCACGGCGGCCCTGCCGCTTGCCGGGTAGATCAGCCTTGCCCACGTAGATGGGCGCACCTTTCAGTTTCGCGTAAGCAAGGAAGCCGCCGTGGTAGTAGATCGAGTAAACGCCGCCGCCCGCAAACCGTTCCTCCGGCGGGAGGGCAACGGCCGGATAGTCCATCAGCTTGCGGGCCGCGTTGCGGCCCAGTTCATCCACGTTGAGCGGGTTGTAACTCCTATCGCTCACAGCTTGCCCCGTTGCGGCAGATGATCCAGAAGCAATGACGCTTGCGCGCGTGATGAGCCGCCTTCCATTTGTTGGACATCATCGGGCCTTTCCGCACCTTCACAATCAGGTCGCAGACCGTGAAACCCGTGGCCGCCGCCATCTGCATGAAATCCACGTGCGCCCACCTGGAGCGGTGATTGTTCACCATGTCCGTAATCTTCGCCAGCAGTAGGCCGTCAGGCTTCAGGACGCGCTTTGCCTGCTTCAGGAAGGGTGGATAAAGGTAACTCAACGTCCAGCCTTCCGCCGCGCCGCACGGCATGGTCGCGCCGAAATCAATGTCAAATCGCTTACTGCTCTTGTCGCGTCCCTGCGGCCCGACGTGCGGCGGGTCATACACCACAACGCCGTAATGGGCATCAGGCACGCCGCCCATTACGCGGTTGTCGCCCAGGATCATGGGATTGTGGCGCGGGTCAATGTCCATTGAGACAACCTCCCGCGTAGATCCTCGCCAGAACCGCCCGACATTGTGGGTAGCGTCCAAAATTGGCTCGACATCAATGGACGGATAGAAGGAAAACAGGCACTCCAGCAGGTCGGCATCGTTGCCCTCCCAGACGCTGGTAAGTGCGGGCTGCGGGTGTATCCCGCTATCGAGAATTCGGAGTTGTGGCTGCTGAGACATGCGCCCAGCATACAGCATCACCTAGTACGGTCAATAGGAATATCGCTGTAAATCACTGAATCACAAAGGAATAACGGATTCTCCACAGGGCGGCGCGGGGTTATCCACAAACAACGTACCGCGGCATCCACAGGTCACCGCGCACCGCTCGGCAGTCCGTTGTCGGCAATGAGCGCCGCGTATCGCAGCCGCTTTCCCGCCAGTCCTGCGGACAAAACAGCCATTTGCGCCATCGTGCCCAACTCGCGGATGTTGTGCCGGCCCGCAAACTCGTTGACATACCGCTGAAGGTGCTTCGGGCTGAGCTTGTGGAAGGTTCCCTTGTGCGCCCGCTTGAGCATCGACCAAAACGACTCCACGCCGTTGGTGTGGACTTGGCCGTCCACGTATTCACCGGCGGAATGCTTGACGGTGGAGTGATTGGCCAGCGCGCGGTAGGCGGTCGCGTCATCGGTGTAAATCTCCGCATCCCACTCAGCGTTATCGACTACGAAGCCTTGCAGGGTTGGTCCGTCCGTGCTTTCTACGACCTTCGCCGTCACGCGGTTGGTCTTGCGGTCCTTTGCTCCCACAATAGCCGTCTTGCCAACCGTCCCGCGCCCGGTGAGTTCCTTGCGCTTCGCGTTGCTCATGTTCCGACGCTTGCCGCCGACATAGGTTTCGTCCACTTCTACAGGCCCTTCCATCAGCACGGGCGGGCCTTGATCGGCAAATGCCTCGCGGATGCGCTGCTGCATGAACCACGCAGTCTTTTGGGTAATGCCCAATTCCCGATGCAGCTTCATGGACGCAACGCCTTTCAGGCTGGTGGTGTCCAAGTAGATGGCGTAAACCCACTTGAGCAAAGGCAGAGGCGATCCGGCCATCAGGGTGTCGGTCTTGACGCTGTAATGCTTTCGGCACGATCCGCAGCGGTAGGGCATGGGCTTGAGGTTCTTGCACGGCCGAGCGTCGTGCGAATCGCAGTGTGGGCATTGCGGGCCATCCGGCCAGATGATGCTCTCGAACCAGCTCCGCGCCGCTTCCTCGTGGGGGAACATATGCTGCAATTCAAACAGGCTGATGCCCTTGCGGTCTGATTTTCCTGGTGCTTTGTGCTTGCTCATTTCTGGCCTCCTGTTAGACAGGATTCTAGCACAAAATGGCTAGGCAAGTATATAATTCCCCATATTTTCTCAGTCTGCGCGGCAGTGCGATACCCAGTGGAAAAGCTCTGTCCGAGTGCTAATCTGAATAAGAGCACCTTGCCACCGAGCCCCGCTCCATTGCCTGATGGGCGATGCTGGGATTGAACCAGCGACCTCTGCCGTGTGAAGGCAGCGCTCTCCCGCTGAGCTAATCGCCCATGGCCGGGTATTATTGACCGCCGCCTGCGCGGCCCGCAAGTAGCGCCGAAATTCCGACCTTACGCCGATGTCCGTTCGTACCCGTTTTGCGCCCAGCCCCACCGGTGTGCTGCACCTGGGCGGGTTGCGTACGGCGCTCTACAACTGGCTCTACGCCAGGCGCCATGGGGGCGAGTTCCTGCTCAGGATCGAGGACACCGACCGCCAGCGCTCATTGCCGGAGCACATCCGGGCGCTGGTAGAAGCCCTGCAGCGCTTCGGGCTGGACCCGGACGAAGAACCGCTGCTGCAGTCGTCGCGTGTCGAGCGGCATCGGGAAGTGGCCAATCAATTGCTTGAGTCGGGTTTTGCCTACCACTGCTACTGCACGCCGGACGAGCTGGCCGCCATGCGTGAAGAGCAGCGTGCGCGGGGCGAGGTCCCTCGCTACGATGGGCGGTGGCGCGACAACACGGGGCCGCCCCCCGCCGGGGTCAAGCCGGTCATTCGCTTTCGCCGCCCGGACAGCGAAGAGGTCGTGGTCAGGGATTGGCTGCATGGGGACGTGCGCTATCTCAATTCGCAACTCGACGACCTGGTGCTGTTGCGTGCCGATGGATCGCCCACCTACCATCTGAGCTGCGTGGTCGATGACGAAGACATGGGCGTGCGGCAGGTCATTCGCGGCGATGACCATCTGAACAATACGCCCCGGCAATTGCAGCTCATTCAGGCGCTTGGGTGGACCGCGCCGGAGTATTGCCACCTGCCGCTGCTGCTGGCGCCGGACGGCAAAAAGCTCTCCAAGCGCGACGAAGCGACTGACGCGCTGCACTACCTGCGCGCAGGCTACCTGCCGGATGCCGTGCTCAACTACCTGGCCCGGCTCGGCTGGTCGCACGGCGACCAGGAAGTCTTCACGATCGAGGAACTGATTTCCCGTTTCGGCAGGGAAGGGCTGGGCGCATCGGCCTCGCGACTGGACCCGGACAAGCTGAACTGGATCAACCAGCAGCACATGAAGACGGCGGCCGTGGAGGATCTGTGCGAAGGTCTTGAGGCACAGCTCGAAAACATCGGCCTGAAACCCGCGGACGGCCCGCCATTGGAAGAAGTGGCGGAAGCATGGCGCGAACGCGCCGAAACGCTGGCCGGGGTGGCGGAAGCGGCCCGATGGGCGTTCAGCCATGAGATCGAATTGGACGAAAAGGCGGCCAGGAAGGTCCTGCGACCGGTGGTGCGCGAGCCGCTGGCGGCGGTGCGCGCGGCGCTGGCCGGGCTGGCGGAATGGACCGCCGCGGCCATCCATGCCTGCATTGCAGAAACGGCCGAAACGCTGGGCATCGGCTTCGGGAAACTGGGCCAGCCCTTGCGGGTGGCCGTGACCGGCGGTGGGGTTTCGCCGCCGATCGACACCACGCTTTATCTCGCGGGGCGGTCCAGGGCGTTGGAGAGGCTCGACGCGGCGCTGGGCTATATCGATGCCCGGATCGCCGTCGCCGAATCGGCCACACAAGGATGAGGACCCGGCGGACTCGTCATGCTCGACTGTCTTGAACGGGTTACGGGCCCGGACCCGTTGTATTCCATAATCTGGCTGCACGGCCTGGGCGCGGACGCCGGCGATTTCTGGCCGATCGTGCCGGAGCTCGGCCTCCCGCGCGAGCCCGCATGGCGGTTCGTCTTCCCGAACGCGCCGGTTCGACCGGTCACCATCAATGGCGGCATGCCCATGCGGGCCTGGTTCGACTTTCTTTCGCGCGACAGCATCAGCCCCATGGATAGCGACGGCATAGCTGCGAGCTGCCGCGCGCTGGAGGAACTGATCGAGAGCGAAGAGCAGCGCGGTATTGCCCGCAACAGGATCTTGCTGGCCGGTTTTTCCCAGGGCGGGGCGATTGCGCTGCGCACAGCCCTGCTGTCGGACAGGCCCGTTGCCGGCGTACTGGCCCTGTCCACGTTCCTGCCGCCTCTGGAACCGCTGGAGCCGGGCGCCTCGGCAAACGGTCTGCCCTGCTTCGCGGCCCACGGCCGCTACGACGAGGTACTCCCCTTGCGCCTCGGGCTGGATTCGAGGGCGAGACTGGAAGCCGCGGGCTGCCGTGTGGAGTGGCGCGAGTACGATATGGGGCACCAGGTGTGCGGACCGGAACTCGCGGACATCTCGGCGTTTCTGCAGCGGGTGTCCGGCGCCATGGCCGGGACCGGCTGAAACAAGATTTATGGCGTTTTCACTTACCGAAATCTGCATGGTGGCCGGCTTCCTGCTGGCGGCCTACGCGGTCGTCGCCAACGACTCCATTCAGACCCTCGGCACTTTCCTTTCGTCGAACTCCCACCGCCCCTGGTGGGCGCTGTGGATATTCGCGTCCGGAATCCTGTGCGCGGTGCTCGCGTACGGCTGGTTCGTGCACGGCGGCGACGTGTCCTACGGCCGGCTGACGAATTTCCCGGTACCCGAAGGCGGCATCAGCTGGATCCACGTGATCCCGCCCCTGGCGCTGCTGTTTCTGACGCGCGTGGGCGTGCCGGTGAGCACGACCTTCCTGGTCCTGACCGTGTTCACGATCAGCAACCTCCAGGCCATGCTGACCAAGTCGCTGCTCGGCTACCTGGTGGCCTTCGTCGTGGCCATCGTCGTGTTCCGGCTGGTGTTCAAGCGCGCGACGGAGTATTTCCACCGCACCCGCGGCGAGGCGATTCCGCGCTACTGGGTGGTGCTGCAGTGGTCGTCCACCGCGTTTCTGTGGAGCCAGTGGCTGATCCAGGACCTGGCCAATATTTTCGTGTATCTGCCCCGGCAGCTTTCGATCTCCTGGCTGCTCTTCGGCGTGCTGGTGCTGGTCGCGATGCAGGGCTACATCTTCTACACCTTCGGCGGCGTGATTCAGAAAATCGTTCTGTCGAAAACCGACACGACCGATATCCGCGCCGCCACCATCATCGACTTCATCTACGGCCTCGTGCTGCTGGTGTTCAAGGAGGTCAGCAACATCCCCATGAGCACGACCTGGGTGTTCTTGGGACTGTTGGCCGGGAGGGAATTCGCGCTTTCCATGTATCTCGCCGACACCGGCTTCAAGCGCACGCTCAGGAACGTGTCGATGGATGCGCTCAAGGCGCTGTCCGGCCTGATCGTGAGCGTCATCCTGGCGCTCGGCCTGCCGTACCTGAACCGGCTGCTGTTCGGCGGATAGCGCCGCGCCAGGCAGGCGCCGCGCCCGCGTTCGCGTGGTCATTGCAGCGCACCGCGTTCTGTTAGAGTTGCGCCCTCTGCAAGGAGGAGGACAGTCTCGTTTCCATTCTCGACTGGTTGGTTGTCGGGGCCTACTTCGCTCTGATTCTGTGGGTCGCCTGGACGGTTGGCCGCAAACGACAGGCCGGCCGGGCGGAGTTCTTCCTTGCCGGACGCAACGTCGGCTGGTTCGTGGTCGGGGCCTCGATCTTCGCTTCCAATATCGGGTCGGAGCACCTCGTGGGACTGGCGGGTTCCGCCGCCGTGGAGGGGGTGCCGGTCGCGCAGTTCGAAATCCTTGCGGCCTTCGCCTTGCTGCTGCTGGGCTGGTTGTTCGCGCCCTTTTACCTCCGCTCCGGCGTATTCACGATGCCGGAATTCCTGGAGAAGCGCTACTCACGGGGCCCGCGGACGTACCTGGCCGTCATTTCGGTTGTGGGCTACGTGCTGACCAAGATCGCCGTCACGGTCGCGGCCGGCGGGATCGTGTTCGAAACCCTCATGGGTATTCCGTTCTGGTGGGGCGCGCTCGCCATCGTTGCGCTTACCGGTATCTATACCGCATGGGGCGGCTTGCGGGCTGTGCTGTACACGGACATGGTGCAGATGTTCGTCCTCCTGGGCGGGGCGATTGCGGTAACGGTGATCGGCCTGAACGCGGTGGGCGGCTGGGACGGCATGCAGGCGGCGGTGCAGCCGCAGGCCTTCAGCCTGTGGCGCAGCGTCAACCATCCGGAGTTCCCGTGGACCGGCATCCTGTTCGGGGCGCCCATCCTGGCGGTCTGGTACTGGTGCACGGACCAGTTCATCGTGCAGCGCGTGCTGGCGGCCAACGGCATCGAAAACGCGCGCCGGGGGACCATCTTCGCCGCATGGCTCAAGCAACTTCCGCTGTTCCTTTTCGTCTTGCCCGGCGTCCTCGCGCTGGCGCTCAGCAATACCGGCGCGCTGCAACTCGACGACCCCGACCAGGCGCTGCCCGCCATGATCGGCGCCCTGCTTCCGGCCGGGCTGAAGGGCCTGGTTGCGGCCGGCCTGCTGGCGGCCCTGATGAGCTCTCTTTCGTCGGTTTTCAATTCGGCCTCGACCATCTTCACGGTGGACCTGTATCGGAGGGTGGTTGCCGATGCGAGCGAGGCGCGCCTGGTGGCGGTGGGACGCGCGGCGACGGTCGTGATGGTGGTCCTGGCCTTGCTGTGGATCCCGTTCATGGACTTTGTTTCCGGCGGACTGTTCACCTACCTGCAGAGCGTGCAGGCCTACATCGCCCCGCCCATTGCGGCGGTGTTCCTGGTGGGCGTGCTCTGGCCCGGCGCCAATGCTTCCGGCGCGAAATGGTCGTTGGCCGTGGGCGCCTTGCTGGGTCTGGCGCGGCTGTTCATCGAGGTAATGACCGGAATGAACCCGGGGGCTTTCGAGGGCAGCCTGTGGCTTGCGCTGGCGGAGATCAACTTCCTGCACATCGCCATTGCCTTGTTCGCAATCTCGACCGCGGTGCTGGTCGGCGTCAGTCTCGCCACGGGTGGCGGCGCATCCGATCTCACGGTGCGGCGCGAGGACATGCGTGGTCGGCCGGGCTGGCGCGGCGATTTCGCCTTGAGCGCGGGCGTCGTGCTTTTGGTGTTGCTGATCTGGGCCGTTTTCTCGCAGTGGGTCCTCGCAGGCTGATATGAAAACGCGACAACTGCAGTCGTTCTTCTGGACGCTGCTTCTGGTGACGGCCGGCGCGGCGGCCGATTCGTCGCAGTGGCCGGCACAGTCCAGCCCGTTCCACGCCGATGCCGCGGAAGAAGCCCGGCTGGACCGGATCCTTTCCGGCATGTCGCTGCGCGACAAGGTGGGGCAGGTCATCATGGGGGAGATTCAATATGTGTCTCCCAGGGACGTCAGGCACTATCGGCTTGGCGCGGTGTTGAACGGCGGCGGGTCGTTCCCGGGCAAGGACCGGCACGCGTCGGCCGCCGACTGGCTGGCGCTTGCCGACGCCTATCACGAGGCTTCCATCGACCGCAATGACGGGCGGCCCGCAATCCCGGTTGTCTGGGGCACCGACGCCGTACACGGCGCCAACAACGTGTTCGGCGCGACGCTTTTCCCGCACAACATTGGCCTTGGGGCCACTGCCAACCCTGAACTGCTGGCGCTAATCGGCGCCGCAACCGCGCGCGAGGTGGCGGCCACCGGGATCTACTGGAATTTCGCGCCGACGCTGGCCGTACCGCGCAACGACAGGTGGGGGCGGACCTACGAGGGATATTCCGAGCATCCCGACCTGGTGGCCGAACTGGGCGCCGCGCTGATCGAGGGGATGCAGGGCGCCGTTGGCCGGGACTTCATGGCGCCCGGCAGGGTGCTGGCCACCGCAAAGCACTTTCTGGGCGACGGGGGCACTACCGGCGGCGTGGACCAGGGCAACACCGAGGTTGGTGAGGAAGAACTCGTACGGGTTCACGCCGCCGGCTACCGCGCGGCGCTCGCGAGCGGGGCGCAGACGGTGATGGTTTCCTTCAGTTCATGGAACGGCCAGAAGATGCACGCCAATCCCTACCTGCTCAAGGAGGTGCTGAAGGGCCGAATGGGTTTTGACGGCTTCCTGGTCGGGGACTGGGACGGCCACTCGCAGGTTCCGGGCTGCAAGGCAAGCAGTTGCCCGGAGGCCTTCAATGCCGGGGTGGACATGTTCATGGCCCCGCAGCACTGGAAGGGCCTGCACCGCAACCTGCTTCGCCAGGTCCGCATGGGAGAGATCACGGGCGCGCGGCTGGACGACGCCGTGCGGCGGATCCTTCGCGTCAAGCTTCGCGCCGGACTACTGGACGCGCCGCGCCCCTCGTCGCGCCCGCTTGCGCCGGAACGCGACGGCGATGCGGCAAGCCGTTCCGACTGGATCGGGCGCCCGCGGCACCGCGCGCTGGCCCGCCGGGCGGTGAGGGAATCGCTGGTCCTGTTGAAGAATGAAGGCAGCGTATTGCCCATTGCCCCGCAATCGACGGTGCTGGTGGCCGGCGCCGCGGCAGCCAATATCCCCAGCCAACTGGGAGGTTGGTCGATGACCTGGCAGGGCGACGACATCGAAAACGCGGATTTCCCCGGCGCCACCAGCATCCTGGATGGGGTCAGGGCGGCGTTGGAAGGCGCGGGTGGAACGGTGGAATACCGGCAATTCTCCGAAGTGCGGACAGGGTCGGCGGCTTCCCTGCCGGACGTCGCGCTGCTCGTTTACGGCGAGCGGCCGTACGCGGAATACGAGGGCGACGTGGAGACACTGGAATTCAGTCCCCGCGACAAGTCCCACCTGGAGGCCGCCCGGCGTTTGCAGGCTGCCGGAATCCGTGTGGTGAGCGTCCTGCTGACCGGCCGTCCGCTAGCCGTTCCCGATGAAATCGAGGCGTCCGGCGCATTCGTCGTGGCCTGGCTGCCGGGCAGCGAAGGCGCCGGGGTCGCGGATGTGCTGATCGCGGGCGCCGAGGGCGCTGCCCGCTACGATTTTTCAGGCCGGCTGCCTTTCTCCTGGCCGCAAATCCCCGATCAGGCAGTCAACAACGTCGGTGACGAGTCCTACCGGCCGGCCTTTCCACTCGGCTTTGGCCTGCGCTACGAAGCTCCCGTACCGGTCGATCCCGCCGCACCCACCGAATAAGAGCCGGATCGCGTCCCGTTGGTCTTCAACAGCACGGCCGGCAGGCGCTTCAGCGTCTGGCTGCGCGGATCGACCTCGAATCCGCCGGACTCCAGCGCCGTAACGCCGAGCAGCGGTTCGGCCTCGGCTTCGCCGTACACAATCGTCCCGCCGACAATTTCGCCCTCAAATTCCATCTCGGCTACCGTGATGTCCAGCGTGATGGGCTTGCCATCCGCCAGCACGTAGCTGCGGCGTCCCTGGGGTTCAAGACCGATTGCTTCCAGGCAAGCCCTCGGCACGAGCGAGTCGAAAGCGCCGGTATCGACAAGGAATTTGCCGGTCCATTCCCTTTCTCGATTCGCAGGATTGCGAATCGTTACATCAGTGTAAGTTGCTCCCATAATTGCATCCTTTGCGCTTGGCGGCCCGACTTCAATTTATCTCATAATCCGCCGAGCGGCAATCGGAAAATGACACCGGAAACTAAACAGAAAGCTATACGGGCTAACGGTTGAGTTTTTCGCGGATTTCCCGGACCCGCGACTCGCTCAGATCGTACGCCGCCACACAAGCAATGGCGAGCAGCGAAGTGATCACCGGAAGCACCACGTCGCACACGCGCATCCAGAACAACGCGCTCTCGGTCTGATTGCCCTCGAGGTTCACGTCGAAGCCGGTGAAGTTCAGAAGGAATCCGCCAGCGGCCAGCGCCAGGGCCATGCCGAGTTTCACCACCCACCAGTAAATCGATCCGTACATGCCCTCGCGCCGCTTTCCGGTCTTCAGCTCGTCGAGGTCGCATACGTCCGCAACCATGGACGGCATGAGGGTAAACAGGCTGCCCAGCCCGAATGCGAGCAGCGGAGCGGGGATCAGCAGCAACAGAGGGTTGGCCGGGTCGTAGCAGAACCACTTGAGCGCATAACCCAGCGTGGAAATGCCGATGCAAATGAAGAATGCATGGCGCTTGCCGACCACCGTGCCCAGCCAGGCTGCGAACGCGACCACCGCAAAAGTCGAAAACGTCGCGATCGTGCCGATCATCGCGATATACCAGCTCGCCGTATCGCGATCGCCTGCAAAGACGTAATAGATCACCACATAGACCTGAAAGGCGGCAATGAGCTGGAAGCCGTTGAAAACCAGGAAGGTCGCCCCGCACAGTTTCAGGAACGGCCGGTTGCTCAGGGTTTGCCCGAAACCCTGGAAAAAGCGCTTCACTTCGCCGAATATCCGCCTGAGCCTGGATTCCCGCCCAGCGGATGCCACTGCCGTGTCCGAGAAGCGTTCGCGCAGCAGGATGGCGGGGAGCACGCCGATTGCGACGCAGGCAATGCCCACCAGCACGGCCAGGACGGACGCCCCGTTCCGAATGTCGGTGAACGCGTCCAGCTCCATGAACACGAGGAACCACGGGGCGATCAGGTAGGCCGATTGGCTGAAGAAGTTCTGCACGCCCATCAGGCGGGTGCGTTCATGGTAGTCCGGCGTGAGTTCGTAGCCGAGCGCGACCCAGGGTGTCGCGAAAATCGTATAGCCCAGGAAAAACAGCAGCGAACCCGCGAGGAATACGGCGAACAGCAGCCCTTCGCCCGCGATGTGCGGTAGCTGCCACAGTACGGCGAAGGAAAGTCCCGCAAGTATCGCGCCCACGAAAATATAGGGGCGCCGCCGCCCCCAGCGCGACCGGGTTTTATCGGAAATGTATCCCATGATGGGATCGGTGGCGGCATCGGTGAAGCGCGGAATCGCGGACAGCAGGCCCACCAGCGCGGGGTTCATCCCATAACCCAGGTTGAGCGCCACCATCATGTCGATGCCCGCATTGACCGACTCGGCGCAGGCGTCGCCAAAATCCTCGTCAACCTGCTGAAACCCGTTCCAGTCGCTGATTAAGAATCCCGTGAACCCCATCTGCTCCTTGAGCACATCGGTGAGCAAATGTCGGTGGCTGTGCAGCTTGGCGCCGTTGAAATCATTGAACGACGCCATCACGACCTGCACGCCGGCGGCAATGGCGGCCATGTGACCCGGAGCGTGGAGGTCGCGCAGTTGCTCTTCGCTGCATCGGGTGCTGCCCTGATCGATGCCTTCCGCGGTGCCCCCCTCGCCGATAAAGTGCTTGGCCGTGGCCAGGACCTTCCCCGGGGCGCCCAAGGCGCCCGGGGCGGGTTTGCCCTGAAGGCCGCGAATCAGCCGGGGCGCGTACTCTTTAACAATTTCCGGGTTTTCCGAATAGCTTTCGTAGGTGCGGCCCCAGCGGTCATCCCGCGCCACTGCAAGCGTGGGCGCGAAGGTCCAGTCCATACCGCTGGCCACGATCTCGGCTGCGGTAGCCGCGCCTATGGCATCGATCAGTTGCGGGTTGCGCGCGGCGCCCAGCCCGATATTGTGTGGAAAAACGGTGGCGCCGCATACGTTGGAATGGCCGTGCACCGCATCCGTCCCCCACATGATGGGCACGCCGCCGTCGGCGATGGACGCCTCGAAGAAGGCATCGGCAACCCCCAGCCATTCGCTCAGGGCGACGCGCTTGTTGTTGCCGGGGGCACAGCCTCCCCCGTTGAGTATCGCCCCGACCGGAATCTGTGCAAGATCTTCCGGCCTGATCGACGAGATTTCCGCCTGAATCATCTGTGCGACCTTCTGCCTGGCCGTCATCTTCGCCAGGCGGCGGGCTACTTCCGCTTCGATTCGCGTTTGCGCTTCGGCGTGCCGGTCCAGCGGGCTGCGGCAATCGGGCCAGCGCGGCCCCTGGGCGGATCCGCTCACTATTCGGCCGGTCCGGGCGCCGCGAGCGAGTCGCGCATCACGATTTCGCAATCGAATTCCTGGTGTCCCGCAACCTGGGCAACGCCGGCCACCTGGTCGATGAGCCGCAATGCGGCGGTCGAGGCCATTTCGCTGATGGGTTGCCTCAGCGTGGTCAGGGCGGGCCAGGTGTGCGAAGCGATCGGCGAGTCGTCAAACCCCACCACCGACACGTCGCCCGGCACGTCAAGGCCCAGTTCCCGGGCCGCCACGATTGCGCCGGCGGCCATATCGTCGTTGCTGGCGATGATGGCGGTAGGGCAGGGCTGCCTGCGAAGCAGTTGATTCGCCGCCTGTTTGCCGGAGTCAAAGGTAAAAAAGCCCCGTGAAATCAGCTGCCCGCCGGAATCCAGGCCGTGTTTGCGCATACTCGCGAGAAACCCGCTCAGCCGCTTGTGACTGGAGCCGTGGCGCGGGTCGCCCTCGATGAACCCGATCCGCCGGTGTCCGATTGAAATGACGTGTTCCGTGAGTTGCTCGCTGGCTTCCCGGTCCCTGGGGTTTACCGAAATCGTGCCGGGCGCCGCGACGCCCGGCGACACCTGCGCCATCGGTATCCCAAGCTCCTGCAACATCGCGACGACGTCCGGATGGTCGCTGAGGGGCGCAAGCAACACTACGCCGTCAACCCGTGTCTGGAGCACGAAGCGGCGCACATCGTCAACCGCGACCCGCTCCGGGCAGGG
The DNA here is from genome assembly GCA_009844425.1 of Gammaproteobacteria bacterium. Lineage (GTDB taxonomy): Bacteria > Pseudomonadota > Gammaproteobacteria > Steroidobacterales > Foliamicaceae > Foliamicus. The sequence continues at coordinate 47,485 of VYBN01000043.1, read as the reverse complement.
TCGCAGCAGCAGGGAAAGATTGCGCGACCGACAAGCGTCGAATACGCCTTCAAGCGCCTTCTGTACATAGCTGAACTCCTGAGGATTCTCGTAGAGCAGGCCGATCGAGTGAGTCAGCCTCCCCTTGAGGCCCCGCGCCTGGGGGTGGGGCTCGTAATTGAGTGCGCCGGCGGCCTTGAGGACACGATCGCGAGTGCTGTTCCTGACCGTGGGTTCCTTGTTGAGCACTCGCGAGACGGTCTTGATCGACACCTCCGCCCGGGCGGCAACGTCGTGGATGGTGGCCCTGGGAGCGCCTCTTGCGGCCTTTGCCTGCTGTTTGTCGTTCATGGCGCGAATCGCGTGCAAGTTCATCCGGCGTGATGGAGCGGAGTGGTTCTCCATTGTGGCGACTGCGAACCCGGTGCTCCTGGGTGAGCACCGGGTTTGCGTGCCGCCGGCCTCCGTGGAGGAACAGGGGCGCTGCTAAAAGCCCTTGCTGAAGCGTACTCCGTATGTTCTCGGCGGAAAGAAGTTGGCGCGCCAGTAGCCCGGTCCCGGGTCCGCCCAGGAGCGCACCAGTTCATCGCTTAAGTTGTAGCCGAACAACACCAGCGCCCAACCCTGATCCTCGTTGATGATCCTGAAATTCGCATTGAACGTGCTCACCGCTTTCTGGCCGGCGTGAAAGGGTCCTTCCGTGTAGTTGTTGTCGTTGAAGAACATCTCGGCCTGCCAGTTCCAGGTCAGCGACGGCCCGATAACCCAGCCGTTGCCGAGCCACCAGGTGTGGTCCACCGTTGCCGAGAATGACCATTCCGGCGACCAGGGAAGCTTGTTGCCCGACAGGTCCAGAGGCCGGCGCAACGTGTTGTCGCCTCTGAGCTGGGTGGGATCCTGCGGGGGGCAGGGCGAGAATCCAAGATACGCGCGCTCAAAGCAGAACAGGCCGTCCTCGCCGTCCTCGAGCTTGTCGATTTCGGCATTCAGCCACGAAACCCAGCCGAAGAACCGGCCCCCGGGCCAGGGTTCGGCCCAGTCCCATTCGAACTCGGCGCCGAAAATCCCGGCCTCCGCCAGATTGGTCGTGAGCAGCGTGCCGATATCGTTGCCGCTGTTGACGGACTCGCCGACGATGACCCATGAAGTGCGTTGCATGTCGCTATAGTCATTGAAGAAGACGTTGGCGAGCAGACGCAGGTTTCCGTCCAGGACTTCGCCCTTCAGGCCCAGCTCGTAGGTGATGACTTCCTCCGGGTCGTACGGGAAGGCCGTGACTTCGCCGCACTCGCAGATGTCCACCTTGTCGCCGAATCCACCGGCCTTGAAGCCGCTGGCGACGTATCCGTATGCGAACAGATCATTGCTTATGAGATAGTCGAAACCGGCGCGCCAGGTGCCTTGTCCCCAGTCGGCCTGGTAAGTGTTGTCAGTGCCAGGTATCCTCGACGTGAAGTCCTCCGCGTGCGAACCCATCGCGCCGGTCAGGACATTCGCCTGATGAAAGGCCGGGTTTGACGCCCACGTCGGATCAACTCCGATGAGGCCCCAGGACTCATACCAGAATGAGCCGGCCGGATCGTAAGCGCCGGGATTGACCCAGTAGCCGATTGTCTGGTGGTTCGATCCGCCCCGGTCGTACTTCTCGTCCCAGGTCTGGCGATAGCCGACAGTCACATTGGCCCTTTCCGTTATGGCGTAGTCGAACTGGGCGAATACTGCCTCGGTCGAGACGCCACGGTCCGGCTGCAGGAACGCTTGCGCAAGCGGAATTCCGCCGGCGCAGCAGAACGGAATTTCGACGTCGAAACGAATGGAATTCTCCTCTTCCATGAAGAATGCGCCCGCTATCCAGGAGAGGTCGCCGTCGCCCGTTGACTTGAATTGCAACTCGTGGACCATCGACTTGTAGGTCGAGTACCGGGTTGTTAGCTGGAGATCTTCGAAGGGAAACTTGACTTCCACATCAAACCCATGCTGTTCAAACGCGCTGGCGTCGCGGACCAGTGGCGGTGCGCCGCAGCAGAACCGCACGATGCCGTAACCGGGATGGTCGGGATCGACCCAGGCCCCGCCGTCGCCGTCGTACTGCTGGTAACGATCCTGCTGCGACCAGGCGACGCGGTACTCCAGAACAACCGAGTCCAGAACGTCCCATGTGAACTCGGATCGCAGCGTTTTGATGGTGAAATCAAGCTCGCCGGGAACGTTGATCCTGGCGTACCACTGGTCATGATCGCATTCGAAGAAGGTGCCTGCGGCTTTCTCGCAGTCCTTGAGCGACAGGCCGCCCGGACTGTTGTCCTGGAAATAGTCGTATGTGACCTGCCAGCTCGCGGAATCGCCCAGGTAGGCGCGCATCGCAACACGGGCGGCCCATCGGTCCACGGCAAAGTAGGCCTCGTCATCCGAAACATTGCGGTTCCTTCGCTGGTCCGTGTTGGGAACGCCATCGGCGGGAATCTCGAAATTGCCGTCGCCATCCGGGTCGAAGGCGAGATCGAAGCGGTCCGTTTCCTGGTGAATATAGGAGTCCGATTTTTCCATCATGCCGGAAACGCGGAACGCCAGGTTCTGGTTGGCCGGCAGGTTGATCCAGCCCCGTGCGCCCATGCGGCTGAACCTTCCGGCGTCAAGCTCGACATTGCCTTCAAGCACTTCGGTGCCGGGCTGGGCAGTGATGATGTTGATGCTGCCGGAAGTCGAGTTTCGTCCGAACAGCGTGCCTTGCGGTCCGCGCAGTATTTCCACGCGGCCGACGTCATGCAGCAGCGCCAGCCCTGCCTGGGGTCGAGGTGTGTGCATGCCGTCGACATGTATGGCGACGGTTGGATCACCGAGCTCCGTGAAGTTGTTTGAGGTAATGCCGCGCACGGTGACTTGCACACCGGAATCCGAAGGCGAGGAGCCGACCTGCATGTTCGGCACCAGGTCCCCGAGATCCGTTACGTTGCTAACGCCCTGATCCGTCAATTGGTTCTGGGTGACCGCGGTAACCGCGATAGGCGTCGACATGAGGTTGGTGGCGCGCTTGGTGGCGGTGACCACGATTTCCTCGATTACGATCGCATTGTCGCCGCCGGCGTCGTCCTGCTGGGCAAGCGCCGGCCCGGCGCCGCCCAGAATCAGCAGCGGCAGGACAACGGTGGACGGGCGCAAGAGCCGCGTAGCTGTGGCGCGAAAATCAAACATGATTCCTCCCCTAATTTGAACAGGGCACCGAATTTAGCCTCATAATGACAACGTTGTCAACACATCGTTTCAACGCAAGGCAACAGCTTCAACTGGCGCTCGGATAGTCGAGCGGCTACAATTCCGCCTCTTGTGTAGGGGCCATAGCTCAGCCGGGAGAGCGCTTGCATGGCATGCAAGAGGTCGGCGGTTCGATCCCGCCTGGCTCCACCAGTCCCCATCGTCTAGTGGTTAGGACACCGGCCTTTCACGCCGGCAACAGGGGTTCGAATCCCCTTGGGGACGCCACTTTACTTACGGACAAATGACTTGGTGATGGTTTCCGAGCTGCTGGATGCGTCCGAGCCCGCCCCGTACGAGGTGCATAGGCCCGGCGCGACGGCGCCCCAGCTGGTAGTTTGCGATCACGCCGCCCGGCGTATCCCGCGGGCCCTTGATCATCTCGGACTTTCGCCGGAACATCGCGCAAGCCACATCGCCCAGGACCTCGGGGCGGGCGAACTGGCGCTGGCATTGAGCGAACGCCTGAACTCCACCGCCGTGCTCTGCAACTACTCGCGCCTGGTCGTGGACTGCAACCGGGCGCTTACGGATGCTTCCGCCTTTCTCGACCTGAGCGACGGGGTCGAAGTGCCCGGCAACCGGGAGCTGAGCGAACAAGACAAGGAACTTCGGGCTGCAGCCATTTACCGGCCCTATCGCTGCGCAATCGACCGGGAACTGGATCGCCTTTGCTCGATCGTGGAAGCGCCCGTGCTGATCGCGATACACAGCTTTACGCGGTTTCTTGACGGCGAGGACCGGCGCTGGGATTGCGGCGTGCTGTGGGACCGGGACGCGCGGATCGCCCGCCCGCTGCTCGACGGCCTGCGCGAGGACGGAACGCTTCTGGTGGGCGACAACCAGCCGTATTCGGGGCGGCATCCCGAGGACTTCACCGTTGACCATCACGCCGAGGACCGCAACTTTCCGTACGCGGCGATGGAGGTCCGCCAGGATATGCTGGACACGCCTGCGAAGCTGGAGCGCATGGCGGACTGGATCCACGCGGCGCTCAAACCCATCCTTTCCGATCCCGGCCTGTATACGCTGCGCGGATAGCCTTCTATGCAGGCCATCCAGACCCCGGTTTCAGATAAAGCCGCCGCGATTGGCTGACGATCATAAGATTCCACTTCATGCGCTTGGTGATGGAGGCGCTGGGCTTCCTCGCGGCGCTGGACCGTTGCTGGAGCACTTGCCCCAAGCATTGCCCGCATCGGGCGCCTGATCCTGTCTATGGGGCCCCTCGCGGCCGCAGGGCTCCTGAACGGCGCGCGAAGGTGTAGCGGAATTCCCGCTGCGGCTCGCCGCTGCCCGAGTTCGGCGTGCTGAACAAATCCACGGTGGCGGAATCGCCTTTAAGCCGCACATAGGCAAAGCCCCATACCATGCCGCGGGAGAAAAGTGTGTGGCTGGCCGGATACTTGGCGCTCTGATGCGCGATGAATTTGCTATGTACGCCGCGCTGCGCGGAGGCTGCGCCGGAAACGACCAGCGGCAGGGGGCTGGCGCTTTCCGGCCCCGGCCCGGATTCGCAGCTGTCCTCGTGCAGCTCCAGCGTATGGTCGTGTCCGGCGAAATAGGCATCGGCGTAGCGGCACAGGGCCGGCAGCAGCAGGCGGCGCAACACTCGCGCCTGCTCGAATTTGAACCCGCCGCCTGACCATATGGGATGATGCCCCACAACGAACTTCCAGCGCGCATCGGAATCTTCAAGCTGGCGCTCCAGCCATTGGATCATGTATTTTTCCATCTCCGTCGAGGGTTTCGACCAGGACGGTCGGCGTTCGACCCTGCCGCTTTGCGCCTCGCTGCCGTCGGGATTCAAGGCGGCCCGCGCAACGGTTTGACCCGCCAGCAGCACCATGGTGTCGATGACGAACAATTCCACCTGGCCTTTGCCCGACGGCGGTTTGACCCGGTAAATGTTGCCGTTCATGTAGAAGGGCGGATTGCTTTCCAGGTATTTCACCTGCGCCATGGCGCCAGCCCGCGAGGTGTGCCAGTCGTGGTTGCCCAGCGCCGCGTAGATGCGGTAGTCCGGGTTGCCTGCGCCCAGCGCTCCGAAAGGTTCGGTCAACATGGCGGCGAAGCGTCGCTCGTCGCTGTCGTCGCCGGCGGCGCCGTCCGGGTAAATGTTGTCGCCCAGCATCAGCGCAAACTCGCATGGCGCGGCAAGGCAGTGCCGCTTCATGGCGTTAGCCGCCGGAATTGCGCCGCTGGTCAGGGTAAAACCAACGCGGTCGTTCAGGTAGTGGGACGGCGGCGGGGTGAATTCCGCCGGGTCGCGGTGGTCCTTGAGCCAGGCGCGCCTGTATCTCTCGATTAATTCCTCGCGGGAGGTGATTGGAGCGCCCCGTTCCACATAATCGTCGTGCAAACCGCTGTCGCCAAAGGCCAAAAAGCCCAACTCCAGCGGTTCGCTTTCGGTTTCTGCGGCCTGCGTGTCGAAAACCGGGCCGGCCGTTGCCAGAACGCCGATCAAGAGCGCAGCAAAAGCGGCGCCTCCGGCCAGTCCGGCCGTTCCGCCCCGGGCCACGGCCGGCTGCCCAGGCCCATTGCGGACCTTGAGGATTTCGGCCACTTCCCGCATCCAGATTGCTATTGGTAGTTCACATGCGGCCGAACTTGCTCATGCCAAAGGGCTTCGTCGGTGCTGGCCAGATTGTCGAGATCGCCGGCATCGGACGATGGGTCATCCACCCATTCGCGCAGGGCCGTACCGCCATTGATGACGTCGATGGGAAGCTTGTCCGTTTCATACTCATACGTGAAATCACGCCAGATCCGGTATTCCGGATAAATGTGGCGGATTGCCTTGAATGCCAATGCGACAAGCCGCCACGGCCTAAAGGCGATGTGATCGTAATCCCTGCCGTCGGGATGGATTTGAATGCCATTGCACAACACGCCAACATGTTTGTGAAAAGTCGGCTCAAACCAGCACTCGCGCAACCGGCATCCGCCCAACCAGCCCGGAGCGATGTCATGCATCGTGCTCAACACCGAACGAGCATCAATGCCGGGCGCCCCGAAGAGTTCCAGCGGGCGCGTTGTGCCCCGGCCTTCCGAAAGTGTGGTGCCCTCGACCATGACTGTGCCGGCATAGGCGCGCGCCATCGACAATGTGGGCGCGTTCGGGCTCGGATTCACCCAGGATCGATCCGGAGCCGGCCAGCCAAAACCCGGCGCCTCGTCTGGTCTCCAACCCTCCATCGCAATGACGCGATAGTCGACATCCAGTTCGTAGTGCTCGACAAACCATCGCCCCATCTCGCCAAGCGTCAGGCCATGCCGCATCAGCATTGGTCCGGCGCCGACAAAACTCTCCCATCCCGGACGCAGCAGCAGTCCCTCGGCGGGACGGCCCGCAGGGTTCGGGCGATCGAGCACCCAGACGGATTTCCCATGTTCGGCCGCCGCTTCCAGGACGTACAGAAGCGTCGTGGAGAACGTGTAGACCCGGCACCCGAGATCCTGAAGATCAATCAGCAGAACATCGAAGCTGTCCATCATCTCGCCTGTCGGACGGCGTACGTCCCCGTACAGGCTGAAGACCGGAATGCCGTGGACAGGATCGGTAAAGTGGGGCGACTCAATCATGTTGTCCTGTTTGTCGCCCCGCAGTCCATGCTGCGGTCCGAATGCCGACGTGATCTTGATGTCGCCGCATGCCGCCAATGCGTCCAGCGAATGCGTGAGACTGGCGGTAACGGAAGCAGGATGAGCCAATAACGCTGTCCGCTGGCCGCGTAGCGGCCCGCGCAGCTCCTTTTCCGTCAGCAGGCAATCAATTCCGAATTTCATTTTGCACTCGAGTCATGTTCGATTTCGTTGCGGCGCCAAGGCGTGCCGCTTCGTATCGCTCACTACTGTCTTGCCGTATCGAAAACCGAACAGGCTGGACACGGCTGGCCCGGGTAATGATATTCCTGATGATCGCGCGATACGAGACTCCGGGCATAGTCAGTTTGATTATTGATCTAATACCACTAAAATACAGGCCATATCCATTTGCGCGGAATAACGATCCGGGGATTTGGGATACATTTGCCTGAATACCAGAGTCTGAAGCAGGACATGCCTACGGAAAACGCAAGCGAACGATTTGCGGATATTGATGGTTGGTCCACTCGCAGCGCTGTCAGCGCCATGTTCGAAGCCCAATTGTCGGCGATCGCCGCGGTTGGCCCGGAATTGGCAACCATCGCGCGCGCGGCGGAAGCGGCATCCCGGCGCCTGATGGAAGGAGGCCGCCTGATATACGCAGGCGCGGGCGCATCAGGAAGAATCGCTGTGCAGGACGGAGTCGAGCTGGGCCCGACGTTTGGCTGGCCGGAAGCGCGGGTCGCTTACGCCCTGGCTGGTGGCCGGAAGGCGCTTTTCGGCAGCGTTGAACTTGCCGAAGACGATGTGGAAGCGGCGGAACGCGACATCGGCGAGATCGCCATCTCCAGCAATGACGTGCTCGTTGGCGCAGCGGCGAGCGGGCGCACTCCGTATACCGTCACCGCGCTTGAAAAGGCGAACGGCGCCGGTGCGTTGACCATCGGAATTTCAAACAATCGTCCATCACCGCTGCTGGATAAAGCGCAGATCGGAATTTACGCCGAAACCGGTAGCGAAGTTATCGCTGGCTCTACGCGCATGAAGGCCGGCACGTCGCAAAAGGTCATCCTGACCTTGTTCTCGACGGCGACCATGATTTGCTGTGGACGCGTATATCGGGGTCTGATGGTTGACATGGTGGTTTCCAATCGGAAGCTTCACGCCAGGGCGGTAGAGATCATTAAGCAAATCGCGGGTGTTGACAAGCCAATCGCGGAAACTGCTCTGGATACCGCCAAAGGCAACATAAAGCTCGCCGTTCTTCGCGCTCTGGGCATGGAGATTGACGAGGCTGAGCGGCTGTTGTCGCGGCGCGGGGGCATATTGCGTGACGCGGTTTGCGACTGGAATGAGAATTTCGCTTCGAAAGGAGGCGGTAAGTGATCGATTTGTCCGCCAGCAAAACCAGCAGTACGCCGCTATATTTGCAGATAGCCAGTAGTATCCGCCGCCAGATCAACGAAGGCCAGATCGCAATGGGAGAGGCGATTCCTTCCGAGCGCGACCTGTGCGAACTCACCGGAGCGTCGCGCGTAACGGTCCGTAAAGCCGTCGGCCAGCTCATCGAGGAGGGATTGCTTTGCCGTAAGCAAGGTTCGGGCACTTTCGTTTCGGAGCGCATTGAGATGCCCGCAACCTATCTTGGCGGGTTTACGGAGGATGCGCGGGCCCGCGGCCGGGAGCCCGGCTCGGTGTGGCTGATCAGGAGTTACGCCAATCCAACCAGGGAAGAAGCTGCAGTCCTGAAAATTCCTATGTCGTCGGTAGTCGCGCGCCTTGGCCGTGTCCGCCTGTCGGAGGGCGAGCCCCTCGCGATCGAACATGCCGTTGTCGCTGAGTCGAGCGTGCCGCCAATCGAAGAAATAGGGGACTCTCTTTATGCGGCGCTGGCGACCAGGGGAAACAGGCCGCAGAAAGGCCGTCAGAAAGTCCGCGCGTCCCTCGCGTCGCCAACCGAGGCGGGGCTCTTGTCGATCCAGGAAAACAGCGCGGTACTGCGTATTGAGCGGGTTACCTGGCTCGATGACGGCACAGTAATTGAATTCACTCGTTCCGCCTATCGCGGCGACAGGTATCAGTTTGCCACCGACATAAGGTGAAGCCGAAGGATACGGGGGTCAACCTTCCGGCAGCCCTATTGAAATGACATCTACCAAGCAGGAGTTGAAGCGCCATGCCCGTTCATCGACTCGAGCGCCCCGTAACCAGGATGTATCGGGAAGCGGGTGAAATTCCCGAAAGCATCGGGCGGCAACAAACACGCAATGCGGCATTAATCGAAAAAATCACCCGGAAATTGAAGAAGACGCCGCCAAGGTTCATCCTGACCTGTGCACGGGGCAGTTCCGGCCACGCAGCGACCTATGCGAAGTACCTGTTTGAAACCCGGACCGGTTTGGCTGTTTGCTCGTACGCGCCGTCCGTGGCGTCACTTTACGCGGCGCAAACCGATATGCGAGAGGCAGTTTTCATCGTGATCTCACAGTCCGGCAGAAGTCCGGATCTGTTGAGCGCGACACGGGCCGCGAAGGACGGCGGCGCGCACGTCGTGGCTGTCGTGAACGATGAGGCCAGCCCGCTCGCCAACCTGACAGACCACGTTCTGCCGATCGGCGCTGGCCCGGAACTCAGCGTCGCCGCCACCAAATCCTGTATCGGAGCGATGTCGGCGCTCTATCATCTGTGCGCGCAGTGGCGTGGCGAACATGGAATGCTTGATGCGCTTGCAATCTTGCCGGAAACGCTGTCAAAGGCCTGGTCGTTCGATTGGCCGCTGGCTTTGGAGCCGCTGCGCGGCGCCCGTCAGGCATTGATCCTGAGCAGAGGCATTGGCCTTGCCGCAGCGCAGGAGGCGGCCCTGAAATTAAAAGAAACCTGCATGATCCAGGCCGAAGGGTTCAGCGCGGCCGAAGTTCGCCATGGTCCGATGACAATAGTCGGTGAAGAGTTTCCGGTAATGGCCATCGCCACCTTTGATGCTGCCCAGCAGAGCATCGACAGCGTTTCACGGGAATTTCTGGATTGCGGCGCGCGCGTGCTGGTTGCCGGCGAACCCGTGGACGGAGCATTGTGTCTGCCCACGCCGCGCGCTCCCGACTCCAACCTGCAGCCTCTCGTGTTTCTGCAGACGTTTTACAAGTTCGCCAACGCCCTGTCCTTCGGTCGCGGACTCGATCCGGATCAGCCCAGGAATCTAAGCAAAGTGACGGAAACCGTCTAGCGGTATGCGAAGTTTGGTGTTCGTCAACGGACGGATCGTAACTCCCAGCGGGATACTCGATCACGGCTGTGTTGAAGTATGCGGCAACCTTGTCGCCGGCGTATCAAACTCGATTGCAGCGGATCGTTCGAACGGGGATTTCATCGACCTTGGCGGCGATTACCTGTTGCCGGGGTTCGTGGACGTGCAGGTCAACGGAGGTGGAGGACTGCTTTTCAATGACGATCCGAGCGCGGCGACGGCGATCGGGATTGCGAAGGCGCACCGCCCTTTCGGCACAACCAGCCTGCTGCCTACCTTGATCAGCGGCGACCTCGAAAAGATCGAACACGCCATTCGAGCCATCGACGGTGTAGTCCGGCGAAAGATGCCGGGCATTGCGGGCGTTCACATAGAAGGCCCTTTTTTGAATGTCGAGAAAAGAGGCGTGCACGACAAGCGCAAATTGCGGCAGCTGTCGAATAAGGCAATGCGAATCCTGACCTCGGCCGAACACGCTCAAGTGGTCCTTACGCTGGCGCCGGAGCGCGCCCGGCTCGATCAGATAGCTGAACTTGTGGAAAGTGGAGTGAAGGTCTGCATCGGTCACACGAACGCGACCTTTGAGGAGACTCGCGGCGCGCTCGAGGCCGGGGTTTCCGGGTTCACCCATCTCTTCAACGCCATGCCGGCCATGCAATCCCGCAATCCGGGCGTGATTGCGGCGGCGCTGGAATCGAGCGCCTGCTGCGGGGTTATCGTTGACGGCAAACACGTTCATCCGGCGATGCTGCGCTTGGCCTTGCGGGCAAAATCGGATCGTAAGCTAATGCTCGTTACCGATGCCATGCCGGTGGTTGGAGCGGACATCGATCATTTCTACCTCAACAAACAACGAATCAATGTTGCCGATGGCGTGTGCCTGTCCGAAAGCGGAACCCTCGCGGGCGCAGCGTTGTCCATGATCGAGGCGGTGAAGAACGCGATGACGATGCTTGATTTGAGTATCGAAGAGGCGTCTGTAATGGCGAGCCGGGTTCCGTGTTCGTTTTTGGGCATCGCCGACCGCACGGGCTCCATTGCACCCGGGCGCCGCGCCGATTTGCTGCGGATTTCGCCGAAGTTTGCGATTCGTCAGGTCTGGATTGACGGTGTCGAACAGCGGGACTGCCGAGAATCGTCGCCGGCATAGCGCCGCCGATTTATCGAGAGACGCTGCCGGGCCGATATTCCGGATGGGCCAGTATCAGCGCTCCATCCAGCGAATCGCCTTTGCAGTGGGTCAGTCTCGCGGCGGTTCGTTCACGCAGCCAGGGCTGCAATCGCCGCGACAGTCCGCCGGCCAGGGCGCACCGGGGCGCACCTTTATCAAAAATCGTTTCAATAAAGCGCTCGACATGTTTGACGGCATCCTCCACGATCGAACGCGCGATTTCGTCGTTCCATTCGGCGTAGTCCATGACCATTGGAGCCAGGTCAGCGTAATCCTTTGGCGTCGCCTCGTCCATCCACTTGATCGCACGTCCGGTATTGTGGTCGAACTGCGCCGTCACCGCGGTGCTCAAGGGCGTGGGCTTGGTTCGGCCGTCGAGCGCCCGCAGCGCGTGCCGCATCGCGCTCAGTCCCAGTGCCGCGCCGCTCCCTTCATCGGAAATCGGAAATCCGTAGCCGCCGATCGTGATGCAAACTTTCCCGATCTTGATGTAAGCGACGCTGCCGGTACCCAAAATCAGCGTAGCGCCGTCTTCGCCCAGATGCGCGCCGAGATTCGCGATCGCGGCATCCGATTCGAGAGAAACGGATCTGAAGGGAAATTCGAGTTGGGATGCCGCTGGGAGCATTCCTGGGCGGGAGATGCCGGCGATCCCCATACCCGCTGTGATCAACGGCATGTCGGTTTCATCCAGTCCCGCCGCGGCTATTGCGTCCCGGGTTACGGACATCAGCACATTGTGGAGTTTTTCAAGGCCGATGCGGGCGTTTGCGGGGCCTGCTTCCGCCTCGCCGAGCACGGCGCCGTCAAGCTTGGTCAGCCGCGCCCTGGTGTGGCTGCCGCCAGCGTCAATGCCGAGAATATACCGCATGGGCCAGCCCTGCGTGGGAGTGCATTGCGAGAAAGTACATTACAAAAAGTATATTGCCAATTGACTCATAATGAGAGTGCAGTAGTATTATATTGGTAATATACTTTCCCAGATCAAAAAGATACCACGCAAGTGGAGGCGAAGCTCATGAAAAACGAGAAAATGATTTTGCAAAAGATCATATGCCTGACGCTGCTCTCCGGTCTGGCTTTTGCCTCAAGCGCTCAAGCTCAGGAGCGGGAGGAGGACGGCGAAATGGAAGTCCTCGAAGTGATTGGGTACCGGGATTCATTGAAGAAGAATCTCGGAATCAAAAGGGGCGCCGACACCATTGTTGAGGCCATCTCGGCGGAAGACATCGGTCAATTCCCGGACCTTAACATTGCTGACGCCCTGCAGCGCGTTACCGGGGTGCAGGTGGAAAAGGATGAGCGGGACGGCGAAGGCGTTCGCATCAGCATTCGCGGCACGCCCTCCCACCTGAACCTGGCGTTCCTCAACAATCAGCAGATCGCATCGGCAACTGCGAGCAACAGGCGCACCGAGCTGCGTGACCGCAGCTTCAACTACTACCTGCTGCCCACCGAGATTCTGGACACCGTGGAGGTGTACAAAACGCCGGAAGCCGGCATTGATGAAGGTTCCATGGGCGGCACGGTCATTGTGAGAACCCGCCGGCCGCTCGATGCGGAAGCGAACTCGGGCGCCGCTCAGGCCAGATACTTCACTTTCGACAACGCCGACGAGAGCAAGCCGTATATTTCCGGCCTGTACAGCTGGAAGAACGATGCCGAAACTTTCGGCTTCAACGTTGCCTATATCCACAGGGACAGCGCAACGCGGATGGACTCCAAGCGCAACACCGCCGGCTACTTCGGACTCATCGACTACAACGGTGACGGGGAGCGCCACCGCCTTCCAGCCCGCGTGGGCGCGAACCGCTACACCGCAGACTACAGCCTGGGCACGCCTTTCGTGACCCTGCAATTCGCGCCCAGCGACGATCTGGACATCACATTCACGGCATTGAATTCGGTGGCGGACCGCGAGTCGCAAGGCATCTACTCATTCGGGTTCACCATTCAGGGGCTCTTTGGACGTCCGCATGACCTGCTCAGTTTTAATGACGGCACGGCGGTATCGGGCAATCTGCCGAACTGCTGCGCCACTGTCAATTGGGGATCCGCCGTTTACGACACCGGTTTCTACGAAGACAGGGTCGAAACCACGGCCTTTGAGCTGCAAGGCGCCCTGGAGCGCGGAGACTATTCGGTAAAAGTCCAGGCGGGTCACAGCTTCGCCGACGGTTTGGCGATTGACAAGGCCGCCCAATTTTACGCCCCGTCGGAGCTCGGCTTTGATATCAGTTCGGGCATTATGGAATGGATTCCGGATGCCGGCCTGACGCCGGAGGACTACCGGTTTCACTACTCCCACATCAACACAATCCGCAACGACTCCGACTCCACGTTCCTGCAGGCGGACTCGGAAATCACGTTGAACAATGATTTCTTCCCAAGCATTGAAGTGGGCGTCAAATACCGCGAGTACAACAAGGGCGCCAGCCGGGTCAAAAGGGATTTCGTGGAAGAGGGCACGTTGGCCCAGTTTGCCGGCCCGCTGCTCACCGGCTTCATAGTCGGCAATGAGCCAACGCAGATGTATGGCTTTAATGTCGCCGCGTTCGAGCGCTGGCAAAATGGCATCGCCGAGGTGGCCGGCACCGGAAACAGCTCGTGGAACGATCCCAATGACCGCTTTACCGTGAGTGAGGAGGTGACTGCGGCTTACGTGCAAGGCAACTTCGATTCGGGCAATTTCCGCGGCAACATCGGCTTGCGCGCGGTGCGAACCAGCACCGCAGCGGAGGCGTCGCGGTACACCGGCAGCAACTTCAACGCGGAAAGGCGCAATGCGATCCGGCCTGCTGTGAATGACACCGGCTATACCGATGTTCTGCCCAGCCTGAACCTGAACTATGAGGGCTTTGAGGATGTTGTTCTTCGTTTTGCCGCGGCGCAGGTCATGGCGCGGCCCAATTACGTGAGCATAGCGCCCTTTGAGACGCGCAACTGCGGCAGCCGGGGCTGCACCGGATTCGAGGGCAATCCCGATCTGGATCCCTATCGCGCAAACCAGTTCGACATTTCCGCAGAGTGGTACTTCGCCGACGCTTCGTACCTGGCGCTTGCGCTGTTCTACAAGGATGTGCAGTCTTTCATCGACATCGAGTCATTCGCGGCCACGCGCGACTACTGGACGCTGGACGCCAACGGCATGGAGGTAGAGGAGTCCAGAGAGTTTGCCCTGGAGCGGCCGATCAACGGCGAAGGCCTCACTCTCCGAGGATTCGAGATCAGCTACCAGCAGGAAATCGGGCTTGGTTTCGGCGTGCAGGCCAACTACACCTATTCGGATGCCGACCTCACCCAAACCGAGGCGCAAATGAACAACGACCAGGAGCCTGTTCTGTTTGGACATTCGGAAGATACCTGGAACCTGTCCGCTTACTACCAGCAATACGGTCTTACGGCTCGTCTGTCCTACACATTTCGTTCCGAGTACGCGTCGAACCACTTGCAAGGCGCCAGCGTCCTGACGTCTACGCAGGCCGCGGCAGGCACCCCAGGGGGGGTGGGCAACGAGCTTGGGTTCGGGTTGGGTGTGAGCCGGGGCCTGATCGGCTACAAAGGCGATTTTGGCCAGCTCGATTTCAACTCCAGCTATCACGTGACGGACGGCATCGAGATTTTGTTCCAGGCGATCAACCTGACCGACGAGGAAATCGAGTGGTACGCGAGCAGGGAAAACCACACCGCGGATCAGGGGCGCCCGATAGGCCTGTATAACCACGGCCGCCGCTACGCGATCGGCGTGAACGTGAAGTTCTGAAGCTTCAGCCGATTGGTTCTATGCCCAATTAGTTCTATTGGCGTCCCGCCGGAAACCGCGTTATTATTTCTCCCCACAATAATTAAGACGGGCAAGGGCCGCGCGGTGCAAGCGCCCGTCCAGCGCCCGTCCAGGGAGGCTTAGGGAATGCTGATTCTTACCCGCCGGTCCGGAGAGGCCGTGATCGTTGGCGATAACGTGCGCATTGCGGTGCTGGACATACGCGGCAACCAGGTCCGGCTGGGAGTTGAGGCGCCGCGCGAGGTGACCGTGCATCGCGAAGAGGTCTACCAGCGTATTGTCGAAGAGCAAGGCAGTGTGACCGGAGAAGACGAGGAGTCCTAGTGCGGACTCCGCGCCAGCGGAGAGGTGGCTGAGCGGACGAAAGCGCTCCCCTGCTAAGGGAGTAAGGGTTGATAGCCCTTCGTGGGTTCGAATCCCACCCTCTCCGCCAAAATCCGTAGGGAGCGAGACCGCATGAAGTCCACGCCTGAAATCAGATTGACCCGCCGGTCGTTTGTCGCGGCCGGCGGTTCGCTCGCGCTCGCCGTGTACCTGCCAAAAGGGCGGACCAGCGAAGCGGAGGGTTTTCGCCCCAGCGCCTGGATCAAGATTGATTCCGGCGGCGGCGTCTCGTTCGTCTGCGACCGCACGGACATGGGGCAGGGCAGCCCCTGGGCGCTGGCCCGCATCGTCGCCGAAGAGCTGGATGCGCCCTGGGAGCGCGTGTCCGTTGCGCCCATGCCCGACAATCCCGCCGGCTGGCCGCGGACCATGGGCACCGGCGGCAGCACGGCGGTAAGCGGTTCCTACGACCTGCTCCGCAAGGCGGCGGCCTCGGCCCGCGAGATGCTGCGGCTGGCCGCGGCGGTGGAGTGGGGCATCAGTCCGTCGGAATGCGTCTGCCGCGACGGCGTGGTGACCAATCGCGCCACGGGCGCCCGGCTGGATTACGGTGCGCTGACCGCACTTGCGGCGCAACTGGACCCGCCTCAGGCCCCTCCTCTCAAGGACGTTTCCGACTACCGTCTCGTCGGCAAATCGTTCCCACGTGCGGATGTTCCTCCAAAGACTCTCGGCGCCCAGACCTATGCCATCGACGTGCGTCTGCCCAGGCAGCTGACCGGTCTGATCGCCCGTTCGCCCTGGCCCGGTTCCGTCGAACGGCGCGCGGTCTACGATGCGGAGGCGGCCCTGAGCCTCCCCGGCGTGACGGACGTCTTCGAGATTCCGGGCGACGAGCACAGGCCGCCGGGCGTAGTGGTGCTGGCGGGCGACTTCTGGCAGGCGCAGCAGGCCCGCGCCGCGCTCGACGTGCGGTGGGTTCCGCCCGATGGCGGCGAGCAAACGGGTGCGACTGACCGGTCCGCGGATTTTCGCCGCCGCCTGGTTACGGCCCTCTACGAGCCCGGTTCCAGGGCGCGCAGCGAAGGCAATGTTCGCGAAACCATTAAGGAGCCCGGGCTGCGCCAGGTCATGGCGCAGTACGAGGTTCCGTTTCTTCATCACGCCACGATGGAACCGATGAATTGCACGGCGGATGTCCGCGTGAATCGCTGCGAGGTGTGGGCGCCGACCCAGACCCAGACCCGGGCCCAGCAGATCGCGGCGAGGCTCACCGGCCTGCCCATCGAAGCCGTGCACATCTACACGCCGGCGCTCGGTGGTGGCTTCGGACGCCGGCTGGAGAACGATTACGTCGCCGAAGCCGTGCTTGCCTCCCAATACGCCGGGCGGCCGGTCAAGATCGTCTGGACGCGCGAGGACGACATGCAGCATGGCTACTTCCGGCCCCCCGCGATCAGCCTGATGCGCGGGGCGCTGGACGAAAACGGCGAACTGCGGGCCTGGCGGCAGCACATCGCCTCGCCTTCCTTGCTCCGGCAGATGCGGGGAATGGAGCCGGAAGTGGATACCGCCGCCGTCCAGGGCGCCGCGGACCTACCCTATCGGGTGCCGAACCTCGAGGTCAGCCATGTAGAAGTGCGCTCACCGGTCAACCTGGGTTTCTGGCGGTCCGTGGGACACTCCTACAACTGCTTCTTTGTGGAAACCTTCATCGATGAGCTGGCCCACGCGGCCGGCCGCGATCCGTTCGCCTTCCGGATGTCGCTGCTGCCTGATGACTCGCGGATGGCGGCCGTACTTTCACGCGCTGCGCAGGAAGCGGGCTGGGGCAGGCCGCCCGGCCCGAACAGCGGTCTCGGTATTGCCTGCACCCACAGTTTCGGCAGCCTTGCGGCCCAGGTGGCCAGGGTTTCCGTGGACCGGGGCCGGCTGCGCATCGACCGCATCGACTGCGCCGTGGACTGCGGGCTGGCGGTCGACCCCGCCACGCTGGAGTCGCAAATCAGCGGGGGGATCATTTACGCCCTTACCGCGGCTCTGCACGGCAGGATCCGCCTCGGCCGGGACGGCGCCGTGGAACGGAATTTCGACAGCTACAGAATGCTGCTAATGAACGACACGCCCGATATCCGTGTGCATGTCGTCAACAGCGGCGACCCGATCGGGGGAATAGGCGAAGTGGGCGTGCCGCCTGCCGCACCGGCCGTGGGCAATGCGATTTTCGCGGCGCTCGGCAAGCGCCTGCGCACGCTGCCTTTCGAGGTCCCGGCGGTAGAGACCCGAGTGGAGGAACAGCTTTGATGAAACGGTGTTTTCGCGTCGGGGCCATTGCGGTCGCCGTGGGGATTCTGCTTGGTGGATGCCAGGCGAGCGAAGAGTCCGCGCAGACGGGCGAAGAGTCTGGGCAGACGGGCATTCCGATACGGTTTACGGAGGAGGCCGCAGAGCGCGGGATCGCCGACATCGGGCTGGACGGCGCCGGCGTTGCGTTCAATGACTACGACGGCGATGGCGATGCCGATATCTACATCACCAATAATGACAGCGGAACCCTCGGTCACGAATTCCGCAATCGATTGTGGGAAAACGACGGAAACGGCTATTTCACGGACGTGGCGGAAGCCCGCGGCGCAACCAACGAAGGGGGCCTGGGGCGCGGCATTACCTTCGGCGACTACGACCTCGACGGCGACGACGACCTGGTGGTGGCGAACATGCAATCGGGCGCCCGCGGCGGCTACGATCCCCCGGTGACCCTTTACCGCAACCGGCTGGCCGAGACCGGCGTGCCGGACTTCGAGGACGTCACCGCCGACAGCTGGCTGATGCGCGAGGGCGTGTACGAGGACGAGTCCAACGGCGGCATCACCGCCACGTCCGGCGGCGTGGGCTTCGGGGATTACGACGGCGACGGCTGGCTGGACCTGCTGTGGCGTTCCGCCGACTACGACGTCGACCAGGCGCTGTTTCGCAATGGCGGCGGCGACGAGTTCGAGGACGTGACCGAGGCCGCCGGCGTGTTGCTGCTCAAGGACATGAAGGAAGCCAACAGCCAGGGGTCGCCCGGCTGGTTCGATTTTGATTTCGACGGAGACCTCGACCTTCTTTCGCCCCAGGAAGGCGGACCCAACGCGCTCTATCTGAACCAGGGTGACGGCAAGTTCGCGGACATTACGCGCTCGAGGCAGCCGCCTGCCGGCTGGGCGTTCCTGAATCCCGGCAACGCGAACGGCGTCTGCCTGGGCGACGTGGACAACGACGGCGATATCGACGCCTATCTGCCGAACGCGGACCAGGCCAACCGCCTGATCCGCAACGACTACGCCGAGACAGGCGCGCCCGGCTTTACGGACATCACCCTGGCCTCAGGCGCGGGGGACCCGGGCGGCGCCCGCGGCTGCACGATGGGCGACTACGACAACGACGGCTGGCTGGACATCTATGTGAGCAACGGCGGACTGTCCAACGTGCTGATCAACGACATCATTGAGGACCTGCCGTACTTCGTTCAGTTCTACATCGCCTTCGAGTCCGGCAACAATGCGTTGCTGCGCAACAACGGCGACGGAACCTTTTCGGACGTGACCGCCGGTTCAGGCGCCGAGGGCTACAGCATCGGCGCGGGAGTGGCCAGTGGCGACGTCAACGGCGACGGCTTTACCGACATCGTCGGCACCGCGCGGACCTTCTACAACCGCGGCGAGATGCTGTCGGAGCCGCAGCGCAATTTCCTGTGGCTGAACCAGGGCAACGACAACCACTGGATCAAGGTGCGCCTGGAAGGCCAGCGGCTCAACGCCCGGATACGTGTGGTTTCCGGCGACCTGGTTCAATGGCGCGAAATCTTCTCGTCCACCGGCTACAACTCCGTGGACGAACCGGCGCCGGTGTTCGGTCTGGGAGGCCGCGACGGCGTGGACCGCGTTGACGTTTGCTGGGCGGACGGCCGTTCGCAGACGGTCCTGGACCCGCCGGTGGATCAGGAACTGGTCGTTGCCGCGGCCACCTTGGACCCGCCCGGCGCCAGCAGCCAGACCAGCAGCCCCCAGACGAGCAGCACCGCCTGCGCGCCGGCCATGAGCAGGAACGGCGCCCAGGGCGTGGACGCGCTGAACAGCGCGCCTCCAACGCCTGCCGCCAGGATGATTCCCACGGAACCGAACACGCTCAGCAAGCCGATCACAGCGCCCCGCTCTCGCGGCGGCGCCTCCTGACCGACCAGCGCCATGCTGCTCATGATGGCGCTGGCCATCGCCGCGCCCAACAGGGCGAACAGAGGCAGCATGCGCAGGTCGAGCGGCGACTCCACGAAGTAAAGCGCACCGTAGGCGACCACCGAAAGCGCGAGCGACAGGACCGCCCCCGCAACCCGGTTGATTCGGTCGAGTATGGATCCGAAGACGAAAGACCAGCCCACCGCGAAGACCTGCATGACCGCAAAGGGAAGAAACACCTGGTATTGCGCGACCGCGGCTTCTCCGCCGGCCGCCTTGACGGCCATCGTGGCCCAGAGCGATACGAACAATCCGGCCACGACCATGTCGCCCCGTGACGTCATCGCGGTGGCGTAGGCCAGCAGGATGCGCGGGTTCCTGGCCTGGCGGAACCCGGCCGCCACGAGTTCGGCCCACCTCGGACGCTTGTGTGTGGACTCCGGCACTCCGCCCTTGAGGCCGAAGCGGAAAACAACAACGGAAATGAAGCACACCAGGGCTGCCGCTCCATAGGCGTAGCGGCCGGCGGCAACGGGATCCAGGCCGGCGTCCTGGAGCCATTTGGGCAAGGCCGAAACCAGACGCGTTGCGAAGACGATGCCCAGGGCGTTGAACGCCGAACTGAATCCGACCACGCGCCCGCGCGAGGATTCCACCGGATAGTCGTTCTGGATCGTGGCGGTCATGGATGCAACCGCCGCCACGCCCACGCCGAAGATGATCCGGAAGTACATCAGGTGAATGACTTCCGTGGCCCAGGGATACAGGGCGTAGCTGAGTCCGATCAGGCCGATGCCCAACATGATCACCGGCCGCCGGCCGATGCGGTCGGCCAGCATCCCGCAGGGCCAGATCAGCAACAGGGCGATGATCTCGGTCATCCCGGTGAGTTGCCCGGTAATGGCCCCGGCAACGCCCTGGTCCGAGATCCCGAGATGCTCGGTGAGGATGTACGGCTGGGAAAAGTTCATGTTCGTCATCATCCCGATACAGATCAGGGATGCGTACATGTAGGTCCAGAAGTGCCGGACCGTCACGCCCGTTGCGAGTTGGATCTGCCCTATGCGCGCGCCGGCGCTGCTGTCAATGTCGATCATCGAATGGTCCAAGTGCCGTGTCCGGCTCATATTGTCGCATCAGCGCGTTTCCACGCAGTCGCCCGCCAACTGAAGCGCGGTGTCGCCCCCTTCCTGGCAGGAGCGTCGCGAAGTGGCTCCAGAAGGAAGGGGGCGACACCGCGCGAAGGACAGCCGCGGAATTGCGGAAACTGGTGCAGAATTACGCGCGGCGGCGGCTAACGAACTTCTGAATGCTGGGTGTAGATGACAGGCTGGTGACACCGGCCACGATGAAGTGGGTCAAGGTGGGCCTGGTCGCCGGCATCGCCACGATGCCGATGACCATTCTGCTCTACTACGTGCTCGGCCTCGCGGTCGATGCCGCCTGGCAGGGCAGCAACCTCGTGCGCCAGTGGTTCTGGCTCCTGGCCGCCCTGGTGCTTGCGAAGGCCGTCCTTGCCTGGGTGTTCCGGACCGGACAGTTCAGGGCCTCCAGCGAAGCCAAACTGAACGTGCGCGACCGCATACACAAAAAGGTCGTCGAACTCGGTCCCGGCCTTCTCGGCAAACGGCGGACCGGAGAGATCGCCAATATCGCGACCGAAGGCGTCGAATACCTCGACTATTACTTCAGCGTCTATTTCGTGCAGATCTGGGTCGCCATCGCGATTCCTGTCATGCTCTGCGCGGCGATCTTCTGGATCGACTGGGTCGTCGGCCTGTGGATGCTGGCCGGCGTGCCGCTGACGCCCCTGTTCGTGGGGTCTTCGGCGCGCGGATTCCGGCGCATCAGCGCGCAGAACGAGGACGTGAAGAACCGAAACAGCTCCCAGTACCTGGATTCCATCCAGGGGATGACCACGCTCAAGATGTTCAATCGGGAAAAGGCGCGCGGCAGGGAGATGGAAGCGGGGAACGAGGCGCAGCGCCGCACCACGATGAAGCTGCTGGCCGTGGCCCAGTCGCAGTTCATCTTCCTGGAACTCGGGTTTGCCCTTTTCTCGACCGCGGTGGCCATGGCCGTGGCCTTGTACCGGTACTCCGGCGGTCATGTCAGCCCGGGCGAAGTGCTCGCGGTCGTGCTCATCAGCCTGGAGTTCAGCCGCACGCTGCTGCTCATCGGCGAGTTCTTCTTCGCCGGCGCGCTGGGTCGCGAGGTGGCGCGCGAGGTGCGGGAGTTTCTGGATGAGAAGGTCCCGGTGCGTTTCTCGGCGGAAGAGGCATCGAAGGAGTTGCGCGGCACCCAGGTGAGCATTCGGATCAGGAATGTTTCGTATACCTATCCCGGAGCGGATGCGCCCGCGGTGCGGAATTTCTCAATGGACCTCAACCCCGGGGAGACCGTGGCGCTGGTCGGTCGCAGCGGCTCGGGCAAGACGACGGTGACAAATCTGCTGTTGCGGACGCTGGACCCGGATTCAGGCGAAATCCTGTTTGGCGGAATCCCGGAACGCGAACTTTCTCTCGAGCGGATACGCAGGCAGATCGCCCTGGTTCCCCAGGATCCGTTCCTGTTCTACGGAACCATTGCGGAGAACCTGCGGGTCGCCCGGGAAGAAGCGTCGGACGAGGAACTCTTCGAGGCGCTCAGGGGCGCCGAACTGTTCGATTTCGTAGAGGCCTGCCCCGACGGCCTGGACACGATGGTCGGCGATCAGGGCATGGCCCTGAGCGCGGGGCAGGCCCAGCGCTTGGCGATCGCCCGCGCCATTCTCAAGGACGCGCCCATCGTCGTTCTCGACGAGCCGACGTCGCAGATCGACGTGGAAACGGAAACCGCCCTGCATCAGGCGCTGCAGCGCCTTACCCGCGGCAAGATGGTCCTGTTGATCGCGCACCGCCTGAGCACGATCGAACGGGCCGACCGTATCGTCGTCATGGCGGACGGTGCGGTGTCCGAGAAAGGCACGCGCGACGAGTTGCTCGCTCACGGCGGCATTTACGCGGGCATGATCCGGACGAAGAAAGAGCTGGAAAGCCGTGCGGAGGCGGTGGCGTGATGCCCACAGTGAGCAACGTGCGCATCATCCGGCGGCTTTTGGGTCACATGAGGCCCTTCAGTTGGATCATGTGCATATCGCTGGTCGCCCGCGTCGTGAAGATCGTTGCGCAAGCCGCCGTGCTGGGCCTCGCGGCCGCCGGCGTGGGCATCTACGTGGCAGCCCACGAACCCGGCGCCGTCAACTGGGACGTGATCTTCACGCAGGTGAAGTGGATTGCGATAGCGGGGACGACCGTCGGCGTTGCGTCCTACATCGAGCAGTACACCGGCCACTACGTGGCGTTCCGGATCCTGGCGGCGTTCCGCAATATCTTCTACTACGCGATGCTTCCGCTGGCGCCGGCCCGCACGGCCAGGCTGCAGTCCGGTGACGCGGTCAGCCGGGTCATGTCGGACTGCGAACGGGTCGAACCCTTCTATGCCCACACCATTGCCCCCGCGGTCGCCGCAATCTGCGTTCCCGCCGCAATTCTGGCGTGGTGTTACAGCGTGCATCCCTCCTTCCTTGCAGTACTGGTCCCGTTCTACCTGGCCACGACCTTCGTCTTGCCCTGGCTGGTGGCGAAGCTGGGCGGCGACGGCGTGGCCTACCGCGAGCAGCTCGGACAGGTCAACGCCTACGTGGCCGACAGCATTCAGGGCGTTCGCGACACGGTCGCGTTCGGTTACGAGAAACGCCGCGGCGAGCAGCTCTGGCGCATCGGCGCCACGATGCAGGAAGGACAGGACAAACTCTACGGGGCCGACGCCACCCAGCGCGCGCTGGGAGAAGTCTTCGTTACCGTGGGCATTCTTGCCGCCGCCTGGTGGGGCATCGAGCTGACCCTGGACGGGCGGATATCGGCTTTGATCGATCTGCCCGCAATAATCGCCGTGTCGGTGATCGGCTTTTACACGTCGATCGGGCTTGCGAACAATTACACGGACTTCCGCGTGTCGATCATTGCGGCGCGACGCCTGTTCTCGATGATGGATGAACCGCCGGCGGTGCGGGAATCGGCCGGCGCGGCGGCCGGCGGGACGGAATCCGCATCGCTGCACTTCCGCAACGTGAGCTTCGAATACGATTCGGACGACTCCGGGTGGAGCCGTGGCGGCAGAGTACTGGAGAATTTCTCGCTCGAGATCGAGGCCGGCCGGCACGTGGCGCTGGTGGGTCCCAGCGGCACGGGGAAATCGACGCTCATCAACCTGCTCCTGCGTCACTGGGACGCCGAAAGCGGCGAGATTGCCGTCGGCAACCGGCCGGTCACCGATTTCTCGCTGGAAGCCCTGCAGAAGCAGTTCGCCGTGGTGTCCCAACGCAGTTATATCTTCAACGAATCCATCGGCGAGAACATACTGTTCGGCCGTCCCGACGCGTCACGAGCGGAGGTGGAGGGGGCGGCGAAAGACGCGGGACTGAGCGAGTGGATCGCTTCATTGCCGGACGGTTACGAATCGCCGGCCGGCGAGCGCGGCAGCAAGCTGTCCGGCGGTCAGCGGCAGCGCATCGCCATTGCCCGGGCCATCCTCAAGGATGCGCCGATCGTGCTTCTGGACGAGCCCACCTCCAGCTTGGACGTGGAAACGGAAAAGGGCGTGATGGAAGCCCAGCGGCGCCTGTGCCGCAACAAGACCACGCTGACGATCGCGCATCGGCTGTCGACCGTGGTCGACAGCGACGAAATCCTGGTCATGATCGAGGGAAAAATCGCCGAACGCGGTACCCATCAGGAACTGATGGCCGCCGGCGGCTGGTACGCGCAGATGTTCACGCTGCAGCTCGACGAAGTGGACGCCGCGCTGGTCGCCTGAGAACGACGCGGTTCCGGATCAGTGTCTGCCCATGGCGGCTCTGGGCCCCGGCTTCCAGTCGCCCGGCGCCACCACCCAGACAACGAGGGCCACTACGAGCACTACGGCCTGCGCGCCGGCTATCAGCAGGAACGGCGCCCAGGGCGTCGCCGCGCTGAACAGTTCGCCGCCGTAGGTGGCGGCAAGGATGATACCGGCCGAACCGAACAGGCTCAGCAGGCCTATGACGGCGCCGCGCTTGGCCGGCGGCGCTTCCTGCCCTACCAGCGCCGCGCTGCTCATCATGCCGCTGGCCATGGACGCGCCCAGCAGTGCAAACAGCGGCAGCATGCGCAGGTCCAGGGGCGTTTCCACGAAATACATCGATCCATAGGCGACGATCGACATCGCCATCGACAGAACCACCCCTGCAACCCGGCTGACGCGGTCCAGTATCCAGCCGAACACGAACGACCAGCCCACGGCGAAAATCTGGACTACGGCAAACGGCAGCCATACCTGGTATTGGGCCACGGCAACGTCGCCCCCGGCGGCCCGCACCGCCGTGCTGGCCCACAGGGACAGGAACAGGCCGGCCACCACCAGGGCGCCGCGCGCCGGTACCGTGTACAGGTAGGCCAGCAGGATGCGCGGGTTCCTCATCTGCTCGACGCCTGAGCGGATCAGGGACCACCAGCGGGGCCGCTGTCGTACCTCTTCGGGCACGCCACCCTTCAGGCCGAACCGGAATACCAGCAGCGACACGAAACACACCACGGCGGCCGCGCCATAGGCGTAGCGGCCCGCGGCCACCGGCTCCATGCCGGCGTCCTGCAGCCACTTGGGAAGCGCCGACACCAGGCGGGTTGCCAATACGATGCCGAGCGCGTTGAAGGCCGAACTGAACCCGATCACGCGACCCCGCGAGGACTCGGTGGGATAGTCGTTCTGGATCGTGGCCGTCATGGCCGCCGCGGCAGCTACGCCAATGCCGAAGATCACCCGCATCGCCATGAGCTGGGAGACTTCCGTGGCCCAGGGATACACGGCGTAGCTGAGTCCGATGGTGCCGATGCCCAGCATGATGACCGGGCGGCGCCCTATGCGATCGGCCAGAATGCCGAACGGCCAGATCAGCAGCAGGCTCATGATTTCCGTAATCAGCGTGAGCTGGCCGGTGATCCTGCCGGCTTCGCCCGGATTGGCAATTCCCAGGTGCTCGATAAGAATGTACGGCTGCGAGAAGTTCATGTTCGAAATCATCCCGATGCAGATCAGGGACGCGTACATGTAGGTCCAGAAGTGCGTTATCCGCACTCCCGTAGCCAGTTCGATATTTCCTATCCGCCCGGTCATGCCTTCTCCTCCCAAAGACCGCCAGCCATCATATCCCACGCCCCGGGAGGGAGGGCGTCCCGCCCTTCAAGAAGGTGAGACGCGCTGGCTATTGACGTGGCGCAAGAATTAACCTCCCGGATGATTTTGAGAGCAGCTGAGCAACTCTCCGATCTCCCGAATTCGTGAATCCAGCGCGCTGCGCTCACTTTCGGCCATGTGTCGGAACGGCCAAGGATCCTTGGCAATGGTATCCAGAATTTCGAGCACACCGCTCGTGGATTCCCTAATAAGAGCGATTTCCACACTCCAACCTTTAGGATGGAAATGAGTGAATTCATTCCGAAGATCATGAAGGCTCTTGAACGACCTGTTTTGCGCTTCGGTGATCTCAATAACTTGGCCACAATCATCCTCAAAACGATGCGATGATCCCGTCAAGCGATTGAGCAACTCAGGCGCGGATGCAACAAAACTTTTTGGAGGCACTTCGTCTTCGACGTATTTGCGTTCGTTCAGCCATTTGAGCCATGACTTGGCGCAATTGCCCTTGAGTGCGCCAATCTGGGCGCTTCCTGATAAGTGGCAAACCATTGCGCCCTGCAATGCGCTGTGCATCGATAGGACAACCCATTTCCAGGCGCGGTCTGATTCTCTTGTTCTTGCTAGGTTGTCAGCGCACGCTTCCAACGACGCCAAAACGTCCAGCCGTTCGTCAGTCGTAATGTATTCGGTCATTTTGTTTGGGGCGGTGCTCCGATTGGCTATTGCGGCAGCGCAATAGAGGTTTTTTCCCTCTCTATCTCTTGCTGTCGGTTCATTGATACCCTGCCTGCCGGCATAGCGCATCGATGGCGATGTCGTAGTCCATGCGCTCGCCCCGCCAGCGACAGCGCGCAGTGCCAGCATTGATGGTAAGGCCGCGCGCCGTATTCAGCGCCTCCACACGCTGCGCGCCGTTGGCTGCGGAGGTGTTTCCGCGGAAACATTCCCCATGCTCTTTCCCCGCCGCCGGGATCACCCGTCCATCCGGCCGCGTGAACTTGATCTCGCCCCCGTCCACATGAACGCCATAACCCCCTTCGTGCACCAGCCGGTGATGGAACGAACACAGTGTCACCAGGTTGTCCAGAGCGGTCTCTCCGCCATCGGCCCAATGCTTGATGTGATGGGCGTGCACATAGCGGGAACGATCGCAGCCGGGAAATCGGCAACCGCCGTCGCGAACGCGCAATGCACGCCGGATGGCGGGCGGCACGGCGCGTGTCCGGCGCCCGACGGCCAGCGGCTCGCCCTTGGCGCCTTCCACTACGCCGACCAGGGCGCCGTCGCAGCCCAACCGCCGCGTCGTCTCCACTGCCAAAGGACGGCCGTTGTCGAATTCCGCACCGCTGCTCTCGGGCACGTCGCACAAGGCGTCGTGGGCGATGTGCACCACCACCTCATGAGCGCCTGCCGTGGAACGTGAACCGGCTCCGGCCAGAAATCGCTGGACGATGTGCTCCAGCGCGTCCACGCGCCGCTGACCGGCGCTGCGAGGAGGTGTTTCCGCGGAAACATTTTCGGGCGTCGCAGTCCAACACGGCGGCAGCGCGGGTCGCGTCCGGGATGTTTCCGCGGAAACACTTGCGGGAACCGCATCAGACGTATCCGCGTCCCCGCCCCGTTGGTCGAGTTGCGCGTGGGCCGCTTCCAGCGCCTTGCGCAACAACTCGCCCACCTCGGGCGTCAAACGGGCCTCGATCCGCACGCTGCCGTCGCTGTCCTGACGCCAGTCCAGGTAGCGCCGCTCGTGCATTGCCTCGGCCTCGTCACGCTCGAGATCACGCTTGACGCGCCGGAAACCCCGCACCGTGCGCTCCACATGCGCCGCCGTGCCGTTCAGCGCAATGTGCAGCAAGGTGTCCTCCGTCTCCGCCTCGGCCACCCGCGTGAGCGCGCGCACCTTCGAATACGACAGACGGCCTTCGCCAAAGGCCGCCTGAATCTTCGGCAGCGCTTCCAGGGCCCGGGCCGTGCGGACCTTCTCTCTCGCCGCAACCGCGCCGATGCCGCATTGCCAGTTCAGCCACTGGGCGCAACTTGCCATGCCGTGCTGAGCCCAGCCCTCTCTGCGGTCGAACTCCGCAACGAGGGCCAGGAAGTGCGCAGTGGCGGCGTTGATGTGGCCCCACAATTCCGTGATCTGTGTCTCCAGTGCGCCAAGCGCCTTTTCCTTGCGCTGCCGCTCGGCCATTCGCACATCGGCGTCCGGGTGAGCAAACTGGCGAGTGCTGGCAGCGGGAGGCTCAAAAGCTCTTACCTGGGGCAGTTCAGCATCGCGAACAGGGGCGTGGGAGGGAGTGTATTGAAGGTCCATTTCGAGGCTCCGTTTCAATCCGTTGATGAGCCTGAACTATAGCATGAATCATCAATGGAATCAATCTTTTATGGAGGATTTATGCGGCTATTGCGGTTGGTTTGACGTCCATAGGCTGGATCGCCTGTGTGGACTGCGACACGTTGTCGGACGAAGCACCGGGAACGCTGACCCGACGGATTGCCGAGCGCTGTAATCTCCTTATGCGTTGCGCCAAATCTCCGATCCTGTCCAGCGTTTCCTCCAGAGTGCCCGAAAGGTCGAGAGTCGCAACCTCCAGCCGTTTGCCGGAATGGCGCACCGTATGCGTCATTGGTGCTCGTTCGCCCTTCGCGTAGATGAGCAGGCCGCCGGGAAGATCGAGCGCGGTTGCGTAGGCAAGCAACTGATACAGATCGGCATTGGGCACTCCACCATCCGCCCGCTTGTACTTGACATCGCCGACAAACGTGCAGCGGGAGCCATCCCCCCACACCAAGTCAGGCTTCAGCGTCACGCGGTTCTGCATGTCGAGCGAGCCTATCCCACGCTCTCCAAATACTTGCTCCGAAACGCCCAACGCCTCCCGCAACGCAACCGTCACGAACTCCTGGAAGATCTGATTCATGTCCATCAGGAAACCGGATGCGCGCACCTTCCCTC
Source organism: Gammaproteobacteria bacterium (assembly GCA_009844425.1). Lineage (GTDB taxonomy): Bacteria > Pseudomonadota > Gammaproteobacteria > Steroidobacterales > Foliamicaceae > Foliamicus. The sequence continues at coordinate 18,754 of VYBN01000043.1, read as the reverse complement.
GGGCGGCCTCAAACGCGCCGTGGCGCAAGATCAGCTGCGCCAGGGTCGCCACGCTGCGGTAGTGCTCGTTCAAACGGTCGAATCTGACGTCCGGAACTGCGCCACGGGGAAAGGCGACCAAGGACACGTCGCTTAGCGATTCCGCGACCCAGGCGATGCCGCTACGCGCTTTCCGCGAACGCAGTCCCAGCCTGCCGAGACGGTGGGCGGCCGCCTTTACCAAGCGGTTCAGGAAGATGTCGTCGGTGAACTCGTCGTAGCGCACCTCGACCGGCAGCGGAATGCCGAACCTGCGGCGGATTTGCTCGTCGAATCGGATGCGCCCGCGCACCGCGAGCAGCGCATCCTCCTCAGTGCGATAACCGTACAGCAGCCCGCGCGAGAGTGCCCGGCGGGCGGCAGCGCCGAACGCCAGCGCCAAAGCATCCGGAAGCGCCGCTTGTTCCGGAAAATCGAACTCGGGCTCTTGGAGTCTGACTTTGTCAATGGCATAGCACGCCAGCGAAAGCAATTGCCGGATGCCGATCTTGGGTGCTATGCGCACCGACAGTCCGCCAGTCTCGACGGCCCCAACGATAGAACCGGGTGTCAGCGTGTACTCGCTCGTCGTGCCGGCGACCGGCGCAATGGAGAGATTCAGCGCCTCCCGGGCGAGCGCATCCCGTTCGTTAACGGAGAGTGTAAGCGCGTCACTCGTTGCGTACTCTTGAAGGTCAATCTCACGCATCGTTCCCTTCGCCCGCATCCTGGAGGTCGCCGCCATTGCCCGCCTCTCTGCCCTTCGGGGCGGACATGCCGCGAAGAGCATCGAGCGCGAACTCGCCCAGGCGGTCGCGCTGTCCGAAAAGGTGCTCCTCTACATACGGCAGCACAGCGTGTTTCCAGATGCGCTCGACGGCGGCATCGTCCAGTTTCCGCCGCATGAAATAGCTAGGCCCGATGGCGGCGTGGTGATCGTCCAGTTTCTCATTTGCGCGCTCCACGATGTCCGCTACCCAGTCCATGCCTGCCAGATTGTTTGCCTCCAGCCATCGGCTGAGCAGGCCTTTGACGGGCTCCGTGTTTGTGGCGAAGTCCACGAACGCGAACCGCCGGCGCAATGCGAGGTCCACCAAGGCGATGGAGCGGTCAGCGGTGTTCATCGTGCCGATGATGTACAGATTGGGTGGCATTTTGAACGGATGCTCTTCGTCTTCCTGATACATCAGGTTCACCGCTTCCTTTCGGTACTCCAGCAGAAAATAGAGTTCGCCGAGCACCTTGGCTAGGTTCCCGCGGTTGATTTCGTCGATGATCAGGAAGTAGTTCCGGTCCGGGTCTTGTTCCGCTTGCCGGGCGATTCGCAGGAATGGTCCGTCCTTCAACTCGAAACCCGCCTGCCCCTGGTCAAGCAGTGTCGGTCGGTAGCCTCGCACGAAGTCCTCGTAACTGTAAGACGGATGAAATTGGACGAGTTCGCAGCGATCTTTCGCTCCGGCGAGATGTCGCGCAAACTTCTGCGCGACGAACGTCTTGCCGGTGCCTGGAGGCCCCTGGAAGATGACCTGCTTCTTCTCCTCCAGCAGTGTTTCGATATTCTGCAGGAAATCGACCGGGAGGTTCAGTTCCCGGGCCAGCTCCTCTAGCGTGCTGATTGGCGGCAAGGCATTGTCGTCTGGAGGTTTTTCGAGATACTCGGGCTCCCAATGAATGAGCGATTCCCATCGTCGCCCGCTTTCCGTCAGAACCAAATTGCCGCTAGGATCCAGTTCCACAACACTTAGAGCGCGGAGCCAACTTAGCATCTGGTCGGGCGCAAATTTGGTCGTCCAGCCCGGGTTGACTCTTTGCAGTAGCTCGGTCACGTCTTGCTTCGTGCAAACCCCCTTTCCCAGTGCTACGAGTACGTGATCAGGTCCCAGTATCCGGGTAAGCAGCCAGTCTCGCACCGCGTCCGGACTTCTGGTCTCGAGCAGTTTCCTGCCAGTGTCGGTCAGAGAGTAACGATTTTCCCAAGCTTCGATGGCATTGAATTCCTTTTCGATTGAATTGATCTCGGTGGAGATACTCCCGTCTTTCTTCGCCGGATAACCCTCACGCATGAAATTACGCAACTCATCCTTCGTTGGCTTGTTGTTTACGTACTCGACGACGCGAAGTAGTCGTTCCCACAAGCCGCCGAAAGCCACCAATCCTTTTCTGCGGTCCGATGCAGGCAGTGGTTTCAGTTCTGCCTCTTGGGCGGGGGCTGACTCCGAACACAGATTTCCGAGACTCCGCGCCAGTTGCCTGCGAGTGGCAAGGGCGGTCCAATCGGACTTGGGGAGCGGGCCGAGAACCCCATCCAGCCGGTCTATGATCTCCCGTGACTTTTCCGCGTATTTTCCATAGGTGTACTTACTCGTCCTTGACGTTAAGTCCATTGCAATGGTCAGTTTTTTTAGTGTCACCGCATAGGTCGGAGGCGTGAGATCGAACGGGAACAGCGCGGTCAACGCACGAAGCGTTTTTGCCATAGGTACTTGTTGTTCCCCGGACTTGTTGGCTTTTACAAACTTTTTGGCGAGTTCACCGGTTTGATCCACCAAACCATTGATCGCCTCTAGCCGCTGTTGTCCCTCTTGCGGAAGAGTCTGGTTGACCGCCTTCGCGAAGTCATCACGAAAGCCAGCGTCGGTGTAGGCGTTTTCCAGAGAGTAATCACCGTGGCCAAGCCCATCAAGTGGGTTCTGCTCCCACACAAGGCGGACGAACGACTCTCCCGAGCGATCTTCAGGCGCGGTGCTTTGTACCCGCTCCAGAAACTGCGCGACTTTATCGATGTCCGCAGGATCAATATCGGCTTCCGCCCGATTACAGGCTTGCAGCAGTCCCTCACCCGTCTTCAGGTCGAGATTGGCCATATTTGCCCCCGCAAAATTACCGTCGCGGCAATGCTATCACCGGTCACGCTGGAACTCACGATCCGTGGCCGCGGGCACGGACGTTTTGCGACGAGTGAGGCAGGCGACAGCATTGCTGTACCGGCCCTAAGAGTCAGTCGGTCCGGTACTCGGTCAGCAAACGGGTTGAGCACGCGGACAGCACCGTAGCGCTATCTGCGGTTCAGATCCTCGGTATAGATTGCTTCACAACCCAGAACCTACGCGGCTGCGATGCTCGCCCAATCCCAGTATGGAAGCCGGTGTCAGCGACCAACCCGCTGCCCGCGTATTGCGCGGGCGCGCGGACTGGTCTAGTGTTGGCTTGGGCAAGCCGGCCAGGCAATCGCCGGTCGCTCCGGGTTTACCGGTGCGGCGGGAGGAAAGTCCGGGCTCCGGCGGACGGGACGCCAGGTAACGCCTGGGGGGCGCAAGCCTACGGAAAGTGCCACAGAAAAGATACCGCCCGGCGCCCTCGGGAAAGCCGGGTAAGGGTGAAATGGTGCGGTAAGAGCGCACCGCGCGGCCGGCAACGGCCGTGGCAGGGTAAACCCCGTCCGGAGCAAGGCTGAATAGGGAAGCAATGCGTATGTCCGCACGCGCTTCCGGGTAAGCTGCTCGAGGCCGCCGGCGACGGCGGTCCTAGATGAATGATTGCCCCCGACAGAACCCGGCTTATCGGCCGGCTTGCCCCTTCTCGCGCAGGCGGCGGATCAGGCTGGACGTGTCCCAGCGCCCGCCGTCCATGGCCTGAATCTCCGCGTAGAAACGGTCCACCAGTTCGGCCACGGGGAGTTCGGCGCCGTTGCGCCCGGCTTCGTCCATGGCGTAGCCGAGGTCCTTGCGCATCCAGTCCACCGCGAAGCCGAATTCGAACTCGTCGGCCAGCATCGTGGCATGGCGGTTGTCGAGCTGCCAGGACTGGGCCGCTCCGGCGCCGATCAGGCGCGCGACCTGCCCGCCGTCGAGGCCGGAGCGCTGCGCGAAGTTCAGTCCTTCCGAAAGGGCCTGCACGAGTCCGGCGATGCAGATCTGGTTGACCATCTTGGTGAGCTGGCCCGCGCCGGCGGGACCCATGAGGTCGATCCGCGCGCCGTAGCATTCGAGAAGCGGAAGCACGCGGTCGTAGTGCTCCCTACGCCCGCCCGCCATGATCGCAAGCTTGCCGTTTTCGGCCCCGGCCTGACCCCCGGATACCGGCGCGTCCAGGAAAGCAAGACCGCGCTCGCCCGCGCTGTCGTCCAGTTCGCGCGCCAGTTCGGCCGACGTGGTTGTGTGATCGACAAGAATCGCACCGCCGCGCATGCCCGCAAACGCGCCGTCGCGCTCCAGCGTCACGGCGCGGACATCCTCGTCGCGCCCCACGCAGGTGAAAACGAACTCCGCTTCCCGGCAGGCCGCGGCCGGACTTGCCACCGCCGCACCGCCGTATTCCTCCACCCAGCGTTCGGCGCGCGACAGCGTGCGGTTGAATACCGTGACCGCGTGCCCCGCGCGCGCCAGGTGTCCCGCCATCGGGTAGCCCATGACACCCAGCCCGATGAACGCCACTTTCGCCATCTGCTTATCGCCGATTGCCTAAGCGAGATTGTTCCTTCTCTTGGCGGAGCTTGTGAGCCAGGGATGGCGGAACCGAGCTCCATGGATGGATTCATGCGTCTCCGCAAAGAGAAGGAACAATCTCGCGAGGAAGCACATCAGCTCAAGCCTTGGGCAGGGTCACGCCGGTCTGTCCCTGGTACTTGCCGCCGCGGTCCCGGTACGAGGTTTCGCACTCCTCGCCCGCCTGGAAGAAAATCATCTGCGCCACGCCCTCGTTGGCGTAAATCTTGGCCGGCAGCGGAGTCGTGTTGGAGAACTCCAGCGTCACGTAACCCTCCCACTCCGGCTCCAGCGGCGTGACGTTCACGATGATGCCGCAGCGCGCGTAGGTGGATTTGCCCAGGCAGATCGTCAGCACGTTTCTGGGAATGCGGAAGTATTCGACCGTGCGCGCCAGCGCAAACGAATTGGGCGGGATAACGCAGTGATCGCCGTTCAGCGAAACGAAGCTCTTGCTCTCGAACTGCTTGGGGTCGACAACCGCCGAGTGGATATTGGTGAACACCTTGAACTCGTTGGCGCAGCGCACGTCGTAGCCGTAGCTGGAGACGCCGTACGAGATCACCCGCCTCTCTCCTACCCGGCGGACCTGCTGCTCGGCGAACGGCTCGATCATGCGGTGTTCGACGGCCATCCGCCGAATCCAGCTGTCCGGTCCGATGCTCACAAGGCCCTATTTCAGCCAGTCGGCCCGCATCGCAAGCGCCGCATCCTCGCCCCAGGCGAATTCGTACGCCTCGATAATCACCGCGCGCCTGTCCTTGCGCCAGATCTCCCAGCGGGCGGGCAGCCATCCCAGTTCGCGCGCGTACCAGATGTACTGGAAGTTCTCGGAACCCTCGCGCTGGCGGAAGTACTTGCGGGTCTCAAGTTCGCCGGCGCGGGTGCTCAGCGTCTCATTGCCGAGCCTCTCGCCGCTGTACAACTTGAGCTTTCCGCCTTCGAGCGTGGGCTCCACACCCAATGGACGGCCGTCGTCATCGAGCTCTGTCCCCCCATCTATCTGGGTGGGCTCCACGCCCAATGGACGGCCGGTTGCTATATCCAGCATGGTCTGGATTTCCCACGACTTTCGGTCCATCGCGCGCGTATCCAGAGCAACCTCCAGCACTTCTTCCTTTTCGCTGTAGACGGCCAGGTTCGCATCCAGGTCATAGGCGATTTCCACCAGGCCGTCCCTGCGGCCGTCGCAGGAACGGCACATGTAACCCAGCGGCCGAACCATGCCGTCCTGATCGAGAACGAACCGGGTGCTCTCCAATGCGTCCGACGCGATGACCAGGCGCGCCAGGCCCAGGCCCCGGGAGTAGGTCTCGTAGACGAAGCCGTCGCCCTCCCGGCGAATCAGGCTCAGGCTCAGCGCGCGCTGTCCGAACGGCGCGTCGACGTCGTACAGCACGCCGATGCTCTTGATACCCTGCGGCGTCGCAGCCGTATCCGCGGACATCGCCGGTCCGGCAAGCGCCAGCAGACAGGCTGCAATCGCCGCCCGCACAGGGATCACAGGAGTTGTCCTTCTTCAAACACCACGGGTTCGGTCAAATCGCTTCCATCCAGTATCGCTTGCCGGGCGCCCATCACAAGGCGGCCCTGCGACATCCATTCCAGCACGCGAGGATACAGGACATGTTCGCAGGCTTGAACCCTGCTGCGCAGCGAGTCTTCGTCGTCGCCGCGGCCCACCCGGATGCGCGCCTGGGCAACGCGTGGGCCGGCGTCGAGATCTTCCGTCACGAAATGCACGGTGGTTCCGTGCCAGCGGTCTCCTCCGGCCAGCACCCTTCGGTAGGTATTGAGGCCGGGGTATTTGGGCAGCAGCGCCGGATGAATGTTGAGCACCCGCCCCTGGTATTCCCTGCACAACTCCGGCGGGAGAATCCGCATGAACCCGGCCAGCACCAGCACGTCCGGCGAGAGCGCCCGCAATCGCGCCGCGATTCCGTCCCACCATGAGCGCGCGTCGGGAAAATCGCCGCGGGGCATGGCAATGGCCGGGATTCCCGCGCGGCGGGCGCGCTCAAGACCCTGCGCATCGAGCCGGTCGCTGAGCGCGCCGGCCGGCTCGATGTCCAGCGACCCGGAAGCCGCACGGTCAAGGATGGCCTGAAAGTTCGTGCCCGTGCCGGAGAGCAGAACGACGGTCCTCAAGCTCACGGCCCCGGCGCCCCCTTTTCAGTCCAGCGTTACGCCGCTGCCGGTTTCCACCCGGCCGATTTCATGGACCTCCTCGCCTGCCGCAACCAGGTCTTCGCGCACGGCCGCCGCTTCGTCAGGGCCCACGATCAGCACCAGGCCGACACCGCAATTGAAGGTGCGCAGCATCTCTTTTCGTTCAACCGGCCCCTCGCGGCTCAGCCAGTCGAAGACCGCCGGCCAGGCCCAGGCGCTGGTGTCGATCCTGGCGGCAAGGCCGTCCGGAATGATGCGCTCGACGTTTTCCGGCAGGCCTCCGCCGGTGATATGGGCAATCGCTTTCAGCCGCCCCGATCGCGCCAGCGGCAATACGGACCGGACGTATATCCGGGTGGGCTCGCACAGCGCGTCGATCAGGCTGCCGCCCAGGGCCCGCACGCCGCCCGCTTTTTCGACGATACGGCGCACCAGCGAGTAACCGTTGGAATGCGGCCCGGACGAGGCCAGGCCCAGCAGGATATCGCCCGCCCCGACGCCGCTGCCGTCCAGCAGCCGGTCCTTCTCGGCCACGCCCACGCAGAATCCAACGAGTTCCAGTCCGTCATCGACGTAGGTATTGGGCAACTCCGCGGTTTCGCCGCCCAGCAGCGCGGCGCCCGCTTCCCTGCAGCCGCGCACGATGCCCTTAAGCACCGGTTCCAGGCGGTCGGCATCCAGGCGGTTGGCCGCGCAATAGTCGAGGAAAAACAGGGGCTCGGCGCCCATGGCCAGCAGGTCGTTCACGCACATGGCCACCAGGTCCACGCCGGGCGCCTCCATGCGGCCCGCTTCGCCGCACAGCCTGAGCTTGGTGCCGACGCCGTCGGTGCCCGCAACCAGCACGGGTTCGCGATATTCCCCGTGGGGCACCTCGAACAGACCGCCGAAACCGCCGATTCCACCCAGCACGCCGGGCCGGTGCGTTTTTCGGGCCAGCGGCGCGATACGGCGGACGATTTCCGCGCCGCGCTCAAGGTCCACGCCGGCGCCGCTGTAGGTGATCGGTTTGCTCACTCAAAGCCTCTCTTTCGGGAAGCCGCACATCCTATAATGCCCTTTTCCATGCTCTCGCGTATCGCGCCGTCCGCCATCGTTCCGTTCGCCCTGGCCCTGACGCTGTTGCTGGCGTCCGCCGCAACTTTAGCCCAAACGTCATTCAGTTCAACCGCGCCATTGCCCGATTCCAGTCAGGCGGGCGTGGACACGGCCCTGCAGGACGCGCTCGCGCGACTGCTGGTCCGGGTTACCGGGCGCAGGGGCGCAGCTGAACTCGCCGACCGCTTCCCGCCCGCCACGAGCATCGTGCGGCAGTTCCGCGTCATCAACGGGGACAGTCTGGAGGCGGAGTTCGACGAGCCGCTGGTGCGCCGGGTCCTCGAGGAGGCCGGCGAGGGCATCTGGGAAGGCAGCAGGACCGGTCTATACCTGTGGCTGGTCGTGAATGACGGAGAAAGGTGGTTGTTCCGGCCGGTGGGTTTCGCCGACACGCCGTCGCAGACGATGAACGTCCGCAGCGTCTTCAGCGGCGCGCTGAGTCGGACCTTCGAGGAGGTATCGGCGCTGCGGGGCATCGAAATCGACTTCGCGCCCGCCCCGGATCCGCACGCGGTCGGACAATGCGCCGAGAAGCTGTGGATCGGCGATTTTGCCTGCCTGCCGGAAGACGACGATCGACTGATGGTCCTGGGAAGGGTGGCGGTTCCCGGAGCGCTCGAAGATATCGAGTGGCGGCTGCGCGAGGACGGATTCTGGCGAACGGTATGGACGAGCGACGCTACCGAAGCGGTCCACCGCGTGACGGACATGCTGGCCGGGCGTTTCATGGACAGCCGGGGACCCGTGCGCTCGTACGTCCTGCAGGTGGCCCCGGTTCCGAACCTTCAGGCGTACGCAAGCCTTACGGCGGGCTTGAACTCCCTGCAGGCGGTGCGGGAGTGGCAGGTGCAGGGGGCCGCGGGAGACGAGTTGAGGCTGCGAATCACCTCCCGGACAGCCGAGTCCCCGCTGCGCGAGGCGCTGGGTTCGCTCGGGGTTTCGTTTGAACTGACCAGGACGGGTTCATGAGCCTCAGGCGCCACGTTCCGAACCTGATCTGCGTGTTCCGGCTGTTGCTGGCGCCGGTGATCGTCATGGCCCTTGCCCGCGGTTCCTACGGTCAGGCGCTGCTGCTGCTGGCCGTCGCCGCCGTGTCCGACTGGCTGGACGGCTACCTGGCCAAGCGCTGGGGGCTGGACAGTTATATCGGTTCGATCCTGGATCCGATGGCGGACAAGATTCTGATCGCCAGCGTTTACGTAACGCTGGCCGCGCTTTCGCATGTTCCGGTGTGGCTGGCGGTGGTGGTCATCGTGCGCGACCTCGTGATCACGGTCGGCTGGCAAACCTTCCGCGTAATGAGAGGGGAGCTGCGCCCGCGGCCGTCCCGCGTAAGCCGGCTGAATACCTTCGTGCAGATCTTCCTGGGGGTGGCCGTGATAGCCACCCAGGCGTTCGGCGGGTTTATTCCGGCTGACTGGATTCAGATCGGCGGTGCGCTGGCGCTGTTGCTGGCCGTCTTGAGCGGCGTGGATTACGTACTGAGCGGTTCGCGGCTCGCTGCGCAGCGCAAGCGGCAGGGTATCGGGCCCGTCGAGGGCGACAGGCATCAGTTGCAACTCGACGTGAGCCGCGAGGACCCCTGCGTCTTCGAGAATTTCTACAACGGCGCCAACGCGGATGTCGTGTCGGCGTTGCGGAACCTGATCGTCCGGGAAAGCGCCGCCCCGTTCTGGTTATGGGGCGCTCCCGCCACCGGAAAAACCCATCTGCTGCTGGCCACCGTCAGGGCGGCAACGGACGCTGGACTGACTTCGGCCTATCTGCCCGCGCATGCCGGCGTCAAGCCGGATGCGCTGGATGCCCTGCGCCGGATCGAACTGTTGTGTATCGATGACGCCGAGCGGATCGCCGGCGCACCCGAAGTCGAGGAGGCGATGGGCGGTCTTTGCCGGGAGCTCGAAAGGCGCGGCTCCCGGCTGGTGCTGGCGGCGGCCAGCACACCGGCAGGAACGGGTTTCGAGCGTGACGACATGCGCACCCGACTCGCTTCGGGACAGATCTGGAAGCTGCAGCCGCTGACGGACGAGGAACGGCTGGAGGCCGTGCAGCTCAGGGTCCGCAGCCGCGGAATCAAGCTGCCGGAGGCGACCGCGAGGTTCCTGATGCGGCGCGTGCGCCGCAATCCCAGCGACGTGTTCATTCTGGTGGACCAACTCGCGGCTCTGGCGGCCAGCCGCAGCAAGCAACTGACCGTGCCTTTCGTTCGGCTGGCGCTGCGCGAGGGCATGCTGGAGGCCGGCGGCGGACGTTAGCCGGTTGAAGGGCCGCTAACCGTCCTCAAGCTCTTTTTTCAGGGCGGCCAGCAGTTTCTCCCGGCGGCCGGACGACAGTGGCTTGCGCCCCACATCGGCGAGGTGGAAAACGTCCTCGGCGCGCTCGCCGATGGTCGCGATCTTGGCCGTGCGAACGGCGATTTCCTGCCGGGTCAGGATGCCTCCCACCAGCCCGAGGAGGCCCGGCCGGTCCGTGGTGACCAGTTCCATTACCGTGTGGCGTCCGCGGGGATCGGCACGGAAACTCACCTGTACGCCGACATCGAAGGCCCGCAGCCGCCTCGGCAGCTTGCGGCCTGCAGGCCGTGACGGCAGTTCGCCACTGGCCAGCGCTTCACGCAGTGAATCGCAGATGACCTCGAGCTGGTCGGCGTCATGCAGCGGAGCGCCGTCGCGCTGCACGACCAGGTATTGCGCAAGACTGCGCCGGCCCCCGGAGGGCAGGATACGCGCATCCAGGATGTTCAGTCCCTTCGCGTCCAGCACCGAGCAGGTAATGAAGAAACGGCGCACCGCGGACGGACCGTGGACCAGTATCGCGGTATTTCCGTCGGCCGTTTGGGCGCGCGAAGCGACCAGGAAACCCCCGGACGGGCCTTCGTGCAGCGCCGTCGTGTGCCACACGATCTCGTCGTCGCGGAAAAGCCAGAAATAGTCCTCGGCAAAACCGCTCCAGATGGCGCGAATCCCCTCTTCCTCAAGCCCGCGGCCGCGCAGCTCGGCCAACGCGGCATGTTTGCGCTCCTCGAGCAATTCCCCGGTTCCGCGGGGGTGCTCTATGTTCATTCGCAGCGCCCGCTCGGTCTGACGGTAGAGGTCCTCGAAAGCGCGCGCTTTCCAGGCCGTCCACAGGCCTGGATTGGTTCCCCGCACGTCGGCCACCGTCAGCAAATAGAGATGATCCAGGTGGACCTGGTCGCCCACCAGGCGGGTGAAGTCGCGAATGACCGCCGGATCGTAGACGTCCTTTTTCTGGGCCGTCATCGACAGGTCCAGGTGGTGCCGCACCAGCCACGCCACAAGGGCCGACTCGCGGGGACTCAGTCCGTGGTTCGAGCAGAATTGTTCCGCGTCGCCGGCGCCCAGTTCCGAGTGGTCGCCGCCGCGGCCCTTGGCGATGTCGTGAAACAGCCCCGCGATATAGAGCACGGCGGGGTTTTCGACTCGTTCCATGATCTCCCGGAGCCGCGAATCCGTCTTCCGCCCTTCGGGCAGGCCGAAACGGCGGATATTGCGGACCACGCGCAGGATGTGCACATCGACCGTGTAGCTGTGAAAGAGGTCGTACTGCATCCGACCCGTGATCAGCCCGAAGTGGGGAATGTAGGCGCCCAGTACCCCGTAGCGGTTCATCGCCTCAAGCTGGCTGGGCGCGTCGGCGGGGGCGGACAGGATCTGCATGAAAGTGCGGCGATTCTTCGGGTCGTTCCGGAACTCGCTGTCGATCCTGGTCGCGGCTTCCATCAGCCGCTCGACCAGGGGGGCGCTGAAGCCGCGGATTTCGGCGTGCTTCTGCCGCAGCAGGAACGGTTCCAGCACTGCCCGCGGCGAGACCTCCAGCAGCTTGGGCCGCTTCGAGTCCAGGTAGCCGTTGCGCGTCAGGAACCGGGCGTTGATGCGCCGCTCGGCGGTCCGGGTGCGGCCGATGACGTCGCCAAGCCGCTGGAGAACGACTTCATTGAACAGCGAAACTCTGCGAGTGGTCCGGTAGTAGCGCTGCATGAACTGCTCTACCGCGCGATTGCCGGTCTGGTCGTGATAGCCGAAGTTGCCGGCAAGCTGTTTCTGGTGCTCGAACAGCAGTTGGTCCTCCATTCGCCCGCTGTTCAGGTGCAAGGCGAAGCGCACCTGCGAGAGGAAATCGCGCGCCCTTCGCAGCCCGACCAGCTGCTCGGCGGAGATCAGCCCCCGTTCGACCAGGGATTCCAGCGCCGTCGATCCGAACCGGCGCTTGAGAATCCATTGCACCGTGTGCAGGTCGCGCAGTCCGCCCGGTCCGTTCTTGACGTCGGGTTCGAGATTGGAGGCCGTATCGCCGTACTCGGCATTGCGCTGCTCCTGTTCCCTGAGCTTGGCCCGGTAGAACTGCGTGGAAGACCAGACGCCGCGCGCGTTGATCACCTTGCCCAGTTGCCCGAAGAGCTTGTCCGAGCCCGTCAGCAGGCGCGCTTCCAGCAGCGCCGTCATGATCGTGACGTCGGCGCGCGCCTGGTCGCGCGATTCGGCCACGGTGCGGGTGCCGTGACCGGGCTTGAGCCCCACGTCCCAGAGGAACGCCAGGAACGCGCCGACTTCGTTTCTGGCGCTGCGCGAGTAACCCTGCGGCATCAGGACCAGCACGTCCACGTCCGACGCGGGATACATTTCCTCGCGGCCGTAGCCCCCCACCGCCAGCAGGGCGGCCCCGCTCAGCGCCGGGCCGGCGTGCATGCGCCACACCTCGCAAAGCAGTTCGTCGAGTTGCCCGGCGCGCCGCTTCAGCAGTTCGGGCGTGCTCTTCCGGCTGCGCAGGAACTCGTCGCGAACATGCTCCTCGTGCTCGCGGATTCGGGCGCGGCAGGCGTCAAGCCGCCGTTCCCGCGAATCCGCCGACGGCGGCGCCGAAGCGGGCGCAAGGGTCTGCTCAGGGTTCAACCGGACCTTCCCCCAGCGTGAGGACTTCGTAACCGTCCGCGGTAACCAGAACCGTGTGCTCCCACTGCGCCGAGAGTTTGCGGTCGCGGGTCACTACCGTCCAGCCGTCCGGCAGCAATCGAGTTTCGGGACGCCCCTCGTTGAGCATCGGTTCCACCGTGATCGTCATGCCCTCGCGCAGGACCATTCCCGTGCCCGGCTCGCCGTAGTGCAGGACATTGGGCGGCTCGTGAAACACGCGGCCGATGCCGTGGCCGCAGTATTCCCGCACCACGCTGAGGCCCTGGCTTTCGGCCACCGTCTGGATCGCGTGGCCGATGTCGCCCAGCTGCTTGCCGGGAGCGATCTCGCGTATGCCGGCCCACATGGCGTCGAAAGTGATCCGCGCCAGGCGCCGCGCCTTGATGCCCGGACGGCCCACGTGAAATATGCGGCTGGTGTCGCCATGAAAACCGTTCTTGATCACCGTGATGTCGATGTTCAGCATGTCGCCGTCGCGCAGCTTGCGTTTGCCGGGTATTCCGTGGCAGACCACCTGGTTCACGGAGGTGCAGATGGAGCGCGGAAAACCGCGGTAATTGAGCGGCGCCGGAATGGCCTGCTGCTCCCCGGTGATGTACTCGTGGCAGAGTTGGTCCAGGTCGCCCGTGGTGACGCCCGGGCGCACGTGGGGACCGATCATGTCCAGAACTTCGGCCGCGAGCCGGCCCGCCACGCGCATGCGTTGCTGCTCCTCGCTGGACTTGATGCTGACTTGCATTTTTTTCGAACTGGCAAAGGCCGGCGCCGGCGCCAATGGTAGCGCGCATTTCCGCCGCACGGCAGAACCTGATGTTATAAAATTGCCCGCTTGCTCCGGCAGGCGAACACCGGATGGCGGCAGGTCCTTGCCGCCCGGATTCGGCTTTCCGGGGCTTCTTGATACTCACGGGAGCAAGCTATTGGCTGAAATCAGCATGCGTGAAATGCTGGATGCGGGCGTGCACTTCGGGCACCGGGCAAGACACTGGAACCCGAAAATGGCGCCTTTCATATATGGCGAACGCAACCAGCTTCACATCATCGATCTGGAGCAGACGGTACCGCTCTACAAGAAGACCTGTGAGTTCGTGCGGTCGGTGGCGGCGCAGCGCGGCACCGTGCTGTTCGTCGGCACCAAGCGCGCCGCGCAACACGCGATCCGCAACGAGGCCACGCGCTGCGGCATGCCCTACGTCAGTCATCGCTGGCTGGGTGGCACGCTGACCAATCTCAAGACCATCAAGAAATCCATCGCCCGCCTGGAAGAGCTGGAAGCGCTGGACGAGGAGACCCTGCGCGAGCGGTTCACGAAGAAGGAAGCCCTGGGCGTCAAGCGCGAACTGGCCAAGCTGAATCGTTCGCTGGGCGGGATCCGCGCGATGGACTCGCTCCCGGATGCGGTTTTCATCATCGACCTGGAGCACGAGCGCATTGCCCTGAACGAAGCCAGGAAGCTCGGCATCCCGGTGGCGGCGGTGGTCGATACCAACTGCTCGCCGCAGGACGTGGATTACATGATCCCCGGCAACGACGACGCGATCCGCGCCGCCGAACTCTATGCGCGGGGAATCGCGGACGCGATTCTCAAGGGGCGCGAGGAAATGCCGGAAATCTCGCTGGGCGACGACGAGTTCGTGGAACTCGACGAGTCCGGCAAGCCCATTGCGCGCAGCGGGCGCCCGCGGTCGAGAGCCAAGACCCCTGCGCGGCTGCGCGGCGTGTCGCGGCGCATGCCGAGGCGCACCGCGGCGGTTGCCCGCGAGCGGGAGGACAGGGACGCGAAACCCGCTGAAGCCCCGGCCCCGGCGGCGCCCAAGGCGCCTTCCCAGGAGAGCGCTGCGGCGCCCGCACCGGCGCCCGCACCGGAGACTGCTGCGGCTGCGGCTCCCGCACCTGCTCCGGCCGCGGAGGAAGCAGCGGCGCCCGCCGAAGGGGAGGGCTAGCGAATGGCGATCACTGCGGCCGAGGTGAAGGCCCTGCGCGAATCGACGGGCGCGGGCATGATGGATTGCAAGCGCGCGCTGACCGAAACCAAAGGCGACGCCGAGGCTGCCCGCAACCTGTTGCGCAAACAGGGCGCGGCGGCGGCGGAAAAGAAGGCCTCGCGGGCGGCGGCGGAGGGCGTGATAGCGGTAGCCGAGAGTTCCGGGGCAATCGCCGTCGCGGAGGTGAACTGCGAGACCGATTTCGTGGCCCGGCGCGAGGACTTCCGCAAGTACGCCGCGTCGGTGGCTCAAACCGCAGTCGAACAGGCGCCCGCAAGCCTCGAGGATTTGCTGGCTCTGGAAGTGGACGGACAGTCGCTGGAACAGTCCCGTCAGGATGCGGTGGCGAGGATCGGCGAAAACATTTCGGTGCGCCGTTTCGAGCGTATACAGGCGCAGGGCGAAGCGTCCGTGTATGTCCACAACAACCGTATCGGTGTGGTCGTGGACCTGGAGGGCGGCGACGCGGAACTGGGCAAGAACATCGCCATGCATGTGGCGGCGATGCGGCCGCAGCACGTTTCCCCGGACGACGTGCCCGCCGATATCGTCGAGCGGGAACGCACTTTCCTGAGCGACCAGGCCGCCGAATCCGGCAAGCCCCCGGAAATCGTCGCGCGCATGGTGGAAGGACGTTTGCGGAAGTTTCTCGACGGCATCTGCCTCACCGGGCAGATCTACGTGCGCGACAGCAAGCTGACCGTCGGCAAGCTGCTGGCCTCCCAAAAGGCCCGCGTGCGCGGGTTCGTGCGCCTGGAAGTGGGCGAGGGCATAGAGCGCCCGACCAGCGATCTGGCCGAAGAGGTCGAGGCTCAGCTTCGCGAGCACAGGTAATCCTCATGTGCGACTGGCTCGGTCCCGAGGCGCAAGCGCGGGCTTTGACATGTCGCTGAACAAGAACCTTCGCGAAGCAAGAAGGCAAAAGAACGACGAGTTCTATACGCAGCTTTCAGACATAGAGAACGAACTGCGTCACTACTCTGAACATTTCCAGGGCAAGGTCGTCTATTGCAATTGCGATGACCCCCGCATCTCCAACTTCTTCCACTACTTCTCGTACAACTTCGAGCACCTGGGCCTTAAGAAGCTGGTCACGGCGTGCTACAGGAACCAGGACCGCGACCTGTTCAGTCGCCATAATTCAGAGCGTGCGATTTGGCTCGAATATAACGGGAACACGCAGGGTGGCCGGGTGCCCGATGTCGAGGACATTGGTGTTCATGCGTTTTTAGGGGACGGTGATTTCCGGAGCGCGGAGACCATCGAGCTTCTAAAGCAGGCGGACATCGTCGTGACCAACCCGCCGTTTTCGCTGTTCCGTGAATACGTCGCCCAACTGGTGCAGCACGGCAAGAACTTCCTGATCGTCGGGACCCAGAACGCCATAACCTCTCCGAAATGGAGGCCGACCACATCACGCCATGGTCGGAAGGCGGAACGACAAGCGACGAAAATTGCCAATTGCTTTGCATAGAGTGCAACCGGCGAAAATCGAACAGGTAAGCAGTCGCCACAAGGATGATTGTCAACCGCAGAGTGAGGTACATATGAGAGACATCGACACCATGATCGCCATGCTGAAGGAGGCATCGGAACAACCGAATGGTTTGATCCACGCGCCGGCGTTTATAGGAGGCGAAGGCGCGCACGAGCGCCATCAAGCTCAATTACTTGCGGATTGCGGATTGGCCGAGTGGGTGAACGAGAGTGCGGCCCGGATCACAAACACCGGATACGACTTCCTTGAAGGCCTCAAGCGAAAAGAGGGCTTTAGGGAGAAGCTCGACAGTTACTTGCGGGTAGGCATCCCGATCGCTGCCGCCATCGCAAAAGCGTTGCAATGGCTCGCCCAGGACTGACGCCCCCGATAATCGATTGGCAGACGAAGCGATATCCGCGATATACGATGCGCCGTTTCCTCATAGCGGGGGGACTGGCGAAGGTGTCTGACCGCCTGGCCCACTATCACCAATTCGCGGCGTGATCCTATGTAATGCCGCCGCTCGCAAGGTGAGCGCAGCCGAGACGTATAGAATTCCGGTTGGACGGATGTTCCGTCGGCGCTGACGTGGGAGTGTGCCATGAACGATAACGGCGAGTATCGATTCATTATTGACGCGTACAGCCCTGAAACCCTGCCAATGTCGCGTCTTGCCGAGTACATGGCTGATCTGGCGCTACTGCTCGGCAGTGCGGACAGGGTGCATTTCGTGCGCTTGGAAGCCGGCAGCACCGTGCTGGTCCAAAGGGTCGAACCTGAGGTCGAGCTCGAAGTCAGGAGCCGAATGCGCGGACTTGCAGACAACACAGCTCCAATCGATGCCACAAGAGCCTACAAGGCGCTTAACCGGCGTTTGGCGGACGACGATGCGACCGGCAGCCTGCTGGAAGGCGGTGCCGAGGTGATCCCGTTTCCGGGCCGCGACCAGCCGCAACCGTTAACGTTCGGTGCCTTCAATCAGCCCGGCGTTCTTGATGGAGTGCTCATCCGCATAGGTGGACAGGGCGATACCGTGCCCGCGCATTTGCGGGACGGCGAAGTCATACACATGTGTCAAGCCACCCGCGATATGGCCAGGCAACTAGCGGTCCATCTCTATGGTCCCACTCTGCGTGTGCAAGGTGAAGGACGCTGGGAGCGCGAGGCGGATGGCGGTTGGTTGATGAAGCGCTTCAACATCGCGCGATTCGAGGAACTTGACGATGCGCCGCTGGGCGATGTGGTTGAACGGTTGCGTAGCGTTGAAGGCAGCGGTTGGAAAGAGATCGACACGCCTACTGAGGAGCTTCGGGCGTTGCGCGGGATTGATGAGGCTCATTGATGGCCGTATTCGATGCCACGGCGCTCCTGTATTTTCTCGAACCAGATGCAGCCGCTCCGCTTGATCCGGCGACCGGCACGCCGTTGCAGGATGCCAAGGAACGCATCGATTTTCTGATTGAGTCTCTTGAAGCCTCGGGCGAGAGCATTGTTATTCCGACTCCTGCACTCAGCGAGGTGCTGGTCCACGCCGGCGAGGCCGGCCCACAGTATCTCGAAATTCTGGACGGTACCCGCTGCTTCCGCATCGAGTCTTTCGATCTTCGCGCCGCTGTCGAACTTGCTGCGATGACCCGGGATGCCATCGCTGCCGGCGATCTGCGAGCGGGTACCAAGGCGACCCGCGCAAAGCTCAAATTCGATCGACAGATCATTGCAATCACTCGCGTGCAGGGTCAGACAACGATTTATTCTGATGACGGGGACATTGCGACGCTCGGGGCCGCACTCAATATTGAGGTTGTTCCTGTGCACACCCTGCCTCGCCCGCCCCAGGATCCGCAGACAAGTCTCAAGTTCGAGTCTGGGAACGACTGAAAAGCAAGGCTCTGAAGGCAATCGACATCTTCTCGGTCGCAGGCAATCTAACCGTCGTTCCGAAACGAGATGCACTGCTGTCAATAAGGACTAATCGACCATTCAGAGGCCGATCGTACAATCTCTGTTCGTAAGGCAGCTCGCCTGTACACTTTTCCGCTGGACTATCGCTTCGATACACCGTTTCTGAAGCATATCTTCAACGCAATTTGCAATGCGTTACCGTGCCGCTTTGCAGACTAAGCGGAACCCGCCCTCGTTTGTTTCTGGTCAAGCTGGCGGGACCGGCAATCTGAACGTTGGGGCCAAGCCACAAGGCCCGAAGAGGTGGTCCAGATCACATTGCTCCCGCTAAGGTGGAATCTCTCTACAGGTGGAGTTCCGTAAGCGGCATGACGCTCACTTCACCGCGCCAATTGAAGTCGGCCAGACATCATTGGTGGCCACAGTGCGTCTCAAAACACAGGGTTGGTCGGTAGGGTTGGAAGACTTACTCCGGACGGCTCAGTCCGCCGCGTACCTCCAGGCAATCTTGGCTCCATTAAGAACGTCCACCTGATCCATCTAGATAGAGATGAGCCCACGTATAACCAGTCACCAATGTGCGCCACGCTTAGCAAGGCGAGAGAGAACACAAAACGGTCAAGGATTGACTCGAGGCCATCTCATAAATATTTTTTGGCCAGGATCATGAACGCGGCGAGTTGCAGG
>VYBN01000024.1 GCA_009844425.1 Gammaproteobacteria bacterium | reverse complement strand
CCCTGCGCTTCACGGTCAGCCTGTCGGCGGCGAGCGGCAAGCAGGTGACGGTCGCCTACGCCGAGGTCGCGGGCACCGGCGAAAACGTCGCCATCAGCGGCGAGGACTATCTGGCGCTGGCTTCGGGCACGCTCACCTTCAACCCCGGCCAAACGAGCAAGACCATCGACGTCACCATGCGCGGCGACCGCATCGACGAGAACAACGAGACCTTGATGGTGCGCCTGTCCTCGCCGGAAAACGCGACCTTCGCGGGCAACGCGGCCAGCCTTGACGCCACCGGAACGATCAGGGACGACGACGACCCGCCGAAGCGCATCGATCTCTCGCTCTCGCCGAGCTCGGTTGCCGAGAGCGCCAGCCCGAACCAATCCATCCGCGTGACCGCGACGGTGTTCGGCGGCACCACCTACGCCAAGGAGAAGACCGTGACGGTGTCGGTCGGCGACACCGCCGACAGCGCGGTTGCCGGCACGGACTACGAACAGGCGCCGAGCTTCGACATCACCATCGCCGCGGGAGCCGAGCGCGGCAGCGGAACCTTCCGCTTCACGCCCATCGCGGACCTTGTGCAGGAACTGCAGGGCGAGCAGGTCAGCGTTACCGGCGTGTCGGGCACGGTCAACGTAAGGCCGGCCACGCTCACCATCAGCGACAAGGCGCCTGTCACCCTTTCCCCGGCGCGCGCGATTGAAGGCGAGGTGCTCGAATTCGCAGTGACCCTGCCCGACCCGGCGCCAGCCGGGGGCCTCACCGTCAGCTACGAGACCTTGAAAGGACGCGGCAACGGCGGCGACGCGGACTATCAGGTCGCCACCGCCGGCGACTTTGCGGACGGGCACGGCGGCTCGATCACCATTGGCGAGGGCGCGCGCACCGGCGCCGTCCACATCGATACGTTCGACGATGCCGTCTACGAGTCCGATCACTACTTCCGCGTGCGCCTGACCGGCACCAGCCGCCCCGACGACTTCCCCGTCATCAATGGCGCGGATTCGGCGGTGGGCACGATCACGGACGATGAGGACCTGCCAACTTTCTCGTTCAGCACGCCGAACAACACCGTGGCGGAGGATGCGGGCGCCGTCACCCTGGCCGTGGTCAGGACCGGCGAGACCCTGGCGCCGGCCTCGCTGAGATGGACCACGGTGGCGGGCTCGGCCGAGGCGGGCGCGGACTTCGAAGCGGCGCGCGGCGCCCTTGAGTTCGGGCCGGATGTGACCGAAATGTCCCTGTCCGTGGCCGTTCTCGACGATGCCGTCAGCGACGTCAACGAACGTTTCTCGGTGCAGCTTGAGGCCGTGGCGCACGCCGCCCTTGGTCAGGCGAGCGCCGCCATCAATATTGAGGACAACGACGACGCTGTGGCTCCGGAGCTGCGCATCGTAAGCCTGGAAGATGAGGCGGTGACCGAAGGCGAGGCGGCGCGGTTCGCGCTGCGGGCGGAACGCGCGCACGAAAAGGACATCGTGGCGGAACTGATGGTGGCGCAGGCTGGCAGCTACCTGTCCGGCGGTGAATCCGGCGCCCGCCAGATCACCCTCCGCGCCGGCCGGCTCGAGCAGGCGTTCAGCGTGGCGACCGAGGATGACGCCCTCGATGAGCCGGACGGCTCGGTGACCGTGACGCTGACCGCCGGGCAGGGCTACGAGGCGGCGCCTGCGCCGGACGACGCGGCGACGGTGGCGGTGCTTGACGACGACCTCGGCGAATCGCCGGGCGTGGACATCTCGGCCGCCAGACTGGAGATCCGGGAAGGCGGCGCCGAGGCGCGTTACACGGTCGCGCTGAAGACCGACCCGGGCCAAGAGGTCAGCATCGAGGTGCGCTCGGACGACGAGACCGCGGTGACCGTCGCCCCGGCGACGCTGGTCTTCGCCGAGGGCGAGTGGTCGTCGCCGCGCGAGGTGACGGTGACGCCGGTGGACGACGCGGATGAGGACTCGGAGCGCGTCGTGATTCGTCACGAGGTGAGCGGCTACCCCGGCCTGGAGCAAGTTGCGGACGTGGCGGTGGAGGTCGCCGACGACGATTGGACCGCCCGCCAGGTGAACCTGGAGGTGCAGCCCGCGACCATTATCGAAGGGGGACACATCGCGGTCACGGCCAACCTTTCGGGGCCGCCCGGCACGGAGGTCAGCGTGCCGATCGTGCTGACCGCGGATTCCGCGGAGCCCGGCGACTTCCGCCCGGAGACCGGTTTCGACATCCGCATCGGCGCCCGCGCCACCATGGGCCGGAACACCGTCGCCACGGTGGTCGATGGGGACTCGAACAACGATACCTTTGTCATCGCCCTGGGGGACCTGCCGGAAGGGCTGGAGGCGGGCAGTTCCCGTTCGATTCGTGTCACCATCGTGGACAATCAGACGCGGGGCGTGAGGGCGGCGGCGCGCTGGTGGAACGCGCTCGACGACGAAGCACGGCTGCGGACGCTCTACGGCAACGTGTCTGCCGCGGATCGGAACCGGCTGCTGGCCTGGGTCCAGCACAGCTTTGATTTGCTTGAAGACGAAATGCGCTCGCGGGTGCTGTTCGAGGCGATCGACCTCCTCGGCGGCAACGGCTACCGGAGCGTTGCGGACTGGTGGCGATCCTTGAGTTGCCGCCTGCGCCGGGTGGCGGTCGGCGACGGCAAGTCGTCCGATTCGTCGAGCCCCTGGTGCGCGGACTGGCCGCAGCTCGATGCGGGGCAGCGCGGCGAGGCGGCGCGGATCGGCCGGGCGCTGCTCGGCGACTCGCAGCTCCCGCTGGGCGGCGAGCCGCCGGATGCGGTCGAGGTTGCTTTCTCGGTCGCGGACGCCCGGGTGAATGAGGAGCCCGGCGCAGTGCTCGAATTCGTGGTGAGCGTAAGCGAGGCGGCATCGGAGGCGGTTTCGGTGTCCTACGCCACCCGCGACGGCACCGCGGCCGCCGGAGAGGACTACGACGCGGCCCAGGGCGTACTGCGCTTCGAGCCGGGCGACACCGAGCATACGGTGAGCGTTGCGGTGCTTGACGACGCGCACGACGAAGGCGAGGAGAACCTGACGCTGGAGCTCTCCGCGCCCCAGGGCGCCGTCCTCGACCGGGCCGTGGCCACCGGGACCATCGTCAACAGCGACCCGCTGCCGGCGGCCTGGCTGGCGCGCTTCGGGCGCACCGTGGCCGAACAGGCGCTCGAAGGCGTCGCGGACCGGATCGCGGCGCCGCGCACGCCCGGCTTCCAGGGCGCCTTCGCCGGACAGCCCATTGGCCGCAGCGGGGAGCGGCCGGCCGATGACGAGCAGGGCGGCGGACCGCTCGCGGGCCGCTTCGCGTTCGGCGGCCTGGAGGCGGCGATGGGGTTTGGCTGCGCTCCGGGTGGCCTGGGCGCTGCGCCGGCAGGCGGGCCGGCGCCCTTTGGCCAGGCTGGCGCTTCGGGCGCCCTTGGCGCGGCTCGCGGCGGACCTTGCCGCGCTGGTCCGGGGCCGGATGGCGAGCGCGAAACGAGCTGGCGCGACCTGCTGGTGGGCAGCGACTTTACGCTCACCCGGAAGGAGGATGATTCGGGTGGCGCCCTCGCCTACTGGGGCCGGGGTTTGCGCGCGAGCTTCCGCGGCCGGCAGGACGCGCTTGATCTGGATGGCGAGGTGACGACCGCGCTGCTCGGCGCGGACTACGCGCGCGGCAACTGGCTATTTGGCGCCGCCCTGGCGCACAGCGAGGGCGAGGGTAGTTATTCGGACGCGGCCGCCGGTTCCGGGCGGGTCGGCTCCTCGTTGAACGCGGTTATTCCCTACCTTTCCTTCAAGGCCTCGCAGCGCTGGAGCCTCTGGGGCTCGGCGGGCTATGGCGCGGGCGAGGTGACGGCCGCGCCTGGCGCCGGCCGCGGCGAACCGGAGTCCGGTCCGGCGCTGCGCGCCGGGATCGGCTGGCGCATGGCGGCCGCCGGCGCGCGCGCCGATTTGCTGATGCCCTCGGCCGGGGGACTGGCTTTGGCCGTCGTTTCGGATGCGCTGTGGGTAAGCACAGGATCCGAGAAAACGCGGGAGATGATTGCCACGGACTCCGCCGTTACCCGTGTCCGGCTGGGGCTTGAGGGAAGCTGGTCAACGCAGTTGGGCGCGATCGGCTCGCTGACGCCGAAGCTGGAGGCCGGCTTGCGCCGCGACGGTGGCGCTGCCGACGCGGGCTTCGGCGTGGAGATCGGCGCCGGCCTTGCCTGGAACGCGCCCAACCTTGGCCTGTCCCTCGACCTGAAGGGGCGGACGCTGCTCGCCCACGAGGCGGAGGGGCGCAAGGACCGGGGCTTTTCCGCCGCCTTGTCGTTCGACCCCGGCTCTTCCGATCTCGGTCCGTCGTTCAGCTTGAGGCGGGAACTGGGCGGACGGCCCGAAGGCGGGGTCGAAGCGCTGTTCGCGGCCGAGCCGCTTGGCCTTCAGCATTCCGGAGGCGCGTCCGGCCGCTGGACGGCGGAAGCCGCCTGGGGCTTCGCCACCTTCGGCGAGCGCTTCATCGGCAAGCCCCACGTGGGCTATGGCCTCTCCGCCGCCGAGCGCGACTACACGCTGGGCTGGCGGCTGACGCCGCTTAAGGACGCGCCGGACCTGACGCTGGGCGTGCAGACCAAGCGCCGCGAAAGCGAAGGCGAGAAGCCCGATCACGGCGTCGAGCTGGAGATCAAGGCCCGGTGGTGAGGGCGCGGCGGAATTTCGGAACGCGCCTGGTTCCGCCGCCGCACGAAGTCAGGGCACGATGGTCATTTCTTCGATCAGCGCCGAGGCGCCATCGACTTTTTCCATGACCCAGAGCATATAGCGCGTATCGACGTGGATCGTGCGCGTGATGTCCGGGTCGAAGTCCCAGTCCGAATTGAC
Source organism: Gammaproteobacteria bacterium (assembly GCA_009844425.1). GTDB lineage: Bacteria > Pseudomonadota > Gammaproteobacteria > Steroidobacterales > Foliamicaceae > Foliamicus. The sequence goes on along the minus strand of VYBN01000024.1, from coordinate 56,322 downwards.
GCTCTCCAGGGTGCCGTCGAACAGCAGCCCCACCAGCTTGCCGTCCGCGTCCAGCGTGGCCGAGCCGGAGTTGCCGCCGGTTGAGTCGAGGTCGGACAGGAAATTGACCGGCACGGAGCCGATGGAATCCAGGTAGTAGCCGCCGTAGTCGCCCGCGCGGATCAGGTCGAGTTGCGCGGCCGGCGAGTTGAACGGTTCCTCGCCCGTGTCCTTCTGCACGATGCCTTCAAGGCGCGTGAACGGCTCGTACAGGAGTCCGTCGGCCGGCGAACCGCCCATTACCGTGCCGTAAGTCACGCGCAACGTGGAGTTCGCGTCCGGGTAGGCGGCGTGGCCCCGCGACTGCTGCCAGTTGATGATCGCGCGCATGTACTGCGGGTTGAGCAGGTTGGCGCGTCCGCTGCGGACCTTGGCGGCCTCTTCCCGCTCCATCTGCGTCTCGTGCAGCGCCGCCGCCAGCCGAATGAAGGGATCCGCATGGCCGTCAAGCTCTTCGGGCGACGCGTCCATGAGCGCCAGGCGCGTATCCAGGCTGTTCAGGACCGTGTCTTCGTAGTATCCGTCGAGCTTTTCCGACAGTTCCTCGTCGCTCATTTCGGGCGAGAGGCCCATGGCCTCGTCCAGCGCCTCGATGCGCATGTCCGCCGGCTGGGCCAGATAGCCCTTGAGAAACAGCATCCATTCGGCCTTGTCCACCGCCGGGTCAAAGCGGCGGTCGATCACGCTCATCCGCTGGCGTAACATCGCCATGTCGCGCTGCTGGTAACCGCTCTCTCTCGCCGCGTCCGGCTTCCCGCGCTCATGCGCCAGGCGGTACAGCCTTAGCGCCGCGCTCAGAAGCTGCGGCCGCAGCGCGTTGCCGTACCAATAGCCGCGTTTGGCCTCCGCCGCCCGTTCCTCGGAAAGCGCGTCCAGCTCCTCGATTGCCTGCCCCAGCATAATCCGGTGCGGGTCGGCCGCGATCCAGTCGTTCAGATCCGCTTCCCTTTGCGCCCGGCGGCCGGCCAGGCCGTTGCGGCGCGCGCCGTCGATCTGGCCCTTGAGGTTCTTCAGCACATTGTTCAGTTGCGCCAGCCTGGAGGCGTAGCGAATGCGGGCCTCGCTGCCCTCCGGCGCGGCGGCCTCGATTGTCGCTATCCAGTCGGAGAACAAGCGCACGAACTCGGGATACTGCCAATCGAAGGTGTGCCTCACGGAGGCGAGGCGGGCGTAGCGGGAAGTGCTTCCCGGATAACCCATGGCCATCACGAAATCGCCGTCCTCGAGCCCGGAGGCGGACACCTCAAGAAAATGCGGCGGGGAATACGGAACGTTTTCTTCGGCGTAGTCCGCCGGTTGCCCGTCCGGCCCGACATAGGCCCGGTAGAAGGCGAAATCGCCGGTATGCCGCGGCCAGCGCCAGTTGTCGATGTCGCCGCCGTATTTGCCGATCGCGTCGGCCGGCGAATAGGCGATGCGCGCATCGCGGATTTCCAGGCGCCTGATCAGCTTGTACTGCAGCCCGCCGAAAAACGACGCGGCCTGGCAGCGGTAGCCGGGCTCCGATTCGCATTCCCTGATCAGGGCCTTGCGGCGCTGCTCGATCTTCGCGAAGCGCTCGCGCGGCGCCAGCGCCGGATCCAGTCCGCCGGTCACCTGCGCGGTGACGTCGTCGGCCTGCAGCGTGACATAGATGCGCGACCCCGGAGCGGCCGGAAGTTCTTCCGCCGGCGAGGCGGCGAGGAAGCCGTCCTCGAGGTAGTTGTTCTCGCTGGTGGAATTGAACTGCACCGAGCCGCGCGCGCAATGATGGTTGGTGACCACCAGTCCGTTCGGCGAGACGAACGAGGCCGTGCAGCCCCCCAGCGAAATCACCGCCCCCATCGGAAAAGCGGTCAGATCGGCCAGCGTCGCCGGGTCCAGGTTCAGCCCTGTATCACGCAGATCCCCCGCGATCCCCGGTATCTGTTCCGGCGTAAACATGCCCTCCTTCGCCAGCACCCCGTCTCCCGCAAACGGGCCGCAAGAAAGGCAAAAGACAATGGTGATGAGTCGTTGACGCAGTGACATGATGGGTGTTCTTGTGCTTAAGTCAGGCGCAAGTATGTACCCACAGCGACACTAAAGCCTTTTCCTGCTCCCTCGCCCTTCATTTGTTCCCCTCCTCGTTGGAGACGCTGTTCGCGCCGGGGCATCGGCGCTCACTGGCTTGATTCTCGCTGTCTTGCTCCAAAGCTCCTGCGAGGAGGGGAACGAACGAAGGGCTTTAGCTGGCGTGGTGGCAGGGCTTGCGATTGACGATCAGCGGGTGATCAGGCGGCGGGGTTTCTGGCGGGATTCGGAGCCGGTGAGTTCGCCCAGGCTGCCCGGCTCGAGCAGCTTGACAGGCACCCGCACGCCCAGCCGCTCGCGGATCAGCGCGCCGATGCGATCGGCCAGGCCCGGCAGCCGCGGATCGTTGGCTTCAATTTCGATGTGGAGCTGTTCGCCCTTGCGCACGCACAGGTAGTCGCCGGCGTATTCCTCCATTTCGACCAGCACGGCGGCAGCCGCTTCCGGGTAGAAGTTGATGCCCTTGAACTTCACCATGTTGTCGCTGCGCCCAAGGAAACCGGCGATCCGCCCGAACGGCAGCCCCAGCGCGTTGCTCCCGGCCAGCCGCGCGCTCATGTCGCGCGTGTTGAAACGGATGATTGGATAGGCATCGTTCTTGTACAGGCAGGTGCAGACGAGTTCGCCCGCTTCGCCGTCGGCCGCCGGCCGCTGGCTGTCCGGGTCGAGGATCTCGAGGAAGTGGGCGTCCTCCATGACGTGCATGCCGTCGAGGTCCGGACCCTCGGTGGCGATCAGCCCGGTGTCGCCCACGCCGTACCAGTCGTAGACCGTTTCCGCCGCCCAGGCTTGGGCCAGTTCTTCGCGCGGCATCAGGCCCAGGTGGGTGGAAATCATCCGCACCTGGATGTCGCGTCCCGGTTCCAGCCCCCGGCTGCGCGCGGTATCCGCCAGCTTGCGAAGGTAGTCGGCAAAGCCCACCAGCACGGTGGCGCCGAAGCGCGCCATGTTCGCCACCTGGCTGACCGAGGGTGTCTCGTTGCCGGCGCCGGCCGACAGCAGCAGCGCGCGGGTGTAGTGCAGCGCGGCCTCGCGCACGAAGTGCCCGGCGTTCACCATCCCGTGCGCATAACTCGAGTGCACGACGTCGCCGTCCTTCAGCCCCTGCAGCAGCCAGGCGCGCGCCACCATCAGCGCCTGCAGTTCGCGGCTTCGCGGTCCGAAGAAGATCGGCTGCGGCGCGCCGGTCGTGCCGCTGGTGGTCTGCATGACCAGCCCTGCCGGGCCGGCCCGCGGATCGTCGTCGCGATGGGCGTGGTAGTCGCCGAAGGGCGGGTTCGCCTCGACGCTCTTCATGAGGTCGGACTTGGAGAAGACCGGCAGCCTTTCCAGGTCCTCCAGGCTCTGCACGTCGCCCGGCTCCAGCCCCGCTTCTCCCCAAAGCCTGCGGTAAAACGGAGTGGCCCAGGCGCGCTCCAGGCAGCGCCGGAAGCGGCCTTCCTGGATCGCGCGCAACTCGTCGCGGCCCATGCCCGCGAAGCGCGCGATGAAATCGCCGCCCACCGGGTATTCGCGCCTCAGCCCCGCCGGGTTGGCGACCGAAAAATAATCTGGAAGGTGTTCCTTGCTCAAAGGGTTCGTCTTGCCTTCCCATCCGCCGCCGTTTCTGTGCGGGGAAAAGCGGCTAAAAAGGGTGTCTGTCGAAAAAGCCGCTATAATGGGCGGCGAGCAGGAAGCCGCCGGCGGGAGTGCGTTAGCCAACGGAGTATAGCGCAGTAATCGAACTCGCAGCTCCAGGGTGACAAGACCGGCGCTAGGACCACCTCGGCGGCTTCGCGCTCATTCTCTCACGACTGCGCTTCTTTTCGCCGGAGCCGGCCCCCGAAAAAGCCGCTATAATAGTGGGCGAGCAGGAAGCCGCCGGCGGGGATCGAACCCGCGGCGCCGGAGTGACAAGACCAGGGCCAGGAACCACCTCGGCGGCTTCGCGCTCATTCTCTCACGACTGCGCATCCTTTCGCCGGGCATACCCTATCGCCGCCGCCCCCCGAATGAATCTCTTGCGCCACCTCCTGCGACGCCGGCGATACAGTGATTCGCAGCCGGATTCGGTGCGATGAGCGCGGCGGACGGGGCGATTGACATTTCCGGGGGCTTGGCTGCCTGGCTGGAATCGTTGGGCGGGAAGGTTCTGCGGGTGGACGAGCCGCTGGCGGTGGAGTACGAGGCCACCGCGCTGCAGCACGCCCTGGACGTACTGGGCCGGTATCCGCCGATCTGGGTGCGGCAGCCACGGCTTGCCGATGGACGGATGTCGCGCTTTGGCCTGGTGACCAACCTGACCGCAAGCCGGGAGCAGGTGTGCTCGGCGCTGGGGCTGGACGATCATCGACGGGCGGCGGCCTGGTGGGCCGGGCGGCAGGAGCGCAGGATCGAGCCGGTGACCGTGCCGGCCACGGACGCGCCGGTGCGGGAAACGATCCTCCAGCGCGATGAAGTGGACCTGCGGCTGCTGCCGGCCACCGTCCAGCACCGGGACAATCCGGGGCCGTACCTCACGGCGGCCCATGCGACGACCTGCGATCCGGAGACCGGCATCGACAATTCCGCCATACAGCGCTGCTGGATCAAGGATGCCCGGCGCATGAGCTGGTTTCCGTATCCGAATTCCCACAATGCGCGCAATATGCGCGCCTGGCACGAGCGGGGCGAACCCTGCCCGGTGGCGTTCTGGATCGGTCACCATCCGGCGGTAAGCGTGGCGGCCCAGGTCAAGCTGGGCTACCCGGAAAGCCACTGGCCCGCGGCCGGCGGGCTGATCGGCGAACCGGTCAGGCTCACTCCATCGCTCAACTTCGACGGCAGGCTGCTCGTTCCGGCGGACGCGGAAATCGTGATCGAGGGGCTGGCCCGTCCCGGCGCCATGGCCCCGGACGGGCCGTTCGCCGAGTACACGGGCTTTCTCGGACCGGTCGTGGACGCGCCGGTCTGCGAGGTCCTGTCGATTACGCACCGCGAGGGCGCGGTGCTGCATGACTGCGGCTCCGGACTGGCCGACAACCTGATTCCTGACAACATCGCGATGGAGGGCAAGCTGTTTTCGCTGGCGCGCGCCGTGTCGCCGCGCCTGATCAACGTGCATGCCCCGGCCGAGGGCCGGCGATTCCTGGCCCTGCTGCAGTTTGACGGCGCCCTTGCGGGGGAAGTCCGCGACGCGCTGGCTGCGGTTCTTGCCTGGCGCCGCGTCAAGACGGCCGTGGCGCTGGATTCGGACATCGACCTGTTCGATGCGCAGCAGGTCAGCTGGGCGCTGGCCACGCGCTTCCAGTGGGACCGCGACCTGATCCGGGTCGACGACCTCTCGACCTCGTTGCTCGACCCGTCGCTGGAACCCGGGCGCAAGACGGCTTCCAAGGCGGGCCTGGACGCGACCCTGCCGCGCCATCCGTCCACGCCTCCGGTCGCCCATCCGGATCCCGAGGCGCTGGAAAAGGCTGCCGCACTGCTGAAGGAGTTGACCGGTATGGGACTGGCGGACGGCTGGCCCGTAAAATGACCAGGGCCAACAGGCTCTGGGCTATGTGAAAACTTCGATGGGCGTTATGCTGCGCCCGGCGAATGGGAGGAAAAGAGAAATGAGATATCCACTCCGCGCGGCGCTGTGCGGCGCCCTGCTGTTGATCCTGGGCTCGGCGGCGACGGTCGCGGACCGGCTGGATCCGGCCAACCCGGACCACGCCATTCTTCTCGGGCAGAAGATGAACTGTTCGCTGAACGAAGGCGAAACGATCCTCTACTGGTGGCAGGGCGGCGCGATGAGCCGCATGCCGGGCGAGAAGGACAGGCACATCTTCAACGTGCAGGGCATGAACATACGCCAGTGCAAGAACTACGAGGACCCGGAACGCGGCCATGGCTACCGCTCGGTGTCCCGGGAACTGCTGATCTACATGGATCCGCAGACCAACGAGGTGCTGCGCACCTGGACCAACCCCTGGACGGGCGAGGAAGTGGAAGTCGTGCACGTGGCCAACGATCCGGTGAATATGCGCGGTCCCGCGTACGCCCGGCGTCCCGACGGGACGGGCATCACCTTCAACGGCCGGTTCATGAAGGGCCGCGTCTGGACCACCGGCTTCGCTCCGCTGTTCTACACCAACCCGCTGGCGGGCGATTACCAGGAATACGTGGGCGGCGCCTATCACGCGATGGAGATGCTGAACGCCTATGCGTACGAGGACGAGTTGCTGGACCCCGAACTTGCAACGCTGAAACGCTACACCCTTTCATGGGCGCGCACATCGAAGTGGCTGCCGTGGATGAAGATGGGCGACCGCCCGGGGATGATGATCTTCACCACCGTCGGCAAGCGCGTTGCCGGGATCGATGACCTGACCGAGCCGCTGCTGAGCGAACTGCGCAACAACTATCCCGAATACGCCGAACCGCCGCCTCTCGACGATGCGCGGCCCAACGTGACCAGCTGGTCGTATTTCGGATCGGTAACCGAGCCGGAGGGGGAATGGAGACAATGAAAGCAAGAAAAACTGTACGCGCCCTGGCCGGAATGACCGGGGCGCTGTTGCTGGCGGCGGGCGCCGCTTACGCCGGGCAACTGAATCTCGACGACCCCGACGACGTCATTCGGCTGCGGATGAAGGTCAGCTGCTCGCTGAACGACGGCGAGACGGCGCTGTACTGGTGGGAGGGACGCATGTACTCCCGCAAGCCGGCCGAAAAGGACCGCCATCTGTTCAACGTGCAGGGCATGAACATCCGCCACTGCGAAACCCTGAGCGACCCCGTGCGCGGCCTGGGTTATGTCGCCCGCTCGCGGGAACTGATGTTCTACCTGGACCCGGAGACCAACGAAATCCTGCGGACCTGGACCAATCCCTGGACCGGCGAGGAAGTGGAGGTCGTGCAGGTGGCCAATGATCCGCCCGGCAACTACCGCGAGAACTGGGCCCGCGACGAGGAAGGCAATCCCACGGCGACGCTATCCAATTTCTTCAAGGACGGCGTGATGATGAACGGCGGCGGCGCCGCGCGGCTCTTCTACAGCAATCCCCTGGGCGGCGATTACCAGCAGTACGTGGGCGGGATCTATCACGCGATGGAGTTCGGCACCGGGGCCTCGCCCGTAGACGAGATCCTGGACGCCGATGTCCCGGTCGCGCAGGACCGGATCATTTCCTGGGGACGCGTTTCCAAGTGGCTGCCGTGGATGAAGATGGGCGACCGTCCCGGCGTCGCGGTGTTCCATACCGCCGGAATGCGCCTGAGCGGCTACGACGAATTGCCGGACGTGGTGATGGATGAAATCAACTTGAACTACCCGGAATACGTCGAGCCGCCGCCGATACGCACCGAGAACCCCAGGGAAACCTCCTGGACCGTGTTCAAGGACCACATCGACGCGCAGCGCGCCGCCGAAAACCAGGCCGACTAGGGCGTGCGCTGGGGCGCTTCGATTTCGCCCGTTTGTGTGCCTTCCTCTCGGGGGAGGCGCCATCCATGGCTCGATTCTCGCTGTCCCTGCTCCAACGCTCCCCCGGGAGGAAGGCACACAAACGAGCTACGGCAGGCGCAGGTCCTGAATCGAGGCACTCCGTAAGCCTTCTCGTTGCCCTCTTCTTCCGGGAGTATTGGAGGCAGGGATGCCGGAGCAAGCTCCATGGATGGATTCATGCGTCTCCCGGAAGAAGAGGGCAACGAGAAGGCGGGATCGAAGCGCCTCTAAATCAATCCTGGGCGGTGGCCTGCTGCAGGTAGGCGATCAGGTCGGCGCGGTCGCGCGCCCTGCGGATGCCGGCGAAGATCATCTTGTTGCCGGGAATGACTTCCGAGGGGCTGCGCATCCAGTGATCCAGCGTTTCCGGCGTCCAGTTGATTTCCGAAGCCAGTAAAGCTTCCGAATACTCGTAGCCCGGCGCGGCGCCGGCCGGGCGGTCCAGGAAACCGAGCAGGTTCGGTCCCAGCAACTGGTTGCCTTCGGCCACCAGCGTATGACAGGCGCGGCACTGGATATACAGGCGTCGGCCCCGGTCCGGATTGGCCGCGGCCAGCAGGGTGGCGAGGTCCACTTCCTCCACCGCGGGCGCGGACTCCGCTGCACCCGCGCCGGGCGACTCGGTCCCGGCGGAAGTCGCGGCCGGCTGCTCGCTGCCGCAAGCCAAGAGCGCAAGCGTTGCTGCCAGCAAAGCCGGCGTGAATTGCCTGATTGGGTTCAACTTTCGCCGGCCGTGGTTGCCGGCATGGATCTGGCTGCGGCGTGGATGGCCCGCCGGATGCGCGGGTAGGTGCCGCAACGGCAGATGTTCGTGATCGAACGATCGATGTCTTCGTCGCTGGGCGCGGGATTGTCCGCCAGCAATGCCGCCGCGGCCATCACCATGCCGGGCTGGCAGTAGCCGCATTGCGGAACCTGCTCGTCGATCCAGGCCTGCTGCACCGGGTGCGGCCTGCCGTCTTCCGCCAGTCCTTCAATGGTCGTGATGCTGCGGCCCTCGGCGGCGGCCGTGTTGATCCGGCAGGACCGCAAGGCAACCCCGTCGAGATGCACGGTGCAGGCGCCGCACAGGGCGATGCCGCAACCGTACTTGGCGCCGGTCAGGTTCAGATGATCGCGCAGCGCCCACAAAAGCGGCATGTCATCGGGCACGTCCAGCGTGACCGCGCGTCCATTGAGAGTAAAGCTCGCCACGGCGGTGCAGTTTATCATGCACGGGCGTCGGCGCTGACTCCTGCCGGGCCGCGATTCCCGTACTTCTTCGGGCGCGGGCCGGAGCGCATCCTTCATACGGTTTATTATTCGTGGCGCTATGCTGAAAACAAACGCTTCATCCGCCGGGCGTACGGATCCGGCCGCCCGGCCCTGTCTTTCCCTGAACCGCCGTGAGATGCTGGCCGCCACCGGCGCCTTGCTGGCCGCACCCGCCTTTGGACTGCGCGTGGCGATGGCCCGCGAAGGCGGCGGCCCGCTCAATGCCTGGGTAACGCTCGACGAGCTGGGCGCGGTAACGATACTGTGCCCGGTGGGCGACATGGGGCAGGGCATTCTGCACAGCCTGCCGCTGATGCTCGCCGATGAAATGGAAGTGGCCTGGGACGACGTTCAAGTGCGTTACGCGCCGCTCGACCCCGGCGCGTACGGCAACTCGGCGCGCCTGGACCGCGGCCAGGGTTCAGGCAACAGCGTGTCGATCATGGGTTATCACAAGGGCCTTCGCCAGGCCGGCGCCGCCGCCCGCGAGATGCTGGTGGCGGCCGCTGCTGAAGAGTGGGGTGTGCCGGCCTCGGACTGTTACGCCGAGCAATCGCGGGTCTGGTGCAATGGCCGCTCGCTGAGTTACGGGGAGCTGGCCGGGAAAGCCGCGGGGATGCCGGTGCCGGAGGAGCCGCGGCTCAAGTCGCGCGAGGAATTTCGGCTGATCGGCAAGCACGCCCCGCGCAAGGACAGCGCGCCGAAGGTCATGGGCACGTTTCCGTTCATGGCCGATTCCGCCGGCGGCGAACCTGCCTTGCATGCCGCCGTGCTCAATGCGCCGCGCCAGGGAGCGCGCCTCAAGAGCCTCGCCTACGAGTCGCCGGACGGCGCCTGGCCCAAGGTCATGGCCATCGGCGACGAGGCGGTGGCGGCGGTGGCCGAAGACTACTGGACCGCGTCCTCGGCGCTGGAGCAGGCGGACATCGTCTGGGAGGGCGGCGACACCAGCAGCACGGAATCGGTTTTCGAGGAACTGCGCGGTGCGCTTGCCGCCGAGGATGGCCGCAACTGGATTGAAGCCGGCGATCCCGAGTCCGAGATTGCATCCGCCGAACGGACGCTGGATGCGACTTACGAGGCGCCCATCCTCGCTCACGCCAACATGGAAACGCTGGGAGCCACGGCGCGCTTCGGCGCTGACGGATGCGAGTTGTGGGTGCCTTCGCAGAACCTGCAGCGCCTGCAGGCCGACATCGCCAACATCTTCGGCCTGGAGCCGGAACAGGTGTTGCTGCACCACTGCAACATGGGCGGCGCGTTTGGACGGCGCATCGAGTCGGAAGTGGCCGTGCAGGCACTGTCGATCGCAAAAGCGCTGCACGAGCAGGGACTGCCGGACTGCCCGGTCCGGCTGGTCTGGAGCCGCGAGCAGGACATGCGCCACGACTGCTACCGGCCGCCCTACGTGGCGCGGCTGCGCGCCGCGCTGGACGAGTCCGGCCGCCCGAGCGCATGGACGGCCAAGTCGGCCGGGCATTCGCTGCTGGCCGAGCGCTGGCCGTGGATGGTGGAAGAATCGGCGGATCCTTCCTCGGTGGGCGCTCTGTTCAACGACCTGTACGCGGTTCCCAACCGGCGAGTGGATTACGTCATGCGGCAAATGCCGGTGCGCGGCGGATTCTGGCGCAGCGTGGCCGCCAGCATGAACTCGTTTTTCGCCGAGAGCTTCCTCGACGAGGTGGCGCACGCCGGCGGCCGCAATCCGGTGGAGCTGCGCGCCGAACTCACGACCGATCCGCGCGCGCTGAAAGTGCTGGAAAAGGCGGCCGAAGGCTGGACCGCGCAAAGCGGCATAGCGGTGGCCAAGCTGTTCTCCAGCTACATCGGCACGCAAGTGGAACTGGAGGAAAAGGACGGGACGTGGCGTGCCAAAAGGATCCGCGCCGCCGTGGACTGCGGACTGGCGGTGGATCCGAACAATATCGAGGCGCAGATCGAGGGCGCCATCGTGTATGGCCTGAGCGCCCTTCTGTTCGGCGAAATCAACCTGGAGAACGGCGCGGTGGCGGAAGGCAACTTCGACCGCTACCGGATGCTGACGCTGGCCAACACGCCGGTAATCGAAGTCGAACTGATCGCGTCGGACCATCCGCCCACGGGAATCGGCGAACTAGGCACGCCCCTGGTGGCGCCCGCGTTCTGCAACGCGCTGTTCGCCGTCACCGGACGCCGCGTCCGCAAGCTCCCTCTCAGCGACGACGACCTGAAGGCCTGACGCCGACCGGAGGCTTGAACCCATGCGCGCGTTTATTTCCGCAATTGCACTCTCGTTGATGGCCATACCCGCGGGCGCCACCAACTCGAAGCCCGAACTCATGAAGGTCCTGGAGGACTTCATGGCCTGGATGCCGGGCGAGTACTCGTCCGTTCCCCAGGTTTTTCTGGAACGCAACCTCGGCGCGCCGCCGGATGGCGAGCATGACCTCTTCTACCGGGTGTTTGCCGAAATCGAAGCGCCCCACCTGGCCGAACATGTGATCTACACGCAGATCAGGCTGGATGCCGACGACGGACCGGTGTTTCCGGGTCAGCAGGTGGTGTTCCTGATTTCGATCGACGAGGAACTGGGCGCCGTGTCCATCTCCGGCCGGCGCATCAAGGACCCGCATCTCTATGTCGATGCCCATCTCCGGCCGGACGTCTGGCCCGAATTGCAGCCGGACCCCAATTATGGCGGCAACTGCAGCTTCAACTGGCGGCGGCACGGCAAGCAGCTCAGGGGCCTGCTTGGCGAGTTCGGGCAATGCACGATGGTCTCGAAGAACACCGGCCAGCAGATGACCTGGGACGCGGAATGGATCCTCACTCCCGAAGAGTTGTGGATCTACGACAACGGCTACCTTGAAGACGGTTCGCTCATTTCCGGCCGCCTGGACCGCACCCACCTGCGCATGTACAAGGCGCGGCGCTACGAGTGTTTCGCTGCATTACGCTACGAGCACGGAAGCAACCAGGTCATCAATCCGTTTTTCATGCACGACCGGGGCGACGTCTTCACCATCACGACCGAGGAGCCCGAGCCGCGCGACATCCACCTGGAATTCCTGACGTCTCTCTGGCCGTCCAGTTCCGGACGCAACTTTGTCGACCTCGCGCGACTCACGCTGCACCACGGCGAGCCGGGCGCATACGGCCAGGAAGACGTCATCGGTAATGGCTGGGCCACGCCGGAAAGCGGCCGGGTAGGCTTCGGCACTGAGTGGGCGTCCGCCCGGTGCAAGCTGGCCGACCCCGAGGACCCCCGCTTCATCGAAGCCATGCGCTACAAAGCCACCGACTGACCCTTCGCCTGCGTCAGTCGCTAACCCCTCGGTTTCTCATGCACACCTGTTCCGGGAACCGCCTGCGAGCACATCCTTGTGGGCTCGGCGTCGGCATCCTGCCTCCGACGTTCCCGGAACAGGTGTGCATGAGGAACCTTCAGCCGGCGTATTCCTGCGAACACGCCGGCGCAAGCCCTTCTACCGCGCCGGCTAAAGCCCTTGGTTCGTCCCCTTCCTCGTGGGAGCGTAAAAGCAGGATAGCGATTCCGAGCCAGTGAGCGCCGATGCCCCGGCGCGAACAGCGACTCCAACGAGGAAGGGGACGAACGAAGGGCGAGGAAGCACAGGCAGCGCCTCCAGCGAGGAAGCACGAGGAGCGAGGGTGCCCTACGCAGCGTGGGTTCTGCGGAGGCGGGCCAGCCAGATCGCGTAGAACAGGAAGTAGGTCTGCATCAGCAGGGAGAAGTCCCACTCGATGATGTCCTGGAAGGTGTCCTTGTCGTCCATGTAGTTCATTACCGGGATGCTGAAGAAGCCGAAGAACAGCATCGAGAAAAGGATCCACTTCATTGTTCGCGTCAGCCATCGCGGCGCGAAAGTTTCCAGCCGCCGCAACGCCATGAGCTGCGCCACCATCGTGAGTCCGAAGTAGAGCAGCGTGCCGAAGCGGCGCATCAGGAAATAGAAATCGCCCTCGCTTCCCAGGAACGACGTGTAGAGCACCAGGAAGGCTGCGCCGCCCATGCCGGTCGCCGCAGCTACCGGCGCCGCGCGCCCGGTGGCCGCGCGAATGTGGCCGGACATCTGCCGCCAGAACAGGACCAGCAGGACCGCCGCGCCCACCATGCCCACCTTGAACAGGTAGTAGCTGATGCCGTAGCGGCCGGCGGAACTGATCGACGTGCAGCCCTCGAAATAGGGGATGCAGGCGGGCACCAGGCCCTGGGTGCTGGAAATCACGTAACAGACGTTGACCGTTAGCGTGGGTACCACCGCGGTCAGTGCGGCGGTCCACACCGCCTTGCGGTCGGCCTGGATGGCGGCGCTCGCCTTCGGCTGCGCGGATCGGCCGCGCAGTGCGGGGCCACGCCGGATCACGAGTCGCGGGCGCTTAGGTACGAGCCTTCCGAAATGGCCTGCCAGCCGGCCACGCCGTCCTGGAACTCGCGGTACGAGCGAAGGATCCGACCGGCCAATGGGTTGGCGGCGCCGAGTTCATCCAGAGTTTCACTTGCGGCCTTGCGCAGGCCCCTGAGCACGCCTTCAGGAAACTGCCGCAACTGAACGCCGTGCTCCTCGACCAGCACCCGCAGCGACTGCACGTTGCGGGCCATGAATTCCGACAGCATCTGGTGATTGACCGCCGTGCAGGCCGTCTGGATCAGTTTCTGCAATTCTCCCGGCAGCGATTCCAGCGCCTTGCGGTTGATGATGATCTCGATCGAGCCGGCCGGTTCGTGCCATCCGGGGAAGTAGTAGTAGGGCGCCGCCTGGTACAGTCCCAGCGGCAGGTCGTTGTAGGGGCTGGCCCACTCGGTCGCGTCGATCAGCCCCGACTGCAGCGCCGTGAACAGCTCGCCGCCCGGCAGGTTGACCACCGTCGCCCCGAGCCTGCGCAGCACGTCACCGCCCAGGCCCGGCATCCGGATCTTGAGCCCGGAAAAGTCGTCCACCGAGCGGATCTCGCGGCGGAACCAGCCGCCCATCTGGGCGCCCGTGTTCCCTCCGGGGAATGGCACCAGGCCGTACGGCTCATAGCATTCCCGCCACAGTTCCATGCCGCCGCCATAGGCCATCCAGGCATTGAATTCGGCCGGCAGCATCCCGAAGGGATAGCCGGTGAACAACTGGGTGGCCGGAGCCTGCCCTTTCCAGTACGCGGGCGCCGAATGCCCCATTTCCACGCTGCCGCGCGATACCGCGTCGAAGACCTCGAAAGCGGGCACCAGTTCGCCGGCCGCATAGACCTGCAGGGTGAACCGCCCGCCCGAGACCTCGCGCAGCGTGTCGGCCAGCGCCACCGCGGTCGTGCCGAAACCGGGCAGCCCCGGCGGCCAGGCGGTGACCAGGCGCCAGCGGTAGCGTTGACCGGGCTTGCCGGCGCCCGGTTCCGTGGCGGCTTGCCGACCGTCGGACGTTCCTGGCGCGCACCCTGCCGCCGCCGCTCCGGCTGCGCCCGCAGCCAGCATCTTTAGAAACCGTCGGCGCTTTGCCTTCATTGCGTCCTCTCCTTCGACAACTGCTGAAAAAGCCCCGTATAATGGGCAGCGAGCAGGAAGCCGCCGGCGGGGATCGAACCCGCAGCGCCAGGGTCACAAATCCGGGCTAGGAACCACCCTCGGCGGCTTCGCGCTCATTCTCGCATGAATAACGGCGGTCGCGATTTTGGGCCTCCTCGAGCCCGAAACACCGTAGCAATTCCTTTTCGCTATCATTGCGCGCCATGAACACGACGAACCCGCTGGCGCCCGGCGAGACAAAGGGCGACGCACTGGTCGGTACGCTGGCCGCGGCGACGGTCGTTACCAGCGACATGGAGCGCTGCCGCGCCTTCTATTCCGAACTGATGGGACTTAAACCGGCGATTGACGACCTGGCCGACGAAATTCGCGGCCCGCTGACCCGGCTCTGGGGACTGGAGGACGAGGGCGACTGGGAGCACGTCCTCTACCAGCAGCCGGGCAATACCGACATGCCGTACCTGCGCGTGATCGGCGTCAGCGGCGATCGCCCGGAAGTGCGCCCGGGAATGAATGCGCTACTGGAAGGCGGCCTGGCGGTTGGCTTCGCCTGCGCCGACATGGAGAAGCTGATCGCCGAGAGCGACCGCATGGGCTTCGGCACCGTGGCCGGCGTTACGCGCATTCCGCTTCATCGCCCGGACGGCACGCCCTACGATGCCCTGGAGACCCACCTGCGCGCCCCCGACGGCGTCTACGTGCTCGGGATTGCGCGGCCGCCGGACCTGGCCCCGATCTGCCCGATTTCCGAGGGGACGCTGACCGGCGGTCCCGCGTATTCCAGCCAGGTCATCAACAACGGCCAGCGCAGCCTGGACTTCTACACCGAAGTGCTGGGCTACGAGGTGCGCCGCGACATCGATCTCCCCAGCGAAGGCCCGGCGGGCGGCCTGCTGGATGTGCCTCCGGGTTCGAACATGCGGTTCCTGCAGGTCTTTGCGCCGGGTTCGGAGAGCAAATACCTGGTTTTTCTGGACTGGTACGGTACCGGCGCCGATGCGGTCGCACCGTCCCGGCCGCCGAACCGCGGCATGGTGATGTGGTCGTTCATGACGACCGGCCTCGACGCGGTGCTCGAACGCGCCCGCGGCTTCGGCGCGGAAGTGCTATGTGAACCGCTCATCGTCGACGCCCGCCCGGCAGCGATCGCCACGCGGCGCGCCACGCTGGCGGCGCCCAACGGTTTCGCCATAGAACTGGTCGAGGAAATCGCCGACTAGGATTGCAACGTAACAAACGGTTCACATTCGTAACCAAACCGTAATTTTCCTGTAACGGGAGGTTTACACGCGGCGGATGAAATGCGAAGCCCAAGGAGGGTCTTGCGCATCTAATGAAGATCAGAAGCATTGCATTGGCGGCCTTGTCCGCGACCATGCTGACCGCCATGCCGGTCTCCGCCCAGGAAGCAATCCCCGAAAGCCAGGACAGCGGCGGCGGCGCTTCCGCGTCCGCGGGCGCGATGGAAGAAATTGTCGTGACTGGCGCATACCGTCCGAATGCAGTTACCCGCAGCCGTGATTCGGAGTCGGTTGTGGACGTGCTGTCGTCCGATGATTTCGCCATTACCGGCGACTCCAGCGTCGTCGATGCGCTGGCCCGGGTGCCGGGACTGACCGTGATCAACAGCAAGTACGTGTACGTGCGCGGTCTGGGCGAGCGCTACTCCAACACCTTGCTGAACGGAGCGCCGCTGCCCAGCCCGGACCCCACGCGGCGGGTCATTCCCATGGACATGTTCCCGACCGGCGCACTGGACAACGTGGATATTCAGAAGACCTATTCGCCTCGCCTGCCGGGAGATTTCTCGGGCGGCATGGTGGCGATGGAGACCCGCGGCGCGCCAGCGGAACGCGTAGTGCAGATCAGCGTCGGCATCGGCGGCAATTCCCAGGCCACCGGCGGCACGGGACTCCACTACGCGGGCGGCGGGCGGGACTGGCTGGGAATGGACGACGGCATGCGAAAGCTTCCGACGGAGTTGAACGGAATCACCGAGAACGGCGCCAAGTCCCTTAATCTCGTTTCGGACGGCGAGCGGGCGCTGGCCGGGCGTTCGCTCAACCGCGGCTACGCGACGGAACTCAGGGACATTGAACCCGGCGTGAGTATTTCCGGGCGCTGGGGCGGCGGGCGGCAGCTGGGCGGCGGCGATCTTGGCTTCATGCTCTCGGCGCGGTATTCGAACGACTGGGCTTACAGGGACGAAGAGCGTCGTACCTTCGGCTTGTCGGGTGTGGGCGACGAACTTTCCACTCTCGATGAAGGCACGCAGAGCCGGACCCGGAACACGATCGATCTTTCGCTGCTGGGGAACGGGGAGTGGGACGTCAGCGCGGGGACGTTCCTGCGCAGCACGACCTTCGTCACGCGCCGGACCGACCGCACGTTCCTGCGCGAGTTTGGCTTCTACTCGGAAAACGACATCCAAGTCGCCGACACGACGCTCGAATTCGTGGAAAGGCAGCTGTTCAGCCAGCAGTTCGCAGGCGAACACAACCTCGAAGCGGCAAGAGATCTGGTCATCGACTGGACCGTGACCTGGTCGGTAGCAACCCGTGAAGAGCCCGACACGCTGTTCTACCGCTACGAGCGCTTCGACGAAGCCGGCAACCTCTACGCTTTTTCCGACACGGGGCAGTCGAACGAGCGGAGCTGGGAGGAGCTCGAGGACGAAGCGGTCAATTACGCGCTGAACCTGTCGGTGCCGGTTCAGTTCAGCCCGGATTCGGACGGGGAAATTGCATTCGGCCTGGCCTGGCTCGACAAGAAGCGCGATTCGTACTTTCGCCGTTTCCGTTTCCTGACCGATTTCTCGCGCAACAACCTGCGTTCCCGGCTGGGCCAGAGCCCGGACCTCATATTCGCCGACGAGCTGATCGCGGAGGGTCTCTGGGAATTGCAGGAAACCACTCAGCCCACCGACAACTACGCCGCCGGACACAACCTGGCGGCAGCCTACCTGATGGCCGATCTGAACCTTGGCCTGAACTGGCGCTGGATGTTCGGCGCCCGCTACGAGGACTCCACGCAGGACGTCACCACGTTCGAACTCATCGACCCGACCCGGCGCAACGCGCGCGAGTTGTCCGAAGCGGCCTTGCTGCCCGCCATGACGGTCACCTGGCTGCCGGGCGGCGGGGAGTCCCAGCAGATTCGCCTCGGCTACAGCCGCACGCTCAATCGCCCCGATCTCAAGGAGCTGTCCGCGGCGCCCTATATCGATCCGGAAGAGCGCTACACGGTCGTTGGAAATCCGGATCTGATGGTGGCCTCCATCGACAATATCGACCTGCGCTGGGAGTACTACTTCGACAACGTCAGCAACATCCAGCTGGCTTTCTTCCACAAGAGGTTTCAGGACCCGATCGAGCGCGTGATCCGCCTGGGCGCCGGCGGCATCCGCACCTTCGCCAACGCCGAGTCCGCCACGCTCAAGGGAGTCGAGATGCAATTGCGCGCCGAACTGGGGCCGCTGGCCGACGCATTGCGGGATTTCGAAGTCCGCCTGAATGCCGCGTTCGTGGACTCCATGGTCAATGTAGGCCAGGCCGGGGCGCAGCAGACCAGCACCGAGCGCCGCCTGGAGGGGCAGTCGCCCTGGGTCGCCAACCTGCAGTTCAGCTACGACAACCCGGACCGGGATCTGCAGGCCGCCCTCCTGTTCAACATGGCGGGCGAGCGCATCGTGGACGTCGGCACGCAGGGACTGCCTGATTCCTACGAACAGCCTGTTGCCCGGCTGGACTTCAATTACCGCCATACGGTGGAGTTCCGCGGCATGCCTCTGAGGCTGCAATTGAAGATCCGCAACCTGCTGGATGACGACTACGAAGTACTGCGCGGAGGACGCACCGAGCGCCTTTACACGAGGGGCCGCTCCATCAGTTTTTCCGTCGATCTTCAGTTCTGACTGAAGCGCATGCCCGTTCGCCCGATCTGACGAACTGGCGCGGATCGGGACCTTCTCTATCGACTTACAGAACCCGCAGGAGGGATTTGCCCAGATGTCCGTGAATTGTGTCCGTTGTCTCCCGGCCGTGTTCTTGTCCGCCCTGATTCTGGGTGGCTGCGGCGGCGGCAGCGCCGGTGAGGACCTGGTTATCAATACGGCCCCGCCCACCGATACCGGCGGCGGTTCGGAGACTCCCACGTCGATAAATGATCCGTTTCCCGTATCGGATGCCTTTGCCGGCAACGGCAACCGGATCGGCCTCGATCCCATGCTGAACTCCAACGGCGCCCCCGGCGAGAGCTCGCCGGACCTGCAGGGAACGGAGTGGGCCTTCACTTCCAGCTCGCCCGACCTGCAGGGCGATGCCTTCGCCATATCGCTAGGCGGGGAGTTCGAGGACGTGAACTACGTGGGCGCGTTCGCCCAGGACACGGCCGATACCTGGACCGAGGACTGGACGGTTGGCGTGCATGGCAACAGCACCGTGTGGCAGCCCAAGGGCGAACCGGCTTCCAACAGCGACTGCCCGGCCGGAACCACCTTTGTCGAAGCCCAAACGTTGCCCGACTCCGTGGGCGGCGGTTCGATGGACCTTTGCCAGCTGGCGCGCCGCTACGACACGGACGGGCAGACCATTACGCTGACCGGCGACAACATCTACCGCCTGGCGGCCGGTTTCCCCGGCACCTATATCGGCAATGGCGAAGCGGCCGACGGCGACGCGGGCAATGACGTGTCGGTGACGCTGGTGATCGAGTCGGGCGCCCTGATCCTGGGATCGCAGCAGGAGGCCCTGATCATCACCCGCGGATCGCGAATCGAAGCCTCGGGCACGGCCGAAGATCCCGTCGTCATGACCTCCAGGGACCAGTTCGACGAATGGGTGGACGGCCAGGCAAGGGCGGACGGGCGCGGCGAGTGGGCCGGCCTGGCGTTGATGGGCTACGGCCGCTCCAACGAATGCGGCGCCCCCTGCGATGTCAACGCCGAAGGCAATATCGGCGCCTACGGCGGCACGGACGATTCCGACGACAGCGGCTTCATCGAATACCTGGTGATCCGCCACGCCGGCAACGACATCGACGGCAACGGCAACGAGCTGAACGGCCTGACCCTGTTCGCGACCGGTTCGGCAACCCGGTCGTCCTACGTGCAGGTGCACTACGGATTCGATGACGGCGTCGAGCACTTCGGCGCCACCGATCACATGGACCACATCGTGATCACGGGCGCCCGGGACGACTCCTTCGACTGGGGCCAGGGCTATCGCGGCAGCGCCCAGTTCGTGCTGATCATCCAGGCGCTGGACGACGGCGACCGGGGGATCGAGGCCGACAACGACGGGGACAACCCGCTGGCCGTGCCGGTCTCGCGGCCGACGCTGGCGAACTTCACGATCCTGGGCGCCGCGGACAGTGCGGAAACCTCATCCGACGGCATTCTGCTGCGGCGCGGCACGGGCGCGCGCATCTACAACTTCTTGGTGGCCGACTTTCAGGACGCCTGCCTGGACGTGGATGGAGCGGCAACGGAGGACCTGTTCGGCGCCGACCTGACGATCGAGAACTCGCTTTTCTACTGCCCCGCCAGGGAGGTCTATGAAAGCGGCGACGACGACGTGCCCGGAACCGCGATCGCCAACTGGGTGGACCGGGACCCCGACAACCGGGTCGCCAATCCCAACCTGCGCGCCGACTACCAGCCCAACGCAGTCGAGGCGGACGTGGCCAGCAACCAATTCGTGACCACCGATTACGTGGGCGCCTTCGCGCAGGATACGGAAGACAACTGGACCGAAGGCTGGACCGTCTCCCTGAACGGCAACGCCACCGTCTGGGAGCCCGCGGTCGCCAACCCCGGGGCCGACGGAAGCTGTCCGGCCGGCACCTCGGCTGACGGCAGCCTGGACCTCCCCTCCGCCGTGGGCGGCGGCCGGATGGACCTGTGCCGTTTGCAGCGCCGCTACGACACCGACGGCTCGACGCTGACCCTGACCAACGACAACATCTACGCGCCGGCGTCCGGTTTTCCGGGCACCTACATCGGTAATGGCGAGGAGGCTGACGGCGATGCGTCCGACAATGTGTCGGTGACACTGAAGATCGAACCGGGCACGCTGGTCCTCGCTTCGTCCGGCGAGGCCGTGATCATTACCCGCGGCTCGCGGATCGAAGCCGACGGCACCGCCGAGGACCCGATCGTCATGACCTCCCGGCGCCAGTTCGACGACTGGGCGGCCGGAGGCGACGGCGCCGCGGGCCGCGGCGAGTGGGCCGGCCTGGCGCTGATGGGCTACGCGCGCTCGAACGAGTGCGGCAGCCCCTGCGACGTGGCCGCCGAAGGCAACATCGGAGCCTACGGCGGCAATGACGACGCCGACGACAGCGGCTACATCCGCTACCTGGTAATCCGCCACGCCGGCAACGACATCGACGGCAACGGCAACGAACTGAACGGCCTGACGATGTTCGCCACCGGTTCCCGCACCCGCGCCTCCTACCTGCAGGTGCACAAGGGACTGGACGACGGCGTAGAGCACTTCGGCGCCAGCGACTTCATGGATCACGTCGTGATCACCGATGCCGCCGACGATTCCTTCGACTGGGGCCAGGGCTACCTGGGCGGTGCGCAGTTCGTCGTGATCCGCCAGTCTTCCGACGATGCGGACCGCGGCATAGAGGCGGACAATGACGGCGACGCTCCCAACGCCCAGCCGGTTTCCGGGCCGACGCTGGCGAACTTCACGATGATCGGCACCGAGGACGGCGGCGCCAACACGATCGGCGTGCTGCTTCGCCGCGGAACCGGCGCAACGATGTGGAACAGCGTGATCACCGGCTTCAACCGTTGCGTGGACTTTGATGACGAGGCCACGTTCGGCCGCTACAACACCGGCGAGATCGCGTTCCGCAACAACGTCGTATCCTGCGCCACAAACTTCGACGAAGAATAATTCCTCGCAAGAGCAGTACGGGAAATGTTGGCACTAGCGCGGAGCCTCTTCCCTTCTCTCGCGGGAGCGTTGGAGGCAGGGATGCCGGAAACGAGCCACAGGGATGTGCTTGTTGCGTCTCCCGCGAGAGAAGGGAAGAGGATTCCGCGCGACCGGCAATGACGCGTCGGGTGCGGGTGGCATAATTTGAAGGCGAAATGCGGCGCGACATTCTGGTAGTTGAGGACGAGGGCGCGATTCGCGGAATGCTCGCCTTCAACCTGCGCCGCGCAGACTTCGACGTGCGCGAAGCCGAGGACGCAGGCGCCGCCCGCAAGGCCATCGCCGAACGCCTTCCGGACCTGGCCATCATCGACTGGATGCTGCCGGACAGCAGCGGCCTGGAACTGACCCGCTGGATCAAGCGCACGCCCGAGACCCGGGACGTGGCCATCATCATGGTTACCGCCCGCTCGCAGGAGGAGGACAAGATTTTGGGACTGAGCAGCGGCGCCGACGACTACGTCACCAAGCCGTTCTCCAGCCGCGAGCTGCTGGCCCGCATCAACGCGGTGCTGCGCCGCTCCCAGAGCACCCAGGAAGACCCGATAACACGGGGGCGGCTTACGCTGAACCCGGTCAGCCATCGGGTGCATACGGAAAAGGGCGCCGTCGTCCTGGGGCCCACGGAATTCCGCCTGCTGCGCCTGTTCATGGAACGCCCCGAGCGCGTATTCAGCCGTTCGCAGTTGCTCGACCGGGTATGGGGGCCGGCGGTCTTCGTGGAAGACCGCACCGTGGACGTGCACATCCGGCGCCTCAGGAAAGCGCTGGAAGCGCATGAGGTGGACCGCTACATCCAGACCGTGCGGGGCGCGGGCTACCGTTTCTCGTTACACTAGCCCGGCAATCGGGTCGGCGGATATGCCGGCCGACGTGACTGCCAGGAGGTAGGTGTCTTGGATGCCCTGGTTCGCAGACTGGTCATCCGCATTGTGCTTCGCGCGTGCGGCGCCGCGGCGGTGTTGGCCGCGGCGGGCTGGCTGCTGGCCGATATGCCGATCGCGGGCGCCCTGGCCGGCCTGGTCCTCGTTCTTGTATGGGAACTGTCGGTCCAGGTACGCGCCGCCGGCGAGCTGTCGCAGTTGTTCGATCCGGACGCCTGGCCGGGCGGCGCGTTCTCCTTCGCCGAACTGCCACAGCAGTTGAGCGATCTCGAAACCCGCACCGAGGAGGCCGAACAGCGTCTCCGTAAGGTGCTGAAGGCCTTGCGCAGCACAGCGCGGTCCTTTCCGGACGCGGCGCTGGTGTTGAATGACCAGGGCGAGGTCGTGGTCAGCAACCGGCAGGCCCGCCGGCTGCTCGGCGTGCGCAAGCGGCTGGACAAGGGCCGGCCGGCGCTGAAACTGATCCGCGATCCCGAGTTCAGGAACTGGCTTCAGCGCGGCGGCAAGGACCTGGTTCGATTCAAGTCGCCGGAGAAGCCCGACAGCTGGCTGGAGGCGCAACGGGTTCCGTATGCGGAAAAGCAGTTCCTGCTCCTGGTGCGGGATATCACGACGGCGGTGCTGGCGGACAAGACCCGCTCTGACTTCGTCGCCAACGCCTCGCACGAACTGCAGACGCCGCTGACGGTGCTGACCGGTTACCTGGAATCCATGAGCGAAGACGAGGAATTTCCCGAGCGCTGGAGCGACCCCGTCCAGCACATGGCGTCGCAGTGCGACCGCATGACCCGGCTGGTGCGGGACCTTCTCGAGCTTTCGCGGTTGGAAACTTCCGAAACACCGCCCGGCTTCGCGCCGCTGAACATGATGGAGGTGCTTGGGGATGCGGTCCAGGTGGCGATGGCGCGCTCCAGCGGCCAGCTGGATATTCGAGCCGAGATCAAGAGTCAAAGGCCCCTGCTCGGTGATGAAGCCGAGATCCGCTCGGTCGCCACCAACCTGGCGATCAATTCGGTGGCGTTTACGCCGCCCGGCGGCGAGGTCGTGCTGCGCTGGCAGGCCAACGGCGCCGGCGGGCGCCTGTCCGCTACCGATACCGGCATCGGCATCCGCGCCGAGCACCTGTCGCGCCTTACCGAGCGGTTCTACCGAGTGCGGGGCGAGGGCAGCCCGGTGGTGCCGGGCACCGGTCTGGGCCTGGCCATCGTCAAGCACGTCTTGACCCGGCACGAGGGCAACCTCGAAATCGACAGCAAACCCGGCAAAGGCAGCACGTTCACCTGCCATTTTCCCACCAAGCGCATCGGCGACGAATAGTGGCCGCCCTGTGGCGTGCTCACCGCACCTTGGCATAGACCAGTGTGGGTTGGCTGGGGGACCAGGATTCGAACCTGGATTCTCGGAGTCAGAGTCCGATGTCTTGCCGTTAGACGATCCCCCACCCGGGGCGGCGCCGCGCCGGGTGATCAGCGCTTGGAGTATTGGGTGGCGCGGCGGGCCTTTCGCAGGCCCACTTTCTTGCGTTCGACCTTGCGCGCGTCGCGGGTGACGAAGCCGGGCGCCCTCAGCCTGGGACGCAGTTCTTCGTCGTAAGCCAGCAGCGCACGGGTAATACCGTGACGTATCGCGCCGGCCTGACCGGTGGTGCCGCCGCCCTTGACGGTCACGGTGACGTCCATCCGGCCCTCGAGGCCGGCCACTCTCAGCGGCTGATGCACGATCATGCGGGCGGTCTTGCGGCCGAAGAATTCGTCGAGCGGGCGCCTGTTGACGGTCACATTGCCGACGCCGGGCCGAAGGAACACGCGCGCAGTGGAGGTCTTGCGCCGGCCGGTGCCGTAATACACGGTGTCGGTCATGCCTGTATCTCCAGGGGCTTGGGCTGCTGCGCGGCATGCTGGTGCTCGGGGCCCGGATACACCTTGAGCTTCTTGAGCATGGCGCGGCCCAGGCGGTTCTTCGGCAACATGCCGCGCACGGCGGAAAGGATGGCGCGCTCGGGCGTTTCCTTCATGACCCGCTTCAGCGGAACGGACTTCAGGTTTCCGATGTATCCGGTGTGGCGGTGATACATCTTCTGGTTCAGCTTGTCTCCGGTCACACGGACCTTCGAGGCATTCACGACCACGATGTAATCGCCCGTATCCACGTGCGGCGTGTAATCGGGCTTGTGCTTGCCCCGCAGGCGCGTGGCAAGTTCGGTCGCCAGCCGGCCCAGCGTCTGGCCGGCGGCGTCCACGAGGAACCAGTCCTGCCGGACCTGCCCGGGTTTTGCGGAAACGGTACGCATTCTCAATTCGTTGCCCTGAAAGGCCCGCCCTGCGGATCCAAGAAAGCGCGGCATTTTACACCATCAATACCAATCAGCATGTTGCATTGCCTGCCTTAGGCAGTACGACGTACTGGTGAGTCGCAATGCCGCTATAATCGTCGTCAGGCAGCCGCCGGCGGGAGTCGAACCCGCGGCGCGAGAGTGACAATTCCCCGGCCAGGAACCACCTCGGCGGCTGCCGTTTCACTGTATCAGTTTTGTGCGCGTTGCTCGCGCACGCATTGCTGAGCAAACCGCCCGTACGAGTAGCAAAGAGCGAGCACCGGACGTTTTGATCTCAGCCAGCGCAAGTATCTTCTCCTTGCACGCACAAAGTCATTATGCTGGTAGCTGATAAGGGAAGAACGGCGGAATAAAATCCCGCAACGTTAAACTGCATCGAACAATGAGCGACAGACAACAATCCTTAGGCGACCAGCTCCTCGCGGAACTGGGCCACTGCCTGCGCGTTTGCGCCGGCGAGCCCGCGCCGTCCGCCGACAACCCGGCCGGCGACTCGGAGGACGGGATCGGTTCCGGCCGCGACCGCGAACTCAGCGCCAGCCTCATGCGCGTCAACCATTCGGGCGAAGTCTCCGCCCAGGCGCTCTACCGCGGCCAGGCCCTGGTCGCCCGTGACCCGGGCTTAAGGCGCAATCTGCTGAGCGCCGCCGAGGAAGAAGGCCGCCATCTGAAGTGGTGCGAGGAGCGGATCACCGAGCTGAACGGCCGCCGCAGCCTGCTGACTCCCTTCTGGTATGCCGGCTCCTTCGGCATCGGCGCCCTTGCCGGCCTGATGGGCGACCGCTCCAGCCTCGGGTTCCTTGCCGAGACCGAAGCGCAGGTCGAGAGTCATCTCGATGGACACCTTGAAGAGCTGCCCGCCGACGATGTGCGCAGCCGCAGGATCCTCGAGCAGATGCGCGCCGACGAGGCCCGCCACGGGCGGGACGCGGAAGAAGCCGGCGGCGAACCGCTGCCGGAGGCCGCGCGCTCGGCCATGCGCCTGGTTTCCGGCGTCATGACCACCACCGCGCGCTACATCTGAGGCAGTGATAATGAAACACGCCCGCATCGCTCCCTCGATCCTGTCCGCCGATTTCGCCCGCCTGGGCGAGGAGGTCGAAGCCGTCCTGGAGGCCGGCGCCGACGTGATCCACTTCGACGTCATGGACCACCATTACGTTCCCAATCTGACCGTGGGGCCGCTGGTCTGCCGCGCCCTGCGCGAACATGGGATCACCGCGCCGATCGACGTTCACCTGATGGTCAGCCCGGTTGACGAAGTGGCCCGGTCCTTCGCCGAGGCCGGCGCGAGCATCGTGAGCTTCCACCCCGAGGCCAGCGGCCATGTCGACCGCACGATCGGGCTGATCCACGAGAACGGCTGCCGCGCGGGGCTGGCCTTCAATCCCGCAACGCCGCTGAGCTGGCTGGATCACACGCTACAGGAAATCGACCTGGTACTGATCATGTCGGTCAATCCGGGTTTCGGCGGCCAGAAATTCATACCCCAGGCGCTGGCCAAGCTGGCCGAGGCCCGCAGCCGCATTGATTCCAGCGGGCGCGACGTGTGGCTGGAAGTGGACGGCGGCGTGAAGGCCGGCAATATCGCGGAAATCGCGGCCGCCGGGGCCGACACCTTCGTGGCCGGCTCGGCGATCTTCGGCGCGGACGATTACGCGCAGGCCATCGGAGAAATGCGCACGGCCCTCGGCGAATAGCCTCTCCCGGCGCTTCGATCCCGCCCCTTTGTGTGCCTCCCTCTCGTTGGAGACGCTGCTCGCGCCGGGTCATCGGCGCTCGCTGGCTCGGAAGCGCTATCCTGCTTTTACGCTCCCACGAGAGGGAGGCACACAAAGGGGCTACCATTGGCGCATTTCCAGTCCCTTAGCCGTCTCTTTGCTCCCTTCTTCCGGGAGTATTGGAGGCAGTCCGCGCCAATTGCTTGGCGCGGACACCGGAGCAAGCTACAGGGACGTATTCATGCGTCTTCCGGAAGAAGGGAGCAAAGAGATGGCGAATCGAAGCCAGCGCTAAGAGAAGGCGGATTTAGCGCATTCCGCGGTGTTCCTTGATCTGTTCGTAGGCCCGATTGACTTCGCGGGCGCGCTCCCGGGCGCGCTCCATCATCGCTTCGGGCAGGCCGCGGGCCACCAGCTTGTCGGGGTGGTTTTCCTTCATCAGGCGGCGGTAGGCCGTCTTGACCTCCTGGTCGCTGGCGCGCGACGAAACGCCCAGGGCGCGGTAGGCGTCCCCGATCGGCTGCTGCCGCGCAGGTCCCGCGCGGCCGTTGCCGCCGGCGAATCCGGCCCGCATACGCGCTTGCGCTTCGAGCTGGCTGATCTGCCATTGCGAGAGTCCCAGCGCCTCCCCGATACGATCCAGCGCCGCCCGCTCCCCGCCGGTCACGCCGCCGTGGGCGAAGGCCATGAAGAACTGCGTCTGCAGAAAGAACTGCCTGAGCAGCGGCTGTCCGCGGCAGGCCTCGTTCATCCGCATCAGCTCTTCGTCCAGGTCGAAGTCCGGCTCCTTGCCTTCGTTGAAGCAGTCGATGGCCTCGCGTATCTGGGCCGGATTCAGCCGCATTCCCTGCATGACCTGGCGCGCGGCCTGGATTTCCTCTTCGGTCACGCGGCCGTCGGCCTTGGCGATATGTCCCATCACGCGGAAGGTGGATGCGAAAAAGACCCGCCGGCGGTTGGCGGTCTGTGCGCCGGAGTAGGTCTGCCACGATCCGCCCAGGCCTCGTGACATGCTGCGGTCCACCATGTGTCCCAGCAGTACCCCGAGGAAGGCCCCCGGCAGGTTGCCGAACATGAAACCGAAGATGAATCCGGCGGCTTTTCCCAGAAGAAATACGTACATTAGCTTGGCGTGGGCAGTGTCGCGCTCAGCACACTAGAATACGCCCGACACAACACTGGGGAGCAGGCAGTGACCGTATCGTATACCGAAATTCCGGGTTTGCAGTCCATCGGCAGCGGCAAGGTTCGCGACCTCTTTGCGGTGGGCGACGACCGCCTGCTGCTGGTGACCAGCGACCGTATTTCCGCTTTCGACGTGGTGCTGCCCGATCCCATTCCCGGCAAGGGCCGCGTGCTGACCGCGCTATCGCGTTTCTGGTTTGCCAATACCGGCCAAATCGTGCCGAATGCGCTGCTGCACACGCCGCTGGGCGACGTGATTGACGGCCTCGAACCGGACGCGCTTGAGGAGCTCGAGTCGCGCTCGGCGTTGATGGAAAGGGTGCGGGCGCTGCCCGTTGAGGCCGTAGTCCGCGGCCATTTGATCGGCTCGGGCTGGAAGGACTACCAGGCCACCGGCGAAGTGTGCGGCATCCGCCTGCCGGAGGGCCTTCGCCTGGGCGAGCGTCTGCCGGAGGCCATATTCACTCCGGCCACCAAGGCCGAAGCGGGCGAGCACGACGAGAACATCGGAATGGCGCAGACCGCGGCCCTGATAGGCGACGCGCTGGCCGAGCAGGTGAGGGACATCGCGCTGGCCCTGTTCCGGTTCGGAACCGAGCATGCCGCCGCGCGCGGCATCATCGTGGCCGACACAAAGTTCGAGTTCGGGATCAACGCGGCCGGGGAGCTGGTGCTGATCGACGAAGTGCTGACGCCTGACTCCTCGCGCTTCTGGCCGGCCTCCGAGTACCGGGTGGGCGTATCCCCGCCGAGCTACGACAAGCAGTTCGTGCGCGATTACCTGAACTCGGTGGACTGGGACCATGAGCCGCCCGCGCCCCGCCTGCCGGAAAGCGTAATCGCCCGCACCGCCGAGAAATACCAGACCGCCCTCGAACTCCTCACCTCCTGACCCTCGGTTCCTGTTCGTGCTTCCTCGCCCTTCGTTCGTTCCCCTCCTCGCTGGCGACGCCATCCTGGCTCGATTCTCGCTGTCCCTGCTCCAACGCGCCTGCGAGGAGGGGAACGAACGAAGGGCTTAAGCCGGCGCGGTACAAGGGCTGGCGGCAAGCAAGCCTTGTTCATTGCCCCCTCCCCACAGGGGCGTCGGGGGCAGGACGCCCCCGCCGAGCGTCAGGATGACTTCACGCGTCCCCGGTGGGGAGGGGGCAATGAACAAGGCGGTACCGCCGACGCCGAGCCCACAGGGATGTGCTTGCAGGCGTGTCCCGGAACAGGTGGGCAACAGGAACCGAGGATTTGCGGGATCGAAGCGCGCCGGCAAATCTATAATTAGGGGGAGCGGAAGTGGCGGAATTGGTAGACGCGCAGGATTTAGGTTCCTGTGGGGTTATCCCCTTGAGAGTTCGAATCTCTCCTTTCGCACCAGTACCCCTCCCCTGAAACGGCGATCGAACCATCCGGCCATATGAATCTCGACAGCGCAAGCTACAAGGTCGAAGACGGCGAGGGACTTCGCCGCGTCATGCACGTGCAGGTCCCCGCCACCGTCCTGCAGCAGGAATTCCTGGCGCGCCTGGGCGCGCTGCGGCGGCGCACGCGGATACGCGGATTTCGGCCCGGCAAGGCGCCGATCAAGCTGATCCGGCAGCGCTACGGCCAGGACGTCTGGAACGAACTGACCCGCGAGACCATCGAGCGGAGTTTCCGCGAGGGCGCGCAGAACCGGAAACTCCGGGTGGTGGGAGGTGGTGAGGTCAAGACCAGCCAGGCGCGCGAAGGCGCCGACCTCGAATACGAAGCCACGTTCGACGTGCTCCCGGACATCGAGTTCAACCGCCTCGACGAACTCGCCTATGAGCAGCCCCAGGTGGAAATCAGCGAGCGGGACGTGGACCGAACGATAGAGCGCCTGCGGCGGCGCGACGCGCAGTGGGAGGACGTCGACCGGCCGGCGCGCGAAGGCGACCGCATGGTGGCGAATCTACGCGTTTCGCGGCGGCGCCAGACCGTGGACGCCGGAGAGATCAAGGAGGCGCCTCTGATGCTGGGCGAGACCCGCCTGATGCCGCAGCTTGAAGAGCGCCTGGTGGGATTGTCCGCTGCCAGAAAGAAGAAGTTCCGCCTGAAGATGCCGGCCGACTACCCCGACGAAGCGCTGCGCGGTAAGCGCGTGCTCTACGAAGTCGAAGTCGTGAGCGTGTCGGAGCCCGCGCTGCCGGACCTCGACGAAGAGTTCATCGGGAAACTGGGGGTCGAGAGCGGCTCCATCGAAGAATTGCGCTCGAACGTGCGCGCGACGCTGGAACGCGAATTGCGGTCCGTTTGCGAGGAACACAAGCGCCAGGCCCTGTTCGACCAGTTGCTGAGCGCGAATCCCGGCCTGACGCCCAGGACGCTGGTGGACCAGGAAGTCGAACAGGCGCGGGCGGCCATGCGTCCGCCGCCTCCTCCTCCGGATCCGGACGGCGACGAAGATACCCCTGAGCCGCCCGAGTTGCCGGAGGAACTGCCCGGGATGCGGGCCGCGGCGGAGCAGCGCGTGCGTCTGCAACTGCTCATCAACGAGCTCGCGGCGCGCGAGGAAATCGCGGCCGACGATCAGAAGCTGCGCGAGCAATTGCAGGTGCTTGCCGCCGGAGCGCCCGATCCGGAGGCGGCGTTCGCGGAGCTGGCGGGCAACCGCGAGCTGGTCGGCAACCTGCGCGCGCGGATGCGCGAGGAACAGGTGCTCGAATGGCTGTACGAGAACGCCGCCGTCACGCCGCGCCCGATGGCCTTCGACGAGTTCATGGAACCCATGCCCCCCGTCCTTTCCGGAGGAACTGCCCAATGAATGAAAAAGCACTGAATCTCGTGCCCATGGTCGTGGAGCAGACCGCCCGCGGCGAGCGCGCCTATGACATCTATTCCCGCCTGCTCAAGGAGCGGCTGGTGTTCGTAGTGGGCGCCGTGGACGACCACATGGCCAACCTGATCGTGGCCCAACTGATTTTCCTGGAGTCCGAGAACCCCGGAAAGGACATCAGCCTCTACATCAATTCGCCGGGCGGCCTGGTGAGTTCCGGGCTGTCCATCTACGACACGATGCAGTTCATCAAGCCCGACGTGAGCACGCTCTGTCTCGGGCAGGCCGCCAGCATGGGTGCACTGCTGCTCGCGGGCGGCGCCAAGGGCAAGCGCTACTGCCTGCCGCATTCGCGCGTCATGATCCATCAACCCATGGGCAGCTTTCAGGGTCAGGCATCCGACGTGGACATTCACGCCAAGGAGATGCTCAAGACCCGGGAGCGGCTGAACCGGATCCTGGCCGAACATACCGGCCAGCCCTTGAAGCGCATTGCCCGCGACACCGACCGGGACCATTTCATGAGCGGCGAGGAAGCGTGCTCCTACGGGCTCATCGACCGCGTTCTGGCCAGCCGCGACGAGGTGGCCGCGCCGGAAGAGGACAGCGGCTAGCAGCCCGCGGCAAGGCCCCGCTGCGTTCGACCGGCGATCCATCCCGCCTGGACTGCGTTGCTCGTCGCTTGCATAGGCTCGCTATGCGCGCTCCTCGCGCCTTGCCAGGCGGGTGTCTCGCCGGTCTCGGCGCGACGCGGAGCCTTGCCGCGGGCTGCTAGCGGTTACAATGCCAGCGTGCGCTCAGGCGTGACTGCATCGCACAAAAGCTATGTCCAGCAAAAATAATCGTGGCGGCGGAGGCGAGCGGAAACTCCTCTACTGTTCGTTCTGCGGCAAGAGCCAGCATGAGGTACGCAAGCTCATAGCGGGCCCTTCCGTGTACATCTGCGACGAGTGCGTCGAGTTGTGCATCGACATAATCCGCGAGGAATTCGAGGACCGGGCGGAAAACCAGCCGGTGTCCCTGCCGCTGCCGGCGGGGATCATGAAATTCCTGAACGAATACGTGATCGGCCAGGACCGGGCCAAGAAGGTGCTGTCGGTGGCGGTCTACAACCACTTCAAGCGCATGCGTTCGCGGCGCAGGGAAAAGGACGCGCCCGACGTGGAGATCGCAAAGAGCAACATTCTGCTGATCGGACCAACCGGCTGCGGCAAGACCCTGCTGGCCGAGACGCTTGCGCGCATACTCAACGTGCCCTTCACGATCGCCGACGCGACCACGCTGACCGAGGCCGGTTACGTGGGCGAGGACGTCGAGAACATCATTCAGAAGCTGCTTCAGAAGTGCGACTACGATGTCGAGAAGGCCCAGACCGGGATCGTCTATATCGACGAGATCGACAAGATTTCGCGCAAGTCGGACAATCCCTCCATCACCCGCGACGTTTCCGGCGAGGGCGTCCAGCAGGCGCTGCTCAAGCTCATCGAGGGCACCGTGGCTTCGGTGCCGCCGCAGGGCGGCCGCAAGCATCCGCAGCAGGAATTCCTGCAGGTCGATACGTCGAACATCCTGTTCATCTGCGGCGGCGCGTTCGCCGGGCTGGACGCCATCATCCGCAACCGGACCGAACGCAGCGGCATCGGCTTCACCGCGGAAGTCTGGGACGAGGACGAAAGCCAGCGCCTGGGCGACGTGCTTTCGCACGTGGAGCCCGAAGACCTGATCCGCTACGGGCTGATACCCGAATTCGTCGGGCGGCTGCCGCTGGTGGCCACG
Organism: Gammaproteobacteria bacterium; assembly: GCA_009844425.1. Lineage (GTDB taxonomy): Bacteria > Pseudomonadota > Gammaproteobacteria > Steroidobacterales > Foliamicaceae > Foliamicus. The sequence continues at coordinate 24,380 of VYBN01000024.1, read as the reverse complement.
CTTTATCCGCTGGACCTCGATGCGCTGATGGCCATCCTGGTCGAGCCGAAGAACGCGCTGACCAAGCAGTACCGCGTGCTGTTCGAAATGGAGAACTGCGAACTCGAATTCCACGAGGGCGCCCTCCAGGCCATTGCCGAGCGGGCCATGGAAAGGAAGACCGGCGCGCGCGGTTTGCGCACCATCCTGGAGGACGTGCTGCTGGACACGATGTTCGACCTTCCTTCGCTGAAGAACGCCCGCCGCGTGGTGCTCGACCGCGGGGCGATCATGGGCCAGAACAAGCCCCTGGTGGTGTACGAGACCGGCGAGCCGCTGGCCCTGAAGCCGCCCGAGGAATACGAGAGGGCCACGGGATCGGATGGCTAGTCTTCTCCCTCGCGGCATGGCGAAATCCGTTGCGGGGCAGGAAACCGGCCGCATCGCCGGCTACGCGTTCGGGGTTGGGATTGACGCCGGCCAGCCCCATATCGAGGTAACACCATGACCGACGACACCAGCACCGACCTGGCCGTGCCGCGCCGATTGGCAGTCCTGCCCTTGCGCGACGTGGTCGTGTACCCGCACATGGTCGTTCCGCTGTTCGTGGGCCGCAAGCCCTCGATCCTGGCGCTGGAAAACGCGATGGCCGTGGGCAAGGAGATCCTTCTGGTCGCGCAACGAAAGCCGGAAGTGGACGAACCGCAGGCGCGCGACATCTACCGGGTAGGCACGCTGGCGACCGTGCTGCAGATGATGAAGATGCCGGACAACACGGTGAAGGTGATGGTTCAGGGCGTCTTGCGCGCGCGCCTCAATTCGCTCAAGTCAGGCAAGTTCTTCAGCGCGGAGTTCGAGACCGTCTCGGAAGAGGCCGCAGGGAAGGACAAGCCCGAGGAAATGGAAGCGCTGCGCCGCTCGCTGCTGAGCCAGTTCGAGTCGTACGTGAAGCTGCACAAGAACGTTCCTCCCGAAGCGCTGGCCGGCGTGTCGGGGCTGGACGACACTGGCAGGCTGGCCGACACGATCGCCGCGCACATGCAGCTTGCGCTCGAGAAGAAGCAGGTCGTGCTGGAGACCGGCGATCCGGGCAAGCGCATGGAATACCTGGTGGGCCTCATGGGCAGCGAGATCGACATGCTCAAGATCGAGCGCAAGATTCGCGGCCGCGTGAAGACGCAAATGGAGAAGAGCCAGCGCGAGTACTACCTGAACGAGCAGATGAAGGCCATCCAGAAGGAGCTGGGCGAGCTCGACGAGGCGCCGGACGAGATTACCTCGCTCGAGAAGGGGATCAAGGAAGCCGGCATGACCAAGGAGGCACAGGAAAAGGCCATGACCGAGCTGGGCAAGCTCAAGATGATGGCGCCGATGTCGGCCGAGGCCACCGTGGTGCGCAACTACCTGGACTGGCTGCTGAAGGCGCCCTGGAAGAAGCAGCGCCGGACCAACGGCGACCTGGCGCGGGCCGCAAAGGTGCTGGAAGAGGACCACTACGGACTGGAGAAGGTCAAGGAGCGCATCCTCGAGTACCTGGCGGTGCAGAAGCGCGTCCGGTCGCTGAAGGGGCCCATCCTGTGCCTGGTCGGTCCTCCGGGCGTCGGCAAGACGTCCCTGGGCCGTTCGATAGCGAGGGCCACCAACCGCTCCTTCGTGCGCATGTCGCTGGGCGGCGTGCGCGACGAGGCGGAAATACGCGGCCACCGGCGCACCTATATCGGCGCGCTGCCGGGCAAGATCATCCAGAACCTGGCGCGGTCGGGCGTGCGCAACCCGCTGTTCCTGTTCGACGAGGTGGACAAGATGTCCATGGACTTTCGCGGCGACCCGTCCTCGGCGCTGCTGGAGGTGCTCGATCCGGAGCAGAATTCCACCTTTAACGACCACTACCTGGAGGTCGATTTCGATCTGTCGCGCGTGATGTTCGTCTGCACTGCCAACACGCTGGCGATACCGCCGCCGCTGCTGGACCGGATGGAAGTCCTGCGGATTCCCGGCTACACCGAGGACGAGAAACTGGCTATCGCGCGCAACTACCTGATCGCCAAGCAGATGAAGAACAACGGCGTGCGCAAGGACGAGCTCCGCTTCACGGCCGGCGGCCTGCGCAACATCATTCGCCATTACACCCGCGAGGCCGGAGTGCGCAACCTGGAGCGCGAGATCGCACGGGTGTGCCGCAAGGTCGTCAAGCGGCAGTTGCTGCGTCCTTCGCCCAGGGAAATCTGCATCGGCCCCCGCCAGCTCGAGCCGTACCTCGGCGTGCGCAAGTTCCGCTACGGCCGCGCCGAAAACCAGAACCGGGTGGGCCAGACCCAGGGCTTGGCGTGGACGGAAGTCGGCGGCGAGCTGCTGCGCATCGAGGCCTCGGTCTCGCCGGGCAAGGGCAAGCTCACGCTGACCGGCAAGCTGGGCGACGTCATGCAGGAGTCAATCCAGGCCGCGCTGACCGTCGTTCGGACGCGGGCCGCCTCGCTGGGGCTGGATCCGGGCTTTCAGTCCGACCTGGACCTGCACGTGCATGTCCCGGAAGGCGCCACGCCCAAGGACGGCCCCAGCGCCGGCATCGGCATGTGCACCGCCCTGGTGTCGGCGCTGACCGGCATCCCGGTGCGCGCCGACGTCGCCATGACCGGCGAAATAACGCTGGGCGGCGAGGTATTGCCGGTCGGCGGGCTGAAGGAAAAACTGCTGGCCGCGCACCGGGGCGGCATCGAGCGCGTCCTGATTCCGGAGGAGTGCGTGAAGGACCTGGCCGAGATCCCGGCCAACGTCAAGCGCAGCCTCGATATCCGGTCGGTGCGCTGGATCGACGAAGTGCTGGAGCACGCCCTGGAGAACATGCCCGGAGTGGCCGCGCCCGTTGCCGACGATCAGGCCGCCGCGGCGACCTCGACGCCCGCCGCGCCCCCCTCGCCACCGGATCAACCGCGCACCCACTGAGCCTCCTTCCCCGGGGCCCCTCAGACCTGTTTTTTGCAGGCGCGGCGTGCGTTTGCCGTGGAGAGTATGTAATATTGCGGCGGCTTGGGGATTAGTACATAATTCGCAGCCATCCGGGATTTTTTCCCGGCTTTTGGGATGATATGGCGGCATCACTGGTTTTGGGTGCCGCTATACCAGTTTTAGGGGTGGATTTCATTGTCCTTTGGACACCGCCAGTGCCTATCGAACCGGTAGATCCGGGCAAAATACTACGGAGAATTGCATGAACAAACGGGAACTTACGGATGCCGTGGCGTCGGCTGCGGATCTTGCGAAAGCGGATGCGGCGCGTGCCGTGGATGCGGTCTTAGGGGCCATTAGCGGTGCGTTGGGACAGGGAGACTCGGTATCTCTGGTCGGTTTCGGGACCTTCAGCGTCAAGCATCGCGCCGCACGGCAAGGACGCAATCCCCGCACCGGAGAGACGATACAAATCGCCGCGACCTCGGTTCCCGGATTCAAGGCAGGCCGTGCCCTGAGGGATGCCGTAAACTAACCACCTCCAGCTTGCGGGGCTTGCCCCCGTTCAGCTGTTGCGGCGAGTTCCGCGAGGGTCATGGCGCCGGCGGGTGCTTAGCTCAGTTGGGAGAGCGTCGCTCTTACACGGCGAAGGTCGGGGGTTCAAGCCCCTCAGCACCCATAGCGGAGTGGTAGTTCAGATGGTTAGAATACCGGGCTGTCAATCCGGTGGTCGCGGGTTCGAGTCCCGTCCACTCCGCCACTACTCTCCCTGTTCGGGAGCGTAGCACGCTCTTATGCTTCAGCTAATCCGTGACCGTCTCAGCGGCTGGGTTGCCGGCATCATCTTCGGCGTAATCGGGCTTGCGCTGGTGCTGACTTTCGGCACCATGCGGGGCAATGTGGGCATGTCCAGCACGGCCGTAGCCAGCGTGGACGGCGTGGAAATCGGGCAGGCCGAGTTCCTGCGCACGCTGGATGAGGAGCAGATCAGGCTCCGCGAACAGTTCGGCGAAGCGCTCCCCGAGGAGTTCGAGCAGGAGCTTCGCGCGCTCGTGCTCGACGACATGATCGACATGCGCATGATGCAGGCGCATGCCGTAGAGCGCGGTTTTACGACCAGCGACGCGCGGCTGGCGAGCGTGATTCAGAGTATTCCCGCGTTTCTGGACGGCGGGGCCTTCTCGGTTGATTTGTACCGCAGCGCCCTGGCCAACATTGGCGAGTCGCCGTCATGGTTCGAATATCAGCAGCGCGGGCTGATGACGCAGCAGCAGTTCTACCGGGGCATCGCCGAGAGCGCCTTCTTTACGCCGGTGGACTTTCGTTTCTACATTGAACTGGTGCAGGAGAGCCGGGCGGTTCGCGGCCTGTTCGTTTCTCCGGAGGCTTTCCGCGCCGGTGTGGCCGTGACCGACGAACAGGTAAGCGAGTATTACGGGCAGAACGCATCCGGCTTATGGACGCGCGAATACCTGGACCTGGAATACATCGAAATCGATGCCGCGAGCCTGCCGGGACAGCAGGAGATCACCGAGCAGGACGCCCTGGAATGGTACGAGCAGAATCGCGACCAGTTCATCAGCCCGCTGCAGCGCCAGTCCAGTCACATCCTGCTGGCGGCCAGCCCGGAAGGCGACGACGAAGTGCTGGCCCGCGCCAACGAGCTTGTTGCCCGGCTTGAGGCCGGGGAAGACTTTGCCGCCCTGGCAGGGGAATATTCCGAGGATCCGGGTTCCGCCTCGCTGGGCGGGGACCTGGGATGGAACGAACGCGGCGTTTTCGTTCCGGAGTTCGAGGAAGCGCTGTTCGGCCTGGAGGAAGTCGGCCGATACACAGCGCCGGTGCAAACGCAGTTCGGCTATCACATCATTCGCCTGGACGGCTTGCGCGGAGGGGACATTGCGCCGTTCGAAGATGCCAGGGAGGACGTGCTGGCGGACCTTCAGGAACGCCGGGGCCGAACGCGCTTTTACGACCTGGCCGACCGGCTGGCCGACATGGCGCTGGAGAGCGATGACGGCCTGGCCTGGATAGCCGAGGAACTTGAGCTGCCGCTGAAGACCATCGGGAACTTTACCCGCGAGGGCGCGGGAGAGTTTGCCGGCAACCGGCGCGTGATCGACGCCGCCTACGGGGAGACCGTGCTGGACCGCGGCGAGAACTCGCGGATACTCCAGCTGGGACCCGAGCGCGCGATCGTCCTGCGCGCCGCCCGTCATCAGCCTTCGGAGCAGCAGCCGCTGGAGGAAGTGGCGGATCGCATTCGGGAGATACTGGTCAGCGACGCGGCCGCGGAGGCCGCCGCGGCCCGGGGAGCGGAGTTGCTTGAACGGCGCCAGGCCGGCGACGGCCTGCCCGAACTGGCCGAAGCGGAGGGCGTGGAGTATTTCGACGAGGAGGAAATGCGCAGGGATTCCGCCGGCTTCCCCTCGGAACTGCTGAATGCCATTTTCGCCGCCGCGCCCGGACATTCCGCCGAGGGACTCAGGCTGCTGGACGGACGTTACGCGCTGTTTGAGGTTTCCGAGGTGTTTCCGGGGCGTCCGGAAACGATTGCCCGGGATCAGCGCGACGAAGTCAAGGCCGACCTGGAAGACCGCGAGGGGTTAATGCAATTCGACGCCTATCGCGCCAGCGTGCGCGACAGGGCCAGCGTCTGGATTGCGCCCGAAACGCTGGAGGACACGCCGTGAGCCAGTGGAATCCGTTGCGCTGGCCCCTGTACGCGCAGATTTTCGCCGGGATTTTGCTCGGCGTGATCGCCGGGCTGATCAGCGGCGACACCGCCGAATTGATCGCCGGCGTAACCTACGACTCGATTTACGACTACATCGGCACGCTGTTTCTCAACGCGCTGAAAATGCTGATCGTGCCGCTGATCGCCACGTCGATCATTTCCGGCGTGGCCGGCCTGGGCGGCCCCGGCACGCTGGGCCGGCTGGGCGGGAAGACGGTTCTCTATTACCTGGCCACATCCACGATTGCCGTGCTGGTGGGGCTGACCGTCGTGAACCTGGTGAAGCCGGGCATTCTCAACGGGGTCGCCGTGGGCGGGCTTTTGGATTTCGAGACCAATTCGGAGTTGGTGGCCTCGCGGGTGGCGGGCGCCGAGGGCGGCGTTGCGGAAGTGTTTCTGCGGATGTTTCCGCCGAACATCGTCAGGGCCGCCGCCGAGGGCCAGATGCTGGGCGTCATCGTTTTCTGCATCCTGTTCGGCTACTTCATTTCCCAACTTGTGAAGGAACGGCGCCAGCAGGTCACCAGTTTCGTGCAGGCCTGCTTCGAGGCGATGATGGGGGTCACCCGGTTTGTCATGCGGTTTGCCCCGATTGGGGTCTTCGGGCTCGTCGCTTCGGTCGTGGCGGATGTCGGCCTGGGCGCGGCCAGGCCGCTGGTGGTCTTCTCGATCACCGTGCTGGCGGCCCTGGCGATTCATTTCCTCGTGGTGATGCCGCTGATACTGCTGTTCGTGGCGCGCGTGAACCCGCTGCGCCAGTATCGGGCGATGGCGCCGGCTCTGCTGACCGCGTTTTCGACGGCCTCATCTTCCGCGACGCTTCCGATCACGATGCGCTGCGTGGAGGACAATGCGAAAGTTTCCAGCCGCACGACGGGTTTCGTTCTGCCGCTGGGCGCAACCGTCAACATGGACGGCACCGCGCTGTATGAGTGCGTTGCCGTGATGTTCATCGCCCAGGCCTACGGTCTGGAAATAGGCTTCGGCGTGCAATTCACGATTGTCTTCGCCGCGCTGCTCACGTCGATCGGCGTGGCCGGCGTTCCCGCGGCTTCATTCGTCGCGATCGCGGTGATCCTCGGGGCGGTGGGCCTGCCGGTGGAGGCGATCGGCGTCCTGTTCGTATTTGACCGGATTCTCGATATGTCGCGCACCGCGGTGAACGTATTCGGCGACAGTTGCGGCGCGGTGACGATCGCGCGGCTGGAGGGCGAGAGCGGCGTGCTGGGCGAGGCGAGCCGGCAGCGCGGCCGCGACGAAGAGTGAGTGACTCGCCGCAACCGGGCCTGCGCCTGGTGCGCGAGCGGCGCACGGTCGCCCTGTTCAAGCCCGAGCCGCCGCCGCGCGAGTTGCTGCTGGCGGCCATCGATGCGGCGCGCTGGGCCCCCAACCATCATCTGACCGAGCCCTGGCGGTTCTTCCTGCTGGGCGCCGCTACCGTGGACGCCATGGTCGAGGTCGCCGGCGAGCTGACCCTTGCCAAGCGCGGTGCCGGGGCGGCGAAGAAGAGGCGCCAGCTCATGGAGGCGGCGCCGCACTGGATGGCTGTGACCTGCCGCCGAACGGAGGAAGCTTTTCGCGAGCGCGAGGACTACGCCGCCTGCTGCTGCGCGATACAGAATTTCATGCTGTGCCTGTGGGAGGACGGCGTCGCCTGCAAGTGGAGCACGGGGGCGGTCACGCGGGACGAACGGTTCTACGAACTGCTGGGTGTGAGCCCGGACGACGAAATGGTCGTGGGCCTCTTCTCGATCGGCTATCCGCGGATCATTCCCGAGCAGAAGCGCCGCCCGGTCGGCGAGATCCTCACCGAACTCGCCTGAAAGCTCCGTCCGTCGGGGGTGTGCTTCCTCGCCATGCGCGTGCCTGCCCCGTCGCGGAGGCGCCATCCATGGCTCAGAATCGCTATCCTGCTTTTATGCTCCGCGAAGGGGCAGGCACGCGCATGGCTTTAGCAAGTGCGCGGTGGGGCGTTAGTCGGGGAAGGCGAGTCCCACGGCGCCCATGCCGGCGTCGACCTGTAGCACGACGCCGGTAATGCCGGACGCCATCTCCGAGCACAGGAACACGGCGGCGTTGCCCACTTCGTCAAGCGTCACGTTGCGCCTGAGCGGCGCTGCGGCTTCGTAGCGGTGCAGCATCTTGCGGAAGTTCGGAATGCCGGCGGCCGACAGCGTCTTGACCGGCCCCGGCGAAAGCGCGTTGACGCGTATGCCCTTCTTGCCCAGGTCCATGGCCAGGGCGCGCGTTACCGCCTCCAGGCTGGCCTTTGCGGGTCCCATGACGTTGTAGTTCTTCACGGCCCGGGTAGAGCCCGAATACGACAGCGTCAAAAGTGTCCCGCCGTCGGCCATCAATGGCGTCGCGGCGCGCGCCAGCGCGGCGAAGCTGTAGGCGGAAACGTCGTGGGAGATACGGAAGCCGTCCCGCGACACGCTGTCGGCAAAGTCGCCCTTGAGGTTGTCGCCGGGCGCAAAGGCGATCGAGTGGACCAGGATATCGAGCCCGGACCAGGATTCCCGCAACTGCGCGAAGGCCTCCTCGATCGATTGGTCGCTGCTGACGTCCATACCGAGGCAGAAAGGCGCATCGACTTCAGGCGCGAAGGACTCGGCGCGCTCAAGCATGCGTCCGGGCAACGCGCTCAGCGCGACTTCAGCGCCCTCGCGGTGAAAACTCCGGGCGATGCCCCAGGCGATCGAGCGCTTGCTCGCGATGCCGGCGATCAGCGCCCGCTTTCCCTCAAGAATCGGCATGGCGCGATTCTACAGCTATCGCACGCAACCACTATTGCTGTTCGCGGGGACTCTTACCGGGTCCTTCCGGGAGTATTGGAGGCAGGGATGCCGGAGCAAGCTACAGGGATGTATTCATGCGTCTCCCGGAAGGACCCGGTAAGAGTCCCCGCGCGCCAGGGATATCGCCGCGAGCCCCATAGATGTATTCATGCGTCTCCCGGAAGAACCTGGTCAGTGTGCCTGCGTGCCCAAGTGCGAGTCCCGGCGCGCCCGAACGGTACAATCCGGTTCCGTGCAGCAGGTGGAGATTTATACCGATGGCGCCTGCTCGGGCAACCCGGGACCCGGCGGCTGGGCGGCGCTGTTGCGTGCGGGGGAGCACGAGCGCGAGATCAGCGGCGCGGAGCCGCACACCACCAACAATCGCATGGAACTTACCGCAGCGCTACGCGCACTGGAGGCCTTGAAGCGCCCCTGCCGGGTGGTGCTGCACACCGATTCGACCTATGTGCAGAAGGGCATGAAGGGCTGGCTGGACAAATGGAAGCGCAACGGCTGGAAGACCGCGAACAAGAAGCCTGTGCGCAACGAGGACCTGTGGCGCGATCTCGACAAGATCTGCGTCCGCCACTCGGTCGAGTGGCGCTGGGTTCGGGGACACGCCGGAAATCCGGGCAATGAGCGCGCGGACATGCTCGCGCGCGAGGCGATGAACTCGCTGGTTGCGGCCGGCGCAGTGGAATCCTGATTCGCCGCTGGATACCGGAACCATGCGCCACGTTGCCATTGACGTCGAAACCACCGGGCTGGACCCCAATTCCGGCGACCGCGTCATTTCCGTCGGCTGTGTGGAGCTGGTCGAGCGGCAGTTCACCGGCCGCGATTTCCATCGGCTGATCGACCCACAGCGGTCGATCCCGGCGGAGTCCTCCCGAATCCACGGTATAAGCGACGACCAGGTGGCGGGTCAGCCGAAATTTGCGGAACTTGCCGAAGAGTTTCTTGCATTCGTGCGCGGCGCCCACCTGCTCGGGCACAACATCGAGTTCGACCTGGGGTTTCTCGATGCGGAACTTAAGAAGGCCCAAAGAAAGGAACGGCTTGGCGAGATCTGCGACTCGACCTGCACGCTGAAGATGGCGCGGGCGCGCTATCCCTCGCAGCGCAACAACCTCGACGCGCTGAGCCTTCGCCTGGGTGTCGCGTCCAGCGGGCGGGGCTACCACGATGCCCTGGAGGACGCCCGCCTGACGGCCTCGGTGTGGCTTCGCATGACGATGGGGCAGGGCAAACTCAGCATGAACGAGGAGGCGGGCGGCGGCGCGAAGCGGACCATCGATCGGGAGGGCCTTGAGTTTGTCCGCTTTGAGCCCGGCGCCGAGGACCTGGAAGCACACGAGAAAATGCTGTGCAATATCGACGCCAAGTCCGAACGCGGCGCCGCCTGGCTGAAGGAACTCAGGGATACCTGATTCTCATGAAATAGAATCCGGCTTTTGCCGAACTGGAGTAAATCGTGGCGCAGTCAATTCGGTCCGCTTTCGCACAAAACTTTCTGGGCGACTCGCCCCGCTGGTACAAGCAGACGATCATCGCGTTTCTGATCGTCAACCCGATCCTGTGGTTCCTGCTGCCGGGCGGCGAGTTCATTGCGGGCTGGGTGCTGGTTCTGCAATTCATCTTCACGCTGGCGATGGCGCTGCGCTGCTATCCGCTGCAGCCCGGCGGATTGCTGGCGATACAGGCGGTCCTGATGGGCATGACGTCGCCGGAGACGCTGTACACAAAGACGCTGGAGAACTTTCCCGTCATCCTGCTGATGATCTTCATGGTGGCGGGCATCTTCTTCTTGAAGGAGATGCTGCTCTACGTTTTCACCCGCATTCTGCTCGGGGTGCGCTCCCGGCTGCTGCTCTCGCTGCTCTTCAGCGCAACGGCCGCGGTGCTGTCCGCGTATCTTGATGCGCTGACCGTTACGGCGGTCATCATCTCGGTGGCGATCGGCTTTTACCGTATCTACCATTCGGTCGCGTCGGGCCTGTCGGGGGGCGAAGCCTCGAAGGTGCTCACGGACGACTCGCGGGTTGAAGCGGACAAGATGGCGGAACTGCGCCAGTTCCGCGCCTTTCTTCGCGGGCTGATGATGCACGCCGCCGTAGGCACCGCGCTGGGCGGCGTTACGACGCTGGTCGGCGAGCCGCAAAACCTTCTCCTCGCCAAGGAAGCGGGCCGCGCTTTCGGCGAAGCCGGATGGGATTTCGGGCAGTTCTTCCTGAACATGGCGCCGGTGACCATGCCCGTGCTGGTGGTGGGACTGCTCACCTGCGCGGCGCTGGAGCTTGTCGGCAAGTTCGGCTACGGCGTCAAGCTAAGCCCTGCCGTGCGCGAGGTCCTCGAACGCTACGACCGCGAGGCGTCCGAGCGCCGCACGCCGAAGCAGAATGCCGCTCTGGTGGCCCAGGGCGGTGCGGCCGTCGTTCTGATCGTCGCGCTGAGTCTGCATCAGCTTCACCACACCGAGGTGGGCCTGATCGGCCTGATGATCATCGTGCTCGCCACGGCTTTTTCCGGAGTCACTGAAGAGCACCGGCTCGGCAAGGCCTTTCAGGAGGCGCTTCCCTTTACCGCGCTGCTGGTCGTGTTCTTCGGCATTGTCGCGGTCATTTACGACCAGAAGCTCTTCAAGCCGGTCACCGACCTGATCTTCACCCGCGACGGCACCGAGCAGCTGGCGATCATGTACCTGGCCAACGGGGTTCTGTCGCTGATCAGCGACAACGTGTTCGTGGCCACGGTGTATATCGCCGAGGTCAAGCAGGCGCTGTTCGACGGACTGATCGACCGTTCGCAGTTCGAGCTGCTGGTCGTGGCCATCAATACCGGCACCAATATTCCCAGCGTGGGCACGCCGAACGGCCAGGCGGCCTTCCTGTTCCTGCTGACCACGGCGCTGGCGCCGGCCATCCGCCTGAGTTATCTGCGGATGGTGCTGATGGCGCTGCCGTATACGGTCACGATGACCGCAACCGGCCTGCTCGCCATCATCTACGTCCTGTAAGCGGGGTTGCCGCCCATCCCTGGGGACATCGCTTCCTTGCCGGAATGGGACGTGCTCCTGGAGCACGCGGGGCAGGCGCGCGGGTGGCGGCTGGGTGAATTGCTGGATGAGCCGGGCCGGTTCGCGGACTATTCCCTGTGCAGCGACGGCCCCGCGGGGGCCGGACTGCTGCTGGATTACAGCCGGCAAAGGCTGAACGGCAAGACTCCCGGACTTCTCAAGGCACTGGCTGAGGCGCGAGGGCTTGAGGCCGCCCGGGCCGCTCTGTTCGCCGGTAAGGTCGTAAACCCAAGCGAGAATCGCGCCGCGCTGCATCCGGACGCCCGTTCCGCGAACCCGGCAAATGCGCTGCTGTCCGAGCAGCGGAAGCGAACGGGCGCGTTTGCCCGGCGGTTCCGGGCCGGCAAGATGGTGGGGGCGGCGGGCGCGCCGCTGAAGCGCATCGTCAATATCGGCATCGGGGGCTCGGACCTCGGTGCGCGGCTTTTGTGTTCCGCGCTGGGGGACGAAAACTCCCGTCCGGTGGATTTCGTGTCGGAAATGGACGGCGTCGAGCTCGAGCGGGCGCTGTCGCGGAACGACCCCGCGGAAACGCTGTTCGTGGTGTGCTCGAAGAGCTTCTCCACCGCGGAAACAACCGCCAATGCATACTCGGCGCGCCACTGGCTGACCGCGGCGCTCGGCGAAGACGCCCCGGCGCGTCATTTCGCCGCCGTTTCCGCCGACGCCGAAGCCATGGCCGCCTGGGGAATCGCGCCCGGCATGGCGTTTCTGATGCCGGATTCGGTAGGCGGGCGTTATTCGATCTGGTCGGCCGCCGGCGTGAGCGCCTGGCTGTCGCTCGGCCCCGCCTGCATGATCGAGTTTCTTGAAGGCGGGCGCTGGATGGACCGGCACTTTCTCGAGGCGCCCCCGGAAGCCGGCATGCCGGTGCTGATGGGCCTTCTCGCGTTCTGGAACCAGTCCATGCTGGGTTGCTCGACCCAACTCCTGCTCCCGTACGACACGCGCCTGAAAGGGCTGCCGGCCTATCTGCAGCAACTGGAAATGGAGAGCCTCGGCAAGAGCGTCGACGCGCACGGCCGTCCGCTTGAGGGCAGGGGTGTGGCGGCCCTGCTGGGGGTCACCGGTTCGAACGCGCAACACTCGATCATGCAATGGGCGCAGCAGGGCGCGCGCGCACACTGCGCCGACTTTATCGCGGTTCGGGACGGCGGCGGCGCCTATCCGCGGATGCACTTGGAAGCGCTGCGCCAGATGCTGGCGCAAGCCGAGGCCCTGGCGCGAGGCCTTCCGCAAAGCGCCATGTCATCCGATCCGTTGGCGTCACACAAGGCCCTGCCCGGCGGCCGTCCCTCGAACATATTGCTGCTCGAGAGGCTCGATCCCCGGCACTTGGGCGCATTGATCGCGCTCTACGAACACAAGGTCTTCGTTCAGGCCACGCTGCTGGGCGTCAACCCGTTCGACCAGTGGGGCGTGGAACACGCCAAGCGCCTCGCCGCCGATCCACGCTCACAACCGCCGCTGGCCGAATTGCTCGAAGATTGACGGCAGCCGGCCGCGGGCGGCGTATGCTCTCGCTACTTCGCGCCTCGCCGCGCGAGACTCATGTGGAGCACCAGACCTCCAAACAGCGCAGCCATCGCTGAGCCCAGCAGCACGCCCAGGCGCGCCTTGTTGAAGTATTCGCCGCTGCCGTGTTCGAGCGCCAGGCCGGCAATGAAAAGACTCATCGTAAAGCCGATCCCGCAAGCAAAGGCAACGCCGAGCACCTGCATCCAGTTGATCTCCCGCGGCAGGCGCACAATCCCCGCGAGAGCGGCGATCGCGATAAAGGACGTGATGCCGATCGACTTGCCGGCAATCAGCCCGGCGGCCACCCCGATCGTCACCGGATGAAAAACGGCGTCCAGCGCCATTTCCCGGAGTGGCAGGCCGGCGTTTGCGAAGGCAAACACCGGAAGAATGATGAAGGCCACGGGGGCATGGAGATCGTGCTCGAGTTGCCGCAGGGGCGAGCCGCCCGCGCGGTCACGAAGCGGAATGCACAATGCGATCAGGATGCCCGCCAACGTGGCGTGAACGCCGGACTTCAGGACGGCCACCCACATCAGCAATCCAAGCAGCGCGTATGGGGTTATTCGGGTTACGCCCAGGCGGTTCGCAATCACCGCGCCAACGAACATTGCGCCCGCCCATAGCAGGGCGGCGAGCGAAAGATCCGCGACGTAGAAGATGGCGATGATCGCAATCGCCGCGAGATCATCGATGATTGCGAGCGTGAGCACAAACACCTTTAGCGCGAGCGGCACCCGCGAGCCGAACGCTCCGAGCAGCGCCAGGACGAAAGCAATATCGGTGGCCACCGGAATAGCCCAGCCGTCCATTGCCGTGGCATCCGATCCATTCAGCAGAGCGTAGAACAGGGCCGGCACCGCGATTCCGCCCGCGGCCCCGATCAGGGGCAGGGTAAGCTTTTCGGGCGAGGAGAGCTCCCCCTCCAGAAATTCGCGCTTGAGCTCCAGGCCGATCAGGAAGAAGAACACGGCCATCAGCCCGTCGTTGATCCAAAGCAGCAGCGGTTTCTCGATCAGAAACGAACCGATCCGCACGGCGGCTTCGGTTTCGAGAAGGGCCTCGTAGTAGCCGGACCAGGCCGAATTGGCGGTCAAGAGCGCCAGAACCGCCGCTGCCAGCACCAGCACGCCTCCCAGGGACTCGAGGCGCAGGAACTCCCTGACCGCGGCAGTGAACGGAAGATGATTCGAATCGGATGTTTGCACGGGAAAAAGGAGGTCCTTCAAGCAGCCACAATTTTGCGCGATGCCGGTTGGAACAGGCAATACTGCGATTTGGCCGCGGCAGTTGTCTTTTCGCGCCCCGGCACGAATTCGGATTGCCGGGACGATACCTCTGGCGCGGAAACGGAAACTGCATTATCTTTGCTGACGGGCGCTGCGCCTCTCTCGCTGGCAAATTGATCGGCCAACCCATGTCAGCAGAGAACCAACGCGCAACTCAGCCCGCCCCGTTTTGTGAGAGGGAGGAATGATGGAGACCTCGGCTGCGCAAGACATCATCGAACAGGCGATCAAGAAGATTGCCGAGATGAATCCGCAGGAGACCGACGGAGAATGGCTGGAGGTCGTCACTGTGGAGTCCGGCCCATTTATCAAGGAATGGGACATCGCGCACTGCTGGCCTTGGGATAAATGGCCGGACAGGGAGATACATTTTCCGAACACCACCAGACTGGATGTGGGAATAGACGCGGTAGCCTTGCGTAGCGGCGATGACGGATACATCGCGATCCAGTGCAAATCGCGTAAGCTGGACGAAAACGGCCGCGGCGACTCGATAAAGAGCAACGAGATCGCCAAATTCTCGGCCGCATCCGCCGCGAATTTCTGGGCCGAGCGCTGGATCGTCACCAATGGCGACAATCGGCTGGCCAGCGGCGCGGAGCAGTCGGCCTCGATGCAGGACAAGCCTCTCAAACTGGTCAACATCGCAAACGACCTGCACCAGCAGCGGCGGGCCAACGCCGCCCCCGACGAGTGCGAACACTGCCAGCCGGATATCCACGGCGATGAGTCGGGCGAAGTACGGCTGCAAACAAGAACGTGCATGCAAAACGAAGCCGTGGCCAGCAGTGTCCGCATTCTGAAAGAACAGGAAGGCTCGAACAGTGGCGGACTCCCGGCGGGCGAGGCCCGAGGCAGGATCATTCTGCCCTGCGGCACTGGAAAGACTCGCATATCGCTGCGGATCATCGAGGAACTCACGCCCGCGGGCGGGCTGTCCATTGCGCTTTGTCCTTCCATTGCCCTCGTTGGCCAGATAAGGCGTGAATATCTGCAATACGCCAACGCTTCGATAGACGTGCTGGCGGTCTGCTCGGACGCCACGGCGGGTTACGACCCCAAAAAAGAAGGAAGCCGCAACGCCACACTGGATCCGACCGTCGATAACAGCAATGTCAGCGCAGCCGAAGTGAAGGGCAAGGTAACTACCGATGCCGGCGAAATAGCTGAGTGGATGCGCCAAGTAACCTCCGAGAACGTTATCAAGGTTCTTATCGGTACCTACCAGAGCAGCGCCAGGGTATCGGAGGCCCTGTTGAAAGCTGGCGTCAAAGCCAGTGTGCTGATCGCTGATGAAGCGCATAGAACCGCGGGTCTGAGGCGCAGGAACTCGAAGTCACCTGCCGCGAACAGAGAGGAAAAGCGTCTTCGCGACTTCACCGTTTGTCACGACAGCGGCAGGTTTCCCGCCACCTACCGCGTCTATCAAACAGCCACGCCGCGCATCTATGACGGCAAGCGTCCCATTGGCAACCCGAACTGGATAGTGCGCTCGATGGACGACGAAACGACCTTCGGCGTGGAACTGTTCCGCAAGAGCTACCAGGAGGCCGTGCGCAATCGCTGGCTGTCCGACTATCGCATCATCGCCATGGGCGTCAACGACCCGGGGGCTTTCAGGACAGCGAACCTGTTGGCGAAGAAAACAAGCACCAAAGGCCGCGGCCAGCTAACGACCACCGACTACCTGCGCGGCCTGGCATTTGCCTTGGCGATGGGCGGCGCGACGCAAGGCGAGGAAGTGGACATCAAGTCGTGCATCGCCTTCATGAACACCGTTGACAAGTCCAAAAACATGGCGGCGGATCTCCAGTCCGGCAGTGTGAAGCAGTGGGTCTCACGATGGCTAGCCGAGAACGCGGACGGCAGGGCCGCTTCCGATTACAGCCTCGAACACCTCGATGCATCAAGCAACGCCGCGGCCCGCGAAACCGCCAAGGGACGGCTGGCCGCCGCAGCAGCAGAGCAACCGCACGGCATCATCAATGTGGGCATATTCGGCGAGGGCACCGATTCGCCCTCATTGAGCGCGGTGGCGTTCCTGGAGGCCCGCAAAAGCCCCATAGACGTCGTGCAAGCTGTTGGCAGGGCCATGCGCGTTGCCCCCGGCAAGGAACTCGGCTATATCGTGTGCCCCATCCTGATTCCGCCCACGGCCGACCCCGAGAAATGGTTGAGCACGAGCGGCCCTGAGGAAGGCTGGCAGGAATTGGGGCAGATACTGCTCGCATTGCGCGCTCACGACCAGCGCATCGAAGAAAACCTTGGCGAGCTCCTGCACCTGTACATCCCCAAGCCACCGCCGGTGGAGCGCACCCTGGTGGCGGTCGCCAGGGGTGAGGGCGGGCGCATAGGCTACGGCGAAGTCAACGGGCCTCCCGGCGCCGCGCAAGAAGCGGTCGAGCAGGCATTGGCAGGCAAGACCCGCGCCGAAGCGGGGATACGGCGCCTGGATATACAGCCGGCCGATGGAGATGGGTCGGGCATGCGGGAAGTAGCCCAAAAGCGCGCTGATTACGAAAGTTTCGCCAATGTCGATGCGGCGGAGTTCACGCAGATTCTTGCGGGGAAAAAGAACAGCGACGGAACCATTGAGCTTCGCGCGGACTCCGTAGCCCGCGACAGGCCGAAAGCGGGCGCGGCGCGCGGCATTGTGAACATACAGAAAACCAAAGCCAAAGCCCGGAAGATGATAAATGGCGGAAGCGGAATTCGCTTGCAGCCGGGCAGTTCAAGCAAAACCCGCAGAACCGCCAAAGAGCGAGCGGAAGAACAGGGGGCGCTGATGCTCAAGCTGAGCGGGCTGGAAGACTATGGCAGCGCCATCAGGATGAACCTGCTGTCGAAGTCCGGCTTGAGCGACAACCGGGTGATGCGCGATCTGAATATTCTGGAATCGAGCGTCACCGAAGCGGCGCATCACATGCGGGCGGACGGTCTGCTGCCCGCGCTCAACCGCCACTTCGGGCTCGACCGGCTCAAGGACACCGGCAAGAAGCAGGCGGACGGCTGCACCATCGCCGCGCTGCTGATGATGAACGCCGCCATGCTGCACCAGCGCATCAGCAACGGCGGCTGGCTGTCGGGCGTAAGCGACCTCTCGCTCATCAAGAACCAGGCCGATGTCGCGCGGAAGATCGGCCGGGAATGGGAGCGCATCATGCGCCATGACTTCCGCCCGGTGCTCGAACCCGCCCTGGAAGCCATCTATGCGGTCGAGACCACGGGCAAGACCGCCGGTCTGGAACGCGCACTGCATCATCTGGCCGCGGAGGCCGAGCGCATCGCCGAGACCTACGCGGATATGGGGGCCGACCACGCCGGGCCGCTGTTCAACCGCGTGATGGGCAACCAGGCGTCCGACGGCGCGTTTTTCACCCGTCCCGTCGCCGCCTCGCTCGCCGCGCGGCTGACGCTTGATGCTTGCGGAGATCAGGATTGGTCCGACCCCGAAGTCTGGCGCAATCACAAGACCGTGGACCTGGCCTGCGGCAGCGGCACGCTCCTTGCCGCCATGCTCACCGATATGAAGCGCAGGGCCGGTGAGAGCGGCGCGGACGCCGAGACGCTGAACCAGCTTCAGAAACTGGCGGTCGAGGATGTCATCAAGGGCCTGGAGATCAATCCCGTTTCACTGCAGCTCGCCGCGTCCCAGTTGACTGCGGGCAATCAGCGCGTCAGTTACCGGAGAATGAGCCTGCATCTGATGCCCTACGGGCCCGACAAACACGCTCCCGACCAGGTGCGCGCCGGCACGCTCGAACTGTTGGGCCAGCGGGCCGTGGTCAAAAGACCGAACGAGCTGGATTTGGATGACGATGCCATCGATTCCCGGGCCACATGGGAGACCACCGACGATACCGAACTCGAAGACGCCGTCGATGCGGTGAAGAACACGCGCATTGTCATCATGAACCCGCCTTTCACCAACCGCGCCAATATGGGCGAGAAGTTCCCGAAGGAGACGCAGAGGGAGCTACGCAGCCGAGCGGACATGATGGAGCAAAAGCTGACGCAAGCCGACCCCGGTCTGATGGAGTTTGCGGATAAAAACTCCATCAGACCGCTCTTCGCGGGTCTTGCAGACCACTGCGCAGAGCGGTCCGATGGAGTGCTGACGATGATCAACCCCACCATCGCGCTCACGGCGCCCTCCGGCCAGCGCGAGCGGCTCGCGCTCGCCCAACGCTTCCACATCCACACCGTGTTGACTTCGCACCAGCCTCGAAACATCAACCTGAGCCAGCACACCGCCATCAACGAGAGCATCGTAGTGATGCGGCGGCATAACGGCGGCAAGCCACCAACCCGCTTCATCAACCTCGACCGGATGCCGGTGGACGATAACGAAGCCGCCGATTTTCATCAATGCCTGCTGGGCTGCAAGGAAGGATTGATGGCGAACGGCTGGGGAGAGGTTTCTTACTGGCCTGCAGAGCGCATCGAAGCCGGGGATTGGACGCCCGCAATCTGGCGCTCGCCGGAATTGGCGCAAGCAGGCTGGAAATTCGCGAACCATCCCAACCTGCAACTCCTTGGTTCGATTCCCGGCTGTACCGCACACGACGGAAGCCGAAGAGTGCGCGAGAACTTTGACAGATCGAGTCGTGACAATGAAGACAGCATACCCATTCTGGAATCCAAAGGCGCAGAAGGCCAAAAGACGATCCAATCTACACCCGATGGGCATTGGGTTTTCAAGAGAGGACGAGAACGGCAGGCAAGACACTACCTCGAATGGTCATCGCACCTATTGATAACCGCCGGACAAGACAACAGCACCGCACGTTTAACTGCGACCGCGAGCGAAGCCAAGTACCTTGGGCAGACATGGTTTCCCGTGGTTGGACTATCGTCCGAAGAGGCTAAGGCTATCGCCGTTTTCGCCAACTCGACACCAGGACGCCTACAAATTATGCGAGATTCCGGCAAGAAACTGGCGTTTCCAAGCTACTCACCACGAGCTACTAACAACCTCAGGGTGCCCGACATCAAGGACGAACGTATCCGTCAGACACTAGCCGCCTCCTGGGAGCGCACGAAGGACATGGTCGTCCCGCAGTATCGCGACGGCGAGTGCGAAGTGCGCCGCCTCTGGGACGAAGCGGTGGCCGAGGCGATGGGCTGGGATGCCGCCGAGCTCGAGCGGCTGCGTCTGCTGCTGCACCAGGAACCCCATGTGCGCGGGCTGGGCTACGGGCAGTACGCCGACGAAGTGGAGGCCGGGCCCGCCGACCGTCAACGCTTCACGGAACTCGCCGACCGCTGGGAAAAGGACACCGTCTTTCTCTCCAACTCGGATCGCAAAGCCGCGCATCCAGCTCATCGGGAAATCGTCGACATGGGCGAATCGATGGTGCCCTTGATTTTGGAAAGAATGCGCTCACAGGGTGGGCACTGGTTCTATGCGCTGCGCGCCATCACCGGCGCCAATCCCATTCAACCGGCCGATAGAGGCAATGTATCGGCAATGCAGGAAGCGTGGCTGGAATGGGGTAGATTTAATGGATACGCTTAGATGGGCGCAAATACTCATCACGGCGTTCCCCAATCTGTCCGAAGAGGACTTTGAGATCGTAGAGCAAGCTTCGGAGTTGTATAACTGCATCGCATACGCCGCCGGCGACACTACCGAATGGTGGTGGCCCAATGGAATCGACTACTGGCCTCCTTGGGCAACAAGATTGAAAGCCTGGTGGAAATGTTTACCGGATTGGAATACGAACAATGCAACGACAGCAACACCGAAATTGGCTACGAAAAAGTCGCGCTGTACGAAAATGAAGGTGAATTCGAACACGCGGCGTTACAGATGCCTAACGGACGTTGGCGCAGCAAGATGGGCGAAGGCCCGGTGATAGAACACCCCAACCCGGAGTCGCTTGCCGGTGGGGTGTACGGCAGTCCGGCAATTTACATGCGAAGGCCCGCCAATCGCGTAACGCGCCCTGCCTAAAATAGCAAAGTCATGAAGATCACAGTTCACGGTTGCGGTTACGTCGGGCTGGTGACCGGCGCCTGCTTCGCCGAGACCGGCGTGAGCGTGATTTGCATCGACATCGACAGCTCCGCCGTCGAGCGTCTGCAGAGAGGCGATCTGCACGTCCACGAGCCGGGACTCGAGGATCTGGTGCGCAGAAACCTCGACTCCGGCAGGCTCATGTTCAGCGCCGATGTGCGCAAAGGCGTGGAACACGGCGAGGTGCAGTTCGTGGCGGTGAGCACGCCGCCGGGCGGCAACGGAGAAGCGGATCTCAGACAGGTGTTTGCGGTTGCCGAGTCGGTCGCCGCCCATATGCCCGGCTATCGCCTGGTGGCCTGCAAGTCGACCGTGCCGGCCGGCACTTGCGCGGAGGTGGACAAGCGCATCGCCGCCGCTTTGGCCGAGCGAGGGACGAACCACGAATATGACGTGGTGTCGAACCCTGAGTTCCTGAAGGGCGGGGCGGCCGTTTCGGACTTCATGCACCCGGAGCGCATCCTCGTGGGCACCAAAAGCCAACGCGCAATCGAAATCCTGAGCGCCTTGTACGCGCCGTTTCACCGCCAGCGCGATCGCCTGCTGGTGATGGATCGCGAATCGGCCGAACTGACCAAGTACGCGGCCAACGCCATGCTTGCCACGCGGATCAGCTTCATCAATGAACTGGCCGGCCTGGCGGAGCTGGTAGGCGCCGACATCGAGCAGGTGCGCGCCGGGGTGGGGGCGGACAAGCGTATCGGCTACAACTACCTCTACGCCGGTAGCGGCTACGGCGGTTCCTGCCTGCCCAAGGACACCGCCGCGCTGGCCCGCACCGCGCGTGAGTACGGCTACCGGACGGAGATCGTCGAAACGGTAACGCGCGTCAACGAGCGCCAGAAATCGCTGCTGGGCCAGAAGATTCAGGCTCATTTCGGAGACACCCTGGCCGGCCGCCTGATCGCGCTTTGGGGCCTGTCGTTCAAGCCGGGCACCGACGACATGCGCGAGGCGCCCAGCCTTACGCTGATCGAATTTCTTCTGTCTCACGGGGCGCGCGTGCGCGCATACGACCCGGTGGCGGTCGAGCGCTGCAATTCGCTGCTCGGCGAGCGCGAAGGGCTGGAGTATGCACCCAGTGCGGGCGAAGCGGTTCGGGGGGCGGACGCGCTGGCGATCGTGACCGAATGGCCGCAGTTCCGTTCGCCGGATTTCGACAAGCTCCGGGAACGGCTCCGGCAGCCGGTGATTTTTGACGGGCGCAACCTTTATTCGCCGGAGCTGATGAAGGACAGGGGCTTCCGCTATTTCGGGATCGGCCGCGGCGAGCGCGTAGCCCGGGACAACGGCTCCGGCGTGCATCCGGTGGGCGAGGAAGTATTTCGTCCCTGGGGCAGTTTCGAAGGGCTGGGGCAGGGTGAGGGCTACCAGGTCAAGCGGCTGCGGGTCCTGCCCGGCGAGACGCTGTCGCTGCAGCGCCATCGCCGCCGGGAAGAGCACTGGGTGGTCGTAAGCGGCGCGCCGGTGGCCGAACGCGACGGCGAGAGCCATTCGCTGACGGTCGGCGATCACATCCTGATCCCGCTGGGCGCCGTGCACCGGATCCACAATCCCGGCGACGAGCCTGCAGAGCTCGTGGAGGTGCAGTTGGGCGATTACCTTGGCGAAGACGACATCGAGCGCTTCGAAGACGTCTACGGCCGCGCCTGAATGAGACTTGAGCCGCCGTTCAAGGCGTACGACGTGCGCGGACGCGTGCCGGGCGAGTTCAACGCGGACCTCGCCTGCCGGATCGGCGCCGCGCTGGTGTGCTTCACGGGCGCCGGGGAAGTCGTGCTGGGGCGCGACGCCCGGCTATCCAGCCCTGAAATTGCAGATGCTGTTGCGGACGGCGTGACCCGCGCGGGCGCCGACGTTGCCGACCTCGGCCTGTGCGGCACCGAGCAGGTGTATTTAGCGACCGGGCATCTCGGCTGCGGCGCGGGCGTCATGGTGACTGCCAGCCACAATCCCGCCGACTACAACGGGCTGAAGCTCGTGCGCGAAGATGCGCGTCCCATCAGCGCCGACACCGGGCTGGCCGAGATCGCCCGCCTTGCAGGGTCGCCGCCGCCGCGCGCCGCCCGAGGCCGGAGGCGCCGCGCGAAGGTACTTGGCGCCTGGCGCCGCCGCGTCGTTGGATTCGTGGAAGACGTGCCGATCAACCCGCTGAAAGTCGTCGTCAACTCTGGAAACGGCGCTGCCGGACCCAGCGTAGACAAGCTTTCGAAGCACCTGCCGCTGGAGATCGTTCATGTGCTTGCCGAACCGGACGGCAACTTCCCGAACGGCGTGCCCAATCCACTGCTCGAAGGCACCCGCAGCGCCACGTCCGACGCGGTGCTCGCCAGCAAAGCCGACTTCGGCGTAGCTTTCGACGGCGATTTCGACCGCTGCGCCTTCTTCGACGAGCGCGGCGAATTCGTCGATCCCTACTACACGGTCGGCATGTTCGCGTCCGCGTTGTTGCCTGTCCGGCCGACCGACGACCGGCGGGTGGTCCACGATCCCACGCTGGTCTGGGATACCGAAGAACAGGTGCGCTCAGCCGGAGGCCGGCCGATCC
The DNA here is from genome assembly GCA_009844425.1 of Gammaproteobacteria bacterium. Taxonomy (GTDB): domain Bacteria; phylum Pseudomonadota; class Gammaproteobacteria; order Steroidobacterales; family Foliamicaceae; genus Foliamicus. The sequence continues at coordinate 1,488 of VYBN01000024.1, read as the reverse complement.
GAAACCGGGCGGGGCACTCCTACATCAAGCAGCGGATGCGCGATGAGGACGCCCTCTACGGGGGCGAAAGCAGCGCGCACCACTATTTCCGTGAGTTCCTCTACTGCGATTCCGGCATGATCCCCTGGGTCCTGATGGCCGCCATCCTGTCCGCGCAGGGCGGGGGCCTGGCCGAGCGCACCGCCGAACGCCGCCGGCGCTATCCGGCCAGCGGCGAAATCAACCTCCCGGTCCGCGAGAATCCCGCGCCGCTGATGCAGCGCCTATCCGAAACTTACTCGGCGCAAGGCGCACTGGTCGACCACATCGACGGCCTCTCGGTCGATTTCCCCGATTGGCGTTTCAACCTGAGGCCCTCGAACACCGAGCCGCTGCTGCGCCTGAACCTCGAAACCCGCGCCGACCCGCAACTCCTGACCGAAAAGATCACCGAACTGCGCTCCGCCGCTACGTAGTCTCCTCGCAGGCTTGGGCCGTGCGCGAATAGCTCCGCGATTGCGCGCTATTTCTCCATTGAACAAGACAAGCCTCGCCACTTACCGTGAGCTCCGCTGGTTCGGAGATTTCGAGTGCCTGATGACCTGTGCCCCGATATTGGGCCCGCTGCCAAATGACCGGAAACGAGTTTGTGCGGCGAGTCCGAAACCTTGGGCGATCACGCGGCGTACCGGTAAGTCTTGAGCCCACACGGGGCAAGGGAAGCCATGCCCGGCTGGAATACGGAAAGCGCTTTACCGTGGTGAAGGACAGGCGCAAACAACTGGGACCAGGATTGCTCGCCACCATGTTGCGGCAACTTGGACTAACTCGCGAGGATATACGGTAGCAATGCTAAAATCCCATTCCTGTGCCCTAATCTGCGACGCATGAACCGTTTTGCATTTCCCATCACGCTGGAAACTCAGCAAAACGGCTGGATTCTGGTTTCCTATCCCGATGTGCCGGAAGCGTTAACGGAAGGAGAAACCAAACAGGAAGCGCTGGAGGAGGCGCAGGACTGCCTCATTTGCGCGCTCGGTGGCTACATCGCCAAAGGATGGCCCATTCCCGTTCCTTCAGCTGCCGAGAGCGACGCCATTGCTGAGTTGCCAGAAGACGTTACGCTCAAGCTCTCACTGTACACGCAGATGCTTCAAAGGAACATTAGCCCTGCCATGCTCGCAAAACGCGTTGGTAGAACGGAGGCTTGGGTAGGTCAACTGCTTGACTTGGATGAGCTTGCGTCGCCGACTCAACTTGGTGAAGCGATCAATGCACTATCGGAAGCGGCACGCAGGCAATCGTCAGAGCTGAAAGTGAAAGCTGAAGGATTGTCTCGTAGCGCCTGAATTCATCTGGGAAGGGTGCACTGCAGCGTGTATACCAGGTTGCCGACCCTTCGCGACCTAATGCTCTCCACGACGCAAGGACATCGGTGAGTGGCTCGATAATTGCCTAGAGGCCATCTCATAAATATTTTTTGGCCAGGATCATGAACGCGGCGAGTTG
>VYBN01000013.1 GCA_009844425.1 Gammaproteobacteria bacterium | reverse complement strand
CCGAACCTGAAAACAGGGCGGCAGAACTATCCTACAGCGCAAGCTCCTAGAGGCTCGATAGAGCTTCCGACGCTCCGATAAGGGGTAACAGCCGAAGCAGGACTTCGCGGTACTCGTTTATTGGGGCGCGAGAAATCTTCTTGACCTTCCGATCCCTCCAGGAAAGGGTTTGCACCAGGCTGGCGACGATCACGGATGGTTGCTCCAGTCCCGGCAAGGCAACTTCCGTAGCGCCGCCTCGGATGCTGGTACTGATCGGGCAGCAGATCAGCAGTCCGGTTTGCTAATCGCCGAATTCATTGTCCGTCAGGCGCGTCAATTCATCAGCGTGTGCCGTTTCCGGAGTCAGATCGGCGAGCAGTTCGCTCTCCGTGTAAATGAGTGACTCCCTGCACCGGTTTACGGGTTTGACTACCAGTCCGCGCTCGCTTACGTCCACGGTCACCGGGTCACCGGCACTGAAATTGGGCACTTTGGCCATCAGTCCCGAAACCCTTAAGGCAAGACCATTATCCGGTTTTGCTTGCGGGGTTTTCCGCAATAGGCGTGTGGCTTGCCACGACTACCGACAATATGCCCTCGATACGGCCCACGCGGCTGTTAAGCCCGGCCATCTCTGAGCGCACGTCACCCACTTCGGAACGCACGCCGCCGATTTCTCTCTGCATACTGAACCATACGGCTCCGATACTCCCGAGAAGCGCGACACCTGTCGCGAGAATGGCGATCAATTCATTGGTCATGGCGGTGCCTCCTGCATGTCGCGCTTGAGGAGGCATCGTAGCACGGTCCCCGTTTCGGATCCTCGATAAATTGAAGTGCGTTACGCAAGTATTTCGTGGGCCACCTGTTCACGATGACGGCCTGGACGGCATGGCGATTAGAGGGCGTTAGTCCGGCAGCAGGTTCTGGAGTTGTTCCTGAAGATCGACGGTTGCGCCGTCGTCGCCGTTACGGGCGACGAAGGTTTTTCCCATGGCGGCTTCGTTGTTCAATACGGCGACCGTGACGGTTGCTAGGTCTTCGCGTTCCATCAAACGCCTGCCTGATCCGCCTTGCTCAAGAACAATGGGCTTTACCCCGCCGGGATTGTCGCGCAAGCCCGGACCGCGCACGATCGTGTAGGGTAGGCCGGATTCGCGGAGGTAGTCCTCGGCGCGTCCCTTCCATACCAGGACATTGCCGAACCTCTCGTTCAACGGTGCATCCGGGTTTCCCGCGCTGGCCGCCGAGATCATCACGTAGTGCTTCACGCCGATTTTCCCGGCCACGTCGATGAGATAGCGGGTGCCTATCCAATCGACCTGCTCCGGATCGTTCGGGCCTTGCGCCTGGGTTGCCCCGTGCGCCGTGACCACGAAGTCCACGTCCTTCACGGCCGCATCCACGCTTTCCCGTGAGGTCAGGTCCATCTGCCGCCAGGCGAAGTCGCCTCCCACCGTTTCCGCCGCCCTTTCGGGATTACGGCTGGTGGGCAGAACATCGTACCCCTGTTCTTCGAGCATGGCGATGATGAAGCGGCCCGTGCCACCCGAGGCGCCCACCACGAGCACCTTGTCGCTATCCTGCGCAAGCACCGGAGTCGCCAGAATCAGGCCCGCGACCATCGAGAGGATTTGCCGTCGTGCAACGTTGCTGTTCATAGGAGGTTCCATTGCTTGCCAACTGCGCCATTCTGCCATCAGCCGCGGCGGACTTCCGGCAGTATGATGGGCGCCCGGATTTCGCGAATGGGTGAGGGATGAACGAACGGCACAACGAGCCCTGGTGGGCGGTGATCGGCCCCGAGGAAGGCGAGTCGATCTGGCAGCCCCTGCCTTCGCGCGGCTATATCGATCTCAAGCTTACGCCGGACAATTCGCCCTACGACGGCTTCTCCGTCGGCACGCAGTTGCTGCCTCCCGGCTGTCAGGTGCGTGAACATGGCCATCGGCGCAACCACGAACTGATTTTCATCCACAAGGGAAGCGGCCGGGTCGAAATCGAGGGCAATGACTACGAGGTTTCCGTGGGCAGCACCGTTCTCTTCGGCCGTTACGCGCGCCACATCATCGAGAACACCGGAAACGAGGATATGGAGTTGTTCTGGGTGTTCCTGCCCCCCGGGCTGGAGCACTGGTTTCGCGGGATCGGCCGCAAGCGCCGGCGTGGCGAGCCGATGCCCGAAGCGTTCCCGCGTCCGGAGGGCGTGGAGGAACTGATGGAATGGATGCGGTTCGTTCCGCCCGCCAATCCGCCTGTGGATTCGGAGAAATAACATGCACAAGCCGAAACTGAGCAAACGTCTTACGATCATGGTCCTCGCGCTGGCGCTCGGCGCTTGTGCAGGAAATTCGCCGCCGGGCGATGCGGCCAGCGAAAAGGAGGCCGCGAAAGAGGCAATCTGGGCGAAGGAGCAGGCGGTCTATGCGGCTCGCAGGCGGGCCGACCCGCAGTTTTATATAGACAACGCCTCGGAGCGTTATGTGGGCTGGTCGCCGAATTGGGACGCACCTGCGGGGCTGGGTCTGTTGCGAGCGGGTGTTTCCAGGGTGCAGGGGCAGGTCCACGAAGAGCTGTCCCTGGAATTCAAGGATATTGCCGTCTCCGGCAACGCGGCCGTCATCTACTACCGCACGCACCGGACCCGCTTGCCGACGGGCGAGGAAGTGGACGAGCGGTTCGATATCGCGCACATCTGGGTCAAGGAAGCGGACGAGTGGAAACTGCTGGGCGCGCTCGGCCGATCTGCTTCACCCGGATACGACCCGGAACAAGCCACCGCAGAGATCTGGGCGAAGGAGCAGGCCATCTATGCGGCCCGCGGCGAGGGTGATCTTCAGTTCTACGTGGACAACGCCTCGGAGCATTACATGGGTTGGCCGCCAGGCTGGCCGAAGCCATCGGGAATCGATCAGTTGCGCGCCGGCGTGGAACAGATGCGCGGCCTGGACCAGGAGGAGCTCGCCATGGAATTCGGCGATATCACGTTCTCCGGCAATACAGCGGTGATTTACTACAGTACGCACCGAACCCGCATGCCCACCGGCGAAGAGGTGGACCAACGGTTCCATATCGCCCACGTCTGGGCGCGGGAAGTAAGCGGGTGGAAGCTCGTGGGGGCGCTCGGCCGAATGGCGTCTCCTCCCGGATAACGCCGAATCAGTCCGGTTCGGGCAAGGGCTGCGGGCGCAGGCCCGCCCGGATGTCGTCGTCCAGCCCGCGCAGCAGGGTGTTGATCAGGTAGGCGTTGTCCCATTCGGTATCGGCGGGGGGCCGGTTGCCCAGCCGCGCTGCGGCCAGGCGGGCGGAAGGGACGATGTAGATCACCTGGTTGGAGTTGCCGTCGAACAGGAACAGGTCGTGCACCAGGTACGGTTCGCCGTGCAGGGTCTCGCCGACGTCCCGGTCCGGATTGGCCGCGCCACGTCGCTCGATGTAGTCGCCCGCCACGTAGACCTCCAGCCCCGCATGCGGGTTCTGCGCCGCCGCGGTGGTCATCGCGCGCACATAGCCCTCGGGCAGCAGGCGCCGTCCGTGCATCTCGCCGTCATTGATCAGGAGGATCGCCATCCTCAGCCACGATTCGGCCGGCAACAGCCAGCAGCATCCCGCGTGCGCCGTGCCGCCTTCGCGGTTCATCCAGACCTGTCCGCCGGCTGCCCCGATGGGCGCCAGGACTTCTTGTGAAACCCAGTCCTCGTACTCGACCCCGGTGGCGCGTTCGACCAGGGGCGCGACCAGTTCGGAGTTGGCGTTGGAATATTCGTAGCGGCTGCCCGGTTTGTCGGTCAGCGGATAGTCGTTGATGATGACTTCGTCATGGCGCGGATGCAGGTAGGCGCGATTGAGGATGTCGCCAATGCCCGGCGCCGGCGCCTGCGGCTTCAAGCCGGAACGCATGCCCAGCAGATGCCGGATCGTGATCGCGGATATGGGCGTGTCCCGCCACTCGTGAAAATAGTTCGCCGCCGGCTCGTCCAGAGACTCGATATGACCCTCCTGCATCGCCCTGCCTACCGCGATGACCGAGAGCGGCTTGGCCAGCGAGCGCGACATCAGCAGCGACCCGGCAGTGACGTCGCCGAAATAGCTCTCGGCTTCCAGCTTTCCGTCAAGCCAGATCAACATTGCGGTGCTGTTCATGGCGCGGGCGTATTCTCCGGCCGTTTCCAGGGCCCCGGCCGATATCCCCGGCGTCTTGGCCATCTCGAGCGGCGCGGGGGCCGCGGCGCCGGGAACATCCTTGAGCGGGTCATAGGCGGCAAGGCCGCTGGCGCCGGTGCGGTCGGTCAGCGCCTCGAAGCGCTTGCGGTACAGCGCTTCGTCTTCCTCGCTATAGCCTTGCGTTCCGGCCTCGCCATGCCCGACGGCCTGAGCCGCAGCACCATCCGCGCTCAGAATCACCAGCGCTGCGGCAAGCACCGAAAAATTCAATGCACGCATTTCAGCGTGCGCCCACTCGCGCATGGCGATAGTCGAATTGCGTCTTGTTCGCCTGCCGCCCACCAATTAACCGTCGCTCAGGACGCTCTCCGCACCAATCAGAGGCAGCAGCCGCAGCAATGTCTGGTCGAAGGTATGGGTGGACGCGGTAGCGATTTTAGCGGTCTTTCGTTCGCGCCATGAGAGAGTAACCACCATGCTGGCGACAATCACACATGGTCGGTCAAGAGCTGCTACAGGCACTTCGGTTGTCGCTCCTCGAATCTGGGTGCTGATAGGGCAACAAATCAAGAGCCCCGTCCTTTGATTGTATTCCTTGTCGCTGAGGACGATCGCAGGCCGCGATTTGCCGATCTCACGACCTCTCGCAGGCTCAAAATCCATCCAGATCAAGTCTTTTCGCCCGGGAATATACGGCCTGTTGGTCATGTGTCCGCTTGCCAGACACCCAGCTCAGCTTCGGTCAATTGAGGGAGTTCATCGGCATGCGCGGTGTAGGGCGAAAGGCCTTCAATCAGCTCGGCCTCGGTGAATTTGAGCGGACCCGGTTTTGTCTGCAGCGGCTTTACTACCAAGCCTGTCTCGCTCACTTCCACGATAACCGGGTCGCCCGCGCTGAAGTTGGGTACAGTGGCCATAAGCCCCGAAACCCGTAGCGCCAGACTATTCCCCCACTTCTTGATCTCGGTTTCGATCCGCATGGCTGTCTCCAATTCTCATATGTCCTCAAAGTATATCCGATGTAGATACATTCGGCAGCGAGGAACACAAGAAAAGGCCGGGGGCTTTGGCCACCTGCCATGCTGTCCGGCAACGGCGCCCGATTGGCAAATGGCCGCGCGAAGCCGGGCCGGCGCTTATGCTGTGCACTTCATGAGCCAGATGGATTGGTGGCAGAGAACGACCGATGCGGCAGTTTGACCGGGCTTACCGGCTGTATCAGGCCATTCGCGCGCGCCGTTATCCCGTGGGGCTGGCGGTATTGCGCGAGGAACTGGAGTGCTCCGCATCCACAGCGAAGCGCGCGATTCGTGATTTGCGAACGCTCGGGGCGCCGCTGGAATACGATCCCGAGCAGCGCGGCTATTACTTCGATGACCGTGGCGGCTCGCCCTGGGAATTGCCTGGGCTGTGGTTCAACGAGCAGGAGTTGCTCGCCCTGCTTGTCATGGACGACACGCTGCGCGAAATCAGCAGTCGCCTGCTGGAATCATCGCTGGCGCCGCTGCGCGAGCGCGTGGCCAAACTTCTTGCTGCGGGCGCCCCGGGCGCAAAGGATCTGAGAAGGCGCGTGCGCTTGCCCGCGATCGGCGCGCGCCGCGTGGATGCCGGCGTGTTCGGCGCCGTGTCGTCGGCGCTTGTCCGGCGGCGCAGGCTGCAAGTGATCTATAACGCGCGCAGCAACAGCCAGCGGAGCGAACGCTCTCTGTCTCCGCAGAGACTGGTGCTGTATCGCAGTAACTGGTACCTCGATGCCTGGTGCCATATTCGTCGCGGATTGCGCAGCTTTTCGCTCGACCGGATGCAAGATTGCGAGTTGCTTGATTCGGTGGCGCGAGAAGTCGATGACGCCGAACTGGACCGGGTGATGGGCGGCTCGTATGGCATCTTTTCGGGCGAACCCCGCCACCGCGCGCGCATTCGCTTCAGTCGCGCGGCGGCGGAATGGGTAGCGGCGGAGCAGTGGCACCCGGATCAGCGCGGCACGATGCGCGACAGCCACTACGAACTGGAGATTCCCTACAACAATCCCACCGAACTTGTCATGGACATTCTCCGCCACGGCCCCGAGGCGGAAGTCCTCGACCCGCCTGAATTGCGCGAACTCGTAGCTGCGCGCCTGGACGCCGCCGCAAAGAAATACGTGTAATCGTTCTCTGGTGGGTCAGGTTTTGACCCACTGCCCAACTATAGTCCCTCGTAAAGGTCGTTCGCGGCGGCCTCAAGCTTCATGGCGCAGCACCGCGCAACGTGAAAAACGTAGGGAATAACAACATGCAATATCTTGCCGCCTCAATAGTAACGGCAATTCTTTCGATCATCTTCGCCTACTTTTCCAAGTGAATGAGCGCGGACTCATTATCACCGTACTCACAGCGGCGCACGGCATGAGAAGCACCCTCATTTCGCTGGTTTTGCTTATTGTCGGTCCTGCCAGCTTGGCGGAATCACCTGAGAAAGCACCGGTCGTTGAAATCGTGATTCCCGTATCCGTCCGCACGGAGATCTACCTGGCCCGATCCAAACGCAAGACGGCGGCTGCCGCCGACCGGCTGACTGGTGGCCGCAACACCTATGCGCGGGCGCTGGAGCGTCGCGAGTTGATGAAGCCAAAGCGCTATGTGCCGCGGACGGCTAAAGCCAGGGTGCGCGAGGTCAAATATCGTAGAGACATATATGAAAAAAGAATTCAAAGAACCCGACGCGTTCACTAAATTTATTTTAGGCGCGATATTTGTGGTGTGCTTCAGCACATTTATGATTCATCACCCATGGGTAGCGACTCTTCTTAAGACATCTTTGTTTTTGTTTGGCGTGTCCTATTGGTTCTTTTTTGTTATAAGACATCGTTAGCCATTTGCGGAGAAGAGAATTGGCACGAACAGTAAACGACATTTTGGCCGATGTACGGGAGTTGGCTGTTGAGTACCATCAACTGACCGGAAAGCCCTTGGGCGTGACTGGCGAGGTAGGGGAGTTCGAGGCCGCAGAAAAAATGGGGCTGGAATTGGCGCCGCCCCGTGCTGAAGGGTACGACGCTATTCGCCGTGATGGGTCATACAGGCGAATTCAGATCAAGAGCCGTCGGGGGCGTGATGGGGTTAGATCGCACGATCGAGTTGGGACAATCAACATTTCAAAGGAATTCGACAGCGTCATGCTGGTCCTGATGAGCGGCGATTACGAGGTTCAAGAAATTTGGGAAGCGGGGCGGCAGGCTGTAGTTGACCGTCTGACGGCACCCGGTTCGAAGTCCCGCAATGAACGGGGTCAAATGGGAGTCTCCCAATTCAAGTCCATAGCTGAAAAGGTATGGCCTGAGTGAGTTGTCTGCTTCTGTGTTGATTCGAGCGGCAGGATTACAATCTGGGTGATTTGAGGAAACAGCCACTCCGAGGATTTCTCGCCAGGTACGCCAAGCGCAGGCTGCTGGATGCTCAACAATTGCTTAACGCGCTGTGTGAAAGGGCACTCGCAAAGCACGGATCGAAGTGATAGCCCAGGGTTTTCCTCATGTCGTATGACAGCGTGCGCGAGCGATGGTTGAGCGATCCCGAGGCTTTCTGGGCCAATGCGGCGGGCGGCATCGATTGGATCCAGCCCTTTTCCCGGGTCCTCGACGCCGAGGCGCCTTCGGGCCGCTGGTTCACGGGCGGCGTCCTGAATACCTGCCATAACGCGCTGGACCGGCATGCCGATTCCGGGGCAGCCGACCTAATGGCGCTGGTCTACGACAGCGCGATGACCGGACAGGTCCGCCGGTTCACCTACGCCGAACTTCGCGATCGCGTGGCGGAGCTGGCCGGCGCAATGCAGGCGGCGGGACTCAAGCGCGGCGACCGGGCGCTGATCTACATGCCCATGATCCCGGAGTCGGTGATGGCCATGCTGGCCTGCGCCCGGATCGGAGTGATCCATTCGGTGGTCTTCGGCGGTTTCGCCGCCCGTGAGCTGGCAACCCGCATTTCCCAGGCCCGGCCGAAACTGATACTGACCGCGAGTTGCGGGCTGGAACCGAACCGTGTGGTGGCCTACAAGCCCTTGCTGGATGACGCGCTGACCCAGACCGATCATTCGCCGGAACTGGTCGTTCTTCTGCAGAGGCCGGAATTGCACGCTGAATTGAAGCCGGCCGGCGAAGTGGATTGGGCGGATTTCCTGCGTGATGCGAAGCCCGCCGGATGCGTTCCCGTGAAGGCGACCGACCCCCTCTACATCCTCTATACCTCCGGGACGACCGGCCAGCCGAAGGGTATCGTGCGCGACAACGGCGGGCACGCCGTGGCGCTCCATTGGTCGATGAAGGCGCTGTACGGGATTTCGGCCGGCGATGTGTTCTGGGCGGCCTCGGACATTGGCTGGGTGGTGGGGCATTCCTATATTGTTTACGGCCCCTTGCTGGCCGGCGCCACTTCCATTCTTTATGAAGGCAAGCCGGTGGGAACGCCCGATGCAGGGGCCTTCTGGCGCGTCATCAGCCAGCACGGCGTCAACGCCCTGTTCGCCGCGCCCACCGCGATACGCGCCATCAGGCGCGCCGACCCGACGCTCGAGCAGGCATCGCGGTATGACCTGGGAACGTTTCGGGCGCTGTTCGTCGCCGGTGAGCGCTGCGACCCGGATACGCTCCACTGGTCGGGCAAGGTCCTCGGGGTGCCGGTCATCGATCACTGGTGGCAGACCGAGACCGGATGGGCGGTGGCCGGCAACCTGCTGGGTGAGGGCCTGTTTGCGGTGCGCGCCGGCTCGGCCGGCAAGGCGCTGCCGGGCTGGGACGTGCGGGTGGTCGATGAATCGGGCGCCGAAGTTGCCGCGGGCAAAACCGGCGCCATCGTGTGCCGGCTTCCCTTGCCGCCCGGAGCGCTGCCGACGCTCTGGCAGGCCGATCAACGGTTCCGAGAAACCTATCTGAGCGATTTCGATGGCTGCTATACGACCGGCGACGCCGGCTACATGGACGCCGACGGCTATCTCTACGTCATGACTCGGACCGACGACGTCATCAACGTCGCCGGCCACCGCCTTTCGACCGGCGCGCTGGAGGAAGTGCTGGCGATGCACCCGGACGTGGCCGAATGCGCCGTGACCGGCATTGCAGACGAGCTGAAAGGGCAGGCGCCGCTGGGATTCCTGTGCCTGAAGTCCGGAATCGACCGGGCGGAAGAAGAGGTCGTGAGTGAGTGCGTCGCACTCATCCGCGAGCACATCGGACCGGTGGCCGCCTTCCGCAAGGCCCTGGTCGTGGACCGGTTGCCCAAGACCCGCTCGGGCAAGGTCCTGCGCCGGGTGCTGGCCAGGATCGCCGACGGCGTGGAGTATGCGTTCCCGGCCACCATTGACGACCCCGCCATCCTGGGAGAAATCGAATCCAGCCTGCTGAGCGCCGGAATCCGCGCCGAATGAATTCCGGCCAGGGCAGACTCTCCGGAGAAGGCTACGGCTGGTACGTGGTCTTCGTGCTGTGCGTGTGCGGCGTGGTGGCGTTCATCGACCGGCAGATCATCAACCTGCTGGTGGAGGACATCAAGGCCGACCTGCTGGTCAGCGACACGCAGATCAGCCTCCTGCAGGGCTTTGCCTTCGCGGTCTTCTACGCGCTTGTGGCGATTCCTCTGGGGCGAATCGCCGACAGCACCAACCGGCGCCTGCTGATCACCGCTGGAATCTGCGCCTGGACGGTCGCCGCCATCTGCTGCGGCCTGGCGCAGACCTATGCCCAGCTTTTCTTCGCCCGGATGATGGTGGGCGTGGGCGAGGCGGTGCTGACGCCCGCCGGCTTCTCGCTGCTGGCCGACTTCTTCGGGCCCAAGCGGCTGGCGCGGCCCGTCAGCGTCTTTACCGCATCCAGTTTCTTCGGTTCGGGCATCGCGCTGATGGTGGGCGGATACATCGTCAATGCGATCCAGGCCGCCGACGGAATCTCGCTGCCGTTTTTCGGGCCGCTGCGCCTTTGGCAGGCCGTGTTCATCCTCGGCGCCCTGCCCGGCATACCGGCCGCCGTCTGGTTCTTCCTGTCGGTGCGGGAGCCGCCCCGGCGCAGCGCGCCTTCCAGCCTGCAAAGCTCCCGGGAATACCGGCGCGGCTTCCTGGAGGCCGTGCGGTATGTCGGCAACAACCGCCGCCTGTTCCTCTCGATCTACGCGGGCATTTCATTCCTCGCCGCGGCCCAGTTCGCGCTGGGCGCCTGGATTCCGGCGTACTTCATTCGCATCCATGGCTGGTCGGCGGGAGACATCGGCTACGCCCAGGGCTTCATTTTCCTCGTATGCGCCACGATAGGCGTGGTAGGCGGAGGTTGGCTTACCGACGCGATGCAGGCCCGCGGCCATCGCGACGCCAATCTCAAGACCTCCACCTTCGGCGGGCTGCTGGCGATGCCCTTTGCCGTGGCGATCCCGCTGGCGTCCGATCCGATGGTGGCCGTCGCATTGCTCGCGCCGGCCGTGCTGTTCGGCGCCGTACCCTTCGGCGGCGGCGTCGCGGCGTTGCCGATGGTCTCGCCCCCGCAGTTCCGCGCCCAGCTCGTCGCGTTCTACCTCCTGGTCGCGAACATTCTGGGTCAGGCTGGCGGGCCATGGCTGGTGGCGCAGTTCACCGACCGGGTATTCGCCGATGACGCCGCTGTGGGGTGGTCGCTGATGATCTCGGTGCCGCTGCTCCTGGCGATCGGCAGCCTGCTCACGTTGTCCGGATGGCGGCCGTTGCGCGCCCAACTGGCCGACGCATCCGCATAGCCCGCATATTGCAGGGGTAGCAAGCCCTTCGTCCCTTTCTTCCACCCTCCTTGGGTGGAGACGCATGGACCCATCCATGGGGCTCGGCGGCTTGCTCGCGTCGGGACATCGACGCTCGCTGTCGCCGACGCTCCACCCAAAGAGGGGGCACGATAGAACCTCTACTCTTGGGCTGAATCAGCTCAGGAATTGATTTCCCGCAGCAGGCGGGACAGTTCGTCGTTGTAGCGGTCCGCGACGGTCACCGTGCAGAAGTGTCCGCCTTCCGGCAGCATCACCCGGCGCGCGCCGGGAATCCGCTCGGCCAGTTCCCGCGCCATGCCGGGGGGTGTGAGCACATCGTCTTTCGCCGATATGACCCCGGTCGGGACGCGGATTTCCTGAATTTTCTCTCTAAGGTCGTGCGTCATGACGGCGTTCAGCCGCCCCAGCTCCGCCTCGACCCCCGGAAACACCTTGAGACGCTCCGCGACGATCTTTTCCCTGCCCGGATACGAGTCCTCGATCGCCCACGCCGGAGTGACCAGCAGGGTCCCCGAGAACAGGTAACTCTCGGCGCCGGCGTCCAGCAGGATCTTGCGCCGGAGTTGAAACAGTTCGACGAACAGCGGCGTCGGCCCGGCCCAGCTTGAACTCAAGACCAACGACCGGACCCGGCCCGGCGTCCTCAGCGCCAGGTGCTGCCCGATCGCCCCGCCGGTAGAGTGACCGACCACGTGCGCCGATTCGATTCGAAGCGCGTCCATCAGCGCCAACGCGTCGTCCGCCATCTCGCGGACGCTGCTGTGCAGCGGTGCCTCCGGGCTGCGCCCAACGCCCCGATGGTCGTAGGTCACGACGCGGTAGCGCGGCGAGAAATACTCGACCTGGTTGCGCCAGAAGGCCCCCGAGCCGCCCAGCCCCGCCACCAGCAGCAGGACCTCACCCTCGCCCCGCTCCTCGACGTAAAGCTCAGCGTCGCCTGCTGAAATCAGGCACATGCCACGCCATCTCGCCAATTCAACGCCGCACAAGCTTTCCAGTGTCGTCCGGATTCGGCAACTCGCAAGCCCTCTCTATGCCCCCTTCTTTCGGGAGCGTTGGAGCAGGGAAAGCGAGAATCGAGCCAGGATGGCGACTCCCGAAAGAAGGGGGCATAGAGAGGGCGGAATCGAAGCGCCCGGCCCGAAAATAACTGGGACAAGCTTCCTACGACCAGGAGAGCGTGACCGCCTTGGTCTTGGTGTAGAGGTCCAGCGCCGCTTCGCCGAACTCGCGCCCCCAGCCGGACTGCTTGTTGCCGCCGAACGGCATCGTGGGGTCCATCGCCGCATGGCAATTCACGCCCACCTGGCCGGCGTCGATCAGCCGGGTCATGCGCATTGCCGTTTCCAGGTCGCGCGTCCAGACGCTGCCCGACAGCCCGTAGGTCGTGTCGTTGCCGCGCGCCGCCAGCGACTCGAAGTCCTCGTCGTCCGAGAAAGTCTGCATCGAAATCACCGGGCCGAAGACCTCTTCGCGAACGATTTGCATGTCTGGCTCGCAGTCCGTAAACAGCGTCGGCTCGATGAACCAGCCGTCGCGATCCACGCGATTGCCGCCGGTGACCCGCCGCGCGCCTTCCTTCTCCGCATGGGCAATCATCCCCTCGACCCGATCGCACTGCCGCTCGGTAATCAACGGACCGATCATGTTGGCCGGGTCCGAGCCGGGGCCGATCTGCATGTTGCTCGCGAACCCGGCGATCCCCGCCGCCAGGTCGTCCGCGATTTTCTCGTGCACGAACAGGCGGCTGCCGCACACGCAATTCTGGCCGGACAGCAGAAAACCGGCCATCGCGACGCCGGGCACTGTCGTTGTCAGATCCGCATCGGGAAATACAAACACCGGGGATTTCCCTCCCAACTCAAGCGAGACCTTTTTCAGGTTGCCGGCCGCGGCCTTGACGATGATCCGTCCGACCTCGGTCGATCCGGTAAAGGCGATCTTGTCCACGTCGTCGTGCGCGGTCAGCGCGGCGCCGGCCTCCTCACCGAGTCCGTTGACGACGTTGAACACGCCGTCGGGGAAGCCGGCTTCCTGCGCAATCTCCGCCATCAGCAAGCCCGCGATGGGTGCGTCTTCAGCCGGTTTCAGAACCAGCGTGCAGCCGGCCGCCAGCACCGGCGCGATCTTGAGCATTTCCATGCCGAACGGATAGTTCCAGGGCGTTATCGCGCCCACTACGCCGATCGGTTCCCGCAGGGTATAGGCAAGCAGGTCGGTCGGGGACTTGCCCATGGCCGAAGACGGCATGGTCTTGCCGGTGATCTTGTTCGTCCATCCTGCGTAATAGCGCAGGAAAAGGGACGCGAACGGCGCCGAGCCCTCGGCCATCATGCGCGGCAGTCCGCCGTCCAGGATCGACAACTCGGTAATGTCCGCCGCATTTGCCTCCATCAGCTCCGCGAACCTGAGAATGAGCCTGGCGCGCTCGTCCGGCGCTACCGCGGCCCAGGCCGGCAGTGCCGCCCGGGCGGCCGCCACCGCCGCATCGATTTCACTCTGTCCGCCCAGATGCAATTGCGAGATCGGTTTTCCGGTGGCCGGGTCCAGAACGTCCCGCAAGCCCCCGCTCGCGACGCATTCGCCGTTGATGAAATGCGGTTGCGGCCGGCTCAGCCGCTCGGCCGGATTGGTCGAGATTCCCATGGCGGCATCCCCCGATGCAAAGGAACGTTGATTCTATGCAGCGCGGCTGACACCGTAAAGCCGCCATTCACCGCGTTTATGGCAGGGCAACGCGTTTTCTATTGGCGGTATGGGATCGGTCTCGTGTACATTTGCCGGATACCCTGCGACGGCCTGACTGACCATGACCACATTGCCCGAACCGTGCCGGCCCATTACCAGTGAAGAAATAGAGACGTACGAACGCGACGGAGTCGTATGCCTGCGGGGCATAGTGGATCTGCGCTGGATCGACTCGCTGATTCCGGCCGCCCGGCGGATCGCCATAGACAACGAGGACGTCGGCCTGCTGCCGACGTATCCCGGCCGCTACATGTCGCGCAAGGTGCCGGAATTCCGGAAGTTCGTGTTCGAGTCGCCGGTGGGCGAAGCGGCCGCCCGGGTGATGAGATCGAGCATGGTGCGCTTTTTCTTCGACGAGTTCTTTGTCAAGCCTCCGCGCTCCAGCAAGAAGACGATATGGCACTGCGACCGGATGGGCTGGCCAACGGTCGGCAAGATGGTGCCCTCGATCTGGGTGCCGCTGACGCCGATCGCCGAAGAGAATTCGCTGGAGTGCATTGCCGGTTCGCAGAGCCAGGACGTTCGCTACTGGCTGTTCTCGCCCAATGCGCGTCAGATGGAGCGGCCGGACGACCGCGTGCCGCATCCGGATGGGGAGAAGCTCCGCGCCGATCCCGCCAACCGCTTCCTGACGTGGGCGATGGACCCCGGTGACATCCTGATCGTGCATCCATGGACGTTGCACTACTCGCATGGCAATAACGCGGACGACTGGCGGATCGCGCTGTCCATACGCGTATTCGGCGACGATATTCGCTGGCATCCCAGGCCGGACTGCGTGAACCTGGCGGGCGTGAGTTTCGACGAGATGATTGAAGGGGAGCCGCCTGGCGGACCGCTGTTTCCCGTGTTGTGGTCGGAAGACGGCTACCGGGACGGCGATGCCGATTTCCCGACCGGCTTTGCCACAAGCTGGAGCCGCGAGAGGCGCACCGACATCAACGAATACGAAGCATTCAAGCGCGCGATGGCGGCGCAGAAGGCGGGCTGATCGCACCCTTTGGCAGGCGAGGCAGGCGAGGCAGGGGAGGTCGACAATGAATTCGAAACACGACGAATTGTCCCGGGCGCAGGTGGAGCGCGCCGCCCTGCCGGGTCCCGGCGAGGAGCCGCATTTCCTTCCTCATCCGGTGATGGACCGCCTGCTGGAAGCGGTCATCGTACTGGGCGGCGAACTCTGGATCGAGCGCGACCGTCGCCGGGCGCTGGAGTCGCTGCTGCAATCCAAGGGCGTGGTTACGCCCGAGGAAATTGAAACGCATTCCGAGTCCGACGCGCAGGGCCGGCAGGAGGAGCTGACCGCCCTGATTACTCGCCTGCTCGATCCCCTGCGCACCATGCGCGCCGACGGCTAGCGCCGTTCGCAGCCGACGTGCGTTAATCTTTGAGTGCATTCGGCGTCCCTGATACAGGAAAGCAGATATGGAACAGAGAAATCCCGGCAAGCACCCGCATCCCCCCAGGAGGGAGGACGCCAGCCACATGGAGTACATGACCGAGGTCCGCAACTTTGCGATACGGTCGTGGTTTCCCGAAATCGCCGGCGAGGTGGGCGGCATTGCCGCGCAAGCCGGAATGCCCGCGGTCATCGACGCGGACCAGTACGCAGAGCTCGCGCCGGAAATCGACCGGAGCCCCGCGGTCGCGGGCTGGAAGCGCGTGATGCGCAGCCAGCAGCAGCTTGCCTGGCAGAAGCTGCAGGACTCGTACGCGGCCGATCGCGAGTTCTGGGAAGGCCGCCTGACCGAGGCCGAAGAGCGCAACCCCGGGCGCTTGCACTACGACCCGGACTTTCACGTGCCGGAGTCGGCCTGCGAGGACATCCACCTCCAGCCCGGCGGCTATTGCGGCGACAACCTGGCGGGCTTTGTCTTCTATCACGGCACCCGGGTCTTCTACCAGGGCGACAACGACAAGGATGAAATTCACGAAGCCTGCGTGGAGGACATGCGGCTGCCGGCGGACGGACAGGTCCGGCGTATCCTGGACCTCGGCTGCTCGATCGGGCAATGCACGACGGTCTTGAAGGAGCGGCATCCGCAGGCGGAGGTCTGGGGACTGGACGTTGCGCTGCCCATGCTGCGCTATGCGCACATGCGCGCAACCGATATGGGCGTGGACGTGCATTTTCAGCAGGCCCTGGCGGAGAACATGCAACATGACGACGATTCGTTTGACGCGGTGCTTGCCTACATCCTGTTTCACGAGGTTCCCGAGCACACCTTCGAGCCGATCGTCCGCGAAATGCTCCGGGTACTGCGCCCGGGCGGCACGCTCACGGTGATCGACACGCCCAACTCCACCGTGTTTCCCAGCCCGAACTGGATGTGGAAGACGTTCGACGCGCGCTACAACTGCGAGCCGTATTCCCAGGCATTCGGCGCTTTCGATTTCGCGGCCCTGCTTGAAGAAGTGGGCTTCGAGGACATCAGGAAGGAAACCACCAACACGTTTCTTCTCAATACGCTGGCCACCAAGCCAGGCTGAGAAATGCCTGAGCACTGGAGCGAGGGCACTGCCCTCGCAGCGTTCCCGCCAACCCGCAAATTTCCTCCCGGACGGGACTGAGTCATGGGCGGCGACGGCTCACGCGGCGACGGCACGGCGCTGATCGATGCGCTGATCGATGCGGTCGGGTCGGAGCACGCGGTCACATCGGAAGAAGCGAGGGAACTCGCTTCGCAGGACGTTTACCGCAGCGTCGAGACGCCGCTGGCCGTGGTCAGCCCCGGTTCCACGCAGGAAGTGCAGGCCGTTTTGCGGGCTTGCCATGCGCACGAAACGGCGACGTTCGTGCGGGGCGGCGGCATGTCGTACACGGACGCCTTTCTGCCCGACCGCGAGCGCTCGATCGTCCTGGACACCGGCCGCCTCAACGCGGTGCGCGAGATCAATGCGCACGATCTGTATGCGACGGTGGAAGCCGGATGCACCTGGTCCGCAGTGGATGCGGAACTCGCCGAGCACGGGCTGAGATCGGTGTTCTGGGGGCCGATGTCCGGTCGGCTTTCGACCGTCGGCGGCGCCATGTCGCAGGGGGCGGTCACTTTCGGCTCCGCGCGGCACGGGCCTTCGGTTTCCGCCGCATTGGGGCTGGAGGTCGTACTGGGGGACGGCAGCGTGCTCGTGACCGGTTCCGGAGGGCAGCCGCAGCACAGCTCTTTTTTCCGGGAATACGGCCCGGACCTCACCGGGCTCTTCTGCGGCGATGCGGGCGCCCTGGGAGTCAAGACGGCGGTGACGCTCAAGCTGGAGCCGCGTCCCGCTGCAGGCGAGGGCCTGAGTTTCTCCTTCGATGATTTCTCCCAACTCGTGGAGGCCACCCGGCGCGTGGCGCGCAGCGGTCTCGCCACCGAGGTGTTCGGCGCGGAGACCGAACTGATCCGGCAGGCCGCGGGCCGGGCCGAATTGAAGCAGGATGCGCGCAACCTCTTCACCATCATGCGCGCCGCTTCCGGGCCCGTACAGGCCCTGCGCAAGGGGCTGCGGGTAGCGACGGGCGGCCGACGGTTCCTGAACGCCTCGAAATACCTGTTGAACTTTCTCACCGAAGGGGCGGACGCTGCGGAATTGCGCATGAATCTTCGCCGGATACGCAGGGCGGTCGGCGATCGGGGCATCGAGGTGGCCAATACGATGGCCGAATATGCGCGCGCGGTCCCGTTTCCCGCCCCGATGATCGTGAGCCCCACCGGCCGCCGGCTCTTGCCCCTGCATGCGATCGTGCCGTTTTCGAGCGCCGTGGGGCTGCATGAAGAGTACCTGCGGTACCTGGATGGCATTCGCCGCGAGTGCGAAGAGAAGCATGTGCAGGCATTCGTCGTCTACAGCACCAGCGCCAGGGCCGGGTTCCTCTGGGAGGTGGTCATCTACTGGGATGACGAATGGCTTGCCTACCATCGCCGGTACCTTCCGGAAGAAATGCAGGGCGTCGCGAGCGAGGGCCGGGCGAACCCCGAAGGCCGGGAACTGGTGGAGCGGATGCGCGTGGAACTGATCGAACTCATGTACCGGCATGGCGCGGTGCACCTTCAGATCGGCCGCGCCTACCCGTATGCGAGAGACCGCGACCCCGGCGCCCTGGAGTTGCTGCGCTCCGTCAAGCGGCAGGTGGACCCCTCGGGGCTGATCAACCCCGGCGCCCTCGGCATCTAGTGCCGTGACAAGCTCATATTGTCGCATCAGCGCGTCTCCCCTGGTTTGTGGCAAGGCGCGTCCCGCCGGGAATGGTGTCTCCCATTGCCTAGGGGCGCAACGCGGCCACGGGCCAGGGGAGACGCGCCCTTCGGGAGCGGGCATGGCGCGCCCCTGCGGTGTTGCAGCCCTTGGAAATACTGGCAGTATTCCCTGCGGGCTGCGCCTTGCAGGGACACGCCATGCCCGCTCTGATGCGACAATATGAGCTTGTCACGGCACTCGCAGCCCGTGGCCGACCGGATTGCGATTGTCGGCGCCGGAATCGGCGGCCTCGCGCTGGCGCTGGGCCTGGCCCGGGCCGGCCGGCGGCTGCGCGTCTATGAGCAGGCGCCCGAGCTCAGGGAGATCGGCGCTGGCGTTTCGCTTTCGCCGAACGCCGTCAAGGGACTTCGCTACCTGGGCGTGGGCGAACGACTGGAGGCGCTGGCCGACGAGCCGCCGACCCAGGTCACGCGTCACTACGCCAATGGCAAGGTGCTGGTGAACTTCAGACGCCACAACACGCGCGAGCAACTGGGCGCGCCGTACCTGCAGGCCCATCGCGCCGATCTGCATGATCTTCTGCGCGAAAGACTGGCCGCGCTGCAGCCGGATGCGCTGGTGCTGGACAAGGAACTGACGGTCGTTTCGGATGGTTCGGCGAGCGCTTACGTGCTGGGCTTTGCCGACGGGTCGCAGGCGGGCGCCGAATTGCTGGTCGGCGCCGACGGGCTCAAGTCCACCGTGCGCCGCGAGGTCTTTTCCGAGCCGGCGCCGGAGTTCTCGGGCTTCGTGGCCTGGAGGGGCCTGGTCACCCGGGACGAATTGGGCGCCGAACAATCACGTCCCGGTTCCATGGTGTTCGTGGCGCCGGGGCGCATGTTCGTTCGCTACCCCGTGCGCCATGGAGCATTGCAGAATTTCGTGGCGTTTTCGCAGGTCGATGAGGGCTGGTCCGCCGAAGGCTGGTCGCAAACCGGCGACATCGATTCGGTGCGGGACGTGTTTTCCGACTTCCACGACGACGCGCGCGTCGTGCTGAGAGCATTCCCGGGAAGGCGCTGCCACAAGTGGGGGCTTTTTTCGCGCCGCCCCTTGCCTCGCTGGGTCAAGGGCCGGGCTGCCGTGCTGGGCGACGCCGCGCACCCGATGCTGCCCTGGTTGGGTCAGGGCGCTGCGATGGCGATCGAGGACGCGGTGATCCTCTGCCGCTCACTGATCGAGTTCGAAGGGGCCGAAGAGGCGTTGCGTCGCTACGAGAAGGCCCGCAGGGAGCGCGTGACCGTCATCCATCGCGAGTCCCTTCACGGTGGCGAGCGCCTGATGCAGCAGGACCCCGACGAATTGGCCCGCAGGCCCATAGTCACCGAAGAGACCCTCGGCCTTTCCCACTACGACCCCGCCACCGAACCGCTCTAGAGGCGGGCGGCTCTGGAGGGAGGACGTCTCGTCCTCCAGGAAGGCCGGACGCCTTCCTTCCCGGGGCGGCAGCGGTCAGGGCAGCGGGTCGGGTTTTCCGGCCAAAGCGTTGGTGACGCGGGCGACCAGGGCGCGGCCGCGCTCGTTGAGCCGATCCTGCTGTTGCGCGTCCGGCTTGAAGGCTTCGATTTCCGTGCCGACGTCCAGGCCGTGGCGCTCGAGCACTGCTTCCAATGCCGCGATGCGGTCGATCAGGACGTAGAGTTCATGCGTGAGCGTCATCACGGCCTGGCCCACGCCCGGCATGTCGTCCGACGTGAGCGTCGGGCGGTCGGGGTTGTTGTAGGAACGGGGATCGTCGCTCATGCGGGTTTGCGCGCGGTCACGACGTAGGGATAGGGGTAGCCCTGATTGCCTATGGCCCGGCCGTCCACCTCTTCGAAACCGACGTCCTCCAGGGCGGCGACGAGGTCCAGGCTGGCGGATTCGCGCCAGAAGGGCTCGCCGCCGAACCGGGCGAGCTGATCGGCCTGCCATTCCTGGACCTTGTTCAGGTGCGCATAGCGCGCGACGTCGCTCATCAGCAGGTCCCCGCCGGGCTTCAGCACCCGGAAAGCCTCGGCAAAGGAGGCCCGGATGGCGTCGGCGGGCATTTCGTGCAGAAGGATGTACGAGGTGACCAGGTCGAAATGCTCGTCGTCGAAGCCGGTGTCCTCGGCGGCGCGCAGATACAGTTGCCAGCTGTGGCCGCAGGCGTTGCCCGTGCGCAGCGCGTGCTCCAGCGTGCGGATCGAGACGTCCACCCCGGTGATTTCGGCATCCGGATAGGTCTCGGCCAGCGCCCGGGTGAAGTGCCCGGTGGAACAGCCCATTTCGAGAATGCGGCCGTAGTCGTCCTTCGGCGCCAGCCCGGCCACCATGCGCCGCTGCGTGAAAATGCCGCCCGGATAGGTGGCGTCCACGATCAGCCTGTGGACGATTTCGCCATGAACGAAACCCATGTAGGGATGCCCGTCCCATCCGCCGCGGGTGCGGTGAATCTCCACGCCGTCGAAATAGTCCGGGACCTTGAAGTCTTCATCGGCGATCAACCGTGACGGCCCTTCGTCGTACTGCGCGAGCATTTCGGTCACGCCCGGCTTCAGTTCCTCGAACGCGTTCATCGCGATCAGGCCATGCTGGCGGGAATGCCATTCGCCGATCGTTTGCTGCACGCGGTAGCCAGGTTCGCTGGTCAGGACGCCGGTAACGGCTTCGTGGCGCTCGTCGAGGTCGTCCGGCAGGGACGCTCCGTCGCCGAAGCGGGTGTTCAGTTTTTCCTGGACGCCCTGGCGCACTCCGGTCGTGCCGTGAAATACATGGGCCAGGAAATCGACGGAGGCGCGTCCACGCTGGCGGAGTTTGGGTTGCAGTGTGTCGGTCATGATGACGCGGCCCTCAGTTTAATCAGATCCCTGTCGGTCAGACGATAGCGGGTCAGCAGCAGGATCGCCACACAGCCCACGAAGGTGGGCATATAGGACATGCCGAGCAGCAGCGCCCGGCCGACCTCCGGGGTTTGCAGGGCTTCGTCGGACAGGCTGCGGTCAAAACCGGCAATCTGCATGGCCCACCCCACGATCAGCGGTCCCATGGCGAACGTGAACTTCTCCACAAAACTGTAGACGGCAGTGTAAACCCCTTCGCGGCGGACTCCGGTCCTGCGGGCGTCGAATTCGATCGTATCGGTGAGCATGGACATGGCCATGACGATGTTGCCGCTGGCGGCAATCGCGATGATTGCGCCCCGCGCCAGGATATAGGGCAGCGGTTCTCCCGGTCCGGCCAGCATCCAGCTCGACACGCCGGCGAGGTAGCAGAAGGCGGCCAGCAGATAGGTCTCGCGCTTGCCGATTCGCTTGGATATCGCCACCAGCAGAGGCGTGGCCAGCGTCGAGACGATCGTGACCACGACGCCGTAGAAGAACAGGACCGTCAGCGGCAGCCGCAGGTAGTGCACGACGAAGAATACGATGGTTGCCTGGGATGCGGCGATGCCCAGCAGTTGCGCGGCCTTGACCGCGATCAGCCGCAGGAAATGCGGGTTGCCGAGGATGGGGCTGAATTGCCGGAAAACGTTGATGCGCTCCACGCCCGCGTCGGTGAACCGGGCGCGGGCCGTGCCGAAATATGTGGTCAACATGGAGATCAGGATCACGGCGGCGCCGCCCGCGCCTATGACCGCATAGGCGTTCCAGTTCTCTCGCCCCAGCCGGTCGAGAATCAGCGGCGAAATCGAGGTGGCCAGGAACACGCCGGTGGCGATGAACACCATGCGGTAGCCGTGAATCGCCGAGCGCTCGTGGTAGCTGTCGGTCATTTCCGCCGGCATGGCCATGTACGGCACATTGAAGAGGGTGTAGCCGATGGTGTAGGTCGAAAGCGCCAGGAAGATGTAGGCTGCGGTCAGCCATTGCGCATTGAAGACCGGCGTGGTGAAGATCAGTGCAAACGCGCTTGCCGACACGAAGGCGCCGGCCAGCAGGAACGGCCGCCGCCGGCCCGCCGGCGACTTGATACGGTCGCTCCAGCTTCCGACGATCGGATCGCTGACCACGTCCAGCAACTTGGTCAGAAACACCAGCGTGCCGGCAAGGCCGGGTTCGATTCCGAGCACGCTGACCATGTAGAAGAGCGCCAGAACGCCGATCGCGTTCATCAGCAGGGCCGCGCCCAGCGCGCCCGTGCCCCAGCAAACGCGTATGCGCTGCGAAATCACGGCGTTTTGCCCGGAGCGTGCCGGGAGCGAAGGCGTACCGCCTTCGCGGAGGGCGGGACGCCCTCCCGCCCAGGAAGGTGTCTCGACCTCACCTTGGGGGCGAGTGTGATCAGTCCGTGTCCCAGGGTACCAGGCGGTCGACCAGCGCCGAGCCATGGACCATGGTCCGCAGCGGCGGCATCGCCAGCAGCGATTCCGGGAATGTGGGCGCCGGCGGCGAGAGCCCCTCCAGTTCGGCCAGCGTGTCCGCGTCCAGCTCCAGGCCCACGCAGGCCAGGTTCTGTTCCATCTGCTTGAGGTTGCGGGCGCCGACGATCGGGATGACCGGCGCCGGACGGTGCAGCAGCCAGGCCAGCGCGACGGTCGCGGGTGCGGCGCCCAGGCGGTCCGCAACTGTCTGCAGGCCCTGCGCCACCTTCAGGTTGTGCGGCGTGAGCATGCGGCCCCCCATGGGTCCGCCGAGGCGTCCTTCGCCTTCGACCGAGCCGTCCTTCGCGACGGTGTACTTGCCCGTGAGCGCGCCGAACAGCAGCGGGCTCCAGGCGGTAATCGCCATGTCCTGAAACTTCGCCAGCGGGAAGAACGCGTTCTCGATCGTGCGTTCGGCCAGGTTGTACTGAAGCTGGAATGCGGTGAATTGCGTCCAGCCGCGTTCTGCGGCCGCCGCGTTCATCGCCGCGACCCACCAGGACGGCGCGTTCGAAATGCCGACGTGCAGGATCTTGCCGAGCCGCACCTGGTCGTCCAGCGCACGCATGACCTCCAATGGCGGGGTCAGTCCGTCGGCGGCGTGCACCCAGTAGAGGTCCAGGTAATCGGTCTTGAGCCGCTTGAGGCTGCCTTCCAGCGAGCGGACCATGTTGGCGCGATGGTTGCCGCCGGCGTTGGGGTCGGCCGGATCGGTGTTCATCGAATACTTGCTGGCCAGGATGATCCGCTCGCGGTCCTCGCCCATGAAGCGGCCCAGCATGCTCTCGCTGGCCCCCATGCCGTACATGTCGGCCGTGTCGATGAAGTTTCCGCCGGCGGAGAGGTAGGCGTCGTATACCGTACGGCAATCCTCTTCCTCGGCGTACAGGTGGGCCGTTCCGCCGAAGGTCATGGAGCCCAGGCACAGTTCGGAAACGCGCAGGCTGCTCGAGCCCAGCAATCTCAGTTTCATTGGTGGAATCCTCCCGGCGGCTACTGCCCGTCGTCTGCGGGTTCGCGCGCCATATTGTGGTATTCGGGGTTGGGGGTCATTCCCGTGGCCATCGCCACGCGGTTGCTGAAATTGAAAAAGCCAGTGACGTTGGCGATGTCCCAGATGTCTCGTTCGCTGAAGCCGGCTTCGCGCAGCCGCGCCCGGTCCTCCGCGCCGGTTTCCTTCGGGCGGGCGGTGGCCTTCCAGGCGAAGTCCAGCATGGCCCTCTGGCGCGGCGTGATCTCCGCCTCGCGGTAGTTCATCACCAGCACCTCGCCCAGCAGCGGGTCGCCGGACAGCTTGCGTACCGCCGCGCCGTGGGCGACCAGGCAATAAAGGCAATGATTGGCCGAGGAAACCACCACGGCGATCATTTCGCGCTCCAGCTTGCTGAGGCCGGAATCGGCCAGCATCAGTTCGTCGTAGAACTCGCGAAAGACGCGGAGCTTCTCGCTGCTGAAGGATTGGGCGGTCAGCACGTTGGGCACGAATCCCAGCTTTTCCTCGCACAGCGCGAAATAATCGCGCAGGTCCTCGGCCAGTTCCCCGCGCGCAAGCGGCGGGATGTCGAGGGCCATCACCTCGTCACGAATGCTCATGCCGCATCCTCCCCACGGGCCGCAAAGTCCGCCTTGCCGACCAGAATCAGGTCGTAGATCTCCTGCGCGCGGCCGCCGATACGCTGGATCAGCCTCTGGTGCGACCCTTCCGCCGCTTCCCGCCACCGGGCTATTTGTGCGTCGCTCAATTCATAAAACGTCACCCTGCCGGCTTCCTGCCATTCGCGCTCCTGTCCCGCGATGACCTCGCGCACGATGTCACGATTCTCCTGTTGCCCGTCCAGGGCATTCAGCAGCACCTGGCGCACTTCTTCCGGCAACGATTCCCACCATTGCGAGTTGGCGAACTGCACGCCGGAATCGTAGGCGTGGAAGGTCCGCGTGTAATGCGGAGCTTCCTCGGCGATTCCCGAAAGCAGGTACTGGCCGGCGCCGCTCTGGCCGCACTCGATCAGACCGGTCTGCAGGGCGGGCAGGGTCTCGTCGAACGGCAGGGGGATGTTGTCGGCATCGATCGCGCCGGTGAACACCTGTGGCGCGATGGCCGTGGACGCGCGCATCTTCACTCCCCGGAATTCCTCGGGTTCGATCCGGGGCTCGCGGCAGTAGATGTGGTTCCATCCCACCTCGCTCCACTGAATGAAGGTGATCCCACGTTGGGCGAGCATTTCGGTGAATACGGGCGTCAGGTATTTGTCGGTAACAAAATCCACCTCTTCATAGCTCTCGAAGAGGTACGGCGAGAGAATCACGCTGAGTTCGGGAATGACGCTGGACATCCCGTGCAGCGACGTTCCCGCATATTGAATCCTTCCGCGCCGCGCCTGCGCCAGAATGGTCTCCTCCGTTCCGAGTTGTCCATTGACGGACATCTGCAACTCCAGTCCCGGGTACGCAGCCTCATGAACGCGGCGCTCAAAACGCCGCCAGCCGTCATGCCAGGGCGTGTCGATGGCGCCGGAAGCGCCGATCACCACGACCAGCCGGCCGTCATCCTGCTGCCGGCCGGCGTCGCCTCCGCAGGCCGCCGCAAGGAGCGCGGCCAGCAGAGGGGCGGCGATTCGGCCGGCGAGGGTCAGACGTCCTCTCCGCCGACCTCGATAAGGGTCCGACCGAACAGTTCGCGGTTCTCGAAGGCCGCATGCATGGCGGGCGTTTCGTCCAGGCTTGCAACCCGCTCGATCGGAATCCGCCATTGCCCGGTAGCCAGCTTCTCCTCGATCTCCGCGTCTTCCGCCTGGCGGGTGCGGGCCTGGTGGAAGAACTGCACGAAGCCCGTAACGCTGATGCTCTTGCCGATGATCAGGGAAATATCGGCCGGTGGAGCCATGCCGCCCATCGCGCCGATGTAGATCACATTGCCCAGGGGCGCGCAGGCGTCGTAGTTGAGCGGCGCGTTTGGCCCCTGCACGCCGTCGACGATCACGTCGGCGCCGCGTCCGCCGGTCAGTTCCTTGACCTGCGCCGGCCATTCCTCGGAGCGGTAGTCGAGCATGTGGTCGGCGCCGAACTGACTGGCCCATTCGGCCTTTTCCCCGCCGCCCACCAGTCCGATTACCGTGGCGCCGGCGTCCTTGGCGATCTGGGTCGTCATGATGCCGACCGCGCCGGCCGCGGAGTGCAGCACAACCGTCTGGCCCGGCTGGACCCTTCCGGCGGAGTGCACGAGGTGCCAGGACGTGGGTGCGCAGGTCGAAAAGGTCGATCCCAACTGGTAGTCGAAGCGGTCCGGAACGGGCACCAGGCCGACCGCGCGGGCAATGGCGAATTCGCCGTTGCCGTTCCATTGACCGTTGGCGGCCACGCGCTTGCCGTTGAGCGCCGGATCCACTCCATCGCCGGTCTCGACCACCCGGCCGGAGTACTCGTAGCCGGTCACGAACGGAAATCCGGGGTGCATCCACTTGATGCGGTCGGCGCGCGCGTGCGTATCCAGCGGGTTGAGCGGCGAGTACGCAACCTGTATCCGCACCTGTCCCTCGCCGGGGGAGGGCACCGGTATGTCCTTGAGTTGCAGCGATTCGGGACCGCCGGGCGCTTCGGCAACGACGGCGCGCATGGTGTTTGGCATCAGGGCTTCTCCTGTGCGGGCAAAATAGGGCATTGTACTCACCCCCTGATGCGCTTCCCGTGGTCGTGTTCCGGGGGAGCGAGGGCGGTTTTCGAACGGGAACTGCATGTTGCCGGACCCAGGAAGTGTTGGGAGGATTCTGATGAAGCAAGGAACTTTGCCGCTGGTGCTGACCGTGCTGCTGGCCGCCGCTTCGCCGGCGGGCGCCGAGACCGTCGCCGTGATCGGCACGGGCATGATGGGCGGGTCCCTGGGCCCTCGAATGGCGGAGCTGGGCCATACGATCGTTTACGGTTCGCGCGATCCGGCCAGCGAACGCATTCAGCGGCTGCTGGAGCGGACCGCCGGCGAAGCTAGCGCGAAGACCCAGGAGGAAGCCGCCGCCGAAGGTGAAATCGTTGTTCTGGCGGTTCCCTGGTTCGCGGCGGAAGACGTGGTGCAGCGGCTGCGCCCGAGTCTGGCCGGCAAGCTGATCATCGACGTCGGCAATGCGGTCCAGGAGGGACCGGAGGGATTACCGCAGCCGTTGGGTGATACGTCCTACGGCGAAACGGTGCAGGGCCTGGCGCCCGACGCGCGCGTGGTCAAGGCGTTCAACACCGTGGGTTTTCACATCGTCCTCGATCCGGCGCGAGCCAATGGTCCGGTTACCGTACCGGTGGCCGGCAACGACGAAGCTTCCAAGCAATGGGTGATTAACCTGGTCGCGGACCTCGGGTTCGAAACGATGGACGTTGGACCGATCCGGATCTCGCGCATTCTGGAAGGCATGTCGGCCCTTTACCGCGTGCCGCATTTTGCGGGACGCAGGCAGGACACCTTCGAATATCACATGCGCCGGACAGCGGGACCCGCTCCCGAGGAAGTGCGCGCCATCCGCGGCCACTGAGGGAACCCGCCGATTTGCGACAGGCACTTGCATTCATCGCGATCCTGATCGTCCAGACCGCGATGCAGGCCCCGGGTCATGCCGGGGACAGCGAGCCTGTGGACTACCTGCCCGGTCACGAGTTCCAGGATTGCCTCGACTGTCCCCGGATGGTCGTCATTCCACCGGGCCGGTTTATCAAGGGGTCGCCTCCGGGCGAAGCGCTTGGAGAGGGCACTCCGGCGCGCGACGCCGCAAACGAAACGCCCCAGGAACCCGCGGGCGTGGACGCGGCATTTGCCGTGTCCGTCACCGAGGTGACCCGCGCGCAGTTTTCCCTTTTTGCGGTCGAAGAAGGCTACGATCCCGATTGGGAATGCATCACTTGGGATTTTCAGTTGAATCAATGGGGAGCGCGCGGCCCGGCGTGGTCCTGGTCGAATCCGGGTTTCCCGCAGGGGCCGGATCATCCCGTCGTTTGCGTGAGTTTCACCGAGGCGCAGGCCTACGCGCGCTGGCTTGCGGAGAAGACTGGGGAGCCCTACCGCCTGCTCACCGACGAGGAGTGGGAGTACGTGGCTCGTGACCGTACCCAAACGGCCCGGCCCTGGGACCGCGCCGGCGTTTCGCAACGCGGCGATGCATGCGCTCATGCGAACGTGATGGACCTGGATGCGGCCGACTATCTTAAGGTGGATGCCGCCGCCGCGGACAGCCATTTCTTTCCATGCCGTGACGGCCACCCGCTGACCGCGCCGGTCGGCAGTTTTTCGGCCAGCAGCTACGGGGTTCACGACATGCTCGGAAACGCCTGGGAATGGGTGGATGGGTGCATGTACACGGTCCCGGGCGCTGGGGAGGCCCCTACCGAGGATTGCAACGAACGCCTGATACGCGGCGGAGCCTGGCAAGCCAAGGCCTGGTACGTGAGGCCGGCAAAGCGTGACTGGGCGCCTTACTGGCTTCGCAGCGCCCGGGTGGGACTGCGAATCGCGCGGAACCTGGACCAGATGGTACGCGCCTCGCCAGTGAGCGGGAGGGTTTTGCGGTGAAGGAGACGGCCCGTCGCATGCTTGCCGCGCTGTACCAGGTGGAGCGGGCCATTGCAA
Organism: Gammaproteobacteria bacterium; assembly: GCA_009844425.1. Taxonomy (GTDB): domain Bacteria; phylum Pseudomonadota; class Gammaproteobacteria; order Steroidobacterales; family Foliamicaceae; genus Foliamicus. Next base: position 166,366 of record VYBN01000013.1, on the reverse strand, counting down.
TCACCGCTTTCGCCCTGCTCGTGGTGGTGATTTTCAGCGATGTCGTGATCCGCGAGATCAGCGGATCCGGCTTGTACTGGGCGCGGCAGATCGGCGTGTACGCGAACATCATCAAGGTGATGTTCGGGATCGGGCTGGCCTCCGCCGCCAACTCGCATCTGCGGCCCCGGTTTGCCGACGGCTGGCTTCCGAAGTCCTGGGGGCCGTTTCTCGATCATTTCAGCGAAGTCCTGATGACGCTCTTCTGCATCGTCTTCGCCGTGGTCGCGTTCGACCTTGTCCGCGAGACCTACCTCCTGGACGTGCGCTCCGTGGTCCTGCGCATCATCGTCTGGCCGATTCAGGGCGTGATTCCGCTGGTCTTTGTGCTTGCCACCCTGCGCCACAGTCTTTTCGCGCTGTGGCCCGACCTCAAGCCGCCGGAGCAGGGCGCGCTGGCCGATTCGCAAACGGAGTTGAAAACGTGATCGGCGCTTTGAGCATTCTTGCCGCGGCGCTCGTGCTGCTGGCGCTGCGGCAGAACCTGCTGGTAGTGCTGGGCGTCGCCTGCGGGCTGGCCTATTGGTTCTGGGGCGACGGGCAGATCCAGAACATCATCAACGACGGCTGGGACGGTCTCAATCGCGACGTGCTGCTGTCGATCCCGATGTACCTGTTGGCGGGAGCGGTCATGGCCCGGGGCGCGATCGCAAGCCGCCTGATCCGCCTGGCGCGCGCGCTTTCCGCGCCCATCCCCGGCGGGCTTGCGATCGCGACGGTCCTGTCCTGCGCAATGTTCGCGGCGGTGACCGGTTCCGGCACCGTGACCCTGCTGGCGGTGGGCGCAGTAATGTATCCCGCCCTGCTGGAGGCCGGCTACAGCAAGCGCTTCTCGCTGGGCGCACTGTGCGCCGCCGCGACCCTGGGGATCGTGGTGCCACCCAGCATTCCTCTCATTCTGTACGGCGTCATGACGCAGACTTCGATTTCCGAGCTGTTCATTGCCGGCATCGGGCCCGCCCTGCTATTGACCGGCTGCATGAGCGCCTACGCGATCGTCCGCAACTGGCGCTTCCGGCTGGGCGGATGGCGCCTTGCCGAAATCGCGGCTGCGCTCAAGGAGGGGATCTGGTCGCTGCTGATGCCCGTCATCATTCTGGGCGGCATCTACAGCGGGATTTTTACCGCGACGGAGTCCGCATCCATCGCCGTGGTTTACGGCTTTTTCGTGGAAATCGTGATTCACCGCGAAATGCGTTTCAAGGATGTCGTCGAGGTCTTTACCACCACGACGCGCCTGATGGGATCGCTGTTTCCGGTCCTGATGATGGCGCTGGCGCTGAACGTCTTCCTGACCTACGAGCAGGTTCCGGACATGGCCGTGGAATGGCTCACGACGCGCATTGAATCGCTTCCCGGTTTCATCCTCCTGATGAACGCCTTCCTGCTGCTGGTGGGGTGCTTCATGGACATCGGCTCGGCCATTCTGATCCTTTCGCCGCTGCTGCAGCCCATCGCCGTGGCCCAGGGCATGGACGCCGTGCATTTCGGCGTGGTGATGGTCGTGAACCTGGAGATGGGCTATCTGACCCCGCCCATGGGCCTGAACCTCATTGTGGCCATGACCGCGTTCAACGAGTCGTTCGGCGAGATATGCCGGGCGGTGCTGCCGTTCCTTGCATTGATGCTGATTGCCTTGATCACGGTCTCGTTCTGGCCTGGCCTGTCGCTGTTTCTGCTGCAATAATTGCCCGCTTGACCACAGCAACGCGCCGGGGGGAGGCGCAGAACCGCACCCATTCCCATGACCTGGACAGTACATAAATTCGGCGGCAGCAGCCTGGCCGACGCGCGCGGTTTCGAACGCGCGGCGGCAATTGTGCTCGGCGACTCCGCGCCGCGGGTGGCCGTGGTGGTGTCGGCCATGCAGGGCGTGACCAACGCGCTGTTCGCGCTGCTGGACCGCGCGGTTGCGGGTGACGAGAAGTGGCAGGACGACCTCGATGCGCTGCAGGAACAGTATTCCGCGGTCTCGGAGGAATTGATTTCGGACCCGGAACGCCGCGCCGCGCTGCTGGAAGCGCAATCCGGAGAGTGCCGCAACGTTGCGGACATTCTTCATTCCGCCGTGCTGATCCAGTCCGCGGGACCGCGAATGGAAGCCCTGGTGTCCGGATGCGGCGAGCTGTGGTCGGCGCGCCTGCTGGCGGCCCTGATCAGCGAACGCGGAGCGGGCGACGGCCGCAAGGCCGGTTGGCTGGATGCCCGGGATGTCCTGCGCGTGGAGCCGGGGGAACTGGGGGTGGTGGTGGATTGGGAGACCTCGGGCCGGCACCTGAAGCGCCTGCTTGAGAACGATGACACCCCGGTGCGCGTGGTTACCGGCTATATCGCCCGGGACGGGCGCGGATTGCAGATGACCCTGGGGCGCAACGGCAGCGATTTCTCGGCGTCGATTTTCAGCGCGCTGCTGGACGCGGAGTCGCTCACGATCTGGACCGACGTGGAGGGCGTGATGAGCGCCGATCCCGCGCGCGTTACCGAGGCGCACGTGATCCGCGAGCTGTCCTACAACGAGGCCATGGAGTTGGCCTATTTCGGCGCGCGGGTGATTCATCCGCAGACGATGGGCCCGGTGATCAGCAAGAAGATCCCGGTGTGGATCCGCTCGAGCTTCAGGCCGGAGCTGCGAGGGTCCCTGATTTCCGCCGATGGCGACCGGAACGAGCCCGTCAAGGGCATCACGATGATCGAAAACGTCACGATGCTGAGCCTGGAAGGATCGGGGATGATCGGCGTGCCCGGGACCGCGGACCGGCTGTTCAATGCGCTGAGCAAGGCGCAGGTTTCGGTGCTGCTGATCACCCAGGCCAGTTCGGAGCATTCGATTACCTTCGCGGTTCCGGCGGCGCACGCGGACCGGGCCGAGAGTGTGACGCGCAATGCCTTCGCCCAGGAAATGGGCCTGGGGCAGGTCAGCCGGGTGACGCGGGACAACGGAGTGAACGTGCTGGCGCTGGTGGGCGACGGCATGGTCGGCATCCCGGGTGTCGCGGGCCGGTTCTTCGGCGTGCTGGGGCGCGCCGGCGTCAACGTGATCGCGATCGCCCAGGGATCGTCGGAGCGCAATATTTCGGCGGTCGTCACCGGCGCCAGCGCAACCCGGGCGCTACGGGCCGCGCACGGCGGCTTTTATCTTTCGCATACCACGCTGTCGCTGGGCGTGATCGGCGTCGGCACGGTCGGCGCCGAGCTGCTGGATCAGATGGCCCGGGCCGCGGGCCAGTTGCGGGAGAACTTCAACCTCGACTTCCGGGTGCGGGCCATCGCCAATTCGAGCCGCATGCACCTGGCCCCGCGCAGCCTCGATCTGGGCAACTGGCGCAGCGCGCTGGAAGAAGAAGGCGAAGCGATGGACATCGAGCGTTTCAGCGAGCACGTGAACCCCGATCACCTGCCGCACGCGGCGATCGTGGACTGCACCGCCAGCGAATCGATCAGTGACGGCTATGCCGATTTCTTCCGCTCCGGGATCCACGTCGTGACGCCCAACAAGCGGGCGCAGAGCGCACCGCAGGAGACCTACGAGCGCCTGCACGAGCTGCGCCGGGCCAACGGCGTGCACCTGCTGTACGAGACCAACGTGGGGGCAGGGCTGCCGGTCATCGAGACGCTGCGCGACCTGATCGCCACCGGCGACGAGGTGCTCAGCGTGGAGGGCATTTTTTCCGGCACGCTGGCCTATCTGTTCAACGCGTTGGACACCGACTCCGATTTCTCGAAGGTCGTGCGCCAGGCCCGCGACGCTGGCTATACCGAGCCCGACCCGCGCGAGGACCTGAGCGGCATGGACGTGGCGCGCAAGCTGCTGATCCTGGCGCGCGAACTGAATCTGCGGATGGACCTGGCCGATGTCGAGGTGGAGAGCCTGGCGCCGGAGGAATTGTCGGAAGCCACGGTCGAGGAGTTTCTCGATGGGCTGGGGCGCTACGACGGCGACATGCGCCGGCGTCTTGAGCAGGCTGCGGAAAACAGCTGTGTTCTTCGTTACGTCGGAAGGCTGGACAGCGAAGGCCGGGCCTCGGTGAGGCTGGAGTCGCTGCCCGAGGACCACCTCTTCGCCCGACTGGATCTGACCAGCAACATGTTCCTGTTCCGCACGGCCCGCTACAGCGACAGCCCGCTGGTGGTCCAGGGACCCGGCGCGGGGCCGGAGGTGACGGCCGGCGGCATTTTTGCGGACCTGCTGCGCCTGGCGCGGATGCTGGGCGCGCCGCGCTAGCAGGGTTTTCAATGACAGCGTTCCACAGCACCCGCGGCGGGGGGGGCGCCGGGCTCGAAGCCGTGCTGCAGACCGGCACGGCGCCGGACGGCGGCTTGTACGTTCCCGAGCGCCTGCCGGTCTTCGAGCGCGAGGCGCTGGCCGAATCCGCCACGCCGGCGGAGCTGGCCGAACGAATGCTGGCTCCATACTTCGCGGGTTCTTCGCTGGCCGGCGCGCTGCCGGACATCTGCCGCAACGCCTTCGCCAGTGCACTGCCCCTGGCCGATCTGTCGCCTGCCGTGAACGGCGCGCGGCTGCGATTGCTGGAGCTGTTTCACGGTCCCACCGCGGCGTTCAAGGACTACGGCGCACGGTTCCTTGCGGCCTGCCTGGAGCGCATACTCGCCGAAGAGCCCGCTTCGTCGCCGACGCTGACCATCCTCGTCGCCACCTCGGGCGATACCGGCGCGGCAGTGGCTTCGGCGTTCTCCGGCCGCGACAGGATCCGCGTGGTCGTGCTGTTTCCCAAGGGCCGGATATCGCCCCGCCAGGAGCACCACCTCGGGTGCTGGGACGACAACGTCCAGGCGCTCGCCGTGCACGGGGCGTTCGACGACTGCCAGCGGCTGGTCAAGCAGGCATTCGCCGACGCCCGGCTGCGAAAAAGGGTGCGGCTGGGCTCGGCGAACAGCATCAACCTCGGCAGGCTGCTGCCGCAAAGCGCCTACCATGCCTGGGCCGCGCTCAAGTCACCGGAAGGAACCCATTTCGTCGTTCCCACCGGCAACCTCGGCAACGGGGTTGCCTGCCTTTGGGCGCGCGAAATGGGCGCGGGCATCGGCCGCATCCTGCTCACGACCAACGCCAACCGCACGATCGAGGAATACCTTTCCAGCGGCGAATACCGCGGACGGGAAAGCATCGGCACACTGGCCAACGCGATGGACGTGGGCGATCCCAGCAACATGGAGCGGCTGCGCCACCAGTTCGATGGCGACATCGACCGGATCCGGGCTGCCGTCAGCGCCGCGAGCGTCGACGACAAGCGGATTCGGCGCCGGATCCGCAGGGAATATTCGGACTCGGGCGCGGTACTATGCCCTCACACCGCCGCCGGCGTGGACGCCTGCCGCGGGCTGCTCGCCGAAGCCGGCGCACCCGCCGGCGACTGGGTCATCGCCGCCACCGCCCACCCGGCCAAGTTCGAAACCGTGGTAGAACCGCTGATCGGGACTACGGTGGCGCCGCCCCCGCAACTCGAGGAACTGCTCTCGCGGCATTCCAGCCACGAGGAAATCCCCGCCGAACTTGCCGCGCTTACTCCGTTTCTTCGCTAGACTGCGGCATCAGCGCTTGGTCGAGCGCCGCGGCGCGCAGCCGGGCCGGGCGGTTTTCCAGCCGCGACCAGTATTCCAGGAAGGCCGGTCGCATCTCGATTGACTTGAATTCGAGACCCCAGAAAATGTGCGAGCCCACGTAGACGTCGGCGGCGCTGAAGTTCGGGCCCGCAACGAATTCGCCTGCGCCGACGGCGGTTTCAAGCGTGTTCAGCACCGCTTCCAGGGTTCCGTATCCGATCATGGACTCGCGTTCCGGGGGAACTTCGAATTTGAGCGCGCGATTGATGGTGGCCGCTTCAAGCGGCCCTGCGGCGAAAAACATCCACCGGTAGTAGGACCCGCGCTCCTGTGGTGGAGGCGCCAGCCCCGCGTCGGGAAAGGCGTCGGCCAGGTAGGCGCAGATCGCGGCAGACTCGGTAACCACGACGTCGCCGTGCCGGATCGTCGGCACCTTGCCCATCGGATTGACGGCCAGAAAGTCCTCCGATTTCATTTCGGGGCCGTACTGCAGCACCTCGGTGCGGTATTCGGCGCCGACTTCCTCCAGCATCCAGCGCGCGATCTGCCCGCGCGACATGGGGTTGGTGTAAAAGACCAGTTCTTCACTCATTGGACATCCTCCGTTTCGGGCCATCCGAACAGCTTGCGGGTGTTCTCGTGTGCGGCGCCGACGAGTTCTTCAGGGTCCACGCGCATTTTATTGGCCAGGGCCCGGGCGACGTAGGGGAGAAACTCTGGTTCGTTGCGGCGTTTCCGGTGCGGCTTGACATCGGGATGACGGGGCAGCAGGTAGGGACTGTCGGTTTCCAGCAGCACGCGGTCGAGCGGAATCAGGGGAATCGCCTTGAGCAGCTCGTGATTCCGGCGCTCGTCCAGGACCCAGCCGGTAATGCCGATATACAGCCCCAACTCAAGGTAGCTTTCCGCTTGCTCCGGTCCGCCGGTAAAACAATGGGCCACGCCGCCGAGCCGCTCGACTTCGTGCTCCTTCAGAATGGCGAGGAAGTCGTCGTGCGCGTGGCGCTGGTGCAGGAACACCGGCTTGCCGTGCTCCGCCGCCAGTTCGAGCTGCCCCGCGAACGCCGCGCGCTGCGCATCCGGCGGCGACAGGTTGCGAAAGTAGTCCAGCCCGCACTCGCCGGCCGCCAGCGCCAGTTCGCTGCCAAGCACCGCACCGAGCCGTTCGCGCGCCTCCTCCGGCGAATCCGTCCACCGCGCGGCGAGATGAGGATGAATCCCCGCCGTGCATCGCATGGTCCCCGAATGCTGCTCCGCCAGCGCCAGCGCTCTCTCCGATTCGTTGAGCCCCGTCCCCGTCACGATCATGTGCCGTACGCCCGCCGCCGCGGCCCGTTGGATCACGTCATTCCGATCCTGATCAAATGACGCATCCGCCAAGTTCGCGCCAATATCGATCAACACCACGCCAAGCCCTCCAATTCAGGGCTCGGCACGCTTCTTTTCCTGTTCCCTGCCTCGTGGGAGTGTCGGCGACAGGAGTCGCCGCCAAGCCCCATGGATGGGTTCATGCGTCTCCCACGAGGCAGGGAACAGGAAAAGAAGCCCATTCAAGCCCCCCGCCACCGGAACATGGTGGCGCCCACCGTCAGGAAGGCCGCCGTTATGCCGGTCAGGATCAACAGCTGCGGCAGTACATCGGCAAATCCCGCCCCGTACAGCATGATTTCGCGCGCGGCCGTGAGCGCATGAGTGAGCGGAAATATGTTCGACAGCTGTTGCACCCACTGCGGCGCGCCCGCCAGCGAGAACCAGACGCCGGAAAGCAGCATCATCGGCCAGGTCACCAGGTTGAGCAGCCCGCCCGCCAGTTCCTCGCTGGTCACGCGCGCCGCCATGGCCAGGCCGATCGAGACCAGGCTGATCGAAGCCAGCACCGCGACCAGGAACAGCGCCAGCCCGCTGCCCTCCATGCGGACGTCCAGCAGCAGCCGGGTCGCTGCGTAGAGCAGCAGGGTGACGAAGATCGCCAGCAACAGGCGCGAAAGAATCTGCGCGGACATGAACTCCACCGGCCGCAGCGGGGTGGCCTTAAGGCGTTTCAAAAAGCCGTTCTTGCGATACCGCACGACCACGTAGCCGACTCCGAACAGGCAACTGAACATGATGTTCATGCCGAGGATGCCCGGAATCAGCCAGTCCACGTATGTGATCGGATCGCCGCTGGCCGGCTGCCGCTGCCACGCGCCTTCCTCCGACGAGGCCTCAAGCAGGCGCTCGGCGAAGTATCCGCCCGGCGATTCCGGGTTGATCCAGTAGGTTCCGGCATGCAGGTCCAGGGCCAGGTCGAGCTGATGGTTGGCGACCCGTTCGATCGCTTCCTCCTGATCCATGGCGATGAAGTCGAAATAGCGGGTCTGGAGGTAGGGGTGCGCGGCCGTGTTGATCTCCTGTTCGGCCTGCATCAGCGCCACCTTGTACGAGGCGCGGTCGCCGCCGGAAAAGATCGCGGCCATGCCCGCCACGAGCAGCAGCGGCATCGCCACGTTCCAGCCGAGCGTCGCCTTGTCGCGCAGGAATTCGAGATTGCGCGCGTGCAGAATTGCGAGGATTCGTTGGATCATGATCTGAGCTCCTTGCCCGTGAGGTCCAGGAACAGGTCCTCCAGGCGGAAGGGACGAATGTTCAGGCGGCCGAGCGGCGCTCCGGCGCGGCTCAGGCGGGTGATGGCTTCGTTGGCGTCATCGGTGTGTATTTCCACCAGCCCGTTGCGCCGGTAGGTGTGAAAGGGAAACTCCTCCGGCAGCTTCTCAAGGTCGGCTTCGGGCAGCTCCAGGATGATTTCCTTGTAGTGCGCCTTCAGGAGCGTGTCCGGCGCGCCCTGCGTGACGATCACGCCCTCGTTCATGATCACGATCTCGTCGCACAGCGCCTGGGCCTCTTCCATGTAATGCGTGGTCAGCACGATGGTCTTTTTGCGGGCGCGGATCCGCTCGACCAGCTCCCAGAAATTGCGCCGCGCCTGCGGGTCCATGCCGGTAGTCGGCTCGTCCAGGAAGAGAATCTTCGGATCGTTCACCATCGCGATCGCCAGCAGCAGGCGCTGGCGCTGCCCGCCCGACAGCTTGCGGTTGTCGCGCTTCTGGAGCTTTTCCAGCGCGCAGTCGGCGATCACCTGGTCGATGTCGGCCCGGCGCCGGTACAGGCGGTGGAACATTTCCAGCGTCTCGCGCACGGTGATGAAGTCCTGAAGCGCGGCCGTCTGGAACTGCACTCCGGAATCCTGCCGAAATGCGGCTCCGGCTTTCTCGCCCTCGTACAGCACCTCGCCCGACGTGGCGGGCGTTACGCCTTCGATGATCTCCACGGTAGTGGTCTTGCCGGCGCCGTTGGGCCCGAGCAGGCCGAAACAACAGTTGCGCGGCACGTCGAAGGAAATGCCCCGCACGGCCCGTACCTGGCCATAGTTCTTGACCAGTTCCCTCACCGCAAGAATGGGTGGGCCCGTCATGCGTGAGGCTCAGGCCGCCAGGCGGCGCAACACGTAGGGAAGGATGCCTCCATGCCGGAAATATTCGTGCTCCTTGGGCGTGTCGATTCGCGAGCGCGCCATGAACTCGACCGTGGAGCCGTCGGCGCGGGTGGCGCGCACCGTCACGTCCGCTCCGTTCGGAGCGGAGATGTCATAGGTCTCGCTGCCGTCCAGCTCCAGGCCTGCGGCATCCGTTCCCTCGGGAAATTCCAGCGGATGCACGCCCATGCCCACCAGGTTGGAGCGATGGATCCGCTCAAAGCTGGCCGCGATCACCGCGCGCACGCCCAGCAGCGCCGTACCCTTGGCCGCCCAGTCGCGCGAGGAGCCCGCACCGTATTCCTTGCCGGCCAGCACCACCAGCGGCGTTTCCTGCTCGCGGTAGCGCATGGCGGCGTCGTAGATGCTCATCACTTCGCCGTCGGGCTGCAGGCGCGTCCATCCGCCATCCACGCCGCCCGCCAGGCGATTGCGCAGCCGGATGTTCGCGAAGGTGCCGCGCAGCATGACTTCGTGGTTGCCGCGCCGAGAGCCGTACGAGTTGAATTCGCGCGGCGCCACGCCCTGATCGCTCAGCCACTGACCGGCGGGAGAACGGGCCGGGATCGCCCCGGCAGGCGAGATATGGTCGGTGGTGACCGAGTCGCCGAGCAGCGCCAGGACCCGTGCGGCGGTCACGCCCCGCGGTTCTCCAGGCTCGGCCGACATGCCGTCGAAGAACGGCGGGCGGCGTACATAGGTCGAGTCCTCGTCCCAGGGATACCGGCTGGCGGCCGGACTGTCCAGCGCGTTCCAGCGTTCGTCGCCGTCGAAAACGCCGGCATAACCCTCCTCGAACTGCGCCGCGCGCACGTGCCGCGCCACTTCCGCCTGCACTTCGGCGGCGTCCGGCCAGATATCGCGCAGATAGACGGAATTACCCTCCGAATCCTCACCCAGCGGGTCGTTCTCGATGTCCACGTCCATGCGCCCGGCGAGCGCCCATGCCATGACCAGGGGAGGGGAGGCCAGGTAGTTGAAATACACCTGAGGATGAATCCGACCCTCGAAGTTGCGGTTGCCCGACAGTACGCCGCAGCCGCCCAGCCCGGACTCCTCGACATGTCGGGCGATGTCCTCGCGCAAGGGGCCCGAATTGCCGATGCAGGTCGTGCATCCATAGCCCACGATCTCGAAGCCGAGCGCCGACAGGTCGTCCAGAAGGCCGGCCGACTCCAGGTAACGCGTGACTACCCTGGAACCGGGGGCCAGGCTGGTCTTGACCCAGTCGGGCGGCCGCAGTCCGCGCTCGCGTGCGGCCCGCGCCAGCATTCCCGCGGCCATCATCACCGAGGGGTTTGAAGTGTTGGTGCAGCTGGTAATCGCCGCGATCAGCACCGCGCCGTCCCCGGGCTTGTCTCCCGAGAACGGAACGGCAGTTTGGCCGCGCTCCTTCAGCGCCGTAGCGAATGCCGGCTTGCTCTGCGTGATCGGAATCCGGTCCTGCGGACGCCGGGGGCCGGCGATGGATGGAACGACGGCATCCAGGTCGATATCCAGCGTGTCGTCGAACTCCGGTTCGGGGCTGCCGCCGTCACGCCACAGGCCCTGCGCGCGGGCGTAGGCTTCCACCAGTGCCACATGCTGCTGGTCGCGTCCGGTCAGCTCAAGATAGCGTATTGTTTCGCCATCTATAGGAAAAATGGCACAAGTACTTCCGAATTCCGGGGACATGTTGGCCAAGGTCGCCCGATCCGCCAGCGGAAGGCCGTTCAGACCCTCGCCGAAGAATTCCACGAACCAGCCCACCACACCCTTCTCGCGAAGCGCCTCGGTCACGGTCAGTACAAGGTCCGTGGCCGTGGCGGCGGGGCGCAGGCTGCCGTGCAGGCGCACCCCCAGTACCGGCGGGGGAAGCATGGTGATGGGCTGGCCGAGCAGTGCCGCCTCCGCCTCGATCCCGCCAACGCCCCAGCCCAGCACGCCGAGTCCGTTGACCATGGTTGTGTGCGAGTCCGTCCCCACGAGCGTGTCCGGGTAAACCCGTGTATCTCCGTCCTGTTCGGCCCTGAAAACCACTCGCGCCAGCCGTTCCAGGTTGACCTGGTGGACGATGCCGGTGTTGGGCGGAACGACCTTCAGTTCGCGGAAGGCCTGCTGGCCCCAGTGCAGGAAGGCATAGCGCTCGCGATTGCGTTCGAACTCCAGCTCGTTGTTGCGCGTCAGTGCGTCGGGGCTCGCATAGTGGTCCACCTGGACCGAGTGGTCCACAACCAGTTCGGCCGGCGCCAGCGGGTTGATCGCCTCCGGGTCTCCGCCCAACGCCCGCATGGCGTCGCGCATGGCGGCCAGGTCCACCACCGCCGGCACGCCCGTGAAGTCCTGCAGGATGACGCGGGCGGGAGTGAACTCCAGTTCGCTCTCGCCGTTCAGGGACGCCAGAAGACCCGGGGCGGCAGCGTCCGTGTCCGCGTTGCGAAGCAGGTTCTCCAGCAGGATCTTGCGGCAGTAGGGAAGCTTCGCCACCTCGTCCGCACCGAGCGCGGTGATGTCGTGATAACGGTAAGTCAGGCCGTCGAGCCTGAGACGATTAATGAACTTGGATCTCATCTTAGATTTTTGTTTTTCCATCAATGATTTCGGGAAGGCGGTACAGCCATACAAAGAACAGCATGCCGAGCTGGGCGATCGTGGGTATGGCCACCATGCAGATCAGTACGGCCGTCACGGCGCTGGCCGGCTGGTTCTCCGGGGCGAGGTCGGGGTTGAATCCGGAGGCGCCGAGGAACAGGCCCACCAGCAAGGGGCCGGCCGAATAACCCAGCCTTTCGACGAACACGTAAACCGAGGTGTAGAGGCCTTCCCGCCTCAGGCCGGTGCGCTCCTGGTCGTAGTCGATGGTATCCAGCCACATGGCCTGCGAATACAGGAGGATCGCCGACCCGAAGAAACCGCCGACGATGCCCCGCGCCACCAGGAACAGGATCAACGTTTCGCGGGTCCAGTCCGGGCTTGCGAGCAGCCAGGTCAGGCTGGCCAGGGCTTCGCCGGCGGCGCCGATCAGGACGCCGCGCCTTTTCGTCATGAACCGCCCGCACCATTTCCAGAAGGGAATGCCGGCCAGGATCGTGAAGGTGCTGGCGAGCGCGAGCCAGGGAAGCAGCGTGAAGGGTTGTTTGAGGACCACCGTGAACATGAACACCGAGGTGCCGCCGGTCACGGCCAGCGCGACGAACTGCGTGCACTTGGCTCCGATCAGCAGAACGAATGGGCGGTTTGCAGCCACCGTTCGCACCTGCTGCCACAGGGAAAGGCTGGGCTGCTGCTCCAGCGGCGCCGCATACGCGCCCCGGGTGCCGAAAAAGGGAATCAGCATGAAAACGATGACCAGGGCGCCGAACATCAGCCCCATGGTCTGGTAGGCGCCGGGATCGGTGTCGCCGCCCAGCACCTCCACCAGCGCCGGGGCGCCGGCGGCCCCCAGCATCGCCCCCACCATCATGAATGCCGAGCGGTAGCTCATGAGGCTGAGGCGCTGGATTCGATTCCGGGTCATCTCGACCGGAATCGTCAGGTAGGGCACGTTGAAGATGGTGAAGCCCAGCGAATAGAAGACCAGCACGATCATCACGGCGCCCCAGGCGGGCGGCATGCCCTCGAACAGGGAGTGCATCGAAAACACCGCCGGCAGCGAGGCGCCGCAAATCACGGCGCCCAGCAGCAGGTAGGGGCGCCGCCGGCCCATGGGCGTGTGCGTATGGTCCGTGACCCAGCCCATCAGCGGGTCGCTGAACGCGTCGATCAGCCGCGCCAGCGTAATCAGCAGGCCCGCCAGCGCCGGGTCCATCTTCAGCACCAGCGTCAGGTAATAGAGCGCCAGCGCCGTGAAAACGTTCAGGTAGCTGATGGTGGCCAGCGAACCCGCGCCCCAGGTCAGCCGCTGGGCGAAGGGGACAGGTGGCGGAGTGGCGGAGGGCGGATTCAAGACGCGACTAATTTGGCGAAAGCCAGGGCATAGGGGCCGTATTCTACGGGGCAGGAAAGTCCCCCTCCAAAGCAACGGAACTCCGCAAGCTTGATTTCGCCGGGGATATGGGCGTATGTTGCGCCAATGAACTCGGTCAGTCCCTGGAATGAGTTCCGCGTTGGCTGGAAGCCGCTGGCTTCCGCCGTCATCGGCAAGGCCTTCAGCTTCGGGACCATTCCGATCTACGTGGTGGGCGTTTTCACGGTTCCGCTGGGCGAGGCCTTCGGCTGGTCGCGCGCCGAGGTGACCTTCAGTTTCACCGTCGCCACCTTCACCTCGGCCAGCCTGTCGCCGCTCGTAGGCTGGCTCTGCGACCGGTTCGGTTCCCGTCCGCTGGTGATCGCGGGCACGGTGGGCTACGGTCTCGGCATGGCGATTATCGCGACCAGCAGCGACTGGCTGCTGCGCTACTACGCCTCCTGGTCGCTGGCGACGATGCTCGGCGTAGGCGCATCGGCGATCGCGCTGACCCGGTTCGTGGCGGGCTGGTTCGAGCGCAAGCGCGGCCTGGCGCTCGGAATCATGCTGATGGGCAGCGGCCTTACCGCTTTCGCGGCGCCCCCGTTCGTGGCCTCCCTGATCGAGAACTTCGACTGGCGGGCGGGCTACTTGGGTTTGTCGGCAGCGATCCTGCTGATCGGCGTTCCGGTGGTGGTGGCGGGAATGAAGGACGCTCCGAAAAAGCCGGCGCCAGCCAGCGCTTCCGGGGATGACGACGCCTCCAGTGGAGGTGCGGCCGTCCGGCGGGCCAGCGGCTTTCGCCTGGCCTTCGAAAGCCGGGCCTTCTGGCTGATGTCGATCGCATTCTGCGCCGCCACTTTCGGCATTGCGGGGCTGATTTCCAGCTTCAATCCGATCCTCCGGGACGTCGGGTACGGGGCCGGACAGGCCGGCGCGCTTACCGGCCTGATCGGCCTGTTCGTGATGGTGGGAAGGCTGGGCGTGGGCTATCTGCTGGACAAGCTCTGGGCACCCGGGCTGACCTTCGTGGCGCTGGCCTGCGGCGCGATCACCTGCGGCCTGCTGATACTGCCGGCGCTTCCGGTGTGGCTTGTGGTTGTCGCCGCCTTCTGCCTGGGCCTGGCGGCAGGCGCCGAGTGGGACGCGCTGTCCTATCTGGCTGCCCGCGAGTTCGGTCTCGAGTCCTACGGCCGCGTGTATTCACTGCTGGTCGTGGGCGTGGCGGTCATCACCGCCATCAGCCCCCCGATCTTCGGCTACGCCTTCGATCAGACAGGCAGCTACAACTCGCTGTTGCTGCTGTCCATGGTTCTGCTGGTGCTGGGCCCCGCGTTGCTTCTCTTCCTTAAGAGAGGCCGCGGACCCGTCGCGGGGCACTGACAAAAGCCAGGACCCTGCACGGCGAAGGCTCCCGACCGCTTATGTCGTGACGATGAGCCCCGACAGTACCTGGAGCGAGTTTCGCCGCGGCTGGCGGCCGCTGGGCGCGGCCCTGGTCGGCAAGGTGTTCAGTTTCGGCACCGTGCCGGTTTACCTGGTGGGTGTTCTTACCATCCCCCTGGGGGAAGCCTTCGGCTGGTCGCGCGCCGAGGTGGCCCTGAGCTTTACGGTTTCCACGATGACCGCCGCGAGCCTGGCGCCGCTCGTCGGCTGGCTTTGCGATCGCTACGGCGCCCGGCCGCTGGTGATCTGGGGCACGGTGGGCTATGGCCTGGGCATGGCACTCATCGGCACGAGCAGCGAGTGGCTGCTGCGCTTCTACGCCTCCTGGTCGATCGCAACCGTCCTTGGCATGGGCGCCTCCTCGATCGCGCTGACGCGGTACGTAGCCGGATGGTTCGAACGCAAGAGGGGCATGGCCTTCGGCATATTGCTTTCGGGAAGCGGACTGGCGGCCCTGTTCCTGCCGCCCTATGTCGCCACCCTCATGGAGTACTTCAACTGGCGCGCGGGCTTTTATGGAGTCTCGGCGCTCATTCTCCTGGTGGGGGTTCCTGTACTGGTCCTCGGTTTGAAGGATGCTCCGCGCAATCCGGCCGAACGCCCGTCGGAGGAAAAAGGGACACCTGCCCGGCCGGGCCAGGCCAGGCCGGACTCGGGATTCCGGCTGGCGGTTCGGTCCCGTACGTTCTGGATCATGGCAGTCGCATTCTGCGCTGCTACGTTCGGTCTCTCGGGAATGATTGCCAGTTTTGCCCCCATCCTCGAGGACGCAGGTTATGCGAGGCCGCAGGCCGCGGCGCTGTTCGGCCTGATCGGTCTGTTCATCATGGTGGGAAGAGTGGGCGGCGGATATCTGATCGATTACGTGTGGGCGCCGGGCCTGGCTTTTATTGCCCTGGCCATTGGGGCGGCTGCCTGCGGATTGCTCACCCTGCCCGAGCTTCCCGTGTGGACGGTGGTGTGCGCGGCGGCTTGCGTGGGCCTGTCCGCGGGCGCGAAATTCGCCGCCCTGCCGTACATGATTGCGCGCGAATTCGACCTTGCATCCTACGGGCGCGTGTACTCGCTGATCATGATCTGTCAGGCTTTCATAACCGCGACCAGCCCCGTGATATTCGGGCTCACCTTCGACCGTCAGGGTTCGTATATTCTGGTGCTGTTGCCGGCGATGGCGCTGCTTGTGCTGGGGCCGGCGCTGCTGTTGCTCCTGGGGCGGGGCAGGGCCGAGTCCCGGGGGCACTGAATCGCGCCAAAACGCGTTGCACCTCAGGGGTTTCGGCGCGCAATCGTATAATCGGCGGACAAATGAAGACCCATCGACGCATATTGCTTGCCCTGGCCGGCGCCCTGTTGGTTGTACAGCCGGCCCTGGCCTGTCATTGTCTGGATGACTTGCTCGGGCATGCGCGTCAGACGATCGCTGACGACCCTTCCTGTTCCGAATCCTCCGGGATCCGGCATGGCGATATGCAGCACGGGGAATCCCCTCAGTGCGCCGATTGCGGCGACTACGAGCCGGCCCCCGCACCTGCGGCCGCCAAGGCCATTGCATCCAGTCATCCGCCGGAATTCAAACCGGCGCCTGCGATTGCGGGCCACCCGTCCGTGTCCATTCACGTGCAAACGGTTCGGAATATCGGACCGCCTCGGGCGACCCCGCGGGCCGCGTTAACGCCCGTCTTTCTGAAGCAGCGCCTCCTGAACTAGCCATCGAGCGCAACGCTCTCACCGGGCGGCCGACCGGTGCGCTTTCGTACCCGCTCATTTCCCTCAAGGGGAGATCAAGATGGCTGAAAAAAGTCAAAACCTGTTTTTGTTGCTTGCGTGTTCGCTCGGCATTGCGCTGGGCGCCCCGCCCCTTCTCGGGCAGAGTCTTCCCGAGCTTGAGGCCCGCCTGAAGGAACATCCGGCGCTTGAGGCCCTGCGCCTGGAGTCCGAGGCATGGCGTGCGGACGCGGTTGCCGCGACGGCATGGCCCGATCCCGTGGTGTCGTTGGGAATCAACAACTTTCCGCTGGCCGATCCCTCGTTTCGCACGTTCCTGCCGACCAACAAGGCGCTGGGCGTAAGCCAGCAGATTCCTAATCGCGGCGCGCGGGCAGCCCGCTCGGCGCAGGCGCGGCTAAGCGCCGCCCGAAACGAGGCCCTGGAGGCCATGCAGTTCGCGCGCATGCGCTCGGAGTTGCTCGTTGCTCTTTTCGTCAGACGACGCATCGCCGAAGAGCTGGCGCTGCTGCAACGCCAGGATTCGCTGTACACCGAACTGGAGCAGATCGTGGAAGGCGAGATCGCAGCGGGCCGCCCGGTGCTGGTCCGGCTGGCCGAGATCGACCTGCAGCGGGCGGAAATCGCTCGTGCGCTGGCCGACCTTCAGGCGGAGGAAGCCGATGTTGACGCGCGTCTTGCGGACCTGGTAGGCGGGGCCGCCGCAGTCTCCCTGCCGCCGGTTGAACCCATGGCCTGGTCGGGGGATCCGGAGGCCTTTCACGCCGTGCGGGTGGCCGCCGCGGAGGTGGCCGTGGCCGAGGCCGGCGTGGAGAAGGCACGGGCCGCCTGGAAGCCGGAGTGGGGCCTGTCCCTTACCTGGCAGCAACGCGACTCCGGCGGGACGGACGTGGGCTTCCCCGGCGATGACTGGGTGTCGGCGGCGATGACCTTCAGCGTTCCGCTTTGGGCCAACCGTTCGCAGACCCCGGCGTTGCGCGCGGCCAGGGCGCAGCGGGAAAGCGCCGTAAGCCGCCGAACGGCCTCCGCGAGGGGCGCAGCGGCGCGTTATTCGGCCCTGGATGCGACACGCCGGGCTGCCGAGGCCGCAACGGATGCGCTGAACGCGAAGATCTCGGCCATTCGCGAACAGGTGGCGGCGCAGCGCACGAAGTACGAATCGGGAATAGGGGACTATTCGCCGATCATCGACGGCGAACTGGCCGAACTGATCCTGGTGGCACGGATCGCCCGCGAGCGGGAACGGCGGGACGGCGCCGTGGCCCGACTCAATTCCCTGTTGGTGACATCATGAGTAGTTACTTACGTTTGCGCGAGACTCCCGGGAGGGAAGGTGTCTCGCCTTCCCGGAGGGCGGGACGCCCTCTCTCCCGGCAACCTGGTCGGTATTTCACCGTTTTGCTTTTGACCGTATTCGCGATTGCCGGCTGCGGAGGAAACGGTCCCGATGCGACGCCGGAGCTGAGTGTGTTTCCGCCGCCGGCCGAAACGGAGCAGCTGTTCGCCTGCCCAATGCATCCGCATGTCGTTTCCACCGATGCAGAGCACGTCTGTCCTATCTGCGGCATGGACGTGGTTGCGGTCTCGATCCGGCCGCTATCCGTACCCGCTCCCGAAGCGATGGTGCAGGTGTCCCCGGAGATGATCCAGACCATGGGCGTGCGCACGGCCCCGGTGGAGACCGCGTACTTCGATCAGTCGGTGCGGGCCTTCGGCAATGTCGTGAGCAACGAGCGGCTGGAGTCGGTTTCGGTCGCCCGGCTGGAAGGCTGGATCGAAGATCTCGCGGTGCGCGCCGAGGGTGACGAGGTCGCGCGGGGCGCGCTGCTCTACCGTGTCTACAGCCCCGCCCTGATCGCCGCTCAGAAGGACTTTCTCGCGGCGCTTGAAGCAGGCCGTGGAACGCGCATCGACTCCGGCCGCCAGCGGCTGATTTCCGACGGCATGCAGGCCGCGGCAATCGATCAATTGGTCGAGAACCGCGAGGTGATCGAGCGCCTGCCCGTATATGCCGAAGCCGCCGGTACGGTGGCTGGGCTTGCGGTGCGGGAAGGCGACTACGTAAAGCCGGGAACTCCGATCATGCGGCTGCAGTCGTACGCCAGGGTCTGGGTCATCGCCTCCATTCCGGAAGCCGACCTGGCCCTGGTAACGGCCGGCCAGACCGTCTCGCTTGATTTTCCCAGCGCGCCGGAAGCGGCGGAGCAGGGCACCGTGGACTACATCTATCCCACGATCGACCCGAAGACGCGAACCGCCGACGTTCGCATCGAGGTGGACAATGTTTCCGGAGCGCTGCGCCCCGGAGCCTACGCGGACATTCAATTCAGCCTGGGCGCCGGGGAAGCGCGCCTCTCCGTGCCCACCGAGGCTCTGCTTCGGGACAGCAGGGGGGAACACGTGATCGTCGCGCTGGGCGGCGGCCGCTTTGCCGGCCGGACCGTGGAAACCGGTGCTGCCGGGGGTGGGCGCACCGAAATCCTCGCGGGCCTGGGCGCCGGTGAGCGGGTAGTCGTTAGCGGGCAATTCATGCTCGATTCCGAGGCGAACCTGCGCGAGGGCCTGGCGAAGCTCGAGCCGGAGGCGAACGGCCCCGGCGGCGGGCACCGTCACTAGCGCATGGTTGATCCTCCCGTCAACGAACTGGCCGGCCGTGACCCGTCGGACTCGGCGATCGCGCGCCTGATCGCCTGGTCGGCGGACAATCCGGTCATCGTCCTGACGCTCGCCGCCGGACTTGCGCTGGCGGGCTGGCTTTCCCTGGAGAGGACGCCGCTGGACGCCATACCGGACCTCACCGACACCCAGGTGATCATCCGCACGGAGTTCCCGGGGCAGTCGCCGCAGATCGTGGAGGACCTGGTGACCTACCCGCTGTCGGCGAACATGCTGGGCTTGCCCAGGACCAAGGACGTGCGGGGCTCGTCCATGTTCGGCACCAGCTTCGTCTACGTGATCTTCGAAGACGATGTGGACCTGTACTGGGGGCGTTCACGGGTCGTCGAGGCGTTGTCGCGCCTGAGCACCGAACTGCCGCCCGGCGCCAGGCCGCAGATCGGGCCGGACGCCACCGGCGTGGGCTGGGTTTATCAGTACGCGCTCGTGGACGAGACGGGCCGCACCGATTTGGCGCAGTTGCGTTCGCTGCAGGACTGGTTCCTGCGTTTCGAGCTGGCGGGTGTTGACGGTGTGGCGGAAGTCGCTTCCGTGGGCGGATTCGTGCGTGAATACCAGGTGCTGATCGATCCCAACAAGCTGCGCGCCTACGACGTGTCGATTCGGCGGATCTCGGAAGCCGTACGGGCGGCATCCAGCGAGGTCGGCGGCCGGGTGCTGGAGCAGGGCGAGAGCGAGTTCGTGATCCGTTCCTCCGGCTACGTGGAAGATCGCCTGGACCTGGAACAGGTCGTGGTGTACGCGGAGGACGGCACGCCGGTCACATTGGCGGACGTTTCCCGCATCGTGGAAGGACCCGCCCTGCGCCGGGGCA
Source organism: Gammaproteobacteria bacterium (assembly GCA_009844425.1). Lineage (GTDB taxonomy): Bacteria > Pseudomonadota > Gammaproteobacteria > Steroidobacterales > Foliamicaceae > Foliamicus. The sequence goes on along the minus strand of VYBN01000013.1, from coordinate 146,668 downwards.
TCGTGGAGCTGGACGGGGCCGGCGAGACGGTCGCGGGCATCGTGGTCATGCGCGACGGCGAGAACGCCTTGAAGGTCATCGAGCGGGTCAAGGCCAAGCTCGCGGAACTCGAGCGCGGTCTGCCCGAGGGCGTCCGCATCGTCACCACCTATGACCGTTCACCGCTGATCGAGGGGGCGGTGTCCTACCTCATGCGCAAGCTGATCGAGGAGGGCATTGCCGTCGCGCTGGTCATCGTCATCTTCCTGCTGCACATCCGCTCGGCATGCGTGGCGCTGATCACGCTGCCTCTGGGCGTGCTGGGCGCTTTCGTGATCATGTCCGCCCAGGGCGTCACGGCCAACATCATGTCGCTGGGAGGCATCGCGATCGCGATCGGGACCATGGTCGACGCGGCCATCGTCATGGTGGAGAACGCCAACCGCAGGATCTCGGAAGTCGATCCCGGGGCGCCGCCCGGCGCCCGGCGGCGCGCCGTCATCCGCGCGGCGCGGGAGGTGGGCCCCGGGCTGTTCTTTTCGCTGCTCATCATCACCGTTTCGTTTCTCCCGGTCTTTGCGCTGACCGGGGAGAGCTATCGGTTGTTCGCGCCGCTGGCCTTCACCAAGACCTACGCGATGGTGTTCGCCGCCTTGCTTTCGGTGACACTGGTGCCGGTCCTGATCCTGCTGCTGTTGCGCGGGCGGATGAGAGTGCGGAATCCGGTCAGTGAATTCGCCGCCCGGCTGTACGCCTCCTGCCTGCGTGCGGCCCTGCGCTTCAAGTGGATCACGGCGGCGCTCGCGGCCGTTCTGATCGCCAGTTCCGCCGTGCCCCTGTCCCGGCTCGGATCCGAGTTCATGCCGCCCCTGTACGAAGGCGAGCTGCTCTACATGCCCACCACGCTTCCGGGCGTGTCGTCAACGAAGATCCGCGAAGTGCTCGGCCAGACCAACCGGGTGATCGCCCAGGCGCCCGAGGTCGAAAGCGTGTTCGGCAAGGCCGGCCGCGCGGACACCGCGACCGACCCGGCGCCGCTGACGATGATCGAGTCCTGGATCCGCCTCAAGCCTCAGTCGGAATGGCGCGAGGGCATGACCCCCGAGCGGCTTGTCGAGGACCTGAACGGCCGCCTGCAGATGCCGGGTCTGGTCAACTCCTGGGGCTACCCGATCAATATCCGCATGGACATGGTCTCGACAGGCGTGCGCACGCCGGTGGGCGTGAAGATCACCGGAGACGACCTGGGCGAACTTGAGCGCCTGTCGCGCGAAGTGGAATCGGTCGTCGGAACGGTGCGGGGGACTCGCACCGCGCTTGCCGACCGCGTCCTGGGGGGCAACTACCTTGAGATCCTGCCGGACCGCTCCGAGCTCGCGCGGCGCAATATCGACATGGGCGTATTCCAGTCGGTCATCCAGACCGCGCTGGGGGGCATGAAGCTGGCCGAGAGCGTCGAAGGGCGCGAGCGTTACGACATCATGCTGCGCTACGACCGGCCGTTTCGCGAGACCAGCGCGGATCTCGAGAACATCCTGGTCCCGACGCCCACCGGCGCACACATACCGCTGGGCGAACTGGCCCGCGTGACCTTCACCGAAGGCCCTCCGATGATCCGCTCGGAGAACGCGCGCCTTACCGGCTGGGTGTTCGTGGACATCGAGGGGCGCGATCTGGGCGGCTACGTGTCCGAGGCCCGTAGCCTCGTGGACCGCAGCGTGTCCTTGCCTCCCGGCTATGCCATCGAGTGGTCCGGGCAGTACGAGCAAATCCAGGCGGCTGGCGAACGGCTCAATATCGCCATCCCCTCGGCCATCGGGCTGATCTTCCTGCTGCTCATGCTGCACTTCGGCCGTCTGGACCGCACTGCCATGATCATGCTATCGCTGCCCTTCGCCCTGGTCGGCGGCCTGTGGGCCGTATGGATGGCCGGCTACAACCTGTCCGTGGCGGTGGCCGTCGGCTTTATCGCGCTTGGAGGAGTGGCGGCCGAGACCGCAGTCGTCATGGTGATGTACATCGACAACCACGTGCGCCAGGACAGGCCCGCAAACCTGGAGGAACTGGCGCTTTCGATCAGCGTCGGCTCCGCGTTGCGCCTGCGGCCGATCCTGATGACCGTGATCACGGTGCTGGCGGGGCTTTCGCCGATCTTTCTGACCAGCGGTCTGGGTGCGGACGTGATGCGCCGCATCGCGCTGCCCATGCTGGGCGGGATGGTCTTGACGACGGTGCTTACGCTGCTGGTGATTCCGGCGGTGTATTTCGCCTGGGTCGGACGAAAACTACCGCCCGCCGCGCTCGACGAGTGACTGCCAGGTGAATTCCTCGGTCCAGGGCGCGCCGGCCACGCGCCGCACCAGCCGGTCGCGCTCGTCCTGCAGTACTTCGCCGAACTCCGGTGAAGGCGCGTAGTCGTCCACCGCCCTGGCATCCAGCAGTCCCTTCTCCTCAAGGATTTGCTCAAGGACCATCACCCGGTCGCGCAGGATCCAGAGCTCCGACAGGAGCTCCGTGTTCATGCGCAGCAGGCGATCCAGGCTCTCGTCGCCGGTAAGCGGGCGTGTCGGCGGTTTAGTCACCGCTCAAGGCTTGGTCGCGACGTTGACCCAGGGGTAGCCTCTTGAATCCAGCGCGCGCGCCTCGAGCACCTTGAAGCCGACTTCTTCGAGCACCGTAGCCCAGTCCATCGAGCAGGCCGCACTGAAGAAGGGCTCCCCGCGATACTCGCTTTCCCAGTCCAGGATCGCGGCCTGAAACGCGTCCACCCGGCAGAACGGCGGCGGGTCGTTGATCACGATGTCGCCGCCCGGCTTGAGGATCCGGTACGCCTCGCGGATGGTGTCGATGCTCACCTTCACCGGCATTTCGTGCAGCAGCGCGTACATCAGCACGGCGTCGTAGGACTCGTCCGGCTCGCCCGTGTCGCGGGCGTCGCGCTGCTTCAGGTGGATCGGTATGCCCATGTTCCGGGCGGCCTTGTGACCGCCCTTGAGCAGCGCCGTCGAGATGTCGCTGCCGGTCAGTTCAGCGTCGGGATACACCTGGCTGCAGGCCGCCAGCGCTCCCAGGCCCCCGCAGCCGGGTTCGTAGATGCGGTCGTAGTGGTCTTTCGGCAGCAGGCTCACCACGTCCACGCGCTGACGGCGGATGTCCTGGTCCACTTCCACGGCCGCATAGCCGCCGCGGGAAAATACATACGGGGCCACGCCTGCCATGAACATCGGGGTGGCCAGGTCATATCCGTCCCAGCCGCCGGGTTCCAGGTGCCACTCCACGCCTTCGTAGTACTTCGGAATCGGAACGCTGTCGTCAAGTTCCAGCGAACCGCCCTGGTATTCGGGCTCGCGGCTCAGGACTGCAATGCACTCTTCACGCTTTTCCTCGACGGCCGGAATCGCCCGCACGAAATTCTCTTCGGCCACGTAGCGCTGGTACAGCCTCTCGTGCTGGTAAGCCGGACATTCCAGCGCCGCCTTGCGGGCTTCCCGCGCACGCCTCAGCTGGGCGCGGGGCTCCGGCGCGACCTCGGCCTCAAGAAGTTCCTGCCCCTTCTTGCTGGCGGCGAACTGCTCCCGCGCGACGTCGCGAATGTGGCTGGACGAATAGTGCTGCAGCGACCCCAGGAATTGAAGGCCGGCGCGGTGTCTCTGACTGATCGGGATCATTTTCGCCCCTCGATTGGCAATGCGATTAGTTTAGCGCGGAATTTTTGGAGAGGTACACGCGCCGGAGCAGCCCGCCTATACTGTCGCCGATACCAAAACAGGGAGCACACTCATGCGCAAACTTCTCGTATTGCTTGCCGGCGTACTGATGGTCGCCGGCGCCCAGGCGGACAGCCACGAACCCGAGCCGGGCTATGCCACCCTCATACGCACCGCGTTATTCGGGCGCCTGTCCGACCTTGAGCCATCCATCACGTTCTGGAGGGACGTAATGGGCTTCGACTATGCCGGCGATCCGGAACCGCGCACGGGATTTGCCCATCCGCTGGGCTGGAACGAAGATTCCACCACCTACTTCACCATCTTCACGTCGAAGGAAGGGGCCATGATTGGCCTGTTGATGGTGGAGGACACCCCGGATTTTCCCGCGCTTGATCTTCCCGATTCAGGGGTGGCCTACGGCGGCGTAGTGCTGGTGCATATGGGCAAGAATATTCGCGACGTGTACGACCGCGCCGTGGAGCATGGCGCCGATATCGTTAAGCACTACGGCCCTTCCCGCACGGGCCGCTCCAACACGATGCTGCTGCGCGCTCCCACGGGCCACATGGTTGAGGTCTATGAAATGATCGAGCAGGAGCAGTAGCGCCCGATCCAGTATAGTGGCCGCCGGGAACGAGGGAGCGGCACTTTGCGAGAGGACGTGAACCTGCAATGGCGCGTTGCGGCGCGGCCGCAAGGCAACGTGCGTCCGGCCGACTTCGAGCTGGCTGAGCGGGCGATCTCGCGGCCCGGGCCCGGCGAAATGCTGGTGAAGACCCGGTACCTGGGTCTGGCCCCGGTAATGCGGATGTACATGCAGGGGCTGAACCCCTCCGGAGAGACGCCGCTGGACATAGGCGACGTGATCCACGGCCGGGGCGTCGGCGAAGTGGTGGAGTCCAGGCACCCGGACTACCGGGCGGGCGATATCGTTCAGGGGCAGCTTGGCTGGCAGACGTGGAAGGTAACGGCCGCAACGCCGCGCGAGCGGTTCTTCAAGTGCAGGGACCACGGTCTGCCGTTTTCATTGGGCGCCGGCGTGCTCGGCATGACCGGGGTCAGTGCCTATTGGGGGCTGCTGGACTGCGGGCGGCCCAAGTCCGGCGACCTGGCGGTCGTTTCGGGCGCCGCGGGCGGGGTCGGTTCTATCGTGGTGCAGATGCTGAAGATCCACGGCTGCCGCGTCATCGGCATTGCCGGGGGTCCGGAGAAGTGCCGCTTTATCCGGGAGCTGGGTTGCGAGCAGGCCATCGACTACAAGAACGAGGACGCCTGCGCGCGCGTCGCGGAACTTTGCCCCGACGGAATGGACCTCTACTTCGACAACGTAGGCGGCGACTTGCTCGCCGCCTGCCTGGACAACCTGGCGTTCGGCGCACGCATCGTTCTGTGCGGGTCTATTTCCGAATACCTGAGGGAGGAGCGATTCGCGCTGCCCAATTACCTGAACCTGCGAGCGGTGAACGGCAGCATGACCGGGTTCTTCGTCTACAACTACCAGGACCGCTTCCAGGACGCCTTCGACGGATTGGCGGCGTGGATAAAGGCGGGGCAGCTCAAGCCTATCCAGGACGTCGTAGAAGGCTTCGAGAACATGCCCGACGCCCTGGCGAGGCTGTACGATGGGCGCAACGTAGGCGTGCAATGCTGCAGCGTGCGGGGAGAACCGGAGAATCATCACTGATGAACAACCTGAACAAGCCACCCTATCCGAGCCCGAAACGATCCTGGTACATGGTGGTGCTGCTTACGCTGGCCTACTTCATTTCCTACATCGACCGCACCGTGATCGGTTTGCTGGTGGAGCCGATGAAGGCGGACCTGGGCTTGACCGATGGCCAGATGGGATTGCTGCTGGGTCTGGCCTTCGGGATTTTCTACGCCACGATGGGCCTGCCGCTGGGCTGGCTGGCGGACCGCACGCGCCGGGTGACCATCGTCAGTTGCGCGATCGCGCTATGGTCTGCCGCGACTGCCTTTTGCGGGCTGGCGAGCAACTATCTGCAGTTATTCCTGTTACGCATGAGCGTCGGAGTCGGCGAGGCGGCCCTGAGTCCCTGCACGATGTCGATGATCGCCGACAGCTTTCCCAAGGAGAAGCGCGGCAAGGCGATCGCCGTCTACTCCATGGCGCTATCGCTGGGGACGGCCACCGCCTATTACGCAATCGGCGCGCTGCTGGCGGCTTTGCGCGGGGTGGAGGTGCTCAATTGGCCTCTGGTGGGCGCCATCAGGCCGTGGCAGGCCGTATTCATCATCGTGGGGCTTCCCGGTCTGCTGCTGGCGCTGGTCATGCTGACGGTTCGCGAGCCAACCCGCCGCGATCTCAAGCTGGATGATGTCCGCTCCATGCGCTCCGTGCCCGGGCTCAGGTATCGGCTGGGCCCCTCCGCGCCGTGGCTCATGTTCCGGCATGTCTTCACTCACTGGAAGACCTACCTGACATTTGTGCTGCCGTTCTGCCTTATGACGACCGTGGCCTACACGCATTTCTGGATGCCGGCGGTGTTTTCCCGGACCTGGGGCATGGATACGCCCGAATTTGCCCAGATTAAGGCCGTCGTCACGCTGGTGTGCGCGCCCGCCACGGTTTTCGCGGCCGGCGCGTTATCCGATTATCTGGTGCGAAGAGGGCGCGATAACGCCCCCTTGCTAATCGCCGTGGCGGGCGCGTTCGTCTTCGCTCCCACCGGTTTTCTTATTGCCCTGATGCCAGGCACGTTTCCGGCTTTTGCGGTTATGGGTGTAAGTCTCATAGGTATCGCCACCACCACCTCCACTGGCGTCACCGCGCTTCTGATGATCACGCCGGCACAATTCCGCGGCCAGATTACCGCCGTCTATTACATGGCGATCAGCATTACCGGGCTGCTGCTGGGGCCGTCCACCGTGGGCTGGCTCTCGGACTGGTTCAACGGTGGAACCGGAGTGGCGGGCATGGACGCGCTTGTGGAGTGGGTGTTGCCTGGGGCGACCGGCGCCAAGAGTCTGGCCCTTGCCTTTGCCGCCGTGCCGCTGCTGTACGGTTCGATCGTGCTGGCGCTGGCGCCCGTTACGCTGCGCTGCTTCCGCCGCGAACTCGTCCGCGTTCAGTCTCAGGCCGCCTGACGGCGGCGGGGCAGGTGGGCGGACCCGTCAGGGCCGCATGCCGTGCGTGCCGGAGAACGAATCGGGCTTGAGGTCCTCGGGCGCCGTGGCGGTTATCGCATCGAACAGGCGGTCTTCGGCGGCCGCCGTTTCGGCGCTCGCCTCGGCGATATTCGTCCAGTCGTCGAACGTGAACAACTTGTCGGTATACGGGCTGAAAGGGTTCTTGCGCGGCGTCATCATTTCCGAAACGACCGCATGGTAGTGCCTTAGCGCGCGGTCGAAGGCGGCGAAACCGGTGCGGCCGTTCTCGCGGTAGGTATCGAGCGCCGCTGCGAGCACTGCCGTTTCCGTCCGCGCCTTGTGCTGCCTTGCCGAGAGCGCGCCCAGCGCTTCATGCACTTCGGCGTTGTCCTGCGGGACGCGCTCCTTCAGCAGGTCGTGGATGTTCATGTCGGTGAGGTCGAGCCGGCCCATGGAGTTGACCAGGTAGTCGGCGCAGGCTTCCAGCATCGCGGCGAGGCTGTCATCGCCCGCTTCGGCCTGTTCCAGCGCTCCTTTCAGGGCCTGGCGAACCTGCACCTGCCGGCGGCGTTCCCGGCCCAGTTCGGCCAGGGGGTTGAAACCCGCGTTCACGATGGCCTCCTCGTTTGCCGTGGCGCCAAAGGGTAGCAGCAAGAGATGGCACGCAGTCAGTATGCCCAGCAGTGATTTCATTGGGTGTTGTTCTCCATTCCGATTCTGCCAGCCTAGGCTTCGGCGCGTTCGATTACGCCGCCGCCCAGGCATTCCTCGCCGGAATAGAAGACCAGGTACTGGCCCGGCGTCACTGCCCACTGGGGCTGGTCGAAGCGCACCAGGCAGCGGTCCGGACCGAGCAGACGCGCCTCGCAATCCGCGTCTTTCTGGCGGTACCGGGTCTTGGCGCTTAACCGCGTGCCCCCCGAGAGTCCATCCGGCGCGCCGCGCACCCACTTAAGCTTTCGCACCGTGGCGAGGCGGCTGAACAGCAGCGGGTGGTCGTGCCCCTGCGCCACAACCAGAGCATTGGCGCTCAGGTCCTTGCGCACCACGTGCCAGGGTTCCGGGCCGCAGCCGCGCATGCCGCCCAGTCCCAGTCCGCGCCGCTGGCCGATCGTGTAGGCGGCCAGCCCTCGGTGTTCGCCCACCTGCTTCCCGCCAAGCGTGACGATCGGCCCCGTTTGCATAGCAAGGTGCCGCGCAATGAAATCCGGATAGGACCGCTCCCCCACGAAGCAGATGCCGGTGCTGTCCGGGCGCGCGTAGTTCGGCAGCCCGCGCCGATGCGCGATGTCGCGCACCTCCTCCTTGTCCAGTTCGCCCACCGGGAACAGACAATCGCCAAGCGCGCGTCCGTCAACCGCGTGCAGGAAATACGTCTGGTCCTTGTTGCGGTCTCTTCCTCGCAACAGCCGCGTGTCGGATACCGAGTGCTCGAGCCGCGCGTGATGGCCCGTGGCCAGCCGTTCGGCGCCCAGCCTGCGCGCCTGGTTCAGGCAGGCGCCGAACTTGATGCGCCTGTTACAGCCCACGTCGGGGTTGGGCGTGCGCCCCGCCCGGCACTCCAGCAGCATCTCCTCGAAGACTTCCCGCCGGTACTCGTCGGAGAAATTCAGGTGGTGAAGCGGGATGCCGAGTTCGCCGGCCACGCCCGCCGCGGCCTCAAGGTCCTCGGCGGCAGGGCAGGAGCCGTCGGGCTCGTCCCAGTTGGTCATGTGCAGGGCTTCCACCCGGTGGCCCGCGTCGATCAGGCGCAAGGCGGCCACCGCGGAATCCACTCCACCGGAAATCGCCACCATGACGGTGCCCGCCACGGGAAAACCTCACTCCGCCAGTTTCTTCGCGATGCCCGTGTAAGTCGCGGGAGTCAGGGCGAGCAGCGCCTCGCGCGCTTCGTCAGGCAGCTCGACCTTATTCAAGAATGAATGTAAGGAATCTCTCGTAACCATCTGATTACGCGATAAAACCTTAAGTTGTTCGTAGGCGTCCTCACAGCCATGAGCGCGCATCACCGTCTGCACCGCCTCGGCCAGCGTTTCCCAGGCGGAGTCGAGATCCTCGCTCATTCTGGACTGATCGGGCGAGAGCTTGTCCAGACCTTTCTGCACTTCCGTCCAGGCCACCAGCGCATGCCCCAATGCGACGCCCAGGTTGCGCAGGACCGTGGAATCGCTGAGGTCCCGCTGCAGGCGCGACACGGGGAGCTTTTCCGAAAAGTGGCCCAGCAGCGCGTTCGAGAGCCCCAGGTTGCCTTCGGCGTTTTCGAGGTTGATGGGGTTGACCTTGTGCGGCATCGTGGACGAGCCCGTCTCGCCGCTAACCGCCTTCTGGCGGAAGTAGCCCATCGAAATATAGGTCCAGGTATCCCGGCTCAGATCGACCAGGATGCGGTTGATGCGCGCGAGCGCGTCGCAATACTCGGCTACCCAGTCGTACGGCTCGATCTGGGTCGTGACCGGGTTCTGCGTCAGGCCCAACCCGGAAAGGAAGCGGCGGCTGAAGTCCGGCCAGTCCACCTCGGGGCAGGCGGCGTAATGGGCGTTGTAATTGCCGGTGGCGCCGCTGCACTTGGCCATGGCCGGGACGTCGCCGAAAACCGAGAGTTGCCTCTGCAGCCGGTGCACGAACACAGCCAGTTCCTTGCCCAGCGTCGTGGGGCTGGCCGGCTGGCCGTGGGTGCGGGCCAGCATGGGCAGGCCGGCGTGATCGCGGGCCATGCATCGGAGCTGTCCGATCAGGGCCTCCAGCACCGGAGACAGAATGTCCGAGCGGGCCTTGGCCAGCATGATTCCGTAGGCGCTGCTGTTGATGTCCCAGCTGGTGCAGGCGAAATGCAGCAGAGGTATGCGGCCGGCGAGCGAATCGTGCGCGCTCAGACGCTCGGCCAGGTACAGCTCCACCGCCTTGACGTCGTGGCGGGTCTGCTGCTCGAGTTCCTTCACGCGCTCCGCCGCGGGCGGCCCCAGGTCCTGCTCCAGCGCGTCCAGAAAGGCCGATTCGTCGGCGCTCAGCGGACCGGCAGGCCCGAATGCTTCTTCGGCGCAAAGCGCCCGCAGCCAGGCAAGCTCCACCTTCAGCCGCTGCCGGATCAGCCCCTGTTCGGAGAACAGTTCGGCCAGCGGCCGGACGGCTTCCGCATAGCGCCCGTCCAGCGGCCCTAGAGCGGATAAGGAATTCGCTGGGCTCGAATACCGGGACATGGGGAGGGGCGGCTATACTCCGAGGCGCGCATCATACTGCAACAGGGGTGGTTCGTGCCAAAATTCAGAACCGAAAGCGACAGCATGGGAGCGCTCAAGGTCCCGTCCGACGCGCTTTGGGGAGCCAGCACCCAGCGTGCCGTGGAGAACTTCCAGATCAGCGGCAAGAGGATGCCGCGCGCGTTCATTCGCGCCCTGGGCCTGATCAAGGGGGCCTGCGCTTCGGCCAATCGCACCCTGGGCCTGCTGGACTCGGCCCGGGCCAACGCCATCATGAAGGCGGCCGATCACGTTGCCCACAGCATCCACGACGAGCACTTCCCGGTGGACGTATTTCAGACCGGATCGGGCACCAGCAGCAACATGAACGTGAACGAGGTGATCGCCAACGCGGCCAGCTCAAAAAAGATCAAGGTGCATCCCAACGATCACGTCAACATGGGGCAGAGCAGCAATGACGTCATTCCGTCGGCGCTGCATCTTTCCGCGGGCCTTGAAGTAAACGAGCGCTTGCTGCCGGCGCTGGATCACCTCGCCGGCTCGATCGAGAAGCGCGCCGCGGAATTCGAGGGCGTGGTCAAGACAGGCCGCACGCACCTGATGGATGCGATGCCCCTGGCGCTCAGCCAGGAGTTCGGCGGCTGGGCGTCGCAATTGCGCGACTGCCGGGAACGGCTTGGGCAGGTGCTGAATTCAAGGCTGAACAAGCTGGCGCTGGGCGGAACGGCGGTCGGGACGGGAATCAATGCCCATCCGGTGATGTCGGGACTGGCCTGCCGCTGGATCAGCGAAAAGACCGGCCTGGATCTGACGCCGGCCGGCAACCGGTTTGCGGCGCTGTCCGGGCAGGAGACGATGGTTGAGCTGTCCGGCCAGCTCAAGGCGGCGGCGGTGGCGCTGATGAAGATCGCCAACGACCTGCGCCTGATGAATTCGGGGCCGCTGGGCGGACTGGGCGAGATTACGCTGCCGGCGCTGCAGCCGGGCTCCAGCATCATGCCGGGCAAGGTCAATCCCGTCGCCAGCGAAGCCGCCATGCAGGTGGCGGCCCAGGTTATCGGCAACGATGCGGCGATAACGGTCGGCGCCCAGTCCGGCAACTTCCAGTTGAACGTCATGCTTCCAATGATCGCGCGCAATGCGCTCGAGAGCATCCAGATTCTTTCGGCGGCCTGCCGGATGCTGGCCGACAAGGCGATCGCGGGCCTGACGGTCAACCGGGAACGCCTGGCGGAGCTGCTGGAAAGCAACCCGGTGCTGGTGACGGCGCTGAATCCGGTGATCGGCTACGACAAGGCCGCGTTGATCGCGAAGCGGGCCTATGCGGAGGGGCGTCCGATCCTGGAAGTGGCGGTCGAGGAGACCGATCTTTCCGAGGAGCAGCTCAAGGCCATCCTGAACCCGGTCACCCTGACCCGGGGCGGCATTCACTCCGAATAGCGGCGGATTTCAGCCCATTCGAGCTTTATCCAGGGGGTGAAGCGCTCGGGGTGGCGTTCGATTTCCTTCGTCAGTTCGTCCGGCGCGATCCAGCGCCAGGCGGCGATTTCGGCGGGGTCGGGAGCCAGTTCTCCGTCGTAGTCGCTTTCGAATACGTGGCATAGCTCGTTTTCCGAGTAGCCGGCCGAATAGCGGGCCTGGTATTGGAACTTGTAGAGGAACCGGGCCTTGCAGGCGATGCCGAATTCTTCCTGCGTGCGGCGCTCGGCGGCAGCGGGAACCTCCTCGCCCGGCAGCGGATGGCCGCAACAGGAATTCGACCAGTACATCGGCCACAGCGGCTTGGCGGCGCTTCGCTGTTGGAGCAGGACCCGTCCGTCGGGGCCATAGACGAAAACGGAGAAGGCACGGTGAAGAAGGCCATCGCCCTCGTGGCATCGGAATTTCTCCGCAACGCCGATTTCGCGGTCTTCGGCGTCCACCAGCACCAGGTTGACCGGCGCACTCACTGGACCAGTTCCACGTCACCTCCGCCGGCGGGCAGCTTCAGCGCGATGGTCCGGGCGCCGGTTTTTTCGATCGATTCCTTGACCGTATGGCAGCTCTCGGCGCACAGCGCAAGCATGGCGCCGCCGCCGCCGCCGCCGGTCAGCTTGGCCCCCAGCGCGCCGCCCATGCGCGCGGCGTCGATCAACTGCTCCAGTTCCGGCGTGGCGAGCTGCAGGCCGTTGAGCAGGCCGTGGTTGAGGTTCATCAGGTCGCCCAGTTCCTCGAGCCGCCCGGCTTCCAGGCATTGACGCGCCTCAACCACGAGCTCGCCGATCTCCTCGAAAATGCGGTCATAAACGCTCGGGTTTCGCTCGCGCGCCGTCCTGACGTTCTCGACCGTTACGGCCGTCAGGCTTTCCTCGCTGCTGATGCCGATCACGAACCAGGTGTCGGCGCCGACCGTAACCGGCTCGATATCCGGCGGCGTGTTCTTGCGGTAAAGCAGGGTGGTTGCATAGGCGGACACGGCATTGTCCACGCCGCTGGCGCGGCCGTGCGCAAACTGTTCGCAGGCCCAGGCGATTTCGTTGATCCTCTCGACGCTGAGGTGCAGATCGAAGCGCTTGTTCAGGGCATGGATGATGGCGACGGCCATCGCCGCGGACGACCCCAGGCCGACACCGCGGGGCAGGTCGGAGAACACGGAAATGCGCATCGACTTGCCGGCCAGGCCCAGCTCCTCGAGCATTTTCAGCGCCGATCGTTCCCAGGGGCGGCGCCGGCGAGTGTGGGACAGGCGGTATTCGAGCCCCCAGCCCGGGATCGCCAACTGGATGCCCTCCTCGCTGTCGCTGATCTGGGCGCGAACGTTGAGGGGAACGGGACAGGCCAGCGCCGGCTGCCCATACACGGCGGCATGCTCGCCCAGCAGGATCAGCTTGCCGCCGGCCACGCCCAGGCGGGCCATTGCCGCTTCGTCCAGGGCGGGCATGTCCCGCTTTCTTTCCAGCTCCCCCAGGACCTCCCTGGCGCGCCAGACCTTGACGTCGCCTTCGCCGATCAATCGCTCCAGGACCTGGTCGAACAGTTCCGGCGGCGTTCCGGCGGCCTTGACCACGGTGCGTGCGTGCAGGGTCATGTGGCCGGCCTGTATGCCTTCGGTTACCAGCGCCCTCAACGCCGAGAAGTTCTGCGCGAGGCCGACCGCCGCCATGACCTGCGCGAGCTCCTGGGCCGATTCCACCCGCGTCATCCGCAGGAACAACTGGGTGGCGGGGTTGGCCTCCAGCGAGCCCCCGACCGTGCCCACCTTGATCGGCATCTCCAGCCGTCCGCACAGCGCCCCATCCTCCTTGCACCACCACTTCGAGAGCGCCGTGTAGTTGCCGTGACGCGCCGCCCAGGCGTGCGCGCCGGCCTCCAGGGCCCGCCAGTCGTTGCCCGTCGCAAGCGCCACCGCATCGACGCCGTTCATGATCCCCTTGTTGTGCGTCGCGGCGCGGTAGGGATCGACCGCGGCCAGTTCCGCCGCCATGGCGATGCCGTCGCGCACGTCCTTGCCGCTTTGCCCCTTGCCGCCGAGCAGTTCCTCCGGGATCACGACCTCAGCCCGGGCCAGCGCGCGGTCGCTGAGGTTCGAGAGGATGCGCATGAACACCTGCCCGCCGCTCATGCTCTCGACTAGCGCCGACACGCCCTCGCACATGCTGTTCACGAGGTTCGCGCCCATCGCGTCGCGGGTATCGACCAGCAGGTGCAGCACGAGCATTTCGCCTTCGCCGCCGGGCATCGGACGCCGGTGCACTTCGACATCGACCACTCCGCCGCCTCGCGCCACCATGCGCGGATGAATGCTGTTGGCCAGGCGGATGATCTCCTCGCGCCGCGACAGCAGGTCGGCGGCCGCGTGCGCCGGATCGGGCACGTTGAGCACCTGGATCTGACCGATCAGCACCGGGTCGTCGGCTTCAGCGGTGAAACCGCCCGCTTCGCGCACCAGCTTGGCGGCGGAACTGAGGGCGGCGACGACCGAAGGTTCCTCCACCGCCATGGGGGCGACATAGTCGCGGCCGTTGATCAGGAAGTTGAGTCCCAGGCCCACCGGCAGTCCGAGCACGCCGATCACGTTCTCGATCATCCGGTCGGCGCGCGCCGCGTCCAGGCTGGCGCGGCCCCGGGACAGGTCCTTGAAGTCCGCCTCGCTCAAGAAACCGTGCTCAAGCGCGGTCTGCACCCGCTCGCGCGGCGTAAGGCGGTAAAAACCGGGTATTCGGGAACCCTTCAAAGCGCCGGCAATTATACGAAAGCGCGGTTTGGGGGATTTGTGGCAAAATTCCTCGCGAAAGCAATTCGTGCGGTCGATTGGGGGCCAAACAGATGACTGACATTCGCAAGGCGCGCTCAAGCGCCCTGATTCTGGGTGTGTGCGCATCGGCGCTGATAGCGCCGGTTTATGCACAGGAACTTGAGGAAATCGTGGTGGTGGCGCGCAAGCGCGAGGAATCCCTGCAGGAGGTGCCGATCAGCATAGCCACGATCAGCGCGGAAGACATGGAAGTGCAGGGCATCGAAAGCCTTGAGGACATTGCCCGCCAGACCGCGGGAATCATTTTCGACAAGGGCTACGGCCCGCAGGACGTGCGCGTGGTCATGCGCGGACTCTCGCCGACACGGGGACGGCCCAACGTGGCGGTGCTTCTGGACGATGTGGACATTTCAGGCGAAGCTATCCGCACCGCCGGCAGTTCGCTTACCGTCAATCCCAGGCTGATTGACGTGGAACGCATTGAGATCGTGCGCGGCCCGCAGTCGGCGCTCTACGGCCGCAGCGCCTTCGGCGGCGCTATCCACTACGTGACCCGGCGCCCCAGCGAGGAGCGCCTCGGCAAGGTTGGGATTGACGTGTCGGCCGAAGGCAAGCGCGAAATCACGGTCTCGGCCAGCGGCCCCGTAAGCGACAATTTCTTCGTGGGATTCAACGCCGCCTCCTGGAGCGAGGACGGGTACTACCAGAACCTTATTACGGGCGCCGACGTCGGCGGTCAGGAGGGCATTGGCGCCACCTTGACGGCCGCGCTCGACGTTTCGGATTCGTTTCGGCTGACGGCGCGGGTAGAGATTACCGACGACGAATTCGGCCCGGCTGCCTCCACGGCATCCCAGCACCGCACGTTTCTGGCGGCGCCCGCCGCCGGGCTCGGGGTGCTCTGGCACCCGGACGCGACCGGTGTCGATCAGCCGTTCGGGCCAGTGGCCAGCATTGATGATCTCACGCTTACGCTATCGACGGACCCGCGCACCGGCAAGGATTACCCCGGAACCACACGTGAAGTGGTGCGTGGCCACCTGCGCGCCGAATTCGAGTTCGGCAACGCCTTGCTGACATCCATAACTCATGTCGGAACTGTCGAATCAGTGCAGTTTTTCGATGCGCAGCGCACCGGCGACTCGTCCGCGCCGGTTCGTCCTTTCGGCATCAGCGTGGCCGGCGAAACCGACTTTGAAACCAAGACCGACCTTTTCAGTCAGGAAGTCCGGCTGAGTTCCACCGGTGACGGCCCCTTGACGTGGGTCGTTGGGGGCCTTTACTGGTCCGACGACACGCATCAGGACGAGTACTCGATCACCTGCATCATGCACGGTTTTCGCCCCCCGTTTACGATGGATCCGAGCTTGCCTATCAGTTGCGGCCACTGGATGGCGCGCGTCGGCACCGCAGTTCCCCGGGTCAACCATCCCTGGGACCGGGAAATTTCGCACGCCTCCGCCTACGGCCTGGTCGATTGGCAGTTCACCGATGCATGGGATGTGGGCTTCGAGGCCCGTTACGTGAGCGAGGAACTGGATGTGGCCGGTCCCTCCACGGGCACGCTAATTTCCAATGCCTTCGGGCCGCCCGTGACCCCACAACTAGCCTCGATATTTTTCGTGCCCCGGTCAGGACCGCAGAACACCGACGAAGTGGACGACAGCTATCTTGTCCCCAAGCTGGTGCTGCGCTACCGCCCGTCGGACGAGCAGACTTGGTACGGTTCCATTTCGCGCGGCGTGAAACCCGCAGGCATCAGCACGCTGGTGGGGCCGCAAGGATATGACAATCCCGAGGTGTACCGCTTTGAGGCTGAAGAAATCACCGTCTATGAATTCGGCTGGAAGACGAGCTGGATGGACAACCGGCTTCGTTTCAATGGCGCGTTTTTCTATCAGGATTTCAGTGAAAAGCAGCTCACGACGCAGTACCTGCCGCCTGGAGAAGGCGCAGTGCTGGGCAGCCGGCCGGAAAACGCCTCCGCCGCCAAGATCACCGGGTTTGAAATCGACACCACTGCAGTGTTGACCGACAACCTCACGATGAACTGGGGCTACACCTGGCTGGATTCCGAATACGACGAATACGCCAAGCTCAGTTCATCGATCAGCGACGCAGTGCGGGGCGGCAGCTGCGAACTGGTTACTCTGGGCAATAACACCACCTGTCTGATCGACCTGACGGGCAACGAGATCGAGGACGTGCCGCAGCATCAGCTGTTCGCCGGCATTTCCTGGCGCTCCCCCATGGCCAACGGCGGCGAGTTCATGGTGGACTTCGATGTCCAGTACCAGGGTTCGCGCTACGAGGCCGAATGGAATCTGCTGGAAATCGAGAGCTACATGCTGGCGGACCTGCGCGTGGGCGTGTCGCGCGGCCCCTGGACGGCGATGCTATACGTCAGCAATCTGTTCGACGACGACACGATGCGCAGCGCGCTCAGCGCCCCCGATTTTGCCGGAATCAGCGTGGTGGCCGGGTTTGTGCCTCCCCCACGGGTTCCGCCTCCGGGCCGGGTATTCGTGACGCAGTTGTTCCCCAACTCCACGAACATCTATTATCCCGACCCTCGCGAATTCGGGCTGCGCGCCAGCTATACGTTTTAGCGTGGGCAGGAGCAATCCGGATTATTTCGCCCCTTGTATGCTCGCCGCCGTGCGCCTTGACAGCGCCCGGAATTAGGGCGTGTTAGCACTACGCGCTGCCGATCTGCCGGACAAGGAATTCGGATAGGGACTTATTGCGCAAGCGCGCGGGCAACGCGGAAGCCGACCTTGAAGTCGTAGTGGCCGCCGGCGGAGTCGCTGTGGCGGTATGCCGAGCGCAGGAGCCACGGACTGTCAACCCAGGATCCACCGCGGATTACGTGCCGCTCGCAATTCCCGGTTCGCCTTGCGCTTCCATCCGCGGATGCGCCCGACAGGTTTGCTGAATTCCGATTTCGCCGATCGGGTTGCAATCGGCGCAGCGCGAACATGCGCGATGTGCGTCGATACCTCAAACAAGGACAGCATTTTACCTATTGAGGGACGCGCTTTTCGTCAATCAGCGTGCGCCGCGCAATGCGGCCATCCCTGATGTACTGGGTCGCCCGCATTCGGCGCTTGCCGTCGTCACTGAGGCTGACGATTTCGGACACCGTGAGGCCCGAACCATCGGTGAACATCATGCGGAAAACCGATGTCAGCCCCGACGGGTCCGAAGCCAGATCCTGCGCCCAGCCATTGAGGCGGGCATTGGAGAAACGCAGCCGGTCAACGTCCCATTTGCCTTGTGATTCAACGCGCTGTTCGCCATCCTCGCCGGGCCGGGTAATGTTGACCTGGTGATAGTCGTACGCTTCTCCGTCGGGCAGAAAACGCACGATAACCCGCGACGGCACAGCCTCGATCAGCTCGCCCCTGGCGTCAACCCGCCGAAACTCGCCCTCCCACACGCCCTCCATGCGCGCCATGACCGGCATGCGGCGCAGCATTTGCTCCCTGGAAATGCGGTCGCCGCCGCCCAGGACCGGTTCACGCGACAAGCGATCGAAGCGCAGCCATGAAAAGCCGTCGATCTCGCCGCGTATGGAGCCGTCCGCAATCTTGATGGACCGGTCCCGGTACCAGAGCCGGTCGCGGTCAAGGATCATGTCGAACTCGGCATAAACCGGTCCGCTGACGGGATGTTCGTATTCGCAAAGGCGCGGACGCATGCCTCCCTTGAACCGCTGGCGCTCCTCGTCCCAGGCGAAGAACAGGTTGCAACCGGGAGCCTGCGCGAAGTCTTCGCGGCGCATTTCCGCTACCTCTTCGGGAGGCAGGAACGGACGGTCATAGGCCAATTCGGCGGAGAAAAACAGCTGCTGCACTTCGATCGCGCCGAGGTCCTCGTGCCAGACAAAAGTCATCACTCTTTGACGGTGCGCCTTGTCCGGCTGATCCATCTTGATTTCTTCGAGATACAGGACGGTGTCGCCGATAGCGGGCGCCTCCAGGCGGTATACGCGGATGTCCCGATTCAGCCGGATGGCTTCGGGATAGTCGGGATCCAGGCTGTTGTGCTCGGACGCTACCTGCAGCTCGTTGGAAAAAGCGCCCGTCCAGTATTCGGCGAAGCGTTCGATCTGCGCCGCTCCCCGCGCGGCCTGCGAGGGCTCGGACGCATCCATCGCCTCGCTCCCGGAGGCTGTGAATAGGGACAGGGATGCGGCGGCGGCAATTGCGCGAAGGGCGCCGGATTGCATCAGCATTATTTCTCCTGTTGGCGTTATACGCTTTATTCGTTTCTGAGCCGGGATCAGTTTCCAGCGATTTGCTGAACGGTCGGCGCCGACTATGGAGCGCAGAATACTTCGGAATCCGCCGGTCGCGAAAATCGCGCCGAAGCACATCGGACCCAATCAAGGTTGGCGCCAAACCGGTAGGCGCCAACATGCAAGGATCGAGTTGTTGTTTACGAAATTCGGCGCAATGGCTTATGCTGGGCGCCGCCACGCCCTGGTAGCTCAGCCGGATAGAGCGTCCGCCTCCTAAGCGGAAGGTCCCAGGTTCGAATCCTGGTCGGGGCGCTTTTCCGCGTTTCGCTGCAACTGCCATACAACGCCACAAGACGACGATACCAACCCGGATAATGTACCGGTCGGCCCACCGGAAAACGCACGCGGGATGAGCAACAGCGACCTCAACTGGATCGCGAACTATATCTGGGGCATCGCGGACGACGTGCTGCGCGATCTTTACGTGCGCGGCAAGTACCGCGACGTGATCCTGCCGATGACGGTGCTGCGCCGGCTTGATGCAGTGCTCGAAGATGGCAAGCCGGCCGTGCGCGAGATGAAGGCTTCACTCGATGCCGCCGGCGTTGTTGAGCAGGATGCCGCGCTACGCCAGGCGGCAGGCCAAGCCTTCTACAATGTTTCGCCATTCACATTGCGCGACCTGCGTGCGCGGGCCAGCCGCCAGCAACTCGAAGACGACTTCCGCGCCTGGCTGGACGGGTTTTCGCCGAATGTGCAGGACATCCTCGCCAGCTTCGAGTTCCGCAACCAGATTTCGCGCCTGTCCAGGGCCGACGCGCTCGGCGCGTTGATCGAGAAGCTCACGTCGCGCGACATCAACTTGAGTCCCGATCCGGTCCAAGACGCCCGCGGCGGCGTCCTCCGTCCAGGCCTCGACAACCACGGCATGGGCACGATCTTCGAGGAGTTGGTGCGCCGCTTCAACGAGGAGAACAACGAGGAGGCCGGCGAGCACTGGACACCGAGGGACGCCGTGCGGCTGATGGCCAAACTCGTCTTCCTGCCTGTCGCCGACGACATTGAATCCGGCACGTACCTGCTTTACGACGGCGCCTGCGGCACCGGCGGCATGCTGACCGTGGCGGAGGAAACCTTGCAGGAACTCGCCGCCGAGCGCGGCAAGGAAGTCTCAACCCATCTCTACGGCCAGGAGATCAACGCCGAGACCTACGCCATCTGCAAGGCGGACCTGTTGCTCAAGGGCGAGGGCGAAGCCGCCGACAACATCGTGGGCGGCCCGGAGCATTCCACGCTCGCCAACGACGCCTTTCCGGCGCGCGAATTCGACTTCATGCTCTCCAATCCGCCCTACGGCAAGAGCTGGAAGACCGATCTTGAACGCATGGGCGGCAAGAAGAGCATGCGCGACCCTCGTTTCCTGATCGAGCACGGCGGCGACCCGGAATACTCGCTGGTCACGCGTGTGAGCGATGGCCAGATGCTCTTCCTCGCGAACAAGCTTTCGAAGATGAAGCGGCACACCCAGCTCGGCAGCCGCATCGCGGAGGTGCATAACGGCTCCTCGCTGTTCACCGGCGACGCGGGCCAGGGCGAGAGCAACATCCGCCGCTGGATCATCGAGAACGACTGGCTCGAAGCCATCGTCGCACTGCCGCTCAATCTGTTCTACAACACCGGTATTGCGACGTATGTGTGGGTGCTGACAAACCGCAAGCCCGAACACCGGCGCGGTAAAGTGCAACTGATCGACGCCACCGCCCGGCACCGCCCGCTGCGTAAGAACCTCGGCAAGAAGAACTGCGAACTCGGCGAGGACGACATTCAGCGTATCTGTGACACGTTCCTGGCCTTCAAGGAAACGGAACAGAGCAAGATCTTCGACAACGAAGCCTTCGGCTACTGGAAGGTGACGGTCGAAAGGCCGCTGCGGATCGAAGGCGCCGAAAAACGCGCCCACAAGGCCGCCGAAATCAAAACGCTCAAGGAGAACGGACGGCGCGGCGAAGACGCGCCGCCCGTCATAAAGCGGATTCACAAGCGCGGCACGAGGCCCGACCCGCTGCGCGGACTGTTCGAGGAGAAGGTGAACGGCAAGGCTGTCGTGGTCGAGTACGAGCCGGCCCCGGAACTCCGCGACACCGAGCAGATCCCGCTGCAGGAGGAAGGCGGCATCGATGCCTTCCTCAAACGCGAAGTCCTGCCCTACGCCCCGGACGCTTGGTACCGCCCTGACCGGGCAAAAATCGGCTACGAGATCAGCTTCAACCGCTACTTCTACAAGCCCCAGCCGATGCGCGCGCTGGCGGAAATCCAGGCCGACATCCTCGCTCTGGAACGCGAATACGCCGGACTGCTGCCGCAATTCACCGTGCGCGAGCCGCGCCCGGATTACAGCGCAAAGCCCAGAATCTACGTGGACACATCCGTCATCGGCGGCTGCTTCGACGACGAATACCAGGCGGCGTCAGGCGCACTGTTCGAGAGATTCAGAAACGGAAGCGCTCTGCTGGTCTATTCCGAATTGCTGACCAGGGAGCTGATCCGAGCCCCTCAGGCTGTCCGCGATATCTTCGAGCAATTGCCTGATGAAGCGAAGGAGATGATACCCTTGACGCAGGAGGCGGTTCGACTGGCTGATGCCTACATTGAGGCGGGCGCCATAGGCGGCGCCAATCGCGCGGACGCGAGGCATGTCGCGGTGGCGAGTTGCGCTGGTGTCGATGTTCTGGCGAGCTGGAACTTCAGGCACATGGTGTCGGAATCGCGGCTCAGGGCCTACAATGCAGTGAACCGCCGAATGGGCAAAGCTGAATTGCGCATATCGTCCCCCGAGGAAATCGACCGTGCCGAATAACGCCCCGAAAAACTTTGACTGCCGCCGATTCGTGCGGAAAGCGCGCGCCGAAATCGAAGCGGAGACAGCGGACATGTCCCCGCGGCAGGTCGTCGAATATTACCGGACTTACCCGTACGACAGGCCGCACGCGGAGATCGACGCATCACGCCTGCCATGGTGGCAAAGCGATGGGGACCGCGGCGAGAACTTTGACTGCATCGCATATGTTCGCTGGGCGCGCGCCAAGCTGGCGCGCGAATCGAATCGGCCGCAGTCTTGACCGGCAATTTGGATAAAGCCATCCAGGTTCCCGCAAAATAGAGGTCGCCATGATGTATACCGAAATCATCTTCATTGTGAGCGAGGACGAACTGGACGGCGGATATACGGCCAGCGCGGCAGGCTTCGGCATACACACGCAGGGCGATTCGCTGGACGAGATTCGCCGTAACGCGCGCGAGGCTGTGGACTGCTACTTCGATGAGACAATGGAAAAGCCGAAACGGATCCGCTTGGGCTTCCTGAGAGACGAAGTGATCAAGGCATGACGCGGCGGCGACATTGCCCAAGGAGTCGCATGGCGGCGCGAGACTGAAAGGACCGCGCTCATGCTCAGGAGAAAGCCCCGCGCTTGGATTTCCGGTGTAAACTCCCCTTGCGAAGTCATACACTTGCTTGATGCTGCCAGAGGAGATCCGCCGTGGTGTCTATTCGGCTACCCGCAGATGTAGAGGCGCGGCTTGAGCGCTTGGCAAAGCGCACAGGCCGCAGCAAAAGCTTTTTTGCCCGCGAAGCCGTCATCGAGAAAATCGAGGAATTGGAGGATGTCCACCTCGCCGAACAGGTGCTGGACCGAATTCGAGCCGGAAAGGAAGAAGTCCTGACCGCGGAAGCCATGTGGCGTGGTTTGGAGGATTGAGTACGCAGGAAGCGTTCAGAGGGCCTTTCGCCGGCTGGACCGACAGGCGCGGCAACGGCTTCGGAACTTTTTGGAGGTCCGGTTGGCCAATACGCGAAACCCGCGCCAGCTGGGCGCCGCAATGCGGGGCGGAAAGCATCGCGGTCTTTGGCGATACCGGGTCGGGCACTACCGGGTCATCGCCCAGATAGATGATGATCGCATCCGAATTCTCGTTGTGCGCATTGCCCACCGTAGCAAGGCATATCGCTGACAGCCGCGCCTTGCAACCAGTCCATGACCGTCGGCCGGCCGTGCCCCGTAGGCAAGCCCTCCGGCATCGAAGGGAAGGCGTATGATCGCCACGTCGACCTCCGCGGGAAACAAGCTGCATAGCGTCACGGCGCCGAGGCATCGGACAATGCATATCAGTACGCTTGACATCATTGTGACCGATGAGGCTCGTTTTCCGGTCAAGCCGAAGCGCGAAGTCCGTGAAACGCTTTTCGGGTGAAGCGATGCTCCCGGACTTAAAGCCGTATCCGCAGATGAAGGACTCCGGCGTGGAGTGGTTGGGCGACGTGCCCTCGCACTGGGGAGTGTGGAGGCTCAAACATTGGCTATCGGCAAACCGGCGCACACTTTCGGAGGATACCAATCCAGACTACACATTCGACTATGTGGACATTGGCTCGGTTGGCACTGGATACCTTGTGGAGCCGCCAATACGGCTTCGGTTTCGGAACGCTCCATCAAGAGCGCGGCGGGTTGTCCGTCCAGGCGATACGCTCATGTCCACGGTGCGAACCTACCTGAAGGCCGTCTGGCAAGTAAACGAAGCTGAATCAGATCTGATTGCGTCGACCGGCTTCGTCGTGCTGACGCCAAATTCCTTTACCTGTCCGAAGTTTGTCGGCTACGTGTGCCAAAACGAGAACTTTACGAACCAAGTCACTGCCAACTCCGTCGGAATCGCTTATCCGGCTATCTCCGAAACCAAGTTGGGGACATTTGAAGTCGCGGTGCCAACCCTCCCCGAACAAACCGCCATTACCCGCTTCCTCGACCACGCCACTGACCGAATCGATCGCTCCATCCGCGCCAGGGAGAAGCTGATCGCGCTGCTGGAGGAGCAGAAGCATGTCCTCGTCCACGATGCCGTCACCGGCCGGATTGATGTCCGCACCGGCAAGCCCTACCCGTCCTACAAGCCCTCCGGTGCCAAGTGGCTCGGCGAAGTGCCCGCGCATTGGGGAGTTGAACGGCTCAAGTCCTTGATGGCCAACGTGGTGGATCAGAGCCATTCAGGATACGGAGAAGGCATTTTCTTGGCGCTGGAGCATGTCGAGAGTTGGACAGGCAAATTCCAGCATTCAGAACGCGCCTTCACGCCCGAGGGGCAGTCCAAGGGGTTTCAGGCAGGCGACATCTTGTTCGGGAAATTGCGCCCTTATCTCGCAAAGGTGACGCGGCTCGAAGCGGCAGGCAGTTGCGTGAGCGAATTTCTTGTGCTTCGCTCACGGCATCGGAAATACCAAGGCGGTTACGCAGAATACTTCTTGCGGTCAAAATTGGTGATCGACACCATCAATGGCTCCACCTACGGTGCCAGAATGCCTCGGGCCGAATGGACGTTCATAGGCAGCTTGCACGTGCCATGCCCTCCTGCTCCAGAACAAACCGCTATCGCCCGTTTCCTGGATGATGCTATGGCGAACGCGGACCAAGCCATTGATCGCAAACGCCGGGAGATCGAACTGCTGTGCGAATACCGCACCCGGCTGATCGCCGATGTGGTCACCGGCAAGCTCGATGTGCGTGAGGCGGATGCCGAGCTGCCTGAGCCGGGTTCGGTTGCGGATGATTTCGCCGGCGAAACGAGGCAGGCCGGATCGAGGCCATAATGATCCAGGCCAACTTACGACAGGAGGCAACAGAGATGATCGATTGGGACAAATGTCCGGCGGTGGAACAGAAGCCCGGAAAAGTTAGCGGCGCATGGGTTTTCAGCGGCACTCGGATTCCGTTATACGCTCTTTACGAAAACCTCGCCAGCGGGGCCACGGTGGATGAATTCGTCGAATGGTTTCCGGGAGTTGATGACAAGCAGGTTCGCGCTGTACTTGAACATGAAGCTCAGGCTTTGAGAATGGCGCTAGCGCGTTGAAGCTGTTATTTGACCAAGGTACACCCGCTCCTCTGCGGAGCCGTCTTTCAGCACACTCTGTGGATACGCTGGCGGAGAAGGGTTGGTCGGAAAAGGACAACGGCGAGTTGCTCGACCTCGCCGAGCGGGAAGGCTACGATGTTCTCGTAACCACCGATCAAAGTCTGCAGCACCAGCAGAACTTGGCACGCAGGCGCATTGGAATCGTAGTTCTCCTATCAGCAAACTGGGCACAGGTTCGGCGCCGTGCAGAGGAGATTGATAAAGCGATTTCCGCCGTCCTGCCAGGCACAGTCATTGAGGTGCCGATTCGGTCCCACTGAAGTGCCAACCGACACTTCCGAATACGGTCTCGAAAGCCTGATCTGCACGGTGCTGGCGGGCGAGGCCTGCGCCCCGCCTAAGGCAGGCGAAGTTCGGGAACCGGCGGCCGGTTACAGCGGCGTCGGCTGGAGTTGCGGCAGCTACCGGGACTACGATCGCGAATACTGCGTCGATCTCGCTCAACTCGCAGTGTTTTTTCGCGCGACCCAGCCCGAGGCCGCCGAAGCCCTGGCGCTGGACGGCGACAGCCCGGCCCGGCGCAAGTTTCTCGCCAGATTGCAGGGCGAGATCGCCAAGCGGGGCGTGATCGAGGTATTGCGGCATGGAATCCGCCACGGCGAGCACCAACTTGCGCTCTTCTACGGCACACCGTCGCCGGGAAACGCTCAAGCCCACGAACGATTTGAGCGGAACCGGTTCACCGTCACCCGGCAACTTCGCTACAGCCGCGACGAATCCCAGCGGGCGCTGGACATCGCGCTGTTCATCAACGGCCTTCCGGTGATCACCTTCGAGCTGAAGAACAACCTCACCAAGCAGACCGTGAGCGATGCGGTCGAGCAGTACAGAAGAGACCGCAGTCCGCGCGAAAAGCTGTTCGCGTTCGGCCGCTGTGTCGCCCACTTCGCGGTGGACGAGAGCGAGGTGCGCTTCTGCACCGAACTGAAGGGCAAGGCGTCGTGGTTTCTGCCGTTCAACCGGGGCTTCAACGATGGCGCCGGCAACCCGCCCAACCCCAACGGCATCAAGACCGGCTACCTGTGGCGCGACATCCTTGCGCGCCGGAACCTGACCGACATTCTCGAAAACTACGCGCAGATCGTCGAGACCAAGAACGAGAAGACGGGCCGAAAGACGCGCAAGCAGATCTGGCCGCGCTTCCATCAGCGCGACGCCGTGCGCCGCCTGCTCGCGGATGCCGCCGAGCATGGCGCAGGCCGGCGCTACCTCATCCAGCACTCCGCCGGCAGCGGCAAGAGCAATTCCATCGCCTGGCTGGCGCACCAGTTGATCGGGCTGAAGAAGGACGGCGCCACGGCATTCGATTCCATCATCGTGGTCACCGACCGCCGGATACTCGACAAGCAGATCAACGACACCATCCGGCAATACGCCCAGGTCGGAGCGACCGTCGGCCATGCGGACCGCTCGGGCGACCTCCGCAAGTTCATCGAGGACGGCAAGAAGATCATCGTGTCAACGGTGCAGAAGTTCCCGTTCATTCTCGACGAGATCGGCAACGAGCAACGCTCCCGAAGCTTCGCCATCATCATTGATGAGGCCCATTCCAGCCAGGGGGGCAAAACGAGCGCCGCGATGGCGCAGGCGCTGTCCGAGTCGGGCGCGGAAGGCGAGGACGATACCTTTGAGGACCGGATCAACCGGCTGATGGAATCGCGCAAGCTTCTCCCGAATGCCAGCTATTTCGCCTTCACTGCCACGCCGAAAAACAAGACGCTTGAGATCTTCGGAGAACCCGAGCCGCAGCCCGACGGCGCCGTCCGGCACCGGGCCTTCCACAGATACACGATGAAGCAGGCCATCCAGGAGGGTTTCATCCTCGATGTGCTGGCGCACTACACGCCGGTGCAAAGCTACTACAAGCTCGCCAAAACCGTCGAGGAGGATCCCGAATTCGACACGAAAAAGGCCCGGAAGAAGCTGCGCCGCTTCGTCGAGGGCCACGACCACGCCATTCGTCTGAAGGCCGAGATCATGGTGGATCACTTTCACGACCAGGTCCTGGCGCAGCGCAAGATCGGCGGCGAGGCGCGGGCGATGGTGGTCACCAACGGGATCGAGCGCGCCATCCAGTACTTCCAGGCCATTCGCGACTATCTGGACGAGCGCAAGAGCCGCCACCGGGCCATCGTCGCATTCTCGGGAGAGCGTGAGTTTGGCGGCGCGAAGGTGAGCGAGGCCGCGCTCAACGGTTTTCCGTCCCGCTTGATCGCCGAGAAATTCCAGGGGGATCCCTACCGCTTTCTGGTCTGCGCCGACAAGTTCCAGACGGGCTATGACGAACCGCTGCTGCACACCATGTACGTCGATAAGACGCTCTCGGGGGTCAAGGCGGTGCAGACCCTCTCGCGCCTGAACCGTGCGCATCCGAAAAAGCACGATGTGTTCGTGCTGGATTTCCTCAATGACGCGGACACCATCCGCGACGCGTTCTCGGACTTCTACCGCGCGACGATCCTTGCCGACGAGACCGATCCCGACAGGCTGCACGACTTGCAGGCGGACCTTGATGGAGCCCAGGTGTATTCGCCCGCACAAGTCGAGGACTTTGTCCGGCTGTACATCAATGGCGCGGAGCGCGACCGGCTCGATCCGATCCTCGATGCCTGCGTGGCGGTGTACAAGAACGAACTTGACGAGGATGGACAGGCCGATTTCAAGGGCAAAGCCAAAGGCTTCGTGCGGACCTGCAACTTTCTGTCCTGTGTGCTGCCCTGGACCAACGCGGCATGGGAGGAGCGCTCGATCTTTCTCAACTTCCTGATTCCCAAGCTTCCCGCGCCCCAGGAGGAGGATATGTCCAAGGGTATTCTCGACGCCATCGACATGGACAGCTACCGCGTCGAGAAACAGGCGATGCAGGCAATCCTGTTGCCCGACGAGGATGCCGAAGTCGATCCGGTGCCCACCACCGGCGGCGGCCACCGCCCGGATCCGGAGCTCGACCGGCTCTCAAACATCATCAGCCAGTTCAACGACCTGTTCGGCGACATCGCGTGGGAGGACACCGACCGCATACAGCGCCTCGTCACAGAGGAAATCCCCTCGTGCGTTGCCCGGGATACGGCGTTCCGAAACGCACTCCGGCACTCGGATCGCCAGAACACGCGCATTGAACACGACAAGGCTCTTGAGCGCGTAATGACTTCAATGACGAAGGACGATATGCAGCTCTTCAAACAGTTTATCGATAACGACGGCTTCCGGCGCTGGATGACCGACACGGTGTTCGCGCTGACGTTGGAGCGACGAGGTGCATCTTGAGTTTCACATGAAGACGGATTTCGAGGTTCGGGGGCAGCTGGAGGAGGGGACATGCTCGACATCATGAAGCGGGCCTTTGGCGGCGGCGAAGCGTTGTCCATGTCCCGCCGCGACGTGCTTGTTCTGCCGGCGGCCGGGGCGGCCGCCCTCGCGCTCGCGCCGTTTCGCCCGGCGCAGGCTGCCGCGCACCCGGAAGCCACATACATGCCTCCATCGGAAGGGCGGGTGCGCTCGGAATTCTTCGCCTTTGACGACCCGCTCGACAAGATGACCGCGGAATTTCGCATCTACCGCGACCTGGCGGACGAAGCGGACGTGCTGCTCTGGTATCACTTCACGATGTTCATCGTCGCCGAGGGCCGGCGCGTGGATCCCGTGGCGCGGTATGAGGGAATCGAGTTCTCTCATCACAAGCGGATCGACACGCACGTATATCGCGTGCACGGGCACAACACCTCGTATCCGCGCCATCCCGTGACGGGCGAGTTCATCGACCGTGTTCACAACCCCGTGACGGGCGAGACGGTCAGGGTGGAGCCGACCATTCTCACGGAAGATCCGGGAATGCTGTACTCGCCGGAAGGCAAGCATCCGCTGGACCGGGAAGGCGAGGACTACACGCCCACCAGCACGGTCTTCCGAATCGAGGACGACATCGTGAAGGCGGAGCAGATTCGCGTGCCGCCGGACAACTGGGTGACGCCGTTCATCGAAACGTCGCACAACTGGACGGCCAGGTCCCTGTTCGAGGACCCTTCCATCACGAGGCTGCCCATGGGCACGGCCGGCGGCTATGTCTTTCCCTATCCTCGCTGGCTGGAGATGGGGGACATCCCCGGCCACATGTTCGCGATCTGGAGCGGCAAGAAACTGGATGGCGTGCACCAGTTGCCGGCCGAGTATTTCGCCCGGATCGAGCGCGACAATCCGGAACTGCTCGCCGTCGACCTGAGCCCGTTCGACGACTAGCGCGGGTCAGTCGAAGTGTTCGAGGATGGTGTAGCGGGAGTGGCGTCCGCCGAGCACCGACTCCACCAGCACGAATTCTTTTACCGTCCAGTGCATCGGACGAGGCGGTTCCCTCGGGGTTAGGCGGTTGACCTTGCGCGCCAGGGTCATGTGCGGGATGAACGCGCGCCGGTTGCGGGGCAGCCCCAGTTCGTGCGAGATCCGGCCGATGTCGCGGACCAGTTCCGCCAGCGGGAGAGGGGTTTCATTCGGGCCCAGCCACAGGGTTCTTGCGCGCTGCCAGTAGCCGTATTGCTCCAGCGTCAACTCGAACGGGTCCAGCGGCAATGCCGATACCCGCTCGATCAGGGGATGAATGAGTTCCTGTGGAGTCGGTCCGAGGAAATGCAGCGTCATGTGCAGATTTTCGGGCGGCGTTGGCTTGCCGCCCGTGCCCCTCACTTCGGCGCGGGTGGCGCGGACGACGCGGGTGCGAAGATCGTCGTCGGGCCATAGCCCGAAGAACAGGCGCCTGTTGCCGGGCCGAGGCATTGCGCGACCATATCACGCTCACGTTTCCTTCCCGGGTTAGGGTATGCTGGCAGCGCGGGCATTGGGGGATTTCCTGTGTCATACCTGTTTACTTCGCAGCGCGAACTGCCCAGTTTCCAGCACATTGAAGCGGAGCCGCTGTCGGGCGCGCTGGGCGCGACGATAGGCGGCGCCAACCTGGCCGGCGACCTGGCCCAGGACGTCATCGACGAAATCTACGCGGCGCTGCTGGAATTCAAGGTCATCTTCTTCCGCGACCAGGAGATGACGGACGAGCAGCATCTGAGGCTGGCCCGCAAGTTCGGGATGCCCCAGGGCCCGGGGTCGATACCGCAGGTCGAGGGCTATCCGATGATCCGCCTGCAGCGCATGGACGAGTATCAGACCATCGGCGGCGACGTGAATTACCACACGGACGATATCTTTCGCGACTATCCGTCGCGCATGTCCATCCTCCGCGGTCTGACCATGCCGGCCGGCGGCGGAAACACCATCTGGTGCGACATGGAGAAGGCCTACGCGAGCCTGTCCACACCCATGCAGAAGTTCCTGGAGGGCCTGACCGCGGAACAGACCCTGTCGAAAAACTTCGGCGCGGGCATTCTCGAGGGCGGGGGCGCCAGGGCCTACGAAGACATGATGAAGCGCAACCCGCCGGTCGTGCACCCGGTGGTCCGCAGGCACCCCGAAACCGGCCGCAAATGCCTCTACGTATGCCAGATGACCACTTCGCGCATCATGGAGCTGAACCAGGACGAAAGCGCTGCGCTGATTGCAATGTTGCTCGAGCACAGCTACCAGCCGGAGCACGAGTGCCGGTTCTTCTGGCGCGACAACTCGGTGGCGATCTGGGACAACCGATGCACGCAGCACCGCGGGATCAACGACTTCTCGCCCGCGTTCCGGCTGATGCACCGGATCCCGATCATCGACGACCGCCGCCCGTCGCTGAACCCCGACAAGGAGCCGCGCCTGGAGTACGACCGGAACGCCGATTTCATCCGCGTAGAGGACCTGTTCGTCAACAAGCCCGAACTGACCTACCACGTGGACGGCGAGGAGCCGGCGCAAGGGAATGGCGCGGCTGCCGAATCGGGCAATGGGGCGGCGCAGCCGGAAGACGAACACGCCGTGGAGGTGGACCCCAAATTCCTGAACAAGCTGAACGAAAACAGGCACGGCATGGTCTTTACGCCCGGCGCGGCCGCGCGGCTGAAGAAGATTCCGCGCATGTTCCGCGGCGCGGCCATCAGCGCCGTGATCTCCGAGGCGCAGAAGCGGGGCAGCAGCGAGGCCAACATCGCGATTCTTGACGCCGTTCAGGCGAAGCGGCGCGGCGGTTGAATTCCGCAAGATACTGCACTTGCACACCTGGGGAGTGGGGGCATCGCCCCCACGGCCGTCCCGCCCTCCGCGAAGGCGGGACGCCTTCGCTCCCAGGGAGCTGACATGAGCGAGCCGAGGAAATTCGGCCCGATCGTCCTTGCGGAGGGCTACACCCGGCTGAACGCGTTCGGCGTGCTCCTGGGCGGGTTTTCGATCATCCCGTTGCTGGCCTTCATGGGCCTGATCATGCCGACTCTTCTCAAGGAGGTATTCGAGATTGACCCCGCTTTTCACGGGCGGATGACGGGCAATCTGGGAGTGCTGCAGGAAATCATCGTGATCGCGCTGATGGGGGTCGTCGGGGCGGCGTCCGACAATTTCGGGCGGCGCGTGCTCATGGTCGTGGGGCTGTGCCTGGTGGGCCTGGGGCTGTTTGTTTACCCGCTGGCCGAGAACGAACTGCAGATTTACGGATACCGGGCGGTATTCGCGCTCGGAGCCGCGACGGCTCCCCTGATGTACGGGACTTCCATGCAGGACACGCCGGCGAACCGTTCGCGCGGCCAGTTCATAGGGTTCGGCAGCATCGCCACGGGCGGCGGCGTTATCGTGATGGGTCTTACGATTGCCAGACTGCCCGAATACCTGGTCGCGCGCGGCGTCACGCCCGAGGACGCCGGCATCTACACGTGCTGGTGCATGGTCGCTTTCGCCGCCATCGTCGCGTCGATGGTGCGGCTGACCTGGCGCGCCGGCCGCGTGGCGGCGAGCGCACCACGCGAGCCTGTCCGTCGGAACCTGGCGCAGGGGTTCTCCGGCGCGGTTCGGAATCCGCGCATCGCTCTCGCATACCTGACCTCGTTCGCTTCCCGCGGCGACCTGGTCGTGATCCTGACCTTCCTGTCGCTGTGGGTGGTGCAGGACGGCTGGGACGCAGGCCTGACCACCGCCGAGGGCACGAGAAGGGCCGGCATCATGATTGCGGCGATCAACGGCATCGGGCTTCTTGTCGCCGTCTTTATCGGCCGGTTCGTGGATCGCATGAACCGCGTGCTGGCGGTACTTATTGCGTTTGCAGTTGCCGGCGTTGCGTATCTCGGCATGGCGCTGGTGGCGGACCCGTACCTGAACATCGCGCTGGTCGCGTGCGTATTCGTGGGCATAGGCGAGATTTCCGTAATCATCACCGGCAACGCGCTGCTGGGGCAGGAGGCGCCGAAGGCGAGACGTGGCGCGGTAGTGGGCGTGTTCGGTCTTATCGGGGCTTTTTCCATCCTTTGCACGAACTACTTTGGAGGCATCGTCTTCGACAAGATCAGCCGCGTGGCGCCGTTCGTCATGATGGGGATAGTGAACCTCATCGTGGCGCTGGTGGCCCTGTACGTGCTGATCCGAGCCCCGGGAATGTCGGCGAAGGATGTCCGCACCTCGACCTGATCGCGCGCAATGAACGAGAGGAGCGAACCCCGCCGAATCGGTCCGCTGACACTGACGCTCGGTTATACCTGGCTGAACGCTGGCGGCGTGATGTTTGCCGGGCTCACCGTCATACCGCTATTGGGCTTCATCGGCTTCATTCAGCCGTACCTGTTGACGGAAGTCTTCGGCATCACCGAGAACCAGGGACAACTGACCGGCCAACTGGCGTCCATGCAGGAGATCGTGGTCCTGCTGCTGATGGGCATCGTGGGCGCGGCCTCGGACAACTTCGGGCGACGCGTGATCATGGTCATCGGATTGGGCTTTGTGGCCCTGGGGCTTCTGATCTACCCGCTGGCGCAGAACGAGTTCCAGATATTCGCCTACCGCGCCGTATTCGCCGTGGGCGCCGCGATCGCCCCGGTGATGTACGGTACATCGCTGCAGGACCTTCCGGCCAACCGTTCACGGGGATTACTTCTGGGCCTCGGCAGCATCATGACGGCCGTGGGCATGGCGGTGATGTCCCGCAACATCGGCAATCTGCCCTCCTACCTTCAGGAGTTGGGCATCAGTCCGGCCGACGCGGGCATCTACACATGCTGGCTGATGGTCGGATTCGCGCTGTTCGTCGCGCTGATGATCCGACTGTCGTGGCGTTCGGGACGGGTTGCGCAGAATCAGCCGAAGGAGCCCCTCTGGGCCAAGGCCGGCAAGGGCTTTTCCGAGGCCGCGAAGAACCCCCGAATCGCGCTCGCTTTCATGACGTCCTTCGCTTCGCGGGGCGATCTCGTTGCAGTCGGCATATTCCTTCCGCTTTGGGTCGTCCAGCACAGCAATGACGTGGGATTGACCAGCGCCGAGGGCATGCAGAGGGCGGGCATCATGTTCGCACTGGTATTCGGGACCAGCGTGCTCTGGTCGCCCATCATGGGGTTCATTGCCGACCGCCTGAATCGGGTGGTTACCGTGGTCTTCGGTTTCAGCGTGGCCGGAGTGGCCTATTTCGCCATGTACCTGGCCAAGGACCCGTTCGTTACGGCCGCCCTGCTGGCCAGCGTTGCCGTGGGAATCGGCGAGATCGCCGCGCTGGTGTCGGGCGGGGCCCTGCTCGGCCAGGAGGCGCCCAAGGAGCGGCGGGGCGCAGTGGTGGGCGTTTTCGGGCTGGTGGGCGCGTTCTCGATCCTGTGCACGAGCTTCGTGGGCGGAATCGTGTTCGACAAGATCGGCAGGGGCGCGCCGTTTGCGATGATGGGGGTCGTCAACTTCCTCGTGGTCATCGCTGCGCTGGCCGTGCTGGCGCGGGCCCCCGGCATGTCCGCGAAGGAAGTCCGCGCCTCGACGTAAATCGTGCGTTCCGTCTACGATTTCCGCATTGTCTTTTTTACTGTCATCGTACAGAATCGCCAACAGGAAACGGGAACAGGGAGAGCCCCATGATGGAGCAACTCATCACAATCGCAGGAACGGCGGGCGCGGTGCTGGCGGTTGTACTTCCTCTGCAGTTGCGAACCGTTGCCCGTCTGGATCGAATCGAATCTCGGCTAAGCGATCTGGATGCACGGGTAGGTACGCTGGAAACCCGCATGGATGTGTTCGAAGCCCGTATGGATCGAATCGAAGCCCGGTTCGACGGCTTTGCTTCCAGCTTTGGCGAAGTTGCCCAGCGCGTGGCGCGTGTGGAAGGAATCCTGATTTCATCGCGCGAGGCTTCCGAAGCCGCCATTCCATAGCAATTGCAGGAATCCGAAACGCCAATTCTGATTACGGGAGCGGCCGGTTTTATCGGTCACGCGGTGGCGAAGGCGCTGTTGTCCGAAGGTCGCGAGGTCGTCGGCGTGGACAACCTCAATGCTTACTACGATCCGGCGCTAAAGCATGCGCGGCTTGCCCGGTTGCGGGAGCATGAAGCTTTTTCGTTTCACAAGCTGGAACTGGCGGACGAAAGCGGTATGCAGGCGCTGTTCGAGGCGCGTGAATTTCCGCAGGTTGTTCACTTGGCCGCACAGGCCGGCGTGCGTTATTCGATAGAAGCGCCGCAGCAATACATATCGAGCAACGTCATCGGACTCACCGTTTTGCTGGAGTGCTGTGTGCGGCACAATGTGGAGCATCTGCTCTACGCTTCGTCATCATCCGTGTACGGCGATACGGAAAAGACGCCTTTTACCGAAGAAGACGCTGCGGATCGCCCCAGAAGCGTCTATGCGGCCACGAAGCGCGCGGGCGAACTGCTGGCGTATTCCTATGCGCGTATACATGGGCTGCCCAGCACAGGAATTCGGTACTTCACCGTATATGGACCCTGGGGCCGGCCGGATATGGCGCCGATGATATTCGCACAGCAACTGTGCGAGGGAAAGGCGCTGAAAGTGTTCGGCGACGGGCGGCAACGGCGCGCGTTCACCTGCATCGACGACGTTGTGAGGGGCACTTTGGCGATCCTTGAGGCGGGACGGCCCGGTGGAACGCCGCCGGCAGCGCTCTACAACCTCGGCGCCGGTGAGGACGTTGAACTGCTCGAATTCATACGCCTGCTTGCGGACCGGCTGGGCAGCGAAGCACAGTTCGATTTCGAGCCGGAACCGCCCGGGGAAATGCGCGTCACCGTACCGAACATGTCGGCCATGCAGAGAGATTTCAGCTTCGCGCCAAATGTGACGCTGGAAGAGGGCCTTTCGCGTTTCGCCCTCTGGTACCGGGAGCATTACGGCTAATTCGGCTCAAGGACGCAGCGGAGGCAGGCGCACGAGATGGGCCGGATCGGCTGGCGCGGCGCAGGAGCCACTTAAGTCCGCGGCGGACAGCAGCAACCAGTCCCGACGGTGAGCGTGTCCCAAACGCCTGCCGCTTTCGGGCTCGAAGCAGGTGCTGCGATGTTCGGCTGGAGTGAGCAGCCACCTTGCGGAATCTTCCTCCAGCCATGCGGCCGCCAGTTGGATTTCGTCGGGCGGCCGAGCGCCCAGGCCCTGAAAATGCACCACCTGCCGGCCCAGATGAAGAATTTGCTGCGCGCGCCAATCCGCCACCGCCAGCGGAGCGTCTTGCGGGATGGACTCCAGCGTTCGTTCGGCGATGGGGGCTCCGGAGCGGGCGTCGTTGATTTGCGGTTGCAGCGCCCAGCCCCAAACCTGCCAACCGAACAGCATGAACGCTGCAAACATCGCCGCTGTCCGCCGGGCAGGGATTGCCAGCGCGAGAACGGCGCCGATCAGCGCGGCGATAAACAGCGTCCAGAGAGGTCCGGCGCCGGTCTCGTAGCGTGCCGAAAGTTCGGCCAGCCGCTGCGTGTCCACGAACAACAGCCAGGCGGAACCGGCGGCCAGGACCAGCGACAGCAGCAGCGCCGCGGCGCGCAGGACGCGCCGGCAGGACAGCCGGGCGGCAAGTTCCGGGAGGTGCGGCGCCGAGAGCAGCGCCAGCGCCGGCGCCGCCGGCAGCAGGTAGACGTCGCGTTTGGCGGAACTGACGGTGAAGAAAAGCAGGACAAGCGCGATCCAGCTCGCAAGCAGCACGACGCTTGCGTCGCGGTCGCGCCAGCGGCGCACCCAGCGCGCCGCAAGCCACGGCGACAGGAGAATCAGCGGGAACCAGGCCCATGGGATGACTTCCACGAAGAAGTACCAGAAGGGCTGGAAGTGATGCCAGGGATCGGCGTAACGGGTAATGGTCTGGCGGAACAGCAGGTTGTCCAGGTAGCCGGCGATTTCGGGATCGGCTGGGGCCCTGAGCAATAGCGGGAACAGCCAGAGAGCCAGCGGTGCAAGGAAAAACACCGGTCCCAGGAGCCAGCGCGCGCCGCCGCCGAGCCGCGGCAGGCTCCAGCTGGCCCAGCGCAGCCCGGCCCAGGGCAACAGCACCAGGAGCGGCAGAAAGCCCACGCCCTTGGTCAGCACGCCCACGCCCGCGGCAAGAAAGCCGACGTTGAACCAGCGCCAGTCCGGCCCCAGCAGGAGGTGCCGGAGCAGTCCGTACAGGCTCAGCGTCGTCAACAGGCACAGGACGGCGTCGATCTGCGCGCTGCGGGCCTGCATCGTGAACTGCAGGCAGGCGAGCAGCCCGAGCGCCGCCCACCATGCCGTCTCGCGCGACCAGAGCCGACGGGCCAGGTCCCAGACGAGCGCAAGGGTTCCCAGCCCCGCCAGGAGCGACGGCAGCAGGAACCCGAACCGGAACCCGGCCAGCCATTGGGCGGCGGCCAGCAGCCAGAAATACACGGGCGGCTTTTGTGCGTAAATGACGCCACCCAGCCGGGTCAGCGACCAGTCGCCGGACTGCAGCATTTCGGCGGCGATCAGCGCATAGCGCGGTTCGTCCGGCGCCCACGGATCGCGCAGCCCCAGGCCCGCCGCCAGCGTCAGAAGCGCCGCCGCGCCGAGCCAGATTTCGTTCTTTTGGATGTTCACGCGAACTCCCGGGAGAGAGGGCGTCCCGCCCTCCGCGAAGGCGAGACGCCTTCGCACCCGGACATCTCAGGTGGAATCGAGCTGGCCGCTGCGGTGCAGCAGGACCAGGTTGCGAATGTAGATCATGGCGCCGGTCGTCTGGCCGAGGATGAAAACGGGATCGCCGCGATGGATGGCGTAGCTGAGCAGCGTCAGGCCGCCGGCCAGGCTCAGATACCAGAAGGCTCGCGGAATGTGGCTGCGGCCCGCACGTTCGCTGGCGATCCACTGGTAGAGGAACCGCGAGGCGAATATGGCCTGCCCGCCGAACCCCACCGCCAGCCAGATCAGATCGGTGGTGGGCAGCGCCAGCCACTGCTCAATCAGTTCAGTCATCGTGTCGTATCTCCTCACTTTTTCCGGGCCGGAAGCGCCGCCGGCCGAGCCACCAGACGCCGAGCAGGTCGGCGATCCCTACCCACAGCCGGTTCCCCAGGCCGTATTTTGAACGCCCGGCGCGCCGCGGATAGTGCGCCACCGGACGGGAAACGGTTTGCAGACCCTGACGCAGCAGCAGGGCTGGCAGAAAACGGTGCATGTGGTCGAAGCGCGGCATCGCCAGGAAGTCATCGCGCGCCAGGACTTTCAGACTGCAGCCGGTGTCCGGCGTTCGATCCCGCAGCAACCCCGCGCGCACCGCATTTGCAATGCGCGAGGACGAACGCGTCAGCCACCCGTCCTTGCGCTCCTGCCGGTGGCCCATGATCATGCCGGGCGCCGTATCGCCCGCCTCGAGCATTTCGGAATACAGCTTCGCCAGGTCGGCCGGATCGTTCTGACCGTCCGCGTCGAGAAAGCCGAGCCAGGCGAATCGCGCGGCGTCCGCGCCCGTGCACATCGCGGCGCTCTGGCCCCTGTTGTTCAAGTGCCGGACGACCCTCAGCCTTGGGTGCTCGCTTTGCAGGCCGGCCAGCACCCCGGCGGTATTGTCGCGGCTGCCGTCGTCAACGACGATGAGCTCCCAGGCATCGAAGGCGGCGAAGGCGTTTTCCACGCTGCGCACCAGTTCCGGCAGGCTTTCGGCCTCTTCGTGGGCCGGCGCCACAATGCTGATTCCAGGCTTGTTCACGGCGCGCGTATTGTCGCCTACGGAAGTTACCGGCGCTATACAATGCGAGTGTCGAATATGAGCTTGAAACGACACTAGCGCCATGAGCGGCCGTACCGAACACGCCTACCGGGAATCTCCGCTTTTTGCGAGTAACGCGCCTTATGTGTTCGAAATGTATTCCGCCTGGCGGGCCGATCCCGATGAAGTGGCGCCGCACTGGCGCGAGCTGTTCGAGAGCGTCGAGGCCGGCCGACCGCTGCCGACGCGACTGCCGAACGGCGGCGGAGCTGCGACGCTCGCAAGCAACGGCAGGGCGGCGCCCGCGGTGCGGGCCGTCGCCTCGCGCCAGGGCGCGGTGGTGCGGCTCATCCAGTTGTATCGGCTGCGCGGCTATCGAGCAGCGCGGGTCGATCCGCTGCATCTGAACCCCAACCTGCGCAGCCAGGCGCCCAAGCTCGAGTACGCGGGCCTGAGCGAGGCGGATCTGGACACCGTGTTCGATACCGGGCGGTTCGGCGGCGCCGAGGGCCGCCAGTTGCCGCTGCGGACCATCATCGAGCAACTGGAGCAGATCTACTGCGGCGACGTCGGGGTGGAGATGGCGCATGTGTCGCGGGCCCGCGAGCGCTTGTGGCTGCGCGACCGGGTGGAGGCGGCGAAACTGGCCGGACGTCCGCCGGACCCGGTCAAGCGCGCAATCCTGCGCGAACTGATCGCCGCCGAGGGCCTGGAGCGTTATCTGCATACGCGCTACGTGGGCCAGAAGCGCTTCTCGCTGGAGGGCGGCGACAGCCTGATCCCGATGCTCTACGACCTGATCCAGCAGGCCGGGTCCAAGGGCCTGCAGGAAATCGTGGTCGGAATGGCGCACCGCGGGCGGATCAACGTGCTGGTGAACGTATTGGGCAAGGCGCCGCAGGAGCTGTACGCGGAGTTTGCCGGCGAGTCCGGGCCGCTGTCGGGCAAGTACGGCGACGTCAAGTACCACATGGGCTTTTCGTCGGACGTAACCACGCCGGGGGGGATGGTCCACGTGGTGCTGGCGTTCAATCCGTCGCACCTGGAAATCGTGAACCCGGTCGTACTGGGGTCGGTGCGCGCGCGCATGGACCGCCGGCGCGACAGCGAGGGCGACGAGATCCTTCCGGTGCTGATCCACGGTGACGCCGCCGTGGCCGGGCAGGGCGTGGTGACGGAAACGCTGCAGCTTTCCCAGGCGCGCTCCTTCGCCACCGGCGGGACCGTGCACCTGATCGTGAACAATCAGATCGGC
Organism: Gammaproteobacteria bacterium; assembly: GCA_009844425.1. Lineage (GTDB taxonomy): Bacteria > Pseudomonadota > Gammaproteobacteria > Steroidobacterales > Foliamicaceae > Foliamicus. The sequence continues at coordinate 107,946 of VYBN01000013.1, read as the reverse complement.
TTCACCACCAGCGACCCGCAGGACGCGCGCTCCACGCCGTACTGCAGCGACGTCGCCAAGATGATCGAGGCGCCGGTAATCCATGTGAACGGAGACTCGCCGGAGGCCTGCGTGTTCGCGACCCGCCTCGCGCTCGAATACCGGCAGGCTTTCCACAAGGACGTGTTCGTGGATCTCGTCTGCTATCGCCGTCACGGTCACAACGAGGCGGACGAGCCGGCCGCAACGCAGCCGCTCATGTACGACCGCATCCGCAGCCATCCCACCACCCTTCAGATGTACGCCGACCGTCTTTGCGAGGATGGCGTGGTCACGAAGGCGGAGCTGAAGGCGGACAGGGCCGAATACCGCAGACGGCTGGACGCGGGCGACCCGCTGCCGGAGGCGGCCATGGGCATGGTCGGCAACGAGTTCACCGTCGATTGGGACAGCTACCGGCAGGCCGATGCCGACGTGGAAGTCGATACGGCCATCCCGCCGGAGCAGGTCGCGGACCTCGGCGAGCGGCTCGGCACGGTGCCCGAGGGGGTCAACCTGCACCCGCGGGTGATCAAGGTCGTCGCCGACCGGCTGCGGATGGCGCGCGGCGAAATCGACATGGACTGGGGATTCGGCGAACTGATGGCCTATGGCAGCCTCCTGCGCGACGGCTACCGGGTGCGCCTGACCGGGCAGGACAGCCGCCGCGGCACGTTTTTTCACCGCCACGCCAGCCTGATCGACCAGCACAGCGGGCGCGCCTACTCGCCGCTGGACGACGTGGCCCCGATGCGGGGCGCCTTCACGATCACCGATTCGCTACTCAGCGAGGAGGCCGTGATGGGCTTCGAATACGGCTACTCGACCACCGATCCGGACTGCCTGACGATCTGGGAAGGGCAGTTCGGCGACTTCTGCAACGGCGCCCAGGTCGTGATCGATCAGTTCATCGCCTCGGGCGAGACCAAGTGGGGCCGGATGTCCGGGCTGACGCTGTTTCTTCCGCATGGCCAGGAAGGGGCCGGGCCCGAGCATTCCTCGGCCCGCCTGGAGCGGTTCCTGCAGCTTTGCGCGCAGGGCAACATGCGGGTCTGCGTGCCGTCCACGCCGGGCCAGATGTTCCACATGCTGCGAAGGCAGATGCACAACCGAGCGCGCGTGCCGCTGGTGGCCCTGACGCCCAAGAGCCTGCTGCGGAACAAGCTGTCCTTCACGCCGCTTGCGGCGCTGAGCGAGGGCCGTTTCGAGCGGATCATCGACGAGGTGGACGAACTCGACGACGTGCGCCGCCTTGTGCTGTGCAGCGGCAAGCTGTATTTCGACCTGCTGGAAGCGCGGCGCGAAGGGGAGGCCAGCGACGTGGCCATCGTTCGCATCGAGCAGCTCTACCCGTTTCCGCACGATCTCTGCGAGGCGCTTTTCAAGCGCTACGCGGACGTCGAGGACATCGTCTGGGCGCAGGAGGAACCGAAGAACCAGGGCGCCTGGTACCGGGTGCGCGCGCGGCTGGAGCGCTGGCTGGTCAAGGGCCAGCGATTGAGCTATATGGGCCGCGCGGGAGCGGCTTCGCCGGCGCCGGGTTCCATCCATCTGCACCGGCTCCAGCAGTACGCGATCGTCGAGCAGGTGCTTGAGAGTGACCGGGGCTCATGAAACCTGAGCCCATCTTGCTACCCCTTCTTCCGGGAGCGTGTGAGCCATGGATGGCGGAACCGAGCTCCATGGACGGATTTATGCGTCTCCCGGAAGAAGGGGTAGCAAGATGGGCGGAATCGCAGCGTGGAGTTAAAATTTGAGCAATTCAATCGAGATCAGAACGCCGGAGCTTCCCGAATCGGTGGCCGACGCCAAGGTCCTGGCCTGGCACAAGTCGGCGGGCGAATCCGTGGTGCAGGACGAGAACCTTGCCGATCTGGAAACCGACAAGGTGGTGCTGGAAGTACCGGCGCCGGCGGACGGCGTGCTGGAGAAGATCCTGGCCGACGCCGGCGCGGTGGTGAACGCCGGAACGCCCCTGGCCGTGCTGGACGCGTCAGCGGACAGCGGTGCTGCGGGCATTGACGATGCGGCGGAGGAAGCCGCCGGAGACGCCGCCACGCCGGCGGAGGCACAATCCGCGGTCGGCGGACACGGTTCCGTTGCGATGTCGCCCGCTGTCCGGCGGCTGCTGGAAGAGCACGATCTCGACATTTCCTCGATCAGGGGCAGCGGCAAGCGGGGCAGGGTGCTCAAGCGCGACGTGCTGGCGGTGCTGAGCAGCGCGGCCGGCGCGGCCACCGCGGCCCGGGTCGAGGAGCCGGATACGGCCGAGGCGGACGCCGGTGAAACGATAGAGGCGCCGCCCGCGCCCGCGGCGCAGCCGCACCGACAGGAAAGGCGCGAGACCATGAGCCGCCTGCGGGCCCGCATCGCCCAGCGGATGGTGGAATCGCAGCGCGAAGCGGCCATGCTCACCACGTTCAACGACGCGGACATGAGCGCCGTGCTGGATCTGCGCCGCCGCCACGGAGAGGAATTCGAGGCGCGGCACGGCGTGCGGATCGGTTTCATGAGCTTCTTCGTGGCCGCCAGCGTCGCCGCCCTGAATCGCTTTCCGGTAGTCAACGCCAGCGTGGAGGGCGACAAGATCGTTTATCACGACTACTACGACATCGGCGTCGCCGTATCCACCGACCGCGGGCTGCTGGTTCCGGTGCTGCGCGACGCCGACCGGTTGAGCTTCGCCGACATCGAGCAGACGATCGGCACATTCGCTTCGCGGGCGCGCGCCGGGACCATCGGGCTGGACGAACTGACCGGAGGCACCTTCACGATCACCAACGGCGGCGTATTCGGCTCGCTGCTGTCCACGCCGATTCTGAACCCGCCGCAGAGCGGGATCCTCGGCATGCACCGCATCGAGCAACGGGCCGTGGTCGTGGACGGGGAAATCGTCGCCCGACCGATGATGCACCTTGCGCTCAGTTACGACCACCGCATCGTGGATGGCCGCGAGGCCGTGCTGTTCCTGTCCGAAATCAAGAAGTCGATCGAAGATCCGGCCCGCATGATTCTTTCTGTTTAGTTTATATATTATCGTTATATGATTGATAAATATGATGTAATCGTGGTCGGTGGCGGTCCTGCCGGCTACGTGGGAGCGATTCGCGCCGCGCAGCTCGGCATATCGGTGGCCTGCGTGGACGACTGGCGCGACGGCAAGGGCAAGCCGGCGCTGGGCGGCACCTGCCTGAACGCCGGCTGCATTCCGTCCAAGGTGCTGCTCGAATCGTCCGAGCTGTACCACCGGACCCGCGAGGAGTTTGCCGGTCACGGCATCATGATCCCGGAAGTGAAGCTGGACCTGAACGCGATGCAGGACCGCAAGAACCGCATCGTCCGCCAGCTCACGACCGGCATAAACGCGCTGTTCCGCGCCAACGGCGTAACGGCCTTTAACGGGCGGGGAAGGCTGCTGGCCGGCCGGCAGGTGGAGGTCGCTCCGCACGAAGGCGATCCGCACCTGCTGCACGCTGAACACGTCATCCTGGCCGCCGGGTCGCTGCCGGTGGAATTGCCGATAGCCCCGTTCGACGGCGAATACATCGTGGACTCGGAAGGCGCGCTGGAGTTCGACAGCCCGCCGCAACGCCTTGGGGTCATCGGCGGCGGCGTCATCGGGCTGGAGCTCGGCAGCGTCTGGAACCGGCTGGGCTCGGAAGTCACGATCCTGGAGGCGATGGACCGCTTCCTGTTCATGGCCGACAGCCAGGTTGCCCGGGAAGCCCAGCGACTGTTCAAGCGCCAGGGGCTGGACACGCGCCTCGGCGCCAGGGTGGAAAGCGCCCGCCGCGTGGACGACCAGGTGGAAGTGCGGTTCAGCGACCGGGAGGGAGACCACCACATCACCGTGGACAGGCTGGTGGTGGCGGTCGGCAGGAGGCCGGCGACCGAAGGCCTGATCGACGAGAGCGCCGGGATCGTCCTGACCGAAAGAGGACACGTGCAGGTGGACGGGAACTGCCGCACCAGTGCGGATGGCGTTTGGGCGATCGGCGACCTGGTCCGCGGGCCGATGCTGGCGCACAAGGGCTCCGAGGAGGGCATGATGGTGGCCGAGATGATCGCCGGCCGGTCCGCCGAGGTGAATTACGGCGCGATCCCATCGGTGATCTATACGTCGCCCGAGATCGCCTGGGTGGGGCAGACGGAAGAGGAATTGCAGCAGTCCGGACAGTCCTACAAGGTGGGCGCCTTCAACATGGCGGCCAACGGCCGGGCCAAGGCCATGGCGCAGGACGCGGGCCTGGCGAAGTTTCTTTCGGACCCCGACACCGACGCGATCCTGGGCGTGCATATCGTCGGCCCGATGGCCGGCGAGCTGATCCAGGAGGCGGTGCTGGCGATGGAGTTCGAGGCCAGCACCGAGGATCTGCAGCGCACGGTCCACGGCCATCCGACGCTCTGCGAGGCCCTCCACGAAGCGGCGCTTTCGGTGGACAAGCGCGCCATCCACGCCATAAACCGCTAGTTCCAGCTTGCTGGTATCATGAAGGGCCCATGGCGGGGCACTCAAAGTGGGCCAACATCCAGCACCGCAAGAGTCGGCAGGACGCCAAACGCGGTCGACTCTTTACACGCCTTGCGCGCGAAATCACCGTCGCCGCGCGCATGGGCGGACCGGACCCCGCCAATAACGCCCAACTCAGGCTGGCCATCGAGAAAGCGCGGGCCCAGAGCCTGCCCAAGGACAATATAAACCGCGCCATCAGCCGCGGGACCAGCGGTGGCGAAGGCGCCGACCTCGAGGAGGTCACCTACGAGGGCTACAGCGCCGGCGGCGCGGCGATCCTGCTGCGCTGCCTGACCGACAACCGCAACCGCACGGTGGCGGAAGTCCGCCACGGTTTCAGCAAGCACGGCGGCAACCTGGGCGCCGACGGCGCCGTCGCCTACCTGTTCAGCGAGGTTGCCGTGTTCACCTATTCGCCGGACTCGAACGAGGCGGCGATCATCGACGCGGCGATTGAAGGCGGGGCCGAGGACGTAGTCAGCGACGACGATGGGACGATCGAGGTGCTGGCCGACCCGCGCGACTTTTCCGCGTTGCTGGAAGCCCTGCGCGGCGCGGAACTGCCGCCGGAAAACGCGGAGGTCACGATGCGCGCGTCGGTCGATGCGCCGCTGGACGGCAAGCGCTCGGAGCAGGCGCTGAGACTTCTTGAGTACCTGCAGGACCTGGACGACGTGCAGGACGTGTGGACCAATGCCGAACTGCAACCGGTAGGCGGCGACTGACCGGCGTGAACGCCCCGGTCCGGATCATGGGTGTGGATCCCGGTTCCCGATTCACCGGCTGGGGAGTCATCGAAAGCGACGGCACGGAAAGCCGCTACGTGGACAGCGGCTGCATCGCCCTGGCCCGCGGCCAGCCGATGGGGGAGCGCCTGGCCCGGATCTTCACGGAGCTGGGCGATATCGCCCGGCGGACGAGGATCGACGAGGCGGCGATCGAGACCGTCTTCATGCACAAGAACGCGCAAAGCGCGCTCAAGCTCGGCCAGGCGCGCGGCGCCGCGCTGTGCGCACTGATCATGGCGGGGGTGACCGAACCGGCCGAGTATTCGCCGCGGCGCGTAAAGCAGTCCGTGTGCGGTTACGGCGACGCCGGAAAGGAGCAGGTGAGCGCGATGGTGGCGCGACTGCTGGATTACGACGAGGAACTGGCCGAGGACGAGGCCGACGGCCTGGCGCTCGGCATTTGCCACGCGCACCATCGGCGCATGGCGCAGACGGCGGAGTTTGCCCGCAGCCGGGAGGAAGAAGCCGTCTCATGATCGGTTCGCTGAAAGGCAGGCTGCTGGCCGTGGAGCCGCCGATGATCCTGCTGGACGTGCATGGTGTGGGCTTCGAACTGCAATTGCCGCTCAGCGACCTGTCGGACCTGCCGGCGGTGGGTGGCGAGCTGAAGGTCTCGACGCAACTGGTGCAGCGCGAAGACGAGCTCAGCCTGTACGGATTCCGGAAGACGGCCGATCGCGCCTGGTTCCGCGAACTCATCCGCGTGCCGGGCATCGGTCCGAAACTGGCGCTCAACATCGTCTCGCAAAGCGGAGTGGCCGAATTCGCCGAACAGATCCAGGCCGGCGACGTCAAGGCGCTGACCCGGTTGCCGGGCATCGGTCCCAAGACCGCCGGCCGGCTTATCGTCGAAATGCGCGGCCGGCTGGAAGCGGTCCCGGTGCAAGGCGAGTCCAGCGCCGCCAACCTGGCGCTCAAGGCGCTGACGGGACTGGGCTATACGCCGGTCGAAGCCGCGCGCATGCTCAAGCAGGTCGGCGAACCCGGCGGGCGGGACGTGGAGGAACTGGTGCGCGAGGCCTTGTCCGGAGGGGTGGCCGCGTCGTGAACGACAAGGACGACCGGATTCTCTCGGGCGAATTGCGGTCGGACGAACGCGACGTGGAAAATTCCGTCCGTCCGCGGCAGATGTCCGAATTCCTGGGCCAGCGTCAGGTCAAGGAACGCATAGAAATCAGCGTGACGGCAGCCGGCAGGCGCGGCGAAGCGATGGACCACACGCTCCTGTACGGTCCGCCGGGCCTGGGCAAGACGACCCTGGCGCAGGTGATCGCACGCGAACTGGGTGTGGGGTTGCGTCACACTTCCGGGCCGGTGCTCGAACGCCCGGGCGACCTGGCCGCGCTGCTGACCAATTTGAAGGCCCGCGATGTGCTGTTCGTGGACGAGGTGCACCGGCTGAACCCGGTGGTGCAGGAGCTCCTCTATCCGGCCATGGAGGACTTCCGGCTCGACATCGTGATCGGCGAGGGTCCCGCGGCGCACACGATGCGGCTGAAGCTCAAGCCCTTCACGCTGGTGGGCGCGACCACGCGAGCGGGGCTGCTGTCCTCGCCGCTGCGCGACCGCTTCGGAATACAGGAGCGGCTGGAGCTGTATTCCAGGGAAGAGCTGCAGCGCATCGTCCAGCGCTCCGCCGGAATCATGGATATCCCCTGCACGCCGAAGGGAGCGTCGGAGATCGCCGGACGAGCGCGCGGCACGCCGCGGGTGGCCAACCGCCTGCTGAGGCGGGCCCGCGACTACGCCGAAGTGCGGGCCGACGGCAAGGTGAGCGGCACGACCGCTTCCGCCGCGATGAAGCTGTACAACGTGCACGCCAACGGCCTGGACCGCATGGACCGGCGCCTGCTGAGCGTGCTGATCGAGCGCTTCAACGGCGGGCCGGCCGGCGTCGAAGCGCTGGCGGCCGGCATAGGCGAGGACCGCGGCACGATCGAGGACGTCTACGAGCCGTTTCTGGTCCGCGCGGGCTTCGTTTTGCGCACTCCGCGCGGCCGTGTGGCGGGCCCCGCCGCCTACTCGGCACTGGGCCTGAAGAGGCGTGGAAAACAGGGCGATAATCCGCCGCTGGAAGGACTGGAAACGTGAGGAACGGTTCATGCAAATCGTGAGGCGAAGCCGTGGGTGAAGTCGGCGTGAATATGGGATTCTGGGAACTGATCAGCCAGGCCACTCTGCTGGTGCAGCTGATCATGGGCCTGCTGCTGGCGGCTTCCATCCTGTCCTGGATCATCATCCTGCAACGGCGCGTAATCCTGAGCGGGGCCGAGCGTGACCTGGGCGATTTCGAACAGGCCTTCAAGGAACGCGACAGCCTGGAATCGCTGTTTGTCGCGCTGTCGCGCAAGAAGAGCCGCAGCACTACCGGCATGGCCTGGGTGTTCGAGGCCGGGATGCGTGAATTCCATCGCCAGGCGGCGCGCGGCAAGACCGATCCCGAGCGCCTGGTTGAAGTCGGCCGGCGGGAGATGCGCCTGGCGCAGATGAACGAGTTGGAACGATTGGAAAGCGGCCTGCCGTGGCTTGCCACGATCGGCTCGGTGAGTCCCTATGTCGGGCTGTTCGGGACCGTGTGGGGCATCATGAATTCCTTCCGCGCCCTGGGCAACGTCGAGTCGGCCACGATTTCGCTGGTGGCGCCGGGTATCGCGGAGGCGCTGATCGCAACGGCCATGGGCCTGTTCGCCGCGATCCCCGCGGTCATCGCGTACAACCGCTTTGCCTATCGCGTGGGCAACCTGGAGATCCGCTACCAGGCCTACCGGGAAGAATGCGTGACGTTGTTGAGCGAACACGCCCATTCGGATTTCGAGTTGGGAGGCTAGATGCGCCGCCGGCTCGTCAATGAAATCAACGTCGTTCCCTATATCGACGTCATGCTGGTGCTGCTGGTGATTTTCATGATCACCGCGCCACTGCTCACGCAAGGCATTCACGTCGACCTCCCGCGACTTGCGACCGAGCCGCTTCCGCAGGAGTTGATACGCGACAACCGGCCGCTCATTATTACCGTGGATGCCGAGGGTCGGATGTATCTGAATATCGGCGAAGACCCCGACGATGCCGTGGAATCCCCGGTCGTGGTGGCGCGCGCCGCCGCCGTTCTGCAACGCCAGCCGGAAACGCCGGTGCTGGTGCGCGCCAGCGAGGAATTGCCTTACGGCGACGTGGTGACGGTGATGGCCCTGCTACAGCGCGCGGGCGCGGACAAGGTGGGACTCGTGACGCGGCCGTTGCCCGTGGAGGAATGATGGATCGCCTGAAGGCGCTGATTGAGCGTGTGGCTCGGTCTCTGCGGACCGGTCCCGGTGTACGCTCGCCGGGGGCCAATCCCAACGCGCCACCGCTTCCCATGCTGCGTCCGTGTTCCTGGTCGGTTGGAGGGCACGCCGCGCTGATGGCGTTTCTGCTGATCGGCTTTGCCACCCGGATTCAAACGGACGAGCCGGCGTTCGGCACCATCGCCATCGACGGCGTGGTGCTGGACGACGAGGCGGTTCAAAGGGAAATTCAGCGTCTCGACGAACTGGAGCGCGCGGCGGTCATCGAGCGCGAACAGGAGGTCGAGCGCCTGCTTGAGAAGATCGAGGAGCAGCAGGAGCGGCAGAGGCAACAGGAGCAGGAATTGAGCGCATTGAGTTCGCAGGCCGAGCAGGCCCGGCAAACGCTGAGCGAGCAGCAGGCAGAGGCCAGTCGCCAGCTCAGCGCGATGCAGCAGCAGCAGCAGACGGAGCGCGAGCGGCTGGCGCAGGTCGAACGCGAGCGCCAGGAAGAGGAGGAGAGGGCCCGGGCGGCCGAAGCCGAACGCCAGGCCGCCGAGGCTGAGCGGCAGCGCGCCGAGGAGCAGACCCGCAGGCTGGCCGAGGAAGCCGAGGCGGCGCAGCGCCAGATCGAGGAGACTGAGCGCAGGAGGCGGGAGGCCGAACTGGCCGAGCGGATGCGCCGGGAAATGGCGGAGGAGCGGCGAAATGAGGCCATCGAGTCCGGTCAACTCGACGAATACAAGGCGCGCATCCGGCAACGCATCGAAAGCAACTGGAGTCCACCGGGTGGAATCCCGAAGGGCCTGAGGTGGGTTGTGCTGCTGGACATCTTGCCCGGCAATGAAGTGGACGGAATTCGATTTGAGGCGTTCAACGGTACGGAGACCGATCGCCGCTATATTGAAACCGCAATTCGCCGCTCGTCGCCACTGCCCGCGCCACCGATACCCGAGTTGTTCGAGCGGCAAATGCGCCTGCGCTACCCACCGACGGAGGCCGGCGAATGAAACTCCGCTATGTCGTGGGAGGGAAGGTTTGCCCGCCTGGGGGGGAGGGCGTCCCGCCCTCCACGAGGACGAGACGTCCTCGCTCCCGGGCGCTCTGTCTCGCCATCCTCGCGCTCCTGCCGCTCGCGGCCTCCGCGCAGCTCGATATCGTCATTACGCGCTCCACGCAGCGCGCCATTCCCATTGCGGTCGTTCCGTTCGAGTGGCGCGTGACGCTGGGGCTGCCGTATGACTTCGCGGAGATCGTGGAGGCCGACCTCGAGCGCACCGGTCAGTTCGCGCCGAGGGGCCGCGAGACGATGATTACCCGGCCGACCCGCTTTTCGGAAATGCGCCTGACCAACTGGCGCATCATGGACGTAGAGGCCGTGCTCGTTGGCCATGTGTCAGGAACCGAAGCAAACCCGACCGTCGAGTTCGAGCTGGTGGACGTCTACGCGGGCGAATCGCTCCTCGTCTACCGCTTGCAAAGCTCACGCGACGCATTTCGCGCCACGGCCCACCGTATCGCCGACCTGGTTTACGAGCAGTTGACCGGCGCGCGCGGTATGTTCTCGACCCGCCTGGCCTATGTGCAGGTCACGCCGGGCCGCGAGGAATTCCGGCTGATCGTGGCCGATGCCGACGGCCAGAACCCGATCGTCGTGCTGCGCTCGACCGACCCCATCATGTCGCCGAGCTGGTCGCCGGACGGCGCTTACCTGGCGTACGTGTCGTTCGAAGCCGGCTACGCCGAGGTCTTCGTTCAGGAGGTCGCGACCGGCCAGCGCCGGCCCCTGTCTCCGGACCGGACCTCCGCCAGCGCTCCCGCCTGGTCGCCGGACGGCAGATTCCTGGCGGTGGCCCGGAACGTGAACGCCAACAGCGATATCTATATCTACCCGATAGACGGGGGCTCGCCGCGGCGCCTGACGCGCCATTCGGCCACCGAGACCGAGCCGGAGTTTTCCCCTGACGGCGAGCGCGTGTATTTCACCTCCGACCGCGGGATCGGACCGCAGGTGTACGTCGTGCCGGCGCGGGGCGGCCAGGCGCAACGGGTCAGCTTTACCGGCTCGTACAACGCGCGGCCGCGGCTGCAGCCGGACCGGAACCAGATCGCCGTCGTACACCAGCAGGACGGGCGATTCCGGATTGGCCTCATGGACCTGCGCGACGAGTCTTTACGTCTGCTTACCGACGGTCCGCTGGACGAGTCGCCGAGTTTCGCCCCCAACGGCCGCGCGCTGATCTTCGGCGCGGGCACGACCGCCGGCCGGGGGCTGGGCGTTTATTTCATCGACAGCGGCGTAATGCGCCTGCTGCGCGCGCCCGAGGGAATCCTTCGCGAACCCGCTTGGGGACCCTATGAAAACTGACCTGGGAAAGAGGCGTCCCGCCCCCAATCAGGAAAGGAACCGATATCAAAACATCAAGGATTAACGCCATGAAATCTCTTACAACCCAAAATGCCTGCCTTTTGATCCTGCTCGCGCTTACCGTTGCAGCCTGCGAAACCTCCGACACGGCGGCGCAGCCTGAGCCGGGGCCGGAACCGGTTGACTCCGGCGCCGCAACAGCGGCCGGCGGCGCCACCGCAGCCGGCGCGGGCAGCGGCGCCATCGCGAGCGGCACGGTCATCAACCGGGAGGGGCCGCCGGTCGCCAGCGAGCCCGGCCGCAACGCCAGCGGGGACTGGATCGGCGGTCCCCAGGGCACGCTGGTTATCTATTTCGACTATGACCGAAGCTCGATCCGCGAGGAATACAGCCAGGTTCTCCAGGCCCATGGCGCCTGGCTTGCGGCCAACCAGGGGCAGACCGTGCGGCTCGAGGGACACGCGGACGAACGCGGAACGCCCGAATACAACCTGGCGCTGGGATCGCGCCGGGCAAACGCCGTGACCCAGGCACTGACCGCGCTGGGCGCGGCCGGTGCACAATTGAACGCGGTGAGTTTTGGTGAGGAACGTCCTGCCGCGGAAGGAGCCGACGAGATGGCATGGTCGCAGAATCGCCGTGTGGAGTTGGTATATGAAACGAACTGACTGGCCGGTCATGGCGGTAGCGCTGGCGCTTGCCTTCGTGCTGGCGGCGCCGGCCGATGCGCAACGCCGCCGCGACCGCGAAGTGCTGGAGGAACTGGAAACCCGGGTGGGAGTGCTGGAACAGCAGATCCGCGCCGACAACGTCGTGGCGCTGATCAACGCCCAGGATGAACTCAGGCGCGAGATACAGGCGCTGCGCGACGCCGTTGAGCGCCTGGATGAGGACCTGCGGCGCAACGCCGAGCTGCGGCGCAGCCAGTTTGCGGCGCTGGAGGAACGCCTTGCCGCAATGGAGGCCCGCGGGTTCACGCCTGCGCCGGCAGGGCCGCAGGACGCGACGGGGCAGGTTCCGGGTGATGCTGCGGACGCAGCCGACGGCGCGGTTTCCGCTGATCAGCCACCGGAGCCCGCGGAGCCGGCGATTGCGGCCGGCAGCCAGGAGAACTACGAACAGGCGCGCGATCTGCTGGGGCAGGCCCAGTACCAGGAGGCCGGGGCCGAGTTCCTGCGCTACCTCGACGCCAATCCCGGCGGAGGTCTGGCGGCCAATGCCCGCTACTGGCTGGGGGAAACCTTCTACGTGCAGGGCCAGTACCAGGAAGCGGGCGCGGAGTTCGCCCGGGTCGTGTCCGATTATCCGGATTCCAACAAGCTCCCGGACGCCCTGCTGAAGCTCGGATACACCCAGGATGAGCTGGGCGAAACGGAAGCGGCCACCGCTACGCTTGAGCGCGTGCGCCAGGACTTCGCCGGCGTCGACGCCGCCAACCTCGCGACTATCCGCCTGGCCCAGATCGAAGCCCGCTCCCGCTGACCCAGCAGCTACAATTGCGCGCCACGGGTCGTTAGCTCAGTTGGTAGAGCAGCTGGCTTTTAACCAGTAGGTCGCAGGTTCGATTCCTGCACGACCCACACTGAAAGTGGAGCCGCCGAGCGCGCCGGGTACTGCCATGACCACACGCCGCACCATCCTCTTCAACGGTCTCGCCCTGGGCTCGTCCGCCCTTCTGGGCGCCAGGCTGTCCGCCGCCGATCCGGCGCGTGACGCCGGCGAAACCCCTCTCACCGTCGCCGTTCTGGGCGCGACCGGGCGCACCGGCAAGTTCGTTGTCGAAGATCTGCTGGCGCGCGGGCATGCTGTGCGGGGCATCTCCAGGAGAGCCGGCGCGCAGCCGCCGCAAGACGGCGTGACGTGGATCAGCGCCGACGTGCGCAGGCCGGAATCCATGGGTCCGGCGCTCGAAGGCGTGGATGCTCTCATCTATGCAGTGGGCGTGACTTTCTCCGAAGTCGAAGTCAGCGACCTGTACGATGTCTACCACACCGGCGTTGCCGATACGGCGGATGTGGCCATACGCACGGGCGTGAAGCGCTTCGTCCTGCTTTCATCCGCCGGGCGTTCGCCCGCCGGCTGGATGCCCGAGCGACTTGCTCCCTCGATGGACGCCAAGGCCAGGGGCGAGGCGGCGCTGCGCGCTTCCGGGATCCACTACACCATTTCGCGCACGCCCGGTCTCTCGGACAGGCCCGGCGGCGAATACGGCATCATGCTCCTGCAAGCGGAACCCATCCCACCGGGCGGGCCGTTCATGATCTGCCGGGAGGACAGCGCCTCGGTGCTGGTTGAATGCGCGGTCAGCGAAAAGGCCATCAACAAGACCTTCACGGTCCTGAACGCGATCACTCCCGAGGTCGGGATCTGGCGCGACGCCTTGCAGTATCTCCAACAGGATCCGGTGTGACGAGCAACGGCTCGCTGCCGAACGGCAACGGCCAGCTTGGCGGGTTTTTCCGCAGCCTGGTCAGCGATCCGCGCTCGGTGGGCGCGGTGGTGCCCAGCGGCGCATCGCTGGGCCGGCTCATGGCCCGCGGCTGTGGGGCCGGCGCGCGCGTTGTCGAAGTGGGAGCGGGAACGGGCGCACTGACCCGGGCCATCCTGAATACAGGCGTATCCGAAGGGGACCTGTGCCTGGTGGACAGTGACGAGCGATTCGTCGAAATCCTCCGGGAGAACTTCCCCGGCGCCCGCACCGTGCATGGCGACGCCTTGTCGCTGGGCGAGCAATTGCAGGACCTGACGGGCCAGGTCGATTACATCATCAGCGGCCTGCCGTTGCTGCTGTTTTCGGAGGCCAGAAAGCGCCGGCTGCTGACGGCGGCCTTCGCGCTGCTCGGCGAGTGCGGCGCCTTTCATCAGTTCACCTATGGGGGCATTTGCCCGGTCGGCAGGCGCACGCTCGACAGCCTCGGACTCAAGGCATCGCGTCTGGGAGTCGCCGCGCTGAACGTGCCCCCGGCGTTTGTCTATCGATTCCAGCACAGGGAGCCCCAGTGAAAGGGTTGTCCGGATTTCTCGCAGTCACCGCGTTTGTTGTGGGCACTGCGTTTGCCGATGTCGTTGATACTGGCTTGTACACGCTGTCACCAGGAGACGAGGTGATCGACAGCGGCGTCATGAACGTGGCGCGCCTGGGCCAGGCCATAAGCAGCGAAGAATTCCAGGTTGTCCGCCGCGCGGATGGCGGGCGGACGATCGTCAGCGTGGTGACAGCCGCGGACAACAGTTTTGAAATACCGGCGCGCTGGGACTATGACGCCGATGAACAGGCCACAGGCGCAGCGGGTTGGGGAAAGCATGCCGACGGGCGCGCGTTCGCGGTGACACTGACGAGAGACGCCGATGCGGCCACGATGTCCGTTGAATACGAGTCCGGCGAACAGGCGACCTACCAGGGGGAGTGCCCGTCGGGCTGCTTGATGGACATGATGCCTGGCGCCATACCGCAATTCACGATGTCGCGGCGCTATGACGCCGACAGGGCGGGCGTGCAGGATTTCCGCTGGATGGCCTTCGTGCTGAACCAGGACATGAGGTCATTCGACGTGGTCGTGAGCATCGATCATGTGCGGGACTTCAGCGTTGCCCGCGCCGACGGATCGGAGATCACCGTTCGCCATTTCGTGTTTGACGAGAAAGGATCGCTGGACGGTACCGGCGAGGGATATGAGACGCACTCGAACCTGTGGGTGGATACGGCGCACCGCCCGATCAAGTTCAAGGTCGGCCAGACCATCGGTTTACGCGCGGGATTCGAGGACATCGACGATCGACTGACGCCTGAATGACGATTCGCCCGGGTCGCCGGGACAACATCGAGGTCGTTGCACCAAAAAACAACTCAAGGCCGCCGGTAGCCTCTCGCGCCGACTTCGCATAGCAAGGATCGGGTCGATTTCGACATCGGGAGTGTTTACGTTAGAGGACGTCACATCGATGATCATTTCCCGGAGTTCCGCATGAACACGACCGACTACGATCGAATCGAGGCCGCGATTCGCTATCTGGCCAGGTATCGCAGGCGCCAGCCCGAACTCGCGGACCTGGCGGCGCACGTTGGTCTGAGCCAAAGCCATCTGCATCGGCTGTTCTCGCGCTGGGCCGGCGTCACGCCAAAGCGCTTTCTCGAGTTTCTTACCGTTCAGCACGCGAAGAAGCTGCTCGACAACTCCGAGTCCGTGCTCGCGGCAGCTTATGGGAGCGGGCTCACCGGCCCGGGCAGACTCCACGATCACTTCGTCACCGTGGAAGCGGTCACGCCGGGAGAGTACCGGAGCCGGGGCGCGGGGCTGACGATTCGCTTCGGCACCGGAGAATCACCTTTCGGGCCCGTGTTCGTCGCCTGGACCGAGCGCGGCGTCTGCCGGGTTGGATTTGTGGCCGACGGGGACGTTTCCGCCGAGAAAGAAACTCTCTGCCGCACCTGGGGACGGGCGGTATTCGAAGGCGACGAATTGATGGCAACGGCGCTGGCGCGGTCCATCTTCGCGGCGCCCTTCGAAGCCGAGAGCCGCCCGCTGTCCGTACACGTGCGCGGGACCAACTTCCAACTGGCCGTCTGGCGCGCCCTGCTGCGCGTACCGCCCGGGCAGGTCATCACCTACGGCCGTCTGGCCGCCGAGGTCGGCAGCGCGCAGGCGGCTCGGGCCACGGGGAGCGCGGTGGGCAAGAACCCGATCGGCTTCCTCATCCCGTGCCACCGCGTGATTCGCGCGGGAGGGATTACGGGGAACTACGCCGGTGGCGTCACGCGGAAACGCTGCATGCTGGCGTGGGAGGCGAGTCGCCAGTTCACCGGCGGCGCCGAAATGGGCCAAGCCGGGAGTGCGTCATGACCCGCCTGCTTCCCATCGAAGAGGAACAGCCCTACGCGCCAATCGTGACTTCCGTGGAGCCCGCACTGCGCGCAGCCGCCGAGCACGCCATCGACTGGCTCGCGGAGGTCGACCAGCGGCCGGTAGCTGCCAGTCGCACTCCTCCGGAGTTGCGGCGCCGCCTCGACAGCCCACTGCCGGAGTATCCCTCGGACCCCGTGTCCGTCATCGACGATCTTGTCGCAAACGTAGAGGGCGGACTTCTTGGATGCGCCGGTGGACGCTTCTACGGTTGGGTCATCGGTGGCGCACATCCTGCGGCGCTGGCGGCGGATTGGCTGGTGTCCGCCTGGGATCAGAACGCGACATTGGCGGCTTGTTCCCCCGCTGAAGCGGTGATTGAGGAGATCGCCGGCCGTTGGGTCATCGAACTGTTGGGCCTCCCCGACAACTCGTCGTTCGCCTTTACCTCGGGGTGCCAACTCGCTCACGTGACGGCCCTTGCCGCCGCCCGCCGCTACCTGCTCCTCGGCTGCGGACATGATCCGGAGCGCGAGGGGCTCGGGAACGCCCCCCAACTGCACGTCGTCACGGGCACGCACGGACACCACTCAGTGGACCGGGCGGTGCGGATATTGGGGCTCGGATCAAAGCATCTCCACCTCGTGCCCACCACGGCCGACCGACTGGATGTTCCGGCACTCGAGGCGTTGCTAACTGAACTGGAGTATGCCCCGGTAGCGGTCTGCCTTTCTGCCGGCGATATCAACACCGGGAACTTCGATGACTTCCGGACCGTGATGCCGCTCTGTCGCTTGCGCGGCAACACTTGGGTGCATGTTGATGGCGCGTTCGGGCTATGGGCGAAGGTGTCGCCGCGTTTCGCCCACTTGCTCGACGGTGTCGAAGGGGCCGACTCGTGGGCGACCGACGCCCACAAATGGCTCAACACGCCGTTCGATATCGGCTTCGTAGCTATCCGCCACCGGGAGGCGCATCGCGCTGCCATGAGCATCCGGGCTCCGTACCTGACCCACGCCGCCAACGCTCGGGACCAACTCGATTGGACCCCCGAGTGGTCCCGTCGCGGCCGAGGTGTCCCTGTGTACGCCGCGGTGAAGGCGCTCGGCCGCCGCGGGATCGCTGACATCGTCGAGCGATGCAGCGATGCCGCAGCGAACCTCGTAGAGGGCATCGGCTCCCTTCCCGGCACCGAGGTCCTCTCGCCCGCGGTCATCAATCAGGGGCTGGTCCGATTTCGGGACCCCACAGGTGCCGATCACGACGGATTCACCGACCGGGTGATTGCCGCCATTCAGGCCGAGGGAACGGCATGGTTCGGAGGTACCGATTGGCGCGGCATGCGCGCGATGCGGATCAGCGTCTGCTCCTGGGCCACCAGGTCCGCCGACGTTCGGAAGACTGTCCATGCAGTCGAGCGGGTGCTCACCGCTTTGCTGCCGGGGACGGCCGGTTAGCGCCGGCCAGTTCGGTTACCTGGCCGAATACGCGCAGGAAGTTGCCGCCCCAGATTTTGGCGATGTCCTCTTCGGAGTAGCCGCGGAGCACCAGTTCCACGGTGACGTTGGCCGCGTCGCCTTCGTCGTTCCAGCCGGAGATGCCGCCTCCGTGGTTGAAGTCCGTGGCCAGCCCAACGTGGTCGATTCCCAGTAGTTCCACGACGTAGTCCACCTGATCCACGAGGTCGGAGACGGAGGCGCCGGGCAGGCGTTCATTGATTTCGCGCATTTCCCGGAAGTAGGCCTCGCTCTGCTCGACGGTCTCGCGCCGGTTGCGGCTCAACAGATCCAGAATGGCGTTCGAGCGCTCGGGGCTGGGTTCCTCGAGGTAGCTGCCGAACGCGACGATGTGAACGACGCCGCCGGACGAGCCGACCGCCTCAAGGGCCCGGTCGCTCAGGTTGCGCGGATGGTCCACCAGCGCCTTCACGCCCACGTGCGACGCCGCGACCGGCGCGCGGCTCAGGGCGACGGTCTGGAGCAGGGCGTCCTCCGTGATCTGCGATACGTCGATGATCACGCCCAGGTCGTTCAGCCGGGCCACCAGGTTCCGGCCCGCGTCCGACAGGCCTCCGTGAAGCGCCGGGCCGTCGCCCAACTGAGGGCTGGGGCGGGCCGAGTCGGCGAACTGGTTGTGTCCGAGGTGGGTGAATCCGACCATGCGCACGCCGGCCGCGAAAAACTCATCGAGGTGCTCTCCCCCGGCGCCCAGGCTGTAGGCGTTCAGCATCGACATCAGGGCGCTGCGCCGTCCTTCGGACGCATGGGCGCGCAGGTCGTCCGCCGTCAATGCCAGGCCGATGCGCTGCGGATACATTTCCAGGGCCATGCGCCGGATGGCCGCGGCCTTGGTGCGGGCCTGCTCGAGCGCCCGCGCGTAGCCGGTTGCGTCCAGCGGCCCATGCGAGGCGAATACGGCAAAGGCGGCGGCGTCCAGCCCGCCGCGTTCCATCTTCGGCAGATCCACCGGTTCGAACCCGTCCACGCCCGGGTCCGATTCCGCTGTCGCGAACGAGAGGGAAATGTCCACGTGGGCGTCGAAGGTGAACACGCGATCATGGATCGCGCGAATTTCCGGCGCGACCTGGCCGTGTGCGGCGGCGGCCCAGGCGAGGGCCGTCGCCAGAACCAGTACCCGGCGCATCAGGTCAGATTGGCGAAGGTCTCGGCGACCAGTTCCGGGTGGGTCAGCATGCCGCCGCGCGGGATGTCCATTTCGATGAATTGCCATCCGGGTTCGCGCGCGGGGCCGACCATGAAGTCGCTGGTCATCGAGTATTCCTGGCCCACGCAGTGGATGTACGTGCGCGGCAGGCCCTCCCAGCCGCCGTTTTTCAGCTCCAGCACATCGCTCCAGGCGCGCATCGGATGGAGCGTGATCTTCTCCTTCAGCAGCGCCTGCAGCTCGGGTTCGGAATCCGGCACCACCATCTTGAGGGGGTAGGAGTCGAAGTAGTCCATCCGGTAGCCGTCGACGAATTTCTCCATGCGCTTGATGAAGTATTCGGACAGTTCTCCCTCGGGCGTGCGGCTCACGCCGCTCATGCGGCCGCCCGCCGGGACCAGCGCATCGAAGAAGACGATGCGCCGTATGCGCTCGCGCCTTGCATCCGCGACGCCGGTAATGACCATGCCGGCGAAGGAATGTCCAACGAGGATGACGTCATCGAGGCTCTCGAAGTCGATGATGTTGACGATGTCCTGGATATGGGTGTCGAGACCCACGTCCGGACTTGTCGTGTGGGCGCGGTCGCCGCAGCCGGTCAGCGAAGGCGCGTATACGTCGTGGCCGGCCCGCTCCAGGATGCGGCGCACGAACTGCCAGCTCCAGCCGCCCAGCCAGGTGCCGTGTACGAGGATGAAGGTCTTGGATTCTTCCCCGGCCTCGGCCTTCGCGACCGACCCCGCCGCCGAAGCGACGAGCGCGGCACCAGCCCCCGCGAGCGTCTGCCGGCGGGTAAGCTTCCCGTTCCTGTCGCGCACGCCGTTATGCGGGCTTGGTGGCGTTCATCACGCCGAACCGCGGCAGGGCGACCGGCCCCTCCTCGTTCAGATCGAACCCGGCGGCGCGGACAAGGTCCTGCAGCCCGTTGGTGCGGTACTTGATCGTCCACACCTCGTTGTTCCAGCGATGGTCCCACCAGCGCCGGTACTGGCCGTATGCCGTCCGGGGAAACGGGTTCTTCAGGTTGAAGTCGATGGGGTAGAAGATTCCGCCCGGGCGCGTGATGCGGAAGGCCTCGTTGACGATGTCCTTCGTGCCCTGGGGCGAGACTTCATGAAGCATGATGTAGCTGGTCACCAGGTCGAAGTGGTTGTCGGGGAAGCGCGTGTCTTCCGCCAGGCGCTGGGCGAAATTGACGTCCAGCCCCCGTTCCACCGCGCGCAGATGGCCGTACCGCACCATTGGCCCGCCGACGTCGATGCCCCAGACTTCCGCATCCGGGAAACGCTCCTTCAGCGCCATGGCCAGTTGGCCGACGCCGGTGCCGAGGTCCAGAATGCGCTTGACCTTGCCGTCCTCCGGTATCGGCAGCCCGAAGGCCGCTGTCATGTGCAACGCATCCTGGTCGTTGCGCCCGGTATAGAAGCCGTTGGTGCCGTAGTCGTACATGTGCCCTGCGAAGTCGTTGCCCACGTAGCCGCCCGGCTGGATGTGGATCTCGTGGCGCGTGTAGTCGGGCATCTCGAGGTCGGGGTTCAGTTCCAGGGTTCCGGGACCGCGGTTGTCGACCGCTTCCATCTCGCTCAGGTAGGTGTCGGCATTGTTTTCGCACTCGGCTTTCATGTTGTTCCAAGAAAGCTGCTGCACCGACATCCAGGTCCGGGTCCTTGCGCTTACGACGGGATCGTCCTGCAGCAGGGCGATGGCTTCCTGCATCGGCAGTTCCGTGTCCGGAGAAATGCCCTTGCTGGCCAGAATATCGTTTGCGCGCCGGCCGGCGGCCTGGCTCAATGTCTGGTTGGCGAAGGTCCGTACCGACATCAGGAAATCCATCCGGCTTTCCAGGTCGATTTCCGGCAGGCGTTCCATGCGCCCGTTGCGGCCCCGCGGCGCCAGAGTGCCCGGTACGTTCCCGGCCGTCTTGGGCGGGGGCGGCAGATCGTCCCGCGTTTCGAAAAATCCCATCGCCGGCGGCGCGGTGCGTTGCTGCGCTGCGCGGCTCGCGAATGGCGCTGCCACCAGGGATGCTGCCCCGGCGAACAAACCCATTACGGATCGTCTGTTGATCATTTTTCGCTACCTCCTAGAACTGGCGTTCTTCGCCGAACGGACGTGCGCTCGACGTATCGCGCGACAGGACGCTGTAGACCCGCTCGACCATTTCCATACGTTCCGCTTCCCAAGCCTCTTTCTCGGCGTCGGTCGGCACGTAGGCCTCGACCATTTCAGTCGTAGCCATGCCTTCGGTTTCCATCAGCCGTTCGATAACCTTGATGCGCTGGCGGTCGGCCCAGATTTCCGCTCCGAGCGCGATCACGACGGACATCAGGTTGTCGATGTGCGGGTTACCCAGGAATATGGCGGCATCCGTGTCCGCCGGGATGAAAGGCGCGGCCCTGCTGCGCCCTTTCTCGACTTTTTCGCTCATGTTGTTTTCTCCCTTTACACGCCTAGATTATCATGCCTGCCGGGCAACGCAGTGGAGGGGGTCATGAAAAGGCGCGACGTACTGATTTCGGGCGGCGCCACGGTGGCGGGAATGGCTTTCGCGGGGTCGGCTCCGGCAAGGGCCAGCGCGGCTGAAATCGCCTTCGACGTGACCGACCCCGTGGCCAATATGCACGCCGCCGTGCGAATGATGGGCAGCGCGGACGGCACAGCCACGTACGGCTATAACCGCGGGCGGCTGTTCGGGATGCGTCCCGAAGAGCACGCCCTCCCGCTCGCCGACTGGGAAGGTTGCGCGGCGCGCGTGTTCAGGCCGCGCGAGGACGGCGCCTACGACATGGGTTTGCGTGAATGGCTGTACTTCGTGGACATGGAAACCGGTGAGCCCATCGACTCCATGGTCAACCCCTATACGCGCGAGACCATCGAACTCACGCCGTTTCGGGGCGGGGGCGGCTTCAATCATACTTTTTCGACCCACGGCCAGGGTCGCGACGGCCGCTCGGAGTTCGAAGCGGACTACGGGCCCCACGTCTACGACTGGATGGTTGCCGACGGCATGGCCTACCTTCAGATCGACAAGTTCATCTCGTTTCCGGCGTATTACACGCCCGATCGGTTCCCCCGCGCCTCCACCGGGCCGGTGCGCTGGGAAATGCAGGTGCAGACGCTGATCGGACGGCTGGATCAACTCAATGATCCGGACCGCCCGGCGGTCGAGACCGCCGAGGTCTGGATCATGAAGAACGACTGGATGGGCTTCATGAAAATGGGCCAGTGGGCGGGCCATCACATCTGGCGCAGCCAGGGCCGCAAGGCGATGACGGTCGGCGATCTGCCCGCCGGCTTCAGCCGGCGCACCGAAGAGGTGTTCCCCGGCCTGCTGGCGGAAGTGGAAGCGTGGTCCGCGTAAGCGCCGCCGTCGCGAAAGCGGACTCCGCCCGGGGGCCGGGAAGTTACTCGGGACGTTAGAATGATCGTCCCACGGACTGCAGGAATCAGTGCTGCGAGGCGCCAATGAACGATCCGCAATACTTTGACCATCCGGTGCTGGACCACCTGGTTGAAACCGTGATGCAGCTCGGCAGCGAATTGTGGACCACGAGGCGCCGCCTGGAGCTGCTGGAGAAGGTGCTGGCCGATTCCGGCGCCTTGCCCGATGACGCCGTGGAGCTTTACATGCCGTCCGCCGAAGAAGTCGAGGCAGAGGCCGCGCGGCGGGACGCCTTCGTCCGGCGGATATACGCCGGATTCGCCCGGGGCGGGGAAGTGCAGGAGGCCCCGCCGGAGCCGTAGGGCCGTGACACCAAGGAGAAAGAAATGGATCGAGGACAACTGGGCGGCCTGAGCCGCCTTCCATCCCTGGACGCCGAGCAGCGCCTCGGCTTTGCCTTGAGCTTGCGCACGATGATCACCGCCGGCGGCGTCAGCGCCAAGTCGCGCGCGGCGGGAAGCGCGGCCCTGAAGGAAGCGGGAATCCAGTCGGACGACGTGGAAGCGATCTGCCGCGTCATGGACCGTATCCCGGACACGCAGATTCGAAACCGGATGCTGCGCAGCCTCCAGGAAATGACTTGGGACTCCGCCTTCAGCGCCGTCGACGGCGACCGCGAGCGGCTGGAGCGGGAGTTGCACGCGGAATCGGACGATTCCCTGCTGGAGCTGGCACCGGACCTCGAGATGCCGGACTACATCCAGTTCGACTTTCACCTGCAGCCGGGCGGCTATGTCGGCGACGCGCTCGCGGGCGAGGTCTATCACCACGGTACCAACGCGTTCTACATGGGTTTCAACGCCGGCGACATGGTCCACAACGGCCTGGTGGCCTGCGGGCAGGAGCCATTGAGCGGCGGCGTGGAGCGCGCGCTCGACATGGCCACGGGCATCGGCCAGTGCGCGACCGCACTCAAGCAGCGCTATCCCGATGCCGAGGTCTGGGGGCTGGACCCGTCCGAACCGCTGCTGCGGTACGCACACAAGCGTGCCAGGGGCATGGGACTGCCGGTGCGCTTCAGGCAGGCCCGGGGCGAAGCCACCGGTTTCGACGACGGCCATTTCGACCTCATCAACAGCTACATTCTGTTTCACGAGATTCCGTTCAGCGCCACCGAGAAGGTGGTGCACGAGATTTACCGGATCCTGCGCCCCGGCGGCGTGTTCAACATCTACGATTTCCCGGTCGGCGATCCGATGACGCCGGAATCGCGCTACATGTTCGAAATGGACCACCGCGACAACGGCGAACCCTGGTCGATCGACCTGATGGGGAGCGACTTCGACGGCCTGCTGAAGTCCGCCGGCTTCGAGATCACGCCGGGCCCGCGCCAGTTCCTGGTGGTCAAGACCTGGCACTGCCACAAGCCGGAATAGCTGCGGGCAGCGTTGTGCCCGGCAAGCGGCCGGGTCAATCGATGCGGATACGGATGACCACGCCCCCCATCACGTCGCCGGCCTTGAGGTCGGTTCGCGATGAATCCCGGTGGTTGTTGTGGCAGTTGACACAGGCTTCGACGATGGCGCGGTCCGGGTACACCGCCGCAAAATACCGTTTACCGCCCAATTCCTCCTCGCCGTAGAAGTTCTCGTCCGGGTTTTCGGTCACGAATTCCAGGCCTTCCCGCTCCAGTTCCGTTCCGGGACCGTTGGTCCTGTTGATCGGATTGAGTGAGAGCAGGGCGTAGGAGAACTCTTCGGTGTTGTTCATCACCGTTTCGGCGCCGAAGCGGAACATCTGCGCCGGCAGCGGCAGCGCCGCCTCGTCCTCGAAATGTTCCGATGCGGTGAGGACCTTGTCTTCGAGCGTGAGCCGTTGCACCACCATGCGGGTATAGACTTCGCGGTCCGCCGACATGACCCGATAGAGCATGTCGGCGACTTTCGGGTACGGAAGTCCCTGGGCCGCGGCCCCTATCGCGGTGACGGCGGCCACCGCGAGCCCGGCAGCGATCATAAGTGTTCTGGGTTGCATCTTTAAGCTCCTCTGCACGATTCTAAAGCCGTAATTGGGGGCGGCCACGCCGCGGCATCCCCAGGTCAGCGGGTACCGCTGCGCCCATCGGCGGTCGAGCGTTGTACGGCCCATTCCACACTCTCGATGTGAACCTTGGGTTTCCCCCTGAAGTTACGCTCCACCAGGCCGGCGTCGGCCAGCGCGTCGAGCGAGAACTCCAGGCCGTGGCAGTCGAGGCAGACGGAGCGGATCATCTTCTCGTACGGACGCAGCGTGTCGTTCTGGTTGTGGTTGGTCGTGATCGTATCGCGACTCTCTGTCCCGGGCATGTGGCAGGTTACGCAACTCACGCCGGCGCCGGGCGGCGCTTCGCCGGCCAGCTCCGCCTGCAAAAGCCTGTGGTGGGGGCTGCCGGCGTAGGCCCGCGTGTGGGAATCGTCGTGACAGGACACACAGGCTTCCACGGCCGCCCGCGCCGTGTCCACGTCGTGGGGCCGGTGGCAGGCGCCGCAATCGAGCGCCCGGCGCGCGTCGGCGTCGGCTCGCATAGGCAGCCGCGCCTCGCCCACGGTCATGCGTGCGGGCGGGAAGGGATCGGCAAGCCAGTCGGTCACGATGGCCGGCGTTACCCGGGACAGTCCGATTCGCTCGAGTCCCTCAACCGGGTTGCGGGGCGGCGCGATGCCGGGGTGTTCGCGCATGCCGTGCCGGCCTCTGGCAAATGTCCGCGCCTGCGGTTCGTGACAGGATTTGCAGGCGCCGGTGGATGGCGCCTCGATCCAGTGGGCCACAACGTCGGCGGGTCCGGTTCGGGCCGCAACGTCGGCCGGCTCGGACTCGGCGTCGGGTTTCTCCGCGTGACATGCGCCGCAATTGACTCCCGCTGCCGCATGGCCGGACCCCGCCCACAAAGCGAGCACCTTCGTGTCGGCGAGTGCGGCTGCGGGCGCGACTGCATCGTCGCGCCCGAGCGCTGTCTCCGCGGGACGTTCCCGGAGGCGCAAACGCGCGGTCAGCCCATGCACCGGCTCGGGCTTATGACCCGGTTCGCCGGCGTGCTCGACCAGGAACTCCTCGTACAGCGCCCGGTTGTCATGGTAGTTGTGGCAACCCGCCGTGGCGCAGGTCTCGAAGCCAAGGCCCGCGTGGCTGGGCCGGTCCAGCCGGATGTCCTGTTCGTCTTCCGAGTGGCACGCGACGCAAAAGTCCATCGCGACCGTGACCGCTCCCGTCCGGGTGATTTCGGGCCGATGTTCGGCGTGACAGCTCGTGCACAGGCGCGCATCGAGCTTCTCCCAATAGGCCGCCATTCTCGGATTGCGGAACATCGAGCGGGAATGGCTGTCGTCCGCGGCGTTCAACTCAGCCTCATGGCAGTTGCGGCAGGTCTCGTTCAGCGCCCGTTCGGCCGCTGCCGCCCCGGCGAAAGGCCCCGCTGCATGGCAGGTTTCGCAAGCCATCTCGATCTGATGGTGGGCGTCGGTGGTCCGGCCAATAAGGAGCGGACGCCGGTCGCCGCCCACAACCATGGAGGCGGCCATGTACGCCGCCGCAAGCAGCGTCGTCCCCACCCACCAGTAAACGGTCTTCGATGACACCCGGGACACTCAGTACAGGTACGCCGCGAGAATGTGCACAGCCAGCAGCGCCGGCAGCGGACAGATGGCCGCGACGTGCAGCCACAGCAGGGTACGGCGAAGATTGCCGGTTCGGCCGATCCCTGCCTGATGGAGCCTGTGCACGGCGCCGATTGCGATGCCGGCGAGCGCGCCGGAAAGCAGTGCGGCGAGGTAGAAACCCATGAGCGCGGCGTTGATGTTGGCGCCTAGACGAAAACCGGTATGGGCGAACAGCGCGGGCACGCAGGCGAAGCCGATCACGACATGGGCGAGACGCCAGCGGCGCAGCCCCGCGATTCGTGGAACGAGCCTTTTCCTGAGGGCCACGCCGATGAGTAGCACGGCGACACTGAACGCCAGCAGCAGGTAACCGCTCCACTGCTGCCAGAACCTGTCGAACCAGAGATGCTCAAGCACGCTGGGGCCGAACCGGTCCGGCGCCGGGATGCTGGGAACCAGCAGCACGGCCGCAATGCCCGCAGCCGCCGCGATGGAAAACGACAGCAGCCGATTCTGCGTGCGTTGCGCCTGGACCCGGGCGGCCCGCACGATCGTGCGCTGAATGTCCGCAATGGTGCCGGCGACTTCCCGGCCGATCAGGTCCATCCTGCGCAACTGCGCGACCCGTGCGGGTCCGATCTCCCGGTCCGGGAAAAGCTCGGGGAGGATCTGGCAGGCGTCGGCCAGCGAGATCAGCGCGATGTCGCGGGGGTCGGGGATAGCATCGTCCAGCGCGCGTGCGATGCGCGCCTTGACCCCCCGTTGCACAGCATGATCGAGCGTTGGATAGCGTACGGAGCCGAACGCCCGGAGGAACCGCTCCTCGCGGCGTTCCAGGATGCCGCGCCCGACGAGGCTTGTGAGCGCCTGCTCACGAATCGCCGCTGCATACTCGGTAGACAGCATCCGGATCCAAGTCTGTGTGTCCGTTTTGTCCGCGCGCGCAGCGACCCGGGCGAGAACGGTGTCGAGAATCGGATGGCCTGTAGGCTCCGCGTTGATGACAACCAGGGATTCCAGGTCCGTGTCGATGCGGTAGGCAAACGCCAGATCCAACAGTACCGCGCCGGCCAGCACGCACTCGAAGGCGTGTTCCCGGATAGGCAGGAAGGCGCCCTCGTCGTCGCCGAGCAGCAGCAGGATCTCTTCAGTGAACGTCAGCATGTGTATCTGTACAATCGTATCCCTGTTGAGTTGAATCGGCGCGCCAGAAGTACAGGAGTTTTTTTTTCATGATGAGAATGCCGCATGGCTTTCGTGTGCTTACGTGTGCAGTTGGTTTTGTTTCCATTAGCGCAGCCCTTTTGCTGTCGGCGTGCGGAGGCTCGGGCTCTGACGCACCATCGCAGCCGCCGCCTTCCAGCCCAAGCATCAATGTTTCCGCGTCCAGCATCGATGCGGAGGCCGGGGGTGAGAATGTTTCCCTGGATGTGTCCAACGGGGGCGGCGGAACCTTGAACTGGACGGCCGCCATCCCGGACGGCGTGGACTGGGCGCGCATCTCAAGCGGGTCCAGCGGCGCCAACTCAGGAACCGTCGGCATCGAAATCGACGCCAACCCGGGCGCCGCCCGCCAATTCGAACTGACCGTGTCGGGCAACGCCACATCCTCAAGAACCGTTGCGATTCGGCAGGCGGAAGCGCCGGCAGTCCTCGACCTTTCGGCCTCTCCCACGGAATTGGATGGAAATGGCGGGACCGTCAGCGTGCAGGTGCGCAACACCGGTTACGCAACGATGGAATGGGCCGCCAGCCTGCCGGATGATGTCGACTGGGCTTATATCGAAAGCGGCGACGCCGGCGCCGATTCCGGAGAGATCGTAGTCCGCTATTCTCTGAATGGCGGCGCGGGCCGGGAACTCGAAGTTACCGTGACGGCGGCGGCGGCCTCCAATTCGCCGCAGTCTCTGGCGCTGACCCAGGAATGGTTCGGCCTGAGCGCCTGCACATACCCCGAAGCCCGGCAGGAAGTCTATGATATTCTTCAGGATGTTTATTACTTCAATGATGAACCGGAGCAACAGGCCAGATACGACAGGCTTTCTCTTGATGACTTCAACAATATCGACGCGCTTCTGGACGAGATTCGCTGGATGCCCGAAATACGCGACCGCGACTTCACCTACTGGCTGACCGGGCAGGAATCCGAAATGCTGTTTTCCGGCGAGGCTTACATCTTCGGCTTCCGCATGAATGTCATCGTCAACCAGCTGGAGGAGCCGCTCTATCTTGAGGTGCTGGACGTTTATGAAGGGTCTCCGGCAGGAGACGCCGGCCTTGAGCGGGGCGACCGTATCACGTCGCTGAACGGCAAGGCTGTCGGCGGCCTCACCATCGGCCAGATTCAGGCGGAACTGGGTCCGAACGAGGAGGGGTACGAAGTCGAGGCCGAAGTGGAAACGCTGTCAGGAGCCAGCAGGGCGTACAGCATGGCGAAGCGCCTGGTGGAGATCCGGACCGTACCGCAAGAGCGCGTGGCCGTTTTTGATACGGATGCGGGCAAGGTGGGCTATCTTCACTTCCGCACCTTTTTCGGTGACGCGAACGAACGGCTGCTGGAGGAATTCGCCGGCTTCAGGTCCGAGGGAGTACGTCACGTGATCGTCGATTTGCGCTACAACGGAGGAGGCAGCGTGCCGATCGCGCATGGTCTGGCCACCCTGATCGGCGGCCCGGAGCTGTTCGAAAATCAGACCCGAACCGTGCTGTCGGCGCGAATTCACAACCGTCTGTTGGAGAGCAACGGCTGGAACCAGACCACCTATTTCGGCTGCGATGTTTACGGCTCGCCGGGTTTTGCGGCGAAATGCGAGAACGAGTCGGTGCTGCGGAACCTGGAAAACGTTGTGTTCATTACAGGCCGCGGCTCCGCTTCAGCCAGTGAGTTGGTCATCAGCGCGCTTCAGCCGCATGAGAATGTGACGCTGGCGGGAGACCGCACCTACGGCAAACCCGTGGGGCAGTACGGGTTCGAATTTTGCCTGACCGATCCGGACGATCAGTTTTCGGGACTGGCTATCCTGTGGCCAGTATCCTTCGCGACCGTCAATTCCGAAGGCTTCGAGGAATACTATGACGGCATTCCGGTAACCCAGGGCTGCGAAGCGCCGGATGACCTCGGGCATCAGCTGGGCGATTCACAAGAGGATCGAATCGCTGCCGCCTTGCGGTTTATCGAGACCGGCAGTTGCGGCGCGGACTCATCCTCCCGTCTGGCCAGGCAAGACGCCAAAATACAACGCAGCCCGGCCCAGGATCCGGTCACGCAGTTTTTCGGCCATTAGCTCTGGGGGCGGAGGCGTCCCGCCTTCGCGGAGAGCGGGACGCCCTCCCAACCAGGACGCCCTCGCTCCAAGGGGGATTCCGTCAGGCGGCGCGGGCCTTCAGTTGGGCGGCGGCCTGCTCGCCGATCATGCGGCCGAAGGTCATGGCCGGCATCAGCGACATTCCACCGACGAAGGCGGCGCCCGACAGGCGCGTAAAGCCGAGTATTTCGCCGGCGGCGTAGAGGCCGCCGATCGGCTTGCCGGACTCGTCCACGACCTGCAGGTCGCCGTTCACGCTGACGCCGCCGGGGCTGATCACCGTCACGCCCACCGCCTCAATGCCGTAAAACGGCGCGCGGTCGATGCGGCGCGGCATGTACAGGCGATTGAAGTCGGGGTCCTCGTGATTGTCGACGGCTTCGTTGTAACGATTGACCGTCGCCACGAGGTTTTCGGGCAGAATATCGAACCGGCCGGCCAGTTCCTCGATGGTGTCGGCCTTCTGGAACGACGGGTGCGTATTGAATTCGGGACGCAGGTCTCGGCCCTGCTTGTCCAGTACGGACATGGGCGTCGCGTTCTGGCGTATGCCTTCGTCGAACACGATGACCATGCGCATGCCGGGCTGCTTCAACAGCGAGGTCTCGCTGTAGTGAATGCTGGGGTGGTCCTCGCGCAGGAACCGCTTGCCCTGGCCGTCCACGTAGATTTCCCATGGCGCCCGGTAGGCCGGCGCAAGCTGGAAGAACCAGGCGCTCAGGGGATCGTCCGGGTCCTGCAGGAAGCCCGCGAAGGTGGCCAGGAACTGATCCGTGCGGTCGATCCTGGCGCCGATTTCGCGGGCCGCAATGATTCCTTCACCGCGCGAAAACGGGTTGCAGTGGGAGTGCAGGGGGTAGGGCGTGACCTCGTTCCAGAGCTCGGGATTGGCCGCGTACCCGCCTGTAGTCAGCGCCACGCTCGGCGCCCGGTACTCGACTTCCTGACCGTTGCATTCGGCCTTGACTCCGATCACTGAGCCGGATGCGGAAGTGAGCAGGCCGGTCATGCGGGTCTGCAGCCGCAGATCGATCGCCCCCGATGCCACCAGTTCACGATGCACGGGCTCGATCACCTTGAGAATCGAAATCGCCTGCTCGTGGCCCCAGACGTAGCGGCGCGTCGTATAGGGTTCGTGCACCATCCCGGCGACGGGCGTTTCCGGCGCCAGCTCAAGCCCGATGTCCATGAGCCAGTGCAGGGTGTCCGCGGCGCCGCCTGTGGCCAGCCGCCCGAGGACCGGGTCTATCCCGCCGTAGGCGATGCGCTGGGCGTCCTGGTAGTGTTCCTCGGGGCTGTCCTCGATGCCCAGCGCGGCCTGCTGGCGCGTGCCCGCGGCGCTGATCTGGCCCGAAGACCAGTAGAGCGTACCGCCCACGCGCGTGTCGGCGTCGATCTGCAGCACCCGGGCGCCGCCCTGGGACGCGAAGATCGCGGCCGGCAGGCCGGCGGAACCGGCGCCGACCACGATGATGTCATATTCCCGGCTCATTTACTGTCTCCGGCCATCTTCAGCAGCGGCTTGACCAGATCGATGGGCAGCGGAAACACGATTGTGGAACTGCCTTCGTTGGCCACCTCGGTGAGCGTCTGCAGGTAGCGCAACTGCAGCGCCTGGCCCTGTTCGGCCAGCGTTGCCGCGGCTTCGGAAAGCTGCGCGGCCGCCTGCCGCTCGCCCTCCGCGTGAATGACCTTGGCGCGCCGGGCCCTCTCGGCCTCGGCCTGGGCGGCGATCGCGCGGATCATGCTCTCGTCCAGGTCCACGTGCTTGATCTCGACGTTGGAGACCTTGATGCCCCAGGCGTCGGTGTGCTGGTCCAGGATCACCTGGATGTCCTGGTTCAGCTTATCGCGCTCGGACAGCATCTCGTCCAGTTCGTGCTGGCCCAGCACCGAGCGCAGGGTGGTCTGCGCCAGCTGGCTGGTGGCCTCGAACACGTTCGCCACCTGGATGATGGCCCGCTCCGGATCCACGATCCGGAAATAGACCACGGCGTTGACCTTGACCGATACGTTGTCGTGCGAGATCACGTCCTGGGTGGGCACGTCCATGACGATGACGCGCAGGTCTACCCGTACCATCCTCTGGACCAGCGGGATCACGATGATCAGCCCCGGCCCCTTGACCTTCCAGAACCGGCCGAGCAGGAAAATCACGCCTCGCTCATACTCCGCAAGGATCCGCACCGAGGCGACTATGAGCACCAGAACGATTATTCCTGCAATAAGATAAGTCAACATTTTTAACTCCTTATCCCGTTTTCTTCAACAAAGAGAATAAGTTTGGAAGCGATGCGCGCGTGGGCGGCGCGTCCCCGACTTCCAGCCGCAGCCGGTCCACCGACTGCACGTAAAGTTCTTGGCCTTTCCTGACCGGAGATTCGCTGGTGGCATGCCAGCGCTCGCCCTGGACCAGCACCGGCCCGGCGCTCTCAAAATCCTCCAGGACCACGGCTCTACGGCCCACCAGGCTTTCCGCCCCGCTGACCACCGGCCGGCGCCGGCTGCGGGCCAGCACCACGACCAGGCCGAACATGATCAGCCCGGCCGCCAGCCCCACGCCTCCGATCACGCGCAGCGGCGCCTCGAATCCCGGAATGCCGGTGTCAAACAGAATGATCGATCCCACAACGAATGCCACGACTCCTCCAAATCCCAATACGCCGAAACTGGGCGTAATGGATTCCGCAACGATAAGGCCCACCCCCAGGGCCATGAGCGCCAGCCCCGCGTAATTGACCGGCAATATGCTCAGCGCGTAGGCTGCCAGCAGCAGGCAGATGACGCCGATGACTCCTGGTATCCAGGTGCCGGGGTTATAACCTTCCAGCAGCAGTCCGTAAAGACCGACGATCAGCAGCAGGTAAGCCACGTTCGGGTTGGTCAGGATCGACAGGAAGCGGGTGCGCCAGTCCGGCTCCAGCCGCTCGATCTCCGCTCCGGCGGTCTGCAGGCGAACTTTCTCGCCATTCAGGTCCACCTCCCGGCCATCCGCCTTCTCGAGCAGTTCCTCCAGATCATTGGCGATGAAGTCGGCGACGTTCATTTCGACGGCTTCCTCGGATTCCAGCGTCACGCCTTCGCGGACCGCCTGCTCGGCCCAGTCGGCGTTGCGCCCGCGCAGGTTGGCGAGCGAACGAATCCGCGCCACCGCGTCGTTGACGACCTTGCGCTTCATGGCCTCGGCGTCGATTTCCTCCGCGGTCCTGCCCGGTGATTCTTCGGTTTCTTCGGAGGAATCGCCGTCTTCGCCGCTGGCGCCTTCCTCCGCTTCGTCCCGCGGGGCGCCTGTTTCCTCGCCTTCGTCCGGGGTGGCTTCATCCCCGGCGGACGGTTCATGGTTGTCGAGCAGGACCGCCCCGATCGAGGCGGCAGCGCCGCCAGCCTGGCCCATGCTCACAGGGGTCGCCGCGCCCAGCGTAGTCGTGCGGTCCATGGCGGCGACATGGCTGGCGTAGAGGATGTAGGTGCCGGCGCTGGCCGCCTTCGCACCGCTCGGCGTCACGTACACCGCAACCGGCACGTCCGAAGCCAGGATCGCCTTGATCATGTCTTCCATCGCGATCATCAGCCCGCCGGGCGTGTCCAGTTCCAGCACCAGGATCCTGGCGTTGCGCTCCTGCGCGGTCTCGAGGCTGGTGATGAAGAATTCGGCGGTCGCAACGCTGATGGCGTCTTCGATCGTAAGCACCAGCGCGAGGTCCCGGGACTCCTCTTCGACGGGTTCTTCCGAAGCATCCTGCGCCGGCCCCGCGCGCCACAGGAAAACGCCCGCAAGGACCAGAAGGGCGGACGAAAACAGTAACCTGCGCGCTTTGGAACGTGCTTGCATAAAGGGCGTAGCATCATAGCACGCAAGGGTATTCGCCATAGCACGCAAGGGTGTTCGCCGTTAGAATTCGGGGTTAGCCCGGCAAAACCGCAGGGGGGACGAAAAATGGCTTTCGCGCTGACCGACAGACAGGCAACGGACCAGTGGAGTCCGGACGGCTGGCTCGGCCGGGAAACCCAGCAGCAGCCGGAATACCGTGACACCGAGGCGCTGGACGCGGCGCTGAAAGAGCTGTCCGCGCTGCCGCCCATCGTGACCAGCTGGGAGGTCGAATCGCTGCGCACGGCCATCGCGGAGGCGCAGCGTGGCGAGAGCTTCGTGCTGCAGGGCGGCGACTGCGCCGAGACCTTCGAGGAATGCACCTCCGACATCATCGTGAGTCGGCTGAAAGTGCTGTTGCAGATGAGCCTGGTGCTGAGCTACGGGCTGCGCAAGCCGATCGTGCGCATCGGTCGCATGGCCGGGCAATACGCCAAGCCGCGCTCGGCGCCGCTGGAGTCGCGCGAGCAGGTGTCGCTGCCGAGCTTCCGCGGCGACCTGGTGAACCGGGAATCGTTCACCACCGGTGACCGCGAGCCGGACCCCAAACTGCTGCTGCGCGGCTACGAGCGCGCCGCATTGACGCTGAACTTCATCCGCTCGCTGGTGGACGGCGGGTTCGCCGATCTGCACCACCCGGAGAACTGGGACCTGGACTGGGTGAATCATTCGCCCCAGTCCCAGGCTTACGAAGTGATCGTGGACCGGATTACCCGCTCCCTGGATTTCATCGAGCACTCCACCGGGCGCGACCTGAGCCGCCTGCGCCGCACCGATTTCTACACTTCGCATGAGGGCCTGCTGCTGCACTACGAGCAGGCCCAGACCCGATACCTGGATCACCGAGGGCTGTGGTACGACCTGACCGCTCATTTCCCCTGGATCGGCATGCGAACCGCGCAACCCGACGGCGGGCACGTGGAGTTTTTCCGCGGGGTGGCCAATCCCATGGGGATCAAGATCGGCCCGGGAATGACGCCCGAGTGGCTGCTGGACCTGCTCCGGATCCTGAACCCTGACAACCAGCCGGGACGCATCACGCTGATCCACCGCATGGGCGCGGGCAAGGTCGGCGAGGTGCTGCCGTCCCTGATCGACGCGGTGCAGCGCGCCGGCGCACTGGTCCTTTGGATGTGTGATCCCATGCACGGCAATATCGAGACGGTCGCCAACGGCCGCAAGACGCGCCGGCTCGAGAATATCGAAGCCGAACTGAAGCAGTCTTTCGAACTGCATTCGCGCGCCGGCACCGTCCTCGGCGGCGTGCACCTGGAACTGACCGGCGAGAACGTCACCGAGTGCATCGGCGGCGCGCGAGGGCTGGACGAGGCCGGTCTCGACAAGAGCTACCGCACCCAGGTCGATCCACGCCTGAACTACGAGCAGGCGATGGAACTCGCCATGTCGATCACGCAACAGGCGGCCGCTTAGCGTTGGCGCCGATGAGCGCCGAAAAGCAGGACGATTTCAATCCGGGGAAATTCCTCGAGAGCCTGACCCGGAGCTGCGGCGTCTACCGGATGCTGGACGGCAGGGGCGCCATCCTGTACGTGGGCAAGGCCAAGAACCTGAGACGGCGCGTGGCGTCGTACTTCGGTTCGCGCAGCCATCAGCCGCGCATCCGGAAACTGATGAAACGCACCCGGCGGGTGGAAGTGACCGTCACCGAAACGGAGCAGGAAGCCTTGCTGCTGGAATGCAACCTGATCAAGCGCCACAAGCCGCGGTTCAATATCTATCTGCGCGACGACAAGAGCTATCCGTACATCTACGCGACCACCCGCGACCCGTTCCCGCGGTTTGCCTTCCATCGCGGCGCGCGGCGCGGCAAGGGCCGCTACCTGGGACCTTATTCCAACGCCGCTGCGGTGCGCAGCGCGCTGGGCCAGGCGCAGAAGCTGTTCCGCATCCGGCTTTGCGAGGATTCCTATTTCCGCTATCGCGAGCGGCCCTGCCTGCAGTACCAGCTGGACCGCTGCACGGCGCCCTGCGTGGGCCTGGTGAGCGAAGAGGAATATGCCGCCGACGCAAGCCAGGCGCTGCTGTTCCTGGAAGGCAAGAACGAAGCGGTGCTGGAGGACCTGCTGGGGCGCATGGAGCGGGCGGCGGAGGACCTGGATTACGAACGCGCGGCGCTGCTGCGCGACCGGGTGGCCGCGCTTCAGCGGATACAGGCCAGCCAGTCGGTGGCGGGCGGCGCAGCGCGCGACCTGGACGTGGTCGCGGTGGCCGAAAGCGGCGGCGTCTTCTGCGTGGCCGTGTTGTGGATCCGGCGCGGCACGCTGACCGGCAGCCGGCTGTTCTTTCCGCGGGTCGTGCCGGGGGTGGAATCCGATGAGGTGTTGAGCGCCTTTATCTCGCAGCATTACTTTGAGCGCGGTGCGCCGAGGGAAGTCATTACCGGCGGACCGGTCAGCCGGCGCGGACTGCTGGAGAGCGCGCTGGGCATGCAGAGCGGCCATCGCGTGGCGGTGCGCTGGAACGTGCGCGGCTGGCGACGGCGCTGGGTCGAACTGGCGCGCAGGAACGCGGACGCCGGGGCGCAGCAGCAAGCCGCGGGCGCCCGGGGGCTCGCTTCCCAGTTGAAGGCGCTGGCGAAGGAACTGCAACTGATGCGCCCGCCC
This sequence comes from Gammaproteobacteria bacterium, assembly GCA_009844425.1. GTDB lineage: Bacteria > Pseudomonadota > Gammaproteobacteria > Steroidobacterales > Foliamicaceae > Foliamicus. Next base: position 72,674 of record VYBN01000013.1, on the reverse strand, counting down.
GAACGTATCGAGTGCTTCGACATCAGCCATACCGGCGGCGAGTCGCCGGTTGCCTCCTGCGTGGTCTTCTCGCCCGAGGGCGCCAGCCGTTCCGAGTACCGGCGGTTCAATATCCGCGGCGCCGAAAGCGGCGACGACTACGGCGCCATTGCCGAGGCCGTGCGCCGGCGCTATGGCCGGCTTGTCCGGGAAGAATCGCCGTTGCCTGAGCTGCTGCTGATCGACGGCGGCCGCGGCCAGCTGAACGCGGCGCGCGCCGAACTGGAAGCGCTGGGGCTGTCGAGCATGCCGGTGGCCGCCGTGGCCAAGGGCTTCGGGCGCCGCGAGGGTCGCGAGCGCATCTACATGCCGGACCTCGCACGGCCGCTGATTCCCGGGTCGGGCTCCGCGGCGCTGAAACTGATTGCGAGAATACGCGACGAAGCCCACCGCTTCGCGCTGGAAGGCCACCGCCGCCGGCGCCACGGCGCGCGCAAATCCTCGGTGCTGGAGGAAGTGCCCGGGCTCGGGCCCAAGCGACGCCGCCAGCTCCTGCGGCACTTCGGCGGATTGCGCGGCGTCGAGGCCGCTCCCGTGGAGGATCTGCGCAAACTGCCCGGCATCGGCCCGGAACTCGCGCAGAGAATCTACGGCGCGCTGCACTGACCCATGCGCCGGGGCGGGGGCGAATTGGCTATAGTGGCGGCATGAACCTCGCGATCATCCTGACGTGGTTCCGGGTCGCCGCCATGCCCAGCATCGTGGCCCTTTACTACCTTCCGTATCCCTGGGCGCACCCGGTCGCCGGTCTGGTCTTCGGCGCCGCCGCGCTCACCGATTGGGCGGACGGCTGGGTGGCCAGGCGCTTCGACCAGGGATCGCGCTTCGGGGCTTTCCTGGACCCGGTGGCGGACAAGCTGCTGGTCATCGCCGCGCTGCTGCTCCTGGTCCAGGCCAATCCGGGTATGTTGCTGGCGCTGGTGGCGATCGTGATCATCGGCCGGGAGGTGGCCGTTTCGGCGCTGCGGGAATGGATGGCGGCCCTCGGCCAGCGGGGCCGGGTCAACGTTATCCAGCTGGCCAAGTACAAGTCCATCGGGCAGATGGTGGCCCTGGCGTTCATGCTGTACGAAGAACCGCTGTGTTTCCTGCCGCTGTACGAAATCGGTTACGTATTGCTGCTGTTATCGGCCGTGCTGACGCTGCTGACCGGCGCCTTGTACATGTTGCGGGCCAGGACGGCCGTGCGCAGCACATCCGCCTCGTGAACGCTCAAGCCAGGCTTGCTGCCGTCTTCCTGCCGGCCCTGCTGGCCGCCGGGGCCTGCGGATCTGGGCCCGAGGATACTCAATCCGGAATTGCGATCAGCAACGTGACCGTGATCGACGCCGTGTCCGGCGAGCGGCCGGGGCAGACGGTGCTCATCGACGGCGACCGGATTGTCGCCGTCGGTCCCGCCGATTCGATCTACTTCACGGCCGCGGAGCAGATCGACGGCGCCGGCAAGTTCCTTATTCCGGGTTTGTGGGACATGCACGTTCACCTGACCTACGACGACCGATTCACGGCCACGATGCCGGAGATGTTCATCCGTTACGGGATTACCAGCGTGCGCGATACCGGCGGGTTGATGGAGAAGATAGCGCCCGTGGTGGAACGCATGCGCGCCCAGGGAGCGGTTGCGCCGCGGGTGTTCTTCAGCGGCCCGCTGCTGGACGGCGCCACGGTGGTTTACGACGGAATCGACGCGCCGGAAATCGGCGTTCCGAACCCTGAAGCCCCGACGGCCCGGTCCAGGGTCGCGGAACTCAAGTCTCAGGGCGTGGACTTCATCAAGATCTACGAGATGGTCAGCCCCGAAGTGTTCGCGGCATTGGTCGAAGCGGCGGGGACGCACGGCCTGCCGATTGCCTCCCACGTGCCTCTTTCCATGCGCGCCTCCACGGCCGGTCCGCATGTGAATTCGATGGAGCACCTGCGGAATGTCGAGCTGGACTGCGCCGCAAACTCCGACGAGTTGCTCGAAACGCGCCGGCAGCAACTGTCGGCGGGCGAAGAAAGCTCCGGCATGAAGCTGCGCACGTTCCTGCACAGCCTGCAGCGCAGGGAAGCGATTGCCGCCTTTGATGAACAGCAATGCGCCGATGTTATCGGGACGCTGCGCAACACCATTCAGGTTCCGACCGCGCGCCTGAATGCGCTTTCCATGTTTCCCGTCTTCGCCCGGGACGACTGGCCGGAAGCCCTGGCCGGCATACCGCAGGGGGTGCAGGAGGAATGGAGCGGTCCCTCGCCGTGGGTCAGCCGGGACCCGGGGCAACGCGATCTCACGGCCGCGCGCTACACGCTGGAAATGATCGCCCGCATGCACGAAGCCGGAGTGCCGGTCGGCGCCGGCACGGACACGCCGATCGCGCTGGCCATTCCCGGCTACAGCCTGCACAACGAACTGGAAGTGCTGGTCGCCGCCGGGCTCACGCCGCTTGACGCCCTGGGCGCCGCCACGTTACAGCCGGCGAAGTTCTTCTCGCTCGAGGATGAAATGGGCGCGATCGCCCCGGGAATGCGCGCCGACCTGGTCCTGCTCGACGCCAACCCGCTCATAGACATCAGCAATACCAGGACGATCGACCGCGTCATTGCGCGCGGCCGTATCATGCCCGTTCACTAGCGAGTCACATCTGTAGGAGGAGGAAATATGAGAACAAGCTGCCTGGCCGTCTGCGGACTGTTCCTTGCCGCAGGAGCCTCGGCCGAAACCCTCGAGTGGGACACCTCGACGTACTCCCAAGAAGTCACGCCCTGCGATATCGAGGCTTCGCACGGCGACGATCCGTATTCGGTGGCGCCGGGCGTGTCGCAGTCGGACATGGACTTCGCCCGCGCCACGGCGGCCTGCGAGGCGGCGGTGGAGGCCGATCCGGGCAATCCGCGGCTCAGGTATCAGCTGGCGCGGGTGTACGGGTACAGCGGGCAGGGCGAGAAGGCCTATCCGCATCGCGAGGCGGCAATCGAGGCGGACTATCCGCAGGCGCTGTTCGTCAACGGCTACCTGCATTTTCTGGGGATCAACAAGGCCCCGAAAGACATCTGCAGGGCGGGCAGCCTGTTTCGGCGTTCCGCGCAATACGGCCGGCTCGCGGGACAGGTCGGATTCACGCGCTATGCACTGGACGGAGTTTTCGAGGGCTGCGACGTGACCATCGACCCGGAGGAACTCATGGTGTTTCTCCAGGCGGCGGAGGAATCGAACAGCGACTTCTACGCGAGCATGCTGATCGCGATGCTCAAGAACGAGGTCGGGGCACTTGAGGGAGAGGACCAATGAAGAAACTTATTGCCGTTTGCGGACTGCTGGCGTGTGGCGGGACTTCCGCGGAAACGCTTGAATGGGATGCATCGCCGTATTCGCAGGACGTTACGCCCTGCGACATGGCGACTTCGCACCCGCTGGATCCCAACAAGGTGGCGCCGGGCGTGTCGCAGTCGGACATGAACTTCCCCAGCGCGATAGCGGCCTGCGAGGCGGCGGTGGCCGAGGACCCGGGCAACCCCCGGCTGCGCTATCAACTCGCCCGCGTCTACACCTACAGCGGGCAGGCCGGAAAGGGATGGCCGCACATGGAGGCCGCCGTGGCCGCCGAGTATCCCCAGGCGCTGTTCGTGAGCGGTTACATGCAATACCTCGGCTACCCCGACACCGGAGGGGACGCCTGCAGGGCCGGTCGACTGATTCGGCGCTCGGCTGAGTACGGGCGCCTTGCCGCGCAGATCGGGTTTGCCCGCTATGCGCTGGACGGCGCTTTCGACGGGTGCGAAGGCCTGGTTGAACCGGCGGAAATGCTGGCTTTTCTTGCCGCCGCGGCCGAGGCTACGGACGACTTCTATCCGACCATGCTGATCGGGATGCTGCGCAAGGAAATCGAGGGCAAGTGGCCCGAGACGGATTAGCGCTCCCGCACGCAAGATTGATACTACCAATTCAAACAGAGCGCACGGGGAACCGGTACTACTGATCGCCGAGAATTGGTCTATACTTTTCGCATGATCTTGGTGAGGAGAAGGAAAATGCGGGGAGGAGAAACTGCCTCCGGCAAACGGCGTCGTACGCTGGTCCCGATATGCGGAATTCTGGCCATCGTGCTTGCGGGTTCGCCCGCATACGCGCAGGAAGAGGAAGATTCCGATGTGCCGATCGAAGTCGATGAGTCGATGATCGAGGAGATTGTCGTAAAGGGAGTGCGACGCGAGATCCAGGACTCCATTCAGCTCAAGCGGAATTCCGTAACAATCGTTGACGGACTCAATGCTGACGAGATCGGCGCATTGCCGGCCTTGTCCATCGGTGAGGCGCTTGAGACCGTTACAGGCGCGGCGACTCATCGCGAGAACGGAGGCGCCACCGAGGTTGCCATCCGGGGTTTGGGGCCCTACCTGGGCAACACGGTCGTCAATTTCCGGGAGTCCACCAACGGAAGCGGCAACCGCGCGGTCAACTTCAGTATCTTCCCTTCTGAATTGTTCAATGCCGTCGCCATTCATAAGACGCAGACTGCGAGCTATATTGAAGGCGCCGTCAGCGGTCAGGTCCACTTGAGCACCAGGCGGCCGATCGAGTACGGCGACCAGCGCATGCAATTCAGCCTCAAGAGCTCGGCGCATCCCGACGACAGCAACATGATTGGCCAGGATGAGTATGGCTACCGCGCCACCGCCAGCTACATCAATTCATGGGAATTTGAAGGTTTGGGCAAGATCGGCATATCCATCGGAGGACAAGTGCGGGACGATTCCAATCCCGAGGCGGAGGCCACTCATACTACCGGCGGCGGGCGGTTTGAAGCTTGTGTGCTGGATTCGTTCGATTCCAACGCGCAGCCGCTCGATACATCCGGCCGATGTGACGAAAACGCAGGCGACCCCGACTTGAGCAATGACCAGCTTCAGGACCTTATCGATTCCAATCCCAATTACAACAGTGCTTCGGATATTCCATTTGCCTACATAGCTCGCGATCGTACGTTCCGCCGGAACACGACGGATGACGACCGCGAGGCCCTGTTCGGGGTAATCCAGTGGCAGCCCAATGACCGTCTGGATTTCCTGCTCGATTTCCAGCAGTCCGAGCGGGACCAGAAGGAACTGCGCCAGGACCTTCAGTTCGGAGGAACCCAGAACAACCTGAGAGATGTCGTGTCCAACCCGCGTACCGGGCTGCTGCAGAGTTTCGTCGCCGATACCGACATCCGATCCAATACGACGGACTTCACACGATTTGAAGAGTACGAAGGCGCCGGTCTGAACATTGCCTGGCAAGCCACGGATAGCCTGGAAATTTCGTTTGACGCGGCGTTCGCGGACACCGAGCGCACCGAGACGGACGTTGAGGTTCGCATGGCCGCCAACGAGGTATTGATCACGGATCCGGACAGCACTTCAGGCAGAGAAGAGTTCTGGGTGCATTTCGACGTGAACGCGCCCGGCACGGACGGGCTTACGCTGCCGACGATTCTCAGCACGGACGGCAGCAGTTCGCGTGATCCCGCTTCCCTGCTGGACTTTGACATTACCAATCCTGCCTATTTCACCGCTCGCGATCGCGCACGAATTCGCGCCAGGCAGCAGATTCGCGAGCACACGATCGATGCCTTCCGGCTGGACCTGTCCTGGGATACCGAGTCCCTGGGCTTCGTCAACAATGTGGAGGCAGGCGTACGCTCTTCCCGGCTGGAGTACCGCACCTTCGGCGGCGCTCGCAATGACGACGGATTGAGCCTGTTCGAGGACGAGGATTTTGACGGGGTCCCCGGCGGAACTTCCAACACGGCCGAAGCCCGCGCCGTGGTATTCAACGCTGCCAACAATTGCGGTCAGCCCAGTTTTCCGGAGCCTGGTTTCCTGTCGGAATCCAGAGGCGGGAATGATCTTGTTACGGTTGCCAGTGGTATCGGCACCGGCACCGGATGGGCAACGTTCGATCACGGCTGCCTGCTTGATGAATTGCTTGCCAACTACGGTGGCAGATCCGCAATCGGCTTCCAGAATGGACTCTCGACCGGCAGTATCGACTTGACGGAAGATGCAACGGCTGTGCACGTGCAGGCCAATTATGAATCCGCAATGGCCGGGAAGCCCGTGCGCGGGAATTTCGGCGTGCGTGTCGTTGAAACGGAAATTTCGTCGATCGGATACCGGACTCCGCTAACCGTCGTACAGGAAGGCGGCTTGTATTTTGTTGAGCCGGTAGCGGGCGCGGATTTCGAACAAGTGGTGCAGACCAACAGCTATACGCAAGTCTTGCCCAGTCTGACCTTCATCATGGATCTGAATGCCGATTGGGTATTCCGGGGCGGCGTATTCAAGGGTACTTCGCGTCCGGATCCCCACTCCTACGGGAACAGTCGCGGCATCAACACCAATGACTCCGACGACCCGGATTCGGGTTACGCCACCCTGGAAGAAGCGGTGCAGGGTATTGGCGCGCCGGGCAACCCGAAGCTGGAACCTCTGCCGTCCTGGAATCTGGACGTCAGTCTGGAATGGTATGCCAACGAAGACACAATGTTGGCGGCGGGTGTCTACTGGAAGCGGTTTCAGGGTGGTTTCGAGAACGTCTATCAGCAGGAAGACTTTGTGATTGATGGAAATACGGTGAGCGGCACCGTAAGGACCACTCAGGTGTCCGGTGACAAGAGCGACCTCACCGGTCTTGAAGTCACCGCTACCCATGCGTTCGACTATCTGCCGGGTTTTCTGGGCGGCTTCGGCGCCAAGTTCAGCTATAACTACGCGGATTCCGATTTCGAATTCGAGGATGGGCACGGCGGTGACGGTACGGCCTTCGACGCTGACGGCAATCCGACCCCGCTCCTGGGCCTTTTGCCGCCGGCCGGGCTGTGGGGGCTGTCACGTCATACCAGCGCAACGCAGCTTTACTGGCAAAATGATCGCTTCAGCGTGCAGGCGATTTTCAAGGCGCGTTCCCAGTACTTCCAAGGCTACGGCCGCGATACTACGGCTCGCGTTCGATATGTGGATGGCTACAAGACGCTTGACCTTCGCTTGAGATACGACATGACCGACAATATCCAGCTTTCGCTGGAAGGCATTAACGTGCTTGGTGAGCCACGTGTCGATTTCCGTGCATTGGAAGGCGAGGTGGTTCAAACCCTGGAGTATGGCCCGCGCATATTCGCCGGTGTTACGGCGAGGTTTTGAATGTTGCCGCATCGCCGAAAAAGATGAAGGAACAGAGGTTGTATGAGGTCGTTGCGCAACGGATTGCGCAACGGATGCAGGAGGGCGTGTATCCGCCCGGCACCCGCTTGCCCGGCGAGCGCGAGCTGGCCGAGCAATTCAACGTAAGCCGAGTCACGGTCCGCCAGGCGCTGATTTCGCTGCAGGCTCTCGGAAAGCTGGAAGTGCGGCCCGGATCGGGAGCGCACGTGCTGGACGCCGCGGTCTCCCAGGTGGACGTGCTGCCCAGCGTTAGCGCGCTCGAGCTGACCGAGGCGCGTTCCCTGTTCGAGTCCGAGGTGGCGGCGCTTGCGGCGCCCGACATCAGCGACGAGACGCTGGCCGAGCTTGAGCAACTCATCGAGGACATGAGCAGCGACGACCACGAAGACGTCGATGCGGCGGAACTCGCGGACCGGGACTTTCACCTGACCATTGCCGCCGCCGCCGGGAATTCCGTGCTCTACTACATCGTCGAGAAGCTCTGGCGGATGCGCATGGAACTGGCGCCGGTCAAGAAGGTGTATGACTCCGTTTGCTCGGAAGATGCGGCGGTTCGCGGTGGAGAACACCGGGAGATTCTCGATGCGTTGCATAGCCGCAATCCCTCACAGGCGCGGATGGCGATGAGAAAGCACTTCACGCGGCTGCTGGAATCCATGCTGGACGTGACCGAGCAGAAGGCGCTCATGGACGTTCGCAGGAAGGCCAGCGAGAGCCGCCAGCGTTTTCTCAAAAGCGCACGCATCTAGCTGCTGTCCGCACGTACTGCGTTAGCCCGCGCCTGTTCCCGTTACCCCTGTCTGACGAGGCGCCATCCATGGCTCGGTTTCGCTGTCCCTGCTTCAACGCTCTTCAGACAGGGGTAACGGGAACAGGCGCTACCGTGATGAAAGCCGTTCTGGTAGCTTCCGCGCTCGCCCTTATCGCGGCGGGAAGCGCATCTGCAACCGAAACACTGGTTGCGAACCAGCAGGAATACCGCGATGCGGTCGAGCGCGCCGGGCCGGGTGACGTCATCGTGCTCGCCAATGGGGTCTGGCGCGATTTCGAGATTCTCTTTAAGGGGAACGGGGAGCCGGAGCGGCCGATTACCCTGACGTCGGAAACAAAGGGACAGGTCGTGATCAGCGGCCAGTCCAACCTGCGGCTTGCCGGCAACCACCTGGTCGTTTCCGGACTGGTGTTCAGGGACGGCTACACGCCGACCAGCACCGTGATTTCCTTTCGCCGCACGAAGGGCGAACCCGCCAATTACTCGAGGGTGACGGAAACGGTCATCGACCGGTTCAACAACCCGGAACGGCATGAGATCGATTTCTGGGTGTTGATGTTCGGACGCCACAATCGCTTCGACCACAACCACGTCGAGGGCAAGGGCAATCTCGGGGTCACGATGGCCGTGCGGCTGGACGGCGAGGAAAACCAGCGAAACTACCACCGCATCGACCACAACTACTTCGGCCCGCGGCCGATACTGGGATCCAACGGCGGCGAGACGCTGCGAATCGGCACCAGCCACTACTCGATGGCCGATTCGCTGACCGTCGTCGAGAACAACGTGTTCGACCGCTGCGACGGCGAGCTGGAGATCATCTCCAACAAGTCCGGCGGCAACACCTTCCGCGGAAACCTGTTCCTGGAATCGCGCGGCACGCTAACGATGCGGCACGGCAACAACGCCGTGGTGGAGGACAATGTCTTCCTCGGCAACGGCGTCCCGAACACCGGCGGCATTCGGGTCATCAACAAGGGGCATGTGGTTCGTAACAACTATCTGCACGGTCTTACCGGCTACCGCTTCGGGGCTGCCTTCACGGTCATGAACGGCGTTCCCGATTCGCCGCTGAATCGCTATCACCAGGTCGAGGACGTGGTGATGGAAAACAACTCGATCATTCAGTGCGACTACATCGAAATGGCCGGGGGCAGCGATGAAGAGCGCTCGGCGACGCCCATCGACAGCGTGTTCCGTTCCAACCTGGTATTCAATCGTGACGGGAATAACGTAATCCGGGTGCATGACGACATCAGCGGAATCGCCTTTGAAGGCAATGCGGCGAACGCGGTCGAGGATCTGCCGCAAAAGAGCGGTTTTTCGAACGTCCCCATCGAGATGCAACAGGCGGCCAACGGGCTCTGGTATCCGGTCGGGGAGGCCCTCGCTTCAATCGGCGTTCGCGCGGACCTCAAGGTGCTGGACAAGGACGAAACGGGCGTTGCCTGGTATCCGAAACCGGGTTCCTCCCCCGCAACGCCGCCCACAATCGTCGTCACGCCCGGCGAGGACGCCCTGTTCAATGCCGCCGCCCGGGCCGAAGCGGGTTCCGTCCTGGAACTGGCCCCGGGTGATTACCGGGTCAGGAAGACGATCGTGGCCGACCGGCCCTTGAGCGTAAGGGCGTCCCGGGGCCGTGGAACGGTGAAGCTGGAGTTCGAGCGCCCGGCGCTGTTCGAGATTGACGATGGCGGGCGCCTCGAACTTTCGGGCCTGGAGATTTCCGGGGCAGCTTCTCCCGACATGTCGGGCAACTCGGTGGTTCGCACCAGCCGCTACTCGATGACGAGCAACTACAGCCTGGTGGTCGACGACTGCTCCATAAGCGACCTGGACGTCAATTACCTCTTCAATTTCTTCCTGGTGGCCAAGAACACCTTTGCGGATGAGATTCGCATCACGCGCTCCGAATTCAGCGACATTACCGGCAGCGTGATTTCGCTCAGCAGGGAGATCGACGACCTGGGCCGCTACAACGGCGAGGAAATTTCGGTAGTCGACAGCCGGTTCAGCAACATCGGCGGCGCCGTGGTCGACATTTACCGCGGCGGTACGGACGAGAGCACCTTCGGCCCCCGGCTCGAAATCCGTTCCAGCGTGCTGGCCTCGGTCGGTCACAACGCGCGCAACAGGACGGCGTCGTCGATACGGCTGCTGGGCGTTCAGGTGGCCGACATTCACGACAACGAATTCATCGACAGCCTTCCGATACGCGTTACGCACACGGTCGGCGATCCGATCACCCGAATCGGAAGAAATCGATTTGCCGGCACGCCGGAACCGATCGTGGACGAGATCGGCGCGCCGTAATGCGCCGGTCCCTTGTCGTTCCGGCCCTGGCGGCCCTGGCGATCGGCGGCTGGCCGCAGGATGGCCGGGCATCGCATCCCCGCCTGCTGCTCACCGCAGGGGACGTCGCGAGTGTGACCGCCGCGATGGGCGAATCGCCGGGCTTCATGCGCTCGCTGGAGCGGACCCGGGCGCGCGTCGACCTGTATTTCGCATCCGAGCCCGACGTGCCCGCTCCCGTCGACGCCGGCGGCGGCTATTCGCACGAGCAGCACAAGCGCAACGGCGTCGCGATCCGCGAGGCGGGCGTCGTTTATCAGCTCACCGGCGACGGGCGCTACGCCGATCATGCCAGGTCGCTGTTGCTGGCGTACGCCGATCTGTATCCCGGCCTGGGCGAGCATCCGATGAAGAAGGAGCAAACGCCGGGCCGATTGTTCTGGCAGAGCCTCAATGAGTCCGTCTGGCTGGTTCACGCAATCCAGGGTTATGACGCGATCGTCGACACTCTTTCCGGCGACGAAAAGAGCTTAATTGAAGAACGTTTGCTGCGGCCCATGGCCGATTTCCTTTCGGTGGAATCGCCGCAGACATTCGACCGGATTCACAACCACGGAACCTGGGCGGTGGCCGCCGTCGGGATGACCGGATACACGCTCGACGACCCTTCGTACGTGGAAAGGTCGCTTTACGGCCTCAAAGGCGACGGTGAATCCGGGTTCATCCGGCAGCTCGACCTGCTGCTGTCGCCGGACGGCTACTACGCCGAGGGTCCGTACTACCAGCGTTACGCATTGATGCCGCTGGTGGTATTTGCCCGCAGCATCGAGAACAACGATCCGGAACTGAAGATATTCGAGTATCGCGACGGCCTGCTGCTGAAGGCGATCTATGCCTGCATTGAGCTTTCCTACGGCGGCCTGTTCTTTCCGATCAACGACGCGATCCGGGAGAAGGGACTGGACACCGTCGAGTTGCGCCACGGCGTAGCCATCGCCTACGCGCTCACCGGCGACTCCAGGCTGTTGTCGGTGGCCCGGCGGCAGGAGTCCTACGTGCTGACCGGGGACGGCTTCGAGGCGGCGCTGGCGGCGGACCGCGGCGAGGCGGAGCCCTACGAGCACCGGTCCGTGCTGCTCAGGGACGGCCCCGCCGGCGAACAGGGCGGTCTGGCGGTTCTTCGCAACGGCGCGGGACCGGGCCACCAGGCGCTGGTATTCAAGGCCACGGCGCAGGGAATGGGACACGGCCATTTCGACAAGCTGCACTGGATCTTCTACGACAACGGCAACGAGATCGTGGCCGACTACGGGGCCGCGCGTTTCCTCAATATCGAGCCCAAGAACGGCGGGCGTTACTTGCCGGAGAACGAGTCCTGGGCCAAGCAGACGGTCGCCCACAACACGCTGGTCGTGGACGGGGAGAGTCATTTCGGCGCCCGTTTGTCAGTTGGCGAGCGTTTCCATCCCGAGGTGCTGTACTTCGGCGGCGACAAGGGCATTCATGTCGCGGCGGCGTCCATGGACGGCGCCTACGAGGGCGTTTCCTTCAGTCGCACCCTGGTTCTGGCGGACGGCGTGCTGGCCGACGGACCCGTCGTGGTGGACGTGCTTGACGTGACCGGAGCCGGAGAGCGGCAATACGATCTGCCGGTTCACTTCAAGGGACAGGTCATAGCCACCAACCCGCCGCTTCGCACGATGACAGACAAACTGTCTCCGCTGGGCACCGCCAATGGTTACCAGCATCTCTGGCTGCGGGCGGAAACCGAGGTGGCTGCCGGCGAGCTGTTCTCGATGACCTGGCTTGCCGGAAATCGCTTCTATACGTATTCGATCCAGGCCGAAGAGCCGCTGCAGGTGCTCTATGCGGAACTCGGCGCCAACGATCCCCAGATCAATCTCCGGCGCGAGCAGGCCGTGATCCTGCGAATACGGAGCTCGGGTGACAGCACCTTCGTTTCCACGCTTCAAGCGCATGGCGAGTACGATGCGGCGGAGGAATCCACGATCGGCAGCGAAGGGTCGATTGCCGCGATCGAGCGAATCGGCGACGGCGGCAACCAGCTGGTGAAGATTGTCAGCAGGCAGCGCGGCGAGCGCTACCTGGCTCTTTCCTACGACCCCGACGACGACCTTGAGCATGCAATGAGGGTCGCCGGCCGGGAGTTCGTATGGGGCGGCTTTTACGGTCTGTTCGATCAGAAAGGGCCGGTCGCCTTGAAACATTCAAATTAGTCATTGGGGGATGCGTGTATGGAAGGCAAGACAGCAATCGTCGCCGGCGGTTCCAGGGACATCGGCAGGGCCGTGTCGCTGGCCCTGGCCGAGGCCGGCGCCCGTGTGGTCGTCAACTATTTCAATAATGCCGCCGCGGGGCAGGAAACCGTCGATAGCATTCGGCAGGCGGGCGGAACCGCGATTGCCGTCGCCGGCGACATGACCAGGCGCAAGGACGTCGAGAAGCTGGTGGCCGAGACCCGCCGCGCATTCGGCGAATCGATTGACGTCCTGGTCAACGTCGTGGGCGGCATGGTTGCGCGCAAGGCGCTGCCGGAGATGGACGAGGAGTTCCTGGAACATGTCCTTCGGCTGAACGTGACCAGCACCTTTCTGACCACGCAATGCGTCATTCCCCACATGACGGAAGGAGGATCCATCGTCAATCTCGCCTCGCAGGCCGGCCGGGACGGGGGCGGTCCCGGCGCCGCGGCCTACTCGACGTCCAAGGGCGCGGTGATGTCGCTTACCCGGGCGATGGCCAAGGAACTGGGGCCGAGCGGCATCCGGGTCAACTGCGTATGCCCGGGAATGATCGACACGACCTTCCACGATACCTTCACCAAGGACGCCGTGCGCGCCAACGTCGCCGCGGGCACGCCGCTGCGGCGCGAGGGGGAATCGCGGGAAGTGGCGGACCTGGTCGCCTACCTTGCCTCGTCCCGGGCAAGCTTCATTACCGGCGCCAGTTTCGACATCAACGGAGGCGCCTACTTCTCCTGATTCGCCCTCTTTCGTGCTTCCCCCGCCCATTGTTCGTCCCCCTCCCCGCTGGAGGCGCCATCCTGGCTCGATTCTCGCTGTCCCTGCTCCAACGCTCCTGCGGGGAGGGGGACGAACAATGGGCTCTGGCCGGCGCTACAGGGGCCGGCGTTAAGCGAGCCTCATTTGTTGCCCCTTCCTTGCGGGAGTGTCGATGACAGGATGTCACTCGCCAAGCGTCATGGATGACGGATGCGTCTCCCGCGAGGAAGGGGCAACAAATGAGGCGGAATTAGTGTGTCTATTGAATCGGGAGCGGCGTTACTGCTAGACTCGGCGCCGCTTCGAGCGGGAATAGCTCAGTGGTAGAGCACAACCTTGCCAAGGTTGGGGTCGCGGGTTCAAGTCCCGTTTCCCGCTCCATTTTTCCGGCAGGAATCAGCGCGGCAGGGCGCGGCCTGCCGAAAAGCCGGGCCAGGTGGCAGAGTGGCTATGCAGCGGACTGCAAATCCGTGGACGCCGGTTCAATTCCGGCCCTGGCCTCCAGAAATCAGTAATTGATCGAGGGATTGTCGCCGGGGAAGATCACCCCGGCCACAAGCATGCCGTCCTCGCTGGTGCATTCCAGCGAGTGGCGTTGCTTTGGCGGCAGAAAAATCACGTCGCCTGCCGCGACCGGCGTCTTCACGTTGTCCGTCCAGAGGCAGCCTTCGCCCGAAACCATGATCAGCGTTTCCTCGTAGAGGTGCCTGTGGGCAACGGCCTTAGACCGCGGAATCTCGCCGATGAACTGGGCGCCGTTCTCGAATCCCTGGCGCTTGTCGATCAGGACCTGGAAGAAGCGGCCGGCCATCGGCGTCGCCTTGTCCCGGTCCATTGCGATGGTGCGGTCCGGGTAGTCCGCATCGAAGCGGTCCGTCAATTCCTTTCGCCACCGGGGGCCGTCGGACTGCGGGAAGGTGCTGGCGTATACGTTGAGGGGACGGTCGGTCGGCGCGGTCAGCGCAAAGGCCTCTCCGGGACGCACGAATGCACCGCTGCGGGGCTCAAGCGCAAACTCACGGCGGCCGATGGAGAGAACGCCCGAATCGTCCTTCACGAAGAGCAGCACCTGGCAGCCCGGGAATTCCATTGCCTGCGAATAGCCGGGGCCCAGCCATAGGTGAAATTGCGATTGATGGCGCGCGCCGTCCTCCGCGCCGATCAGTTTGCGGACCTCGATGACGCCGGCGCCCTCATCGGCCAGTTGTTCGACCCGGGCGACCTGGCAGCCGCCATCAAGAACCACGCGGCCGGGCGCGGCCTGAGCGGCCTGGGGTATCGCGCGGTTCTCCGGACTTAGGGGGTCTTCGGTTTCGTACTCTTCCAGCAGGTTGTTATGACTGCCGTCGCAGAACGGGGCTTCCCCCGTGTGCTTGCAGCCGCAGAACAGCACCTCTTCGCCCTCCTTGAGCGCCTTGTAGGGAATCGGCGCGATGCCGGTCCCCTTGTGCGAACCGTCGCAATACGGCTGGTTTTTCGACCGCCCGCAGGCGCACCAGAAATATCGCTTGTCTTTCTTGAGTTCGGCGAAATACGGCTTGTATTTCGCGATTACGGGCTTTTGGGTTGAGTCGCTCATTGACCTTCCTGCCGCTTTGTGTCTCCCGGCGCGGGATTAATCTGTAATTCTAGCCTCCCTGGGGGCGAGGGCGTCCCGCCCTCCGGGAAGGCGAGACGCCTTCCCCCCCCGGCACCGCCTCTTTGCACCCACCGATTGCTTGCGGGTATTCTCCGGCCGTATGACGACCACCATCAAATCCGCCGGATCACTGGCCGGCCTCGCAATTTTCCTGGCAGCGGTGTTTCCGGGCGCGACCGCGCAGGAAACGTCCGGTGCACAGCGCCCGAACGTCATTCTGATCGTTTCGGACAACCAGTCCGCGCGGCTGCTGGGCGCCTACGGCAACAGCGAGATCGCAACGCCCCATATCGACGCGCTGGCCCGCTCGGGGGTGCTGTTCCGCAACGCCTTCTCCGCCAGCGGTGTTTGTTCGCCCGCCCGCGCCGCCCTGTTGACCGGTCTCATGCCTTCGCAGACGGGCATCCACGTGGCCTTGCCTCCCCAACCGGAGCTGGAAGGCTGGTCGGCGATCGAGGAGTTCCGCAACCTGCCGCAGACGCTGGCGGACGCCGGCTACTTCACCGGGCTGGTGGGCAAGTACCACCTGGGACGGCACGAGCGCCCGCAACTGGGATTTTCGTGGTGGGTGACTTTCCCGTCCGGACACACCACGACCTTCTACGACCAGGAGGTCATCGACAACGGCCGGCATTACCGCGTGGAGAAGCACCTCACGGACTTCTGGACGGACAAGGCGATCGAGTTCATCGGGCAGCGGCCGGACGCCGGGGAGCCTTTCTTCCTGTACCTGTCGTACAACGGCCCGTACATGCTGCCGCCGACCGTGCTGTTCCCGCCGCGCAACCGGCACGCGGAGCGTTACCGTCAGAACCCGCCGTCGATGCCGCACGAGCCCATCCATCCCTACCTGGAAGCCTGGGCGCGGGGCAAAAGCCCGACCGGCGAGATGGTACGCGACGGCACCACCGCCTGGCGCGCGATCAACGCGATCAATAACCCCGTGGCGATGATCAATACGGCTGCCGAAACGACGATGGTGGACGACGGAGTAGGGCGGCTTATGGAAGCGCTGGAGGAACAGGGGCTACGCGACAACACGCTGGTCATCTACACCTCCGACCAGGGCTCACGGTTCGGACACGGCGGTCTCTGGGGCAATACCTCCTGGAGCTTTCCGTTCACCGTGCATCAGGTCAACATGGAGGTGCCGCTGATGTTCTCGCAACCCGGACGGGTGCCCGAAGGGGTGGTGCGCGAGGAATTCATCAACCAGGTGGACGTGTTCCCGACGCTGCTCGAGTACCTGGGGCTGGAGAAACTCGAGATCCGCAACTCCGGCGGGCGCAGCTTTGCCCCGATGCTGCAAGGAGCGGAATCGGAATGGGACAGTACGGCGTTTTTCGAGTTCGTTACGGTTCGCGTCGTGCGCTCGGGGCGCTGGAAATACATGAAGCGGTTCGATACCGGCGAGCCGCACACGCTGTTTGACCTGGTGGACGATCCCGGGGAAAAGCGCAATCTCGTCGACGATCCGGCGCATGCGAAAGTGGTGGCGGAACTGGACGGGCGGCTCACCGACTTCTTTGCGCGGCATTCGGCGCCGGAATACGACTTGTGGCGCGGGGGCTCGGCCAAGGCGATCCTGCTCGACACGCACTATGGGCAAAACCATATTTTCCGCGACCGCTTTCCCGGCTGGCGCGAGCCTTTCGTCGAGCGGCCGGCCGCGGTGTTCCGCGACCGCTGATGCGACAATATCGCGCATGAAATGGCCCGCAGACCGGATCGTGCAGAGCTCGGAGAAGAGCTTCGGCATGTATGAAGAAGCCCTGCCGCTCATGACGCAGGGCGTCGACGTGATCCACCTCGAAGTGGGCATGCCCAGCTTCGACACACCGGCGCATATCAAGGAGGCCTGCAAGGCGGCCCTGGACTCCGGCATGGTGCATTACGGCGACTTCCTGGGCAATGAGCCGTTTCGCCGGGCGCTGGCGGAGAAGCTGGCCGCCCGGAACGGCATCGAGGCGGCGCGCAACGAGATCCTGGTGACCAGCGGTCTGACGCATGGGGCCTATATCACCTGCATGGCGGCCCTGGATCCGGGTGACGAAGTCATGCTGCTTTCTCCGTATTACCCACAGCACATCAACAAGATCGAACTGGCGGGAGGCGTTGTGGTGACGGCCCCCCTGGACCGCACGCGGGATTTTGCGCTCGACGGCGCCGCGATTCGCGAACGACTGAGCCCGCGCACCCGCATGATCATCCTGGTCAACCCGGCCAACCCAACGGGGCGCGTCTATACCCGCGAAGAGCTGCAGGAACTGGCGGACATCGCGATCGAACACGACCTCCTGGTGATGTCCGACGAGGTTTATGAACAGATCGTGTTCGACGGCGCCCGGCACATCAGCGTCGCTTCGCTGCCCGGCATGTGGGAGCGGACGATCACGCACTTCGCCTTCACCAAGGCGTACGCGATGGACGGCTGGCGGATGGGTTACGCCGCGGCGCCCAAGCGGTTCATCGCCGCCATGCTGAAGATCTCGAAGAACGACATCGCCCATGTGAACGTGTTCGTCCAGGAAGGCGGACGGGCGGCGGTGTCCGGTTCCCAGGAGGCGGTCGAGGAAATGGTGCGCGAGGACTGCCGCCGCCGCGACCTGGTGGTGGAACGCATGAACGCGATGCCGGGCGTGCGCTGCCCGGCGCCGGAAGGCAGCATCTACGCCTTTCCGGACATTTCCGGGACCGGCTGGGACGACGCCGACCTGGCGCGGGCCTTGCTCAAGGAGACCAGCGTCTGCGTGGAAGAGGGATCGTTCTACGGACAGGCGGGGGCAGGGCACCTGCGCGTGTGTTTCGGCGCGGAGCCCTACGAGCGGCTGGCGGAAGCAATGGATCGCATGCACGCCTTCTTCGCCGCGCGCGGAAAATAAAGCGGCGCCGTCGGCCCGGCGCGGGGGTTAGCGGTTGACGGGGAGGTTCAGGGCGGAGCGGTCGATGACGCGGCCGCCCTTGATGACCTCCAAGATGGCCTTGGCGTTGTTGATGTCCTCGGCGGGATTGGCGTCAAGCAGCACCATGTCCGCGTACTTGCCCGGTTCGATCGATCCGAACTTGTGTTGCATGCCGAGGAAGACCGCGCCGTTGAGCGTCGCGATGGGGATGATGTCGACAGCCGCGATACCGGCGTCCTGCAGCAGTTCCAGTTCGCGGTGCCCCGCGGGTCCCGAGGACTGGTCCGATCCGGCCACCAGGACTCCGCCCGCTGCGTGGACCATCCGCACGTTTTCCTTGGCGATTTCGGTCATCACCTTCATCCACCAGGTCCAGGGCCGCGCCTCGTATTCCGCGCGGGTCTCGGTCCTGAGCGTCTCGATTTCGTCCGGATCGATCGTGTCCCGGTAGATCGGCTGGTCCAGGTACTCGGGCTGTTCGACCAGCCGTGCATAGTTCTCGCCGATCGTGAGCGTGGTGACCATGGGAACGCCCTTGGCGGCCATCAGACGGGCGAATTGCTCGGTAACCGGGCCCTGGATGATGGGGTGCGCCAGCGTGTCCACGCCGGCGAAAATGGCCTGGCGGGCCCGCAATTCGCTGGAGGTGTGCACGGTGGTGCGGATGCCGCGCTCGTTGTAGTACTCCACGATGGTCTGCATCAGTTCGACGGGCAGGCGCGGGATGGTGGGCCGCGAGCCCCAGCCGCGCTCCTCGTAGGTGAGCTTGAGCACGTCGGGTTGGCGCGCGATGTGCGCGTCCAGCAGCGGCTTGGCCTCAGGCCAGTCATCGACCAGCGTGGCGCCCGCGGAGCTGCCGTGGCTGCCCGGATAGGTCACGATCCCGCCGGTGGCGAAAATGCGCGGGCTTTCGATCTCTCCTGCACGCTCCCGGTCTCTCATCTCAAGGATGAAGTCGGGGTCGTTGCCGGCGTCGTAGAGCATCGTGAAGCCGCTGTAAAGATAACCATGCAGCGCCTGAATACCTTCCTCGAAGTTGGGGGCGGGCGGTTCCTGCAATCCTTCGGGCGGTGTGCGCACGCCGCCTCGCAGGTGGATGTGCATGTCCACCAGGCCGGGCATCAGGTAGCGGCCTTCGCCATTCAGTACGACGGCGCCGTCCGGCGCTTCGAGCGGCGCATTATCGACAGCGCTGATGCGCCCGTCCTCCACCGCCACCCACATACCGGCAACGGCGGGACCGCCCGTGCCGTCCAGCAGCGATACGTTCTCGACCAGCAGATTCTGCGCGCCGGCGGTGGATGCACAGAGCAGTGTAGTGAGCAGAAAGGAGCGAAGGCGTCTCGCCTTCGTCGAGGGCGGGACGGCCGTGAGGGACATGCCCTCACTCCCAGGGGAGAAAATCGGAGTCATTTCTGGTCCTCCAGGTGTTTGAATACGATGCCGTCGCGCATCACGAAGCGCACGTCCAGCACCGCGCTGATATCGTCCAGCGGATTGGCGGCAAGCGCGACCAAGTCCGCAGCCTTGCCGGGCTCAAGAGAGCCCGTCAGATCGGAGATTCCGGTGGCTTCCGCGGCATGAACGGTTCCGGACATCAGGGCCTGCATCGGCGTCATCCCGGCGTTGACGTATTCGATGAACTCGTTGGCGTTTTCGCCGTGCGGCGAAACGGCCGAATCGGTGCCCAGCGCGATCTTCACGCCCATGCTGTGGGCCAGGGCCACCATGTCCTTGGGCTGACGTCCCAGTTCAAGTAGCTTGGCCATGATCGGCGGTGGCAGATTGCCGAAGGGACCGGCCCTCATTTTCTCGGGCGTATCACCGACCGCCGTGATTGGATAGACCGTAGGCACCATCCACGCGTCCGTTTCCAAGAACAGTTCCATCGTCCCCTCGTCGGCCCACATGGCGTGCTCGATGGAATCGAAACCGGCCCTCAAGGCCGCTTCGATGCCTTCCTTGGCGTGCGCATGAGCGGTGACCTTGCGTCCGAGCGCATGCGCCGTCTCGGCAATGGCATCGAGTTCTTCCTGCGTGAACTGCTGGCCCGTGCCTGTCGCGGTCTCGCTCAACACGCCCCCGGTGGCCGTGACCTTGATCACGTCCGCGCCGCGCTTGACCATCTGGCGCACGGCCCTGCGGCAATCGTCGGGACCGTCGCAGGTTCCCAGCGCCGGCAAGGCGCGCAGAATTTCGACGCGAAACCCGTGGATGTCGCCGTGGCCGCCGCTGGGCGTGATGGCCTGGCCCGAAGCCAGGATGCGCGGACCGGGCACAAGCCCGTCGCGAACGCCGTCCCGCAACGCGAAGATCGCGTGCCCACGGGCGCCGAGGTCGCGCACGGTGGTGAAACCGGCTTCCAGGGTCCAGCGTGCGAACTGCGAGCCCTGCAGCGCGAAGTACGAGTCGGACCGCTCGACGAACTGGTTTTTGCGTTCGTCGCCCGACTGCGAAAGCAGGTGCACGTGCAGGTCGATGAAGCCGGGCATCACGAAGCGGTCGCGCAGGTCGAGAACCCTGGCCTGCGACCCGTCATCGCCGGACCATTGCTCGATCCAGCCGTCTTCGATCGCGGCCACGCGGCCGTCGCGCACGACCACGGTCTGACCGGCGGCCGGCTCCTCGCCGGGCACGGCCAGCAGCGTTCCGGCCTGGATCAGCGTGTAGCCGGAAAACGGCCGGTAGTCGGGGGGGCGGTTGTAGTCCGCCGCGGATAGCGGCCCAGCCAGTGATAGAACGAACGCAGCAAGAAGGAGGCGTGGGATGCTGGTCATGATGGCCCTCCTCAAGAGCTATTCGGGCAGTGTATCAGTCTTCCCGGGACCGCCCCGAAAGCAAGGAAAGCCTATGCAAATCCGTCGATTTCCCGGATTTTTGGCCATTTTTGGCCGCATGCTAGAATCGAAAAACAGCTTTTGGAGGACTTCCGCATGAGGCTTCGTTTTACTTTTCTTGGGGCCGTGGCGTTGGCGATGACTGCCGCTCCTGCTTTGGCGCAGAACAACTTGGGCGCCGTGGAAGAGATCGTGGTTACCGCACGAAAGCTGGGCGCGGAGCGCCTGCAGGACGTGCCGGTCACGGTGACCGCGATAACCGAGGACACGCTCAGGGACATGCAGGTGCTCGATTTCGAGGATTTCGCTTACCAGGTGCCGGGACTGAGCTTCATCGACGCCGGACCGGGACAACGCCGCTATGTCATTCGCGGAATTCAGTCGGCCGGACAGCAGCAGGTGGCCGTCTACTACGACGAGGTTCCGCTTCCCGGAATCCAGAGTTCGAGTTCCAACAGCGGTTCACAGACCACGGACCTCAAGCTCTTCGACATGCAGCGCATCGAGGCCTTGCGCGGGCCGCAGGGAACCACCTTCGGCGCCAATTCGCAGAGCGGCACGATGCGGTTCATCACGGCCAAGCCCGATCTGGAGGCGTTCAGCGCCACATTGGGCGGACAGCTGGGGCAGACGGCGCACTCCAACGACTACAACTGGAGCGGCCACGGCGTAGTCAATCTTCCGCTGTCGGACACCTTGGGAATGCGCCTGGTGGCCTACAACGTGGAGGATGCCGGGTGGCTGGAGAACAACCGCTGCCGGCCCGTGGACCCGGCAGAGGATCCGCGCGATCCCGGCGTGGAACTGGCCTGCCTTAACCTGAAGGATTTCAACTACATCGATACGCGCGGTCTGCGGGCAAATGTCCTATGGCAGCCGAGCGAGACGTTTTCGCTCAACGCTCAATACTGGTGGCAGGACCGCTATCTGGCGGGCGATAACCGCTATCACCCCTACGACACCTATGATGAACGGGGCGTAAGCGACAACGGCGATATGGACCGGGTGGCCGGATTCACGCATTTCCACACCGGCGAGTTCCTGGTGGGAGACTATGCCCAGACGTTCAAGCCCGACGAGCAGAACATCTTCAGCCTCACGGGCGACTTGGATCTCGGGTTCGCAACGCTCACGGCAACGGCCTCGCGTTACGAGCGGGACTTCGAGTTCAAGTTTGATTCCACATGGATCATTACCTTCCTGTACCAGAACAACAGTTCCGAGGATTTCAACTTCTTCACCGAGCGCGCCGACCTGATCTACGCTCTGACGGACCAGCGCCAGAGCCTGGATCAGAACCATTTTGAAGTGCGCCTGACCTCCGCGGGAGAGAGCGCCCTGCAATGGGTGGGCGGCGTCTTCTGGCGCGAACGTAACAGTGACTTCCAGAGCTTCGTGCCGGTGATCAATTCGGACGGACTCACCTTCGATCCCGGCACTCCGTTCACCATCCCGCCCACCAGCGAGCCGGGAGCGGGCATACCGGGCTGTCATCCCTGCGTGTTCGCCCGCTTTGCCGACAAGGACATCACCGAGCAGGCGGTGTTCGCCGACGCCAGCTACCAGTTGAACGATCAGTGGGAACTGGGCGTGGGCATACGGTGGTTCAAGGTTGAAGTGTTCGAGATCGGCGACACGGTGTTCAATTTCGCGGCCTTTGCGCCGAACCCGCCGGATGGCCGTACGGATGAACTGGAGATCGACGACGATGAAATCACCACCAAGGTGGTGTTGCGCTGGCAGCCGAACGAGGAGCTGACCATTTACGGGACCCGCGCCGAAGGCTATCGGCTGGGCGGCACCAACAACCCGGGCATCATCAACAACCCGGCGTCGGCCCAGGCCGGCGTTCCGCCGCTGTTCGAGGCAGACAAGGTGACGAGTTACGAGATCGGCGTGAAGTCGCAGTGGCTGGGCGGCGCCGTCCAGTGGAACAACGCGGCATTCTGGATGACCTGGGAAAACCTGCAGGTGGCGGCGCAGGATCCCACCGGCGCATTCAACTTCATCGGTAACGCCGGTGAGGCGGAAGTGACCGGAGTGGAGACCGAACTGCTCGGTCGTTTCGGCAACCTGGACCTGACAGCGGCATTGACCTATCTGGGCAAGCGCGAGCTGACCGAGGACCAGGTTTCGGAGTCCGTCCGCGCGCCCGGTCTGGCCGGCGACACGATTCCCAGGATTCCGGAACTCACGGCCAGCTTTGCGGCGCAGTACAACTTCCAGCCGCCGATCACCGGCTGGGACGCGTTCGTCCGCATCGAAGGCAGCCACAAGGGCGATTCCTGGACGCAGCTTCGCCCGACTGCAGGCACCAACCGATATCAGGACTCCTTCAATCTGTTCAATGCGCGGCTGGGCTTCGGTAACGGCGAACGGGCACTGACCCTGCAGTTGTATATCGAGAACCTGACGGACGAGCAGCCGGATCTCTTCATCAACGCCGCGAACGGCCAGCCGACCAGCAAGATCACGAGTCGGCCCCGCACCGTGGGACTGTCCGTGACGCAGGTTTTCGGCGGATAGGCGTACCGTTGACTTGATCCCCCTTTTGTGAGGAGGGGAAACTCACACCACTCCCCCTCCTGCAGGGGGAGTGGCATTCTTTCGCGATGAAGACGGAAACCTGGTCGTCCACGCGGGGCTTTATCCTGGCCTCGGTGGGGGCGGCGGTCGGTCTCGGCAACCTTTGGCGCTTCCCCTATATCGCCGGGAGCAACGGCGGCAGCGCGTTCGTGCTGGTTTACGTCGGCTGGGTGCTGCTGCTGGGTCTGCCGCTGGTGATCGGCGAACTGGCGCTGGGGCGGCGCGGCGGGCGAAACGCGGTCCATACCATGCGCGAGGTGGCCTCGCGCGAAGGGCGAAGCGGCGCCTGGGTGCTGATCGGCTGGCTGTCGATCCTCGTGCCCCTGGTGGGCATCACCTACTACAGCATCGTCGCCGGCTGGTCGCTCAACTACACGCTGCTGGCGGCGCAGGGCGCATTCCGGGGAATCAGCGCCGAGGGCTCCCGGGCGCTGTTCGGAGAGCTGTTGAGCGATCCTCTGCGGCTGATGTTCTGGCACGGGCTGTTCATCGCCATCGTCGTGACGGTTATCGCCGGCGGGGTCCGCAAGGGCCTGGAGCGGGCCAGCAAGCTGATGATGCCGGGCCTGTTCGCGCTGCTGCTGGTGCTGGTGGGCTGGGCCGCGGTCGCGGGCGACTTCGGCAGGGGAATCGCGTTTCTGTTCAGCGCCGACTTCTCCGCCCTGACGCTTGACGGCGTGCTGATGGCGCTCGGACAGGCGCTCTTTTCGCTGGCCATCGGCGTGGGCATGCTTATCACCTACGGGGCCTACGTGCCGCAGCGCGTGTCGCTGCCGCGGGCCGGCGCGATCATCGCCGGCGCCGACTCGCTGGTGGCCCTGCTCGCAGGCATGGCGATCTTCCCGATCGTTTTCGCCGTCGGGCTGGAAGCCAACAGCGGTCCCGGGCTGATTTTCGAGACTCTGCCGGTCGCGTTTGCCGGCATGCCCGGCGGCGTGCTGCTGGGGACGCTGTTCTTCGTGATGCTGAGCCTGGCCGCGATCACGACGGGATTCGGCATGATCGAGCCGGCCGTGGCGTGGCTGTCGCGGGACACGTTCCTCTCGCGCCCGCTCGCAACGCTGCTGATGGGCTTCCTGACCTGGGCGGTCGGCATGGTCTTCGTGCTCTCATTCAACGTCTGGGCCGACGTGAAGCCGCTCGGCGGCATGTTCAGCGAGATGGGCTTGTTCCAGCTCGTCGACTTCCTCGTGGCGAACGTCCTGCTCCCTGTCAACGCCCTGCTGCTGGCCGTGTTCCTGGGCTATTTCTGGTCGCTCGGTTCCGCGCGCGGGGAAACGGCCCTGAGCGGCCCGTTACTTAGGATCTGGCGCGCCCTCCTGTGGCT
Source organism: Gammaproteobacteria bacterium (assembly GCA_009844425.1). Lineage (GTDB taxonomy): Bacteria > Pseudomonadota > Gammaproteobacteria > Steroidobacterales > Foliamicaceae > Foliamicus. The sequence continues at coordinate 48,077 of VYBN01000013.1, read as the reverse complement.
CGCTCCCTTCCTCATCCTCATCGTGCTCTGGAGCCTGCTGAGCTAACCTGGGAGAGAGGGTGTCTCGCCCTCAACCCTGGGGAGGAGGGCGTCCCGCCCTCCACGAAGGAGAGACGCTTTCGCTCCCAGGTTGACCTCCCACCTTTGCTAAACTTCGCCGCCTGTGCCCGGGTGGCGAAATGGGTATACGCAGGGGACTTGATATTGAGCGCCGGTCGGGAAACCGTCCGATGCACCAGGAGTCAAATTCGGGGAAACCTCAGCACGCAAGGTGGTGGCAATCCCGAGCTAAGCCCCGATTTCACGGGGAAAGTGTAGAGACTTGACGGCTCCGGCCTACGTCGCCGACAGGCGATAGGGCAGAGGGAAAGTCCAGACCCCAAAGGGAGCGCGCTGCGACGCGCCTCCCGCGGCGAAAGCCGTAGCGGGTAAGAAAATCCCCCGGGGGAAACCCCGTGCCGGTTCGAGTCCGGCCCCGGGCACAACCGCCCCGCCGGCAGATTAAGTTGGCGCTTCGGCGCGCACGGGACCAGAGTTCGAGGTGGCGCGCGCATTGATCAAGGCGCGCACACGCGCGGGTTTCACTCAGGATGAGGCGATCCTGCGACAAGTCCAATTTATCCGGCGGAAAAACGTTCCGCACTCTCGAATGATGCAACCTTGATCTCGCCCGCCCGATTCCGGATCCTGACGATATCGTAACTGTTCTGCATCCGCATCAGGGTGTCCATCGACACGCCGAACGCTTTCTCGATGCGCAACGCCATCTCCGGCGACAGACGCGAGCGCTCGTTCAGAACGGCCGACAGCGCCGCCCGAGTGACGCCAAGCACGGCGGCTGCCTCCGTCACCGTGAGATTGAGCGCCTCAATCACCTCATGCTTGACGAATCCGCCGGGATGGGCGGGATTCTTCATGCGAATCCCAATTGCCGTTGCCATATCTGCCTCTCAGTGGTAATCCTCGTAATTGAGGTCGATGATCTCTATCTCCACACGATCGATTCGGAACGTGACTCGCCAGTTCGCAGTGACCACCAGACTCCACGTGCCCTTGCGATCCTCGGTAAGCCTGTGCGCCTTCCAGCCCGGCACTGATCGCAACTCTTCCTCCTGCTCCATGTCCTGGAGGAAAGAGACCATGCGCCGGAGCTTTCCTGCAACGGCAGGTGGGACACCGGCGGCATCGTCTTTCTGAACGAGCCGTCGCAATCCCTTGTGGGCCACATTCCTGATCTTCATTGCAGAATGTTATCGCGTGTGGGCGTATAGTGTAAAGCGACGCTTTACGAACACTAAGTTGTAATTCCATTCTTCGCGGCTCATCGCTTTCGTCGCAGTCTCACTTTCGCGCTTGTGGTCAAAGGGGGGCGCATTTTCTCGTAGAGGGCGAACAGGTGTTCGACGCGCTTGCGTTCGGAGGCGAAGCCGCCCCGCCGGTAGAGGCGGTCCACGGCGCGGTCGAGCGCCTGATGCGCCTTGCGCAGTTTCGGCGGCATTAAATCGGGATCGTAGAGGTTAGCGAGTGTCGCGTCCTGATGTGCGGCCCGCGCGTCAAGCACTGCCTGGGCGAACGATTCCAGCCGCGACAGGTCTGAGTCTTTGGGCGGCATCGGGAAGGTGTTGTAGTTGATGCCCACGGAATACTGGTAGTCGCTTTTCAGTCGCCCGCCGATGTACCGCGTCCATGCCATGTGTGCGGCGAGGTTTCCAGCGGAATGCGCGCATAGGTCTGGCCGAACTCCAGGCTCAGCCGGTTGTTCATGATGTGATCCATCATCCACATCGCGGTCTCGGCGATGCGCGCTGGGAACTCACCAATCTCGATGCCGTAGAACTGGTCCACATCGATCAGCGAAAGCGTGGCGACGTCAAGCTCCTCCTGCCCAAGTCTGGCAGCCGCCGTACGGAGTTCGCGGATCACTTCGATCTCCAATAGCCGCAGTTCGCGGTAGGCGATGATGAGGAAGTTTCCGCAGCCGCAGGCGGGGTCGAAGAAGCGCAGCCGGCCGAGCTTCTCCTGAAACCGTCGAAGATCGGCGCGGCGGCGGCTGTCCTTGCGGGACTTGAGGCGCTCGAATTCGGCCCGCAGGTCGTCCATGAACAGCGGTTCGATCACCTTGAGGATGTTCTTCTCCGTGGTGTAGTGCGCGCCCTGGGCGCGGCGTTGCTCCGGCTCCATCACGGACTGGAACAGCGCGCCGAATATGGCGGGCGAAATGTTCGACCAGTCGAAGCGGCATACGTCCAGCAGGGCTTCGCGCATGGCAGCGTTGAAAGATGGAGTGCGCAGGTACTCGCGGAACAGGTCGCCGTTGACATAGGGGAAACGCGCCAGGTCCTCGTCCAAGAGCGGGCTGCGCTCGTCTTCGGGCGAATTCAGGACCTCGAACACTTGCCGCAGCCACGGGCCCAGGTCGGCGCCGTCCTCGCTGGTGCGGGTTTCGATAAACTCCAGGAAGATGTCGCGCGGCTCGAAGATGCCGGTGTCGTCGGCGAACAGGCAGAACATGATGCGCACCAGGAAGCGTTCGAGGTCGTGGCCCCGGTAGTTGGCGGCGTAAAGGGCGTCGTGCAGCCGCCCGGCCAGTTCCGCGGCCTTGATGTTGGCGGGGTCCTGATCGCGGAAGGCGCGTTTTTGCACGCCGAGGATGAAGCCGAAGTGCTCCACGTGAGCGGGAAGGTCCTTGAGGCTGAATCGGACCTCCGTGCGCTCGTCCAGGTCGTGCAACTCGAAGGTCTGGAAATCGCTGACGAGGATGTAACGGGGCCGGTCCCGCTCTTTGAGCGCGTCGAAATACTCGCCGGCCTGGCCGTAGGCTTTGCCGAGGTCACGGCCGGCGCTCTTCTGCTCGACGATCAGGACGCCGGGCCAGAACAGGTCGATGAAGCCGGAGCTGTTGCCGAGTTTCGCTACATGCTCCTCATAGCGCGCCACCGAGCGGCGCTCCACGCCGAACACGCGGAAGAAGGCGTTGTAGAAGCTTTGCGTTTCGCTTGTCTCGCGAACCGCGCTGCTCCATTCGTCGGCGAATGTGGCCGCGCGGACCCGGACCTCGTTCCATGAAAGGCGCATCAGTTTGCGTTGCTGTCGTTACTCAGCGCGGGAATGAAGTCATGCGTGCACTGCGTCCGCGCTTCTTTCAGCCTTGCTCCGGCTCCGGCGCGCCTGGGCAAGCTCGTAACTCGCCTGCATACGCATCCAGTGATCGGCTGTGCCCCAGCCGATGTCCTCCAACGCCAGCGCCATGGTCGCCGACACACCCGCCTTGCCGTTCAGCAGGCGCGACAGTGTTCCGCGCTCACAGCCAAGCTGCGCCGCGGTTTCGGTTACGTTCCAACCCACCTCGTCCATATTCTCGCGGATCAATTCGCCCAGGTGTGGCGGGTTCCGCATCGGTCCGACGCGCTTATTCTTTAATTTGTTCATGGTCAGCACTTCCTTCCGGTCAGTGATAGTCGATCAGGTCCACATCCACGGCCTCACCGTCCTCAAAGCGGAAAACCACGCGCCAGTTACTGGAGACGCGAACGCTCCACTGGCCCGCACGGTCACCCTTAAGGGGATGCAGCCGAAAACCTGGCGCATCGGCGCCGCCCGGATACGTCGCTTCTTGCAGGCGAAACAGGATGCGCCGGAGCCGTGGCACAAGAGCGGCAGGCAGCCGCGCAGCGTCGTCCCGTTCGTGCAGCACCCGCAGTCCCTTGTGCCTGATCCTCATGCTTTACTGTAACGCGCCGCGCTACACGCCGCAAGCTTCTTTCTCGATGATTTGACGAGTATTTCAGCGCGACCTTCTGGCGCTGCTGTGATATTGTCAAGCCTACTGTTCGTGATGGGATTGTTTCAATGAGCAAGAGCGCATGGATCAGCGCGGGAAAGGTGTCCGCGGCGATCGCCGCGGTTGCGCTTCTGCTGGGTGCGGTCTTTCAGGGACAAGCGCAGCAGCGTAGCGATATGGCTGATGTCAGGGCCGAGCTTCGCAGCGGCTTTGCGGAAGTCAACGGGCGTTTCATGGAGGTCAATAGCCGCTTTGCGGAAGTCAACATCCGTCTCGACAATATCAGCGGTGACCTCGTGAGTCTGCGGGAACGAGTCGCGAGAATAGAGGGACACATTGCGCTGCCTATGGATGCTGGGACCCAGGCAAACATAGCACCCGAAACCGAAGAGGACGGTTGAGCGCCGGTTTAAGTCAGCCGGCAGCGAACGCGGGCGTCATGAACGGTTTGACGCTGGCTGCGCGGGTGGATCGTATGGGCACCGAAAGCGCATTTGACGTCGTCAGGCGAGCGCGGCATTCCGCATTACCGGAACGCTGCAACAGGCGGGATGTCGATCATTGTCTTCAGGCCGGGCGGCGCGCTGATGGCGCGGGGAACGACATTCACCACAGCCGACGCTGTCGCCAGGTCGCCGTGCACGCCCCCCTTTATGACGACATCCAGGTCCGGCAATCCCTTGATGTAGACGGCGTCATGAGGTCCTTCCGCGCCAATGTACGCGTTGAATTCGAGACGAATGATTTCGGCGCCGCCGATAAGGCCGTTCGCTACCTGCCTCACCCCCGCCACCTGTCCCGCCGCAACCGGCAAGTCCTTGCTGCTCACTTCATGATCGGCCACGACCGGCTCTATCGTTTCGACGACATCATCCAGATGCAAACCGAGGCCGGCCGCGATCATGGCCACTGATTCAGGCAGCCCCACGTGCCGTATTCGCCCGTCGGCGACACGTTGCCGGAATTCACCGACGCTGAGCCCCGCACCGATCTTCTTCCGGAACGGCAGGCGGCGATGCGCTGCGTCCTGCACCCGGATGCAGACCACCGATTCGACATCCTGCAGGACGCCGGTCATGAAGACCGGCCAGACATCCATCAGAAAGCCGGGGTTCACTCCGTTTGCGAGCACCGTTGCATCGTGCCGCACCGCAAGGTCGTCGAGTTTCCGTGACAGTTTCGGGTGATGGAAAAAAGGGTATGACATCTCCTCGCAGGTGGAAACGATATCCACGCCGAAATCCAGTATCTGCTCGAGTTGAGGCATTACCTGTTCCAGCGAAGAACCTGTAGCGTGCAGGATGATGTCGGGGTTTGTTTGCTCAATCGTGCTGCGCGCATCATCGGAAATTTTCATTCCATTCAGGTTGCGATCGTCCACGATTTCACCGATGTCATGCCCTGAAAAGGCCGGATCCACGGCGCCGACGATTTCAATGCTGGATCTCGACGCCGCCAGCCTTGCAATGCTGCGGCCGATCGGTCCACAGCCCATCTGCACGGCTTTGATGCGTTCAATCATGGTGTGAGCTTCATTTGCGTTGAGAACGTAAGAATGCCTGTTAGTGTTCGGGTTGGCCAATTCCAAATGTTCGCCCGCGTATAGACGGCGGTATTGGCCGACGCCGGCGGCCCGTAGAATTCCGTGTCGCACGCGTGTTGCAACCGACCGAATTTTCGCACGGAGTATCTGATGGGAAACCGATTTTTGCGCATCCGGGCCTGGCTTGTTCCACTGGCCGCTGCCGCGCTTTTCTCGCAAGAATTCGCATTGGCCGAGGACAAGGAAGGCCCCTACAACATCGCCAGGGATGCCTACATCGTTCGATACAACGACGTGTTTCTGCCGGTCGTATCGTCGGGCGCGATGGTCTCCACGCAAAGCGACTTCGCGACGCGGGTCGGCATCGATGTCCTGAACCGGGAGGGCAACGCGATCGACGCGGCGGTGGCCGTGGGCTTTGCCCTGGCCGTAACGCTTCCCCGTGCGGGCAACATCGGCGGCGGTGGCTTTATGGTCGTGCACGATGCCGCCAATGACGAGTCCTACACCATTGATTACCGGGAGACTGCGCCCTCCGGGGTCACCGCCGGAGATTTCCTCGACGAGCAGGGCGAAAAGCTCGACAGCTCCCGATTCGACTGGCCTGCCGTCGGCGTCCCCGGCACGGTGGCCGGTCTGCACAAAGCCTGGCAAAAGGGAGGCTCGCTGGCCTGGGGTGACTTGCTGGCCCCGGCCATCCGTCTTGCCGAGGAGGGTTTTACGGTCAATCACGACCTGGCGGAGTTGCTTGCCTCCAAGAAAGAGTGGTTGACGCAAAACCAGGCAACGGCAGACTCGCTGTACAAGGCGGGAGGCGAGCCTTACGCGGCCGGTGATGTCATGCGGCGGCCGGCGCTCGCCCGCACGCTGCGTCTGATTGCCGGGAAGGGACCGGACGTGTTCTATCGCGGTGAGGTCGCCGGGCAGATCGTTTCGGACATGGAACGTTTCGGGGGCCATATCGACCGGCGCGACCTGGCGGAATACGAAGCAATCATCCGTCGCCCGATACGAGGCAATTATCGCGGCCATGAGATCGTCTCCATGCCGCCCCCAAGCTCGGGCGGCATCGCCATCGTGGAAGCGCTCAACATTCTGGAGAATTTTCCGCTGCAGGGTTGGGGCTACTCGGCGCAGTCCGTGCATGTCCTGGCCGAAGCCATGCGATTGACGTTCGCGGACCGCGGCAACTATATGGCGGACCCCGCCTTTTTCGACGTTCCGGTTAGCGAGTTGACGGACAAGGGCTACGCGGCTGAGAGGGCCTCGCACATTCGCCTGGACCGCGCCACGCCATCGGCGGTGATCGATGGCGGGCTGGCGTCATTCGACGAAGGCAGTTCGACAACACACTATTCGATCGTTGACGCGAACGGTACGGCCGTATCGAATACCTACACGCTGTCGTCCTCCTTCGGCGCCGGGCTGACGATATCGGACACCGGCATTCTCCTGAACAACCAGATTCATACGTTTTCCGTCAGGGCCGGCATCGAAGGCGCCGAGGGTTTCGTCGCCAGCCAGGCAAACAGGGTAGAGGAGGGCAAGCGGCCGGTCAGTTCACAGTCCCCGACCATCGTAATGAAGGACGGCAAGGTCTTTCTTGTCGTGGGGAGCCCCGACGGGAGCCGCATCATCACGGCCGTTATCCAGATGATCGTGAACATCATCGACTTCCGGATGAACGTAGCCGAAGCCACCAATCAGCGCCGAATTCACCACCAGTGGATTCCCGACATCCTGGAGGTCGAACCCGGTTTCAATCTGGATACGCTCGCACTTCTCGAATCGCGCGGGCACACGATTGAGCAGTCCTTCAACATGGGAAGCACCCAGTCGATTCAGGTGGGAACTCACTATCTGTTCGGAGCATCTGATCCCCGCCGCCCGAACGCGCTTACATTGGGCGCCGAATGAGATGGCGCCAACAGGCCCTGACCCGCATATTTCTCCTCCTCCCGAAACTCCGCTGGCGCACCCGCGGTAGCCTTCTCATCGCCCCCTTCTTCCGGGAGACGCATGAATACATCCCTGTAGCTTGCTCCGGCATCCCTGCCTCCAATACTCCCGGAAGAAGGGAGCAATGAGAAGGCGGAATCGAGCGGGCGGGGTTTACTGGAATCGCCTGCTGAAGCTCAGGTAGACGTATTGCGCGCGGTTCGTGTGCAATTCGCCTTCGAATCCGAACGACTCCGATGCCAGCGGGGGATCCTCGTCGAAAACATTGGTGATTCCGAGACGGATCGCGCTTCCCGCACCAAGCAGGTCGTAACGCGCTGCGTGCACGTTTACGACGGTCATCGACTCGACCGTCATGAAGTCGCCATTCGCATTCGTAACCGATGGTTCGAACACGTCGCTTACGTAGGAAGCGAACGCGCCGGCCTCCCAGAGTGAATTGTTGCTGCTCCAGCGTGCGCTGAAGGTGGCTCGCCGCTCAGGGAAGAACTCCCGCCGAATCAGAGACCCGACCGTCGCCCCGAGCACGCTCGGGTTTGCGCCTGCTTCTACCAGCCGCGCCGCGTTTCCGCCGGCTTCCTGGTCAAAGTCCTTCAGTTCGGCCCAGTTCAGCCTGAAGTCGAAGGCGCCGACAGGCGATTCCAGTCCAAGAATGACCTGAACATCGTAGCCATTCACCTTTCTCGTGTTGAGGTTCTCGTAGCGACGCACGACCCTCAGGATTTCGCCGAGCGGATTGTCCGCGTCGGGCACATCGCGAAACACGGAAGGGTTGGAGCTGCCTTCGGCGCGCAGCACGGCGTCGAGACGGGACTCGTTTTCGTCGGTGAACACGCCTACGGCGCCGGTCGATTCGATCTCCCACCAGTCCAGCGTCACCGTGAGGCCGTCGGTGGGCGTCAATACGATGCCGATACTCGTCTGCTCGCTCTCCTCCGGCCTCAGCTCCGCGTTGCCCGAGGTTTCCAGAATGTAATTTCCGTTGGCCGGGCCGCGGTTAAGGTCGCCGGTGCCGAGCAGTATGCCTTCGGCAAAATCCTGTATCGAGGTCGTGATGGACGTTCCCGGCGAGTTCAGCTGAATCAGATTCGGCGCCCGAAAGCCCTCAGAGTAGGAGCCCCGCAACCGCAGCCACTCGGACGGATGCCACGAAAGTGCGATCTTCGGGCGGGTAATGTTGCCGACGTCGCTGAAGTTTTCGTATCGAACGGCGACCTGGGCTTCAACGATCGGTACTCCTGAACTGTTGGCCACAAGCGGAATCAGGAGTTCCGCGTACAAGGACGAGACATCCCGGTCCGCGGCGACGTCGGGCCGGACGCTGCTGCCCTCGAGGCTGCTGAGATTGGTCACGTCGCCGGGCCCTAGGCTCGGATTCAGCGGATCGATGTAGGGCATGGAGCCGTCGAAGATCGAACTGTTGTCTTCGTCGAGGTCCTCCTGCCGAAACTCGGCGCCCACCGCGATGCCGACCTCACCGGCCGTCAACGAAAACAGGTCCGGCCTCGAAGCCCGAAAATCGACGGCCGTAAGCGTGGTAGTGACGTCCCGCGATGCGCTGACGAGGAAAGGGTCGATACTGGACTGCGGATTCGGGGTGGAGTCGATGGTGCTCGTCGTATCGTTCGGATTGACGCCGGTAAAGATGTTGTAGGCGGCCGGGGTGTCCAGCATCATCTGCGCCTGAAAAAGCGGCGTGCTGATGCGGTTGCTGGCGGTGTCGTCCACGCGCGCCTCGCTGTGCCAGACGGCGGTATCGATATCCCAGTCTCCCAGATTGCCCTGCAGGCCCGCCAGCATTCGATGGCTGGAGCTCTCCACCTCAACACGCCGGGGGCCCAGATCGACCGGCCGATGACCGGTGAGCCGAAAACCCAGGCCCTCGGCCGGGACGATGGACGTGTCCAGGCCGGGCAGCCGGTTGGGGTTCGGACGGCCGTCGGCGAACGTCACCGGGCCGAACGGGTTCCAGTAGTAGTGCGCCGGCACGAAGAACCGCCCATTGCTAAGGATCGCCGCCTGTTCCCAGACGCGATTGACTTCCGATTGGTAGTAGCCCCCCTCGCCATAGAGTTCCCAGCCGTTGTCCAGGTCGTGGCTGAGGCGGGCATAGAGATTGATCCGATCAACATCCGGCGTCAGCGACTTGACCTCATTGCGGTTGGGACGCAGGGCGCGGTCCTGGCTGCTGGAGTCCAGGCACAAGTCCTGTACGCCGTCGTTATAGACGAGGTCCGCGCCGGCCAGTCCCCGGCCACCGCAATCGGCCACTCCGAGCATGCCGCCGTTGTCCCTCACCATGTTCGCAGGCCGCACGTGGAACGAGCCAAGTCCCGTGAAACTCACAAGAGAATGGGGCTCCAGGCTGGAACGCCCGTCGAGACTCACGTCCGACCGGAACTCTTCCGGCGCTCGCGAGCGATTGTCCTGCGTGACCGAATACGATTTCTCCGAGGCCATCACGCCGGTGCTGGTCATGTAGCTTCCGGATAGCAACAGGTGGGTATCGCCGCCGCCCAGTTCGAAGCCGATCGCGCCGTTTACCGACAAGTCGTCCCGGCCGGTGCCGTTCTCGGCGCCATAGCGGATCGACACCTCCGCGCCGTCAAAGGTGTCGTCGAGGACGTAGTTGACGACGCCCGCAACGGCGTCGGCGCCGTACAAAGAGCTCGCGCCGTCGCGAAGCACCTCGACCCGGTTGAGACCCGCGATCGGCAGCGTGTTGGCGTTTGGCGACGCAACGGGCACGCCGAAAGCGGTGCTGGTTTGCGTAATGGGGTGCAGGACCATCCGCCTGCCGTTAATCAGAACCAGCGTATTGCCTTCACCCAGGCTTCTCAGATTGAACGATGCGACATCCCCCCGGGCCGCGTTGACGCCCGTAATGCCTCCCCGGACATGCGTCATCCCGATCGATCCGAACTGCGGAATCGCCCTGAGAAGTTCATCGCCAATCTCGGCGCCGGTCGCTCGGATGTCTTCAAAGTCCATCACCGTTACCGGCAACAGCCCTCCCACATCGGCGCCCTCGATGTGCGTACCGGTTACAACGATCTCTTCAAGGGCCGTGTCCGCGGTTTCTTCCTCCTGCGCACTGGCCGTTTGGAGCGCCAATGCCGTCAGGCCGAACGTCAGCAGCACTTCGACGAGACGGACTGCCTTCCTGGAGTGTTTCGATAACAAAAACAACATCAGTATTCCCCTGCGTTTCCAGCTCTGGAGCGATTACGCAGTCGGGCTCATTTGATGCGGAATCGCGCCACTCAAGTATCAACCAGGCGGCTGGCGTTGGCAAATTCCAATCGAAAGTCAGGATATAACCGGGGGTAATGTTCGAGCCCATTGCCTTGCGCGGATGGGTTTGCCGGCCAAGATAATGTTCCGCATATTTGCAGACGCCGATCAGGCCGTGTATAACCTCCGGGAATACACGCTCAGTATCAGGTTGCCATGAGATTGCGCCACGCCGAAGTGTTTCACGCCGTCTATTCAAGCGGTTCCGTAACGGCCGCCGCCAAGATCCTCAATGTCACGCAGCCGTCCGTCAGCAAAGTGCTGGCGCACGCGGAACAGGTTCTGGGATATGCGCTGTTCGAGCGTGTTCGGGGCGCGCTGATACCCACGCCCGAGGCGCATCGGCTGTTCAAGAGCGTTTCGACCGTGTACAAGGATATGGAGCAGCTTCGGCGCCTCGCGCGGAATCTCCAGTCATCCGGCGAATCCCGGATTCGTGTTGCCGCCACGCCGGCGTTCGGCCTTCAGTTGCTCCCATCCACCATCGCGTCTTTCCTGCTTGCTCACGGGAAGACGGCGTTTGATGTGGAAACGCTTCACTATGAGGAGATGGCGCTGGCTCTGGAGGAACAGCGCATCGACATCGGCCTGGTGTTTGCCCCGCCGCCGAAACCGGGTCTGGGGATCGACGAAATTGCGACAGCGGAGTTTGTCGTGCTGGCGCCGGTCCATTTGAAAATATCCGGCAAGCCGGTCGTGAACATCAGGGATCTGGGTAATCTACCGTTCATCAAACTCAGCGGCAGGAGCCCTCTCGGGCAGATGCTGACCAGGCGGCTGGAAGACCGCAGCACGGAATTCAAGACAATCATTACCTGCGATACCTACCATGTGGGCAAATTGCTGGTGGCCGAAGGAGCCGGGATTACGATCATTGACGAGATCACGGCACAGTCGGCGGGTCATGATGATGTCAGGATCTGGCGCCTCAAGCCCGCGATCCGGTTTCCGATTTCGGTCATCCACGCGGACTCCCGGCCGCTGTCCATGATTGCCCGGCAGTTCGTCGAACACCTGCAGACCAGAACGCGGGAGTTCCTGGATCTCTGAGCCGCGTGCGGCTCCAGCTGAAGCCTTTCGTTCATCCCCCTCCTCGTGGGAGCGTTGAAGCAGGGACAGCGAGAATCGAGCCAGGATGGCGACTCCAACGAGGAGGGGGATGAACGAAAGGCGAGGAAGCACGAAAGCACGCTAGCTGCGGCCGTTTCTCTTCCGCAAGACGATCCCGGGAAGGATGCCCGTGTACTTTCCTTTATCAACGACGAGTTGACCGTTGACGATGGAATAGACGAGCCCTTCCGACAACTCGTTCCAGGCCGCAAACGTCGCCACCGGCGCAAACGTTTCCGGATCGAACGCGACAACGTCGGCCACGTATCCGATTTCGATCCGTCCCCGCCCGGCGAGGCCGAACGTTTCCGCGGTCAGTCCTGAACTGCGATACAGAAAATCCTCGAGCGAGAGGAGTTGCTCGCCGAGCACGTAGTCCCTGTACTTTTTCGGAAAACTTGCGTACTTGCGCGGATGGCCGTCCGTCCCGTCGGACGAGGTCATGACCCACTCTTGCTGCATGAAGGCCCTGATGTCATCGGCATGCATGTTGAAGGACGCGACTCGAGTGGATCCTTCGGTCATGATGTCCACGGCCGTGTCGATCGGGTCCTCGCCGCGTTCGCCTGCTATCTCGGCCAGTGTCCTGCCGACGATATCCGGGTTGTCCGCCGCGATGATCAATAACGAATCCGGCCCCCCCTCGGCGGCGCAGGTTCTCCTGCATCTCCGGACGGATTTTCGCCAGGATCCGGGGGGCCCGAAGCCGCTCGAAGTAATCCGTTCCGGCGCCGGCCAGAACGGCCCGGGGGAGCAGCGTGTTGCGCAGATGAGTGCCCGACGCCGGCCATGGATACTGGTCCGCCGTGACCCGTTGCCCGGCTTTTCGCGCCTGCTCTATCCGTTCGATGACCCTGGCGCTTTCGCCCCAGACGTCGACGCCGAGAGCCTTGATGTGCGCAATGTTGACGGGAATCCGCGCTTCGCGTCCGATGCGCAGCGCTTCGTCGATCGCGGCAATCAATCCAATGTTGTAGGTGCTCTCATCGCGCAGATGAGTGTCGTAGATGCCGCCGTACTCGGCCGCCACCCGCGCGAGCGCAATGACTTCGTCCGTGCCGGCGAAGTAGCCCGGCACGTAATAGAGCCCGGTCGACAGGCCCAGCGCACCGCTTTCCATTGCATTGGCGACGAGGCTCTTCATTTGCTCGAGTTCCTCTGCGGTCGGCGCCCGGTATGCGCCCCCCATCACGCTGTTGCGAAGGCTGCCGTGGCCGACGTACAAGGCCGCATTGGTACCGATGCCGTTGGAGTTCAGATGCTCGATCGTCTCCTCGAGCGAGGCGGGACCTTCACCGTCGTTACCCGTGAAAACCGTCGTAACGCCCTGCATCAGGTAGTTCAGATTGCTGTTCGCCGTCGCACTGCGCAGCTCGTTGAGCGCATGTGTGTGCGGATCGATGAATCCCGGCGCCACGATGAGGCCCGTTGCATCGAGGCGCCGCCGGGCATCGACCCCGTCGGCGTGAGCATTTCCGATGTAGGCGATTTCGCCGTTGCGAATGCCGACATCGACGGACTCGAAGGCCCTTCCTGCGCCGCCTCGATAAACCGAGCCGTTGAGGAGCAGAATGTCGAAGCCGGGCGCGCCGCTCGGCGTGTTCGTGGATTCTCCGCAACCGCCGAGGGTCAGCAGAGCGGACAACAGAATCAGAGGCAAGCGGATTGGATCCGTGTTCACCGCGCGCTTGTCTCCCTGAAAGGCATCTGCTCTTCCTCTTTTCGCCCGGCGTCCCGCCGGGACCGGGGCCGCGTCAGGCGAGCGCGGTTTCGAACAGGACGAGCAGCCGGCTCCAGGCCCGTTCGGCCTGCGCCTCGTTGTAGACCGAAGAATCCGGCGGGCACCAGCCATGCAGCGCCCCCTCATAGACCTCGATTTCAGCGGGAAGTCCAGCGGCCGCGAAGGTTTCGCGCAGCACGTTCTTCGCTTCGGGATCGTTTTCGTCGTCGTTCTCGGCGACGGCGAACAGGTAGTGCGCGTTCATTTCCGAGACGAGAAGATGAGGGCTGTCCGGCCGGTCGGTCACGAGTCCGCCTCCATGGAAGGAGGCGCCGGCGCCGATACGGTCGGAGCGCGCCCAGGCGGTGCGCATCGTCATCGGGCCGCCCATGCAGTAACCGGTGGTGCCCATGCTGCGGTCCGGATCGACGGCCTCCTGGGCGTCGAGGAAATCGACAAAGGCCCGCGCGTCGGTGATGTGGGTTTCGGCGCTGAGCTGTTGATAGAGCGGAAATACCGTGTTCCTGACCGACTCGTCCTGAAAGGTCGCGCCTTCGGGCACGACCGGCGCCCGCGCCGAGCGGTAGAAGGGATTGACCACGAGGACCGAGTAGCCCGACTCGGCGAGCCGCCGGCCCATTTGCCTGAACGCCGGCCGCAGGCCCAGGATGTCCGGCCACACGAGGACACCGGGATGGCGGCCGGACGTCGGATGCACGAAGTAGCAGTCCGCGACGCCGTCGGGCGTGGTGACTTCGACGTCCTGTTCGGTGACCTCCTGCGCGTCCGCCGCCCGTGGCAGCAGCATCGCCAGCCCGGCCCCGGCCGAAAGCGCGTTGAACCTGCGCCGGCTCAGCTCGTTCCTTTTGTTCAGATACTTGCGGGATTCCCTGTATGTCCGGTCATCGCACATGGCTTCCTCCAAGTGCCGTGTCAAGCTCATATTGTCGCATCAGCGCGTCTCCCCTGGTTCGTGGCAAGGCGCGTCCCGCCGGGAATGGCGCCTCCCATTGCCCAGGGGCGCAACGCCGCCACGGGCCAGGGGAGACGCGCCCTCCGGGAGCGTGCGTAGCGCGCCCCAGCGGCGTTGCAGCCCTTGGAAATACAGGCAGTATTCCCTGCGGACTGCGCCTTGCAGGGACACGCTACGCCCGCTCTGATGCGACAATATGAGCTTGACACGGCACTATGCCGTTTCGGGCTAGCTCAGGTCGTTGATGATGTTCTCGATCAGTTCGGTGCGGGCCTTGAGGCGGGCGGCCGTTTCGTCCTGTGAAGGCGAATGGCTGTCAATCGCCTTCTGCGAAATGAAGCCGGTCTCGTAGAGCAGCGCTTCGTGCGTGCCGAGCCGGTCGCGCAGCACGCAGATTTCCATCGCCAGCCGCCAGATGACCGCTACCAGCTGATCGGGGTTCAGTTCCTGGATCTGGCGCGGGCGCGGCAGCTTGTGGGGCCGCGCGGCATCGTCGCCGGGGGTTGTCGTCACGCCTTCACCCCTCCGAATATGAAGTACTGGCCCGAACCCAGGGGATCGTATTCGGCGAAGACCTGCTGCGGGTCGAAGCCGCCGTCGATCAGGGCCTGCCGTACATCGGTGTCGGCAAAGCCGGTCCAGAACGGTTCGCCGTTGTTGACCACCTGCCAGTGGTTGGTGACCTGCTTGGTCATCGTCAACCGCTCGGGTTGATAGGGAACGTCGGCGTTCAGGAAGATGCCGCCGGGCGCCAGCAGGCGGTGGGCTTCGGCCATGATGCCGGCCAGCACGTCATGCCAGGTTTCGTGGAACATGATGTGCGAGACGATCAGGTCGAACTTGCCGTCGGCGAAACCGGTATCGCTTGCGCACGCCTGGCGGTAGTTGATCGCCAGTCCCTTGTCCTCGGCCCAGACATGGGCGAACCGGAGGAAAGGCGCGGACAGGTCCACGCCCCAGACGTCCGCATCGGGGAATGCCTGCTTGTAGGCAATGGTGTGGACGCCGACGCCGCAGCCCATGTCGAGCACGGAACCGGGATCGACATCGGGAAACCGGCGCCCGAGCGCGCCGAGGACGTACTTGCCCATTCCCGGGTCGCCGACCTCGTCGCCTTCGGACAGGCCCTTAGCGGCGCGATAGAGCTCGCCCGTGCCCATGTAGTCCATGCCCAGGCGCAGGCTGGTATCGCCCGATTGCCCGAAATAGCCGCCCGGCTGGCGGTGTATTTCCACTCGGCGGATGGGATCCGGGGGGACGAATCCTTCCTCGATTTCGAGACGGCCGTGCGATTCCCGGTTCGCCAGTTGCTGTCGGCGCGCTTCAAAGTCCGGCAGCAGCCGATCACAGGTCTCGCCCACTGTCTCCCACATCAGATTCTGGGAGGTGAACACCGAGCTGCCCCAAAGCTGGTACAGGTGGTCCTCGCGAAACGCCTCGGTTCCCTCGGCGCGGTTCTCCGGTTCGCGCCCGCGCGCCTCGACGAATGCGGGTTTGAGGCTTTCCTCGTAGTGACCCGCAAGGCGCGCTTCCAGCGGGCCGTTCAGGTAACCTTTCAATGCGCCTACGAATGCGTGCCTGGCCCCCTCGTCATGGGTGGGGCGGTAAACGTCCTTCAGTGTCGGTTTCTGCATGTTCGCGGTCCCCGGTCAATGCGTGTATCCCCTGTGCACTAAGGCTATACAGAATCGGCGCTGTTGGCTAGTGCCGGCGGCAAGACGGCACGGTCAGTCCATGGAAATCCCTTTTTGACGGAAATGGGGCAAAATCCGCCCTTCAGCAGCGATTCTTTTTGGACTTTGCGAAGGAGAAAACTATGAAGTGCGTGCAGTTGACGGCGTCCGGCCTGGAGAAACTGGAGGTCGTTTCGGCCGCGGCGCCGGAGCCCGGGCCGGGCGAGGTGCGTGTGCGTATGCAGGCAGCGGCGATCAACTACCGGGACTTCATGATCTGCGCCGGCATCTACGGCGGCGGCAAGGAATACCCGCTGATACCGCTGTCCGACGGGGCAGGGGAGGTCGAATCGGTCGGCTCCGACGTCACGGATATTCAGCCGGGGGACCGCGTCATGACGGTGTTCTGGCAGGACTGGGAGACGCAGCCGGTGCGACCCGGCGTTCGTACCCGCACCACCGGATGCGAGGCGCCCGGCGCGCTTACCGAACTGGGGGTGTTTCCGCAATCGGCATTGCTGCCCGTGCCTGACGAAATGACCATCGAAACGGCGGCGTCGCTGGCCTGCGCGGGCGTGACCGCCTGGACCGCGCTGCATTGCGGCGGTCCGGTGGGGCCGGACTCCAGGGTTTTGCTGCTGGGCACCGGTGGAGTATCCATCTTCGCCCTGCAGATCGCGAAGGCCTTCGGGGCGACCGCGGTCATCACTTCCTCCAGCGACGAGAAGCTGGAGCGCGCCAGGGAACTGGGCGCGGACGAAACGATCAATTACCAGCAGACGCCCGAGTGGGGAGCGGAAGCCTTCCAGCGCGCCGGGGGCGGCGTGGACGTGGTGGTGGAGACCGGCGGCATGGGCACGCTGGGCCAGTCGCTGCAGGCCCTGGGGCTTGGCGGCTCGATCGGAGTCCTGGGAGCGCTGGGTGGTGTCAGCGCCGAATTGAACGCGATGGCCCTGATCGGAAAATGCGCCGGAATTCATGGAATTACGGTCGGCGCGCGCGACGACCACCGGGCGCTGAGCGCACACCTGGTCAAGCATGGCATTGCCGCCGTGATCGACCGCGAGTATTCCCTGCCGGAAGGCCCGGAGGCCATCGGGTCGATCGCCCGCGGCGAGCATTTCGGCAAGCTGCTGGTGAGAATCGGCTAGAAGCGACCATGCTTGCGGCGCAGGGGCTGACTCTCTGGCGCGGGGAACGGCGCCTCTTCCACGAACTGTCCTTCAGCCTCGCGCCGGGTGCACTGTTGCTGTTGAAGGGACCGAACGGTTCTGGCAAGACCTCCCTGTTGCGCGCCCTGGCGGGCCTGCTGCCGCTGGAATCGGGAACTGTCGAGCTGAACGGAGTCCCGTTTCAGAGCGACCCGGCACGATATCTTCGTAGCCTGGGATGGCTGGGGCACAAGGACGGAGTCAAGGGTGAGTTGAGCCTGCGCCGGAACCTGGCCTTTACGCTGCGGTTGGCCGGCTCTACGGGATTGGAAGACGAACTGCTTGAGAAGGCGGGCCTGAGCGGATTGGAGGAGCGGGCTGCCTCGCAACTGTCATACGGACAACGCCGGCGTCTGGCGCTGGCCGGGTTGATCGGGGCAAATCCGCCTCTCTGGCTGCTGGACGAGCCGGACGCCAACCTGGACGCGCAGGGCAGGGAGTGGCTGCAGCAGGAACTTGGCTCGCATCTCGACGGAGGCGGATGCGCGGTGCTTGCGGGTCATCGTGTGGATTGGGATTTCCCGGGGCCGGTCGCGCAATTGTTTCTTGGGGTGGGGCGATGAGAATCTGGCTGATCGTGCTGCAGCATGAATTCTTGATCTACTTCAAGAAATGGATACATATCATTATAAATATAGCATTTTTCCTTATTTCCACTTCGCTGTTTTCGATCGTCGCGGGACTTGAGCCAGAGCTGCTTGCGCAGTGGGGCGCGGGCGTGATCTGGGTGGTGGCTTTTCTTTCGATGCTCCTGGCAATGCCGCTGTTGTTTCAGCCGGACCGGGACGACGGGACGCTGGACCTGATGCTCTTGAGCACCGTCGATCCGGCCTGGCTGGCGCTGGCGAAGGCGGGCGCCAACTGGTGCGTTTTCGGACTGCCGCTGGTGATTCTTTCGCCGTTACTGGCCGCCAGCTACGGAATGGAGGGGATGGCGTTGCTGGTCCTGCCGGCAACGCTGGCGCTGGGGACGCCGGCGCTGATCCTGCTGGCGGCCGTGGCCGCCGCGCTGACCGCGGGACTGCGCCGCGGTGTGGGGTTGCTGGCGTTGCTGGTCCTGCCGCTGTCATTGCCGGTATTGCTGTTCGGCGTGCGCGGAACGGAGCTGGCGGTGGACGGCCTTCCGGCTGGCGCGCCGCTGATGATGCTCGGAGCGTTCCTGCTTGTGGCCGTGGGGCTTTTGCCCTGGGCCGCGGGCGCCGCGCTCCGGGCAACTGCAAACTGATTGGGGGGAGGGCGTCTCACCCTCCGGGAAGGCGAGACGCCTTCGCTCCCAGGGTGTCCCGCCGTCGCAGTCCACACGCTAAAATAAGGGGCTGAACTTCGCCTGATCCCGAACCCGTCCGGCTGCCCAAGATGCGACTTCCCAACTGGCTGCACAAGCTGGCTTCGCCGCCCCATTTCTACCGGATTGCGGGGCGCATCGAGCCCTGGATGCTGTGGTCCGGCCTTGCGGCCATCGCGGTCGGGGCTTTCGGCGGATTGCTGCTGGCGCCGCCCGACTACCAGCAGGGCGATGCCTACCGCATCATCTATTTCCACGTGCCGGCCGCCTATCTCGCGATGCAACTCTATGCGCTGATGGCGATCGGTTCGGCGATCGGACTCGTCTGGCGGATGAAGCTGGCCTATGCCATCTCGGCGGCCGCGGCGCCGGTGGGCCTGGCGTTTACCGGGCTGGCGCTGGCTACCGGCATGCTGTGGGGCAAGCCCATGTGGGGCGCCTACTGGAGTTGGGGCGATGCCCGGCTGACCTCGGTGCTCGTGATGTTCTTCCTTTACCTGGGCTACATGCTGCTGCATGCCTCGCTGGAAGAGCGTTCGACCGCGGACCGCGCGGCCGGCATTCTTGCGGTGGTGGGCGTCGTGAACCTGCCGATCATCAAGTTCTCGGTGGAATGGTGGAGCAGCCTGCACCAGGGCCCGACCATTTCCCGCCTGGCGGCGCCGGCGATCACCTGGGATATGCTTTGGCCCCTGCTGGTCATGATAGTGGGGGCGGTGCTGTTTTCCCTTGCGGTCACGCTGACCCGGGCGCGCGCGGAAGTGCTGTTGCGCGAGCGCGGCGCCCGCTGGGTGCGCGACGTGGTGGCGGTGGGCGCATGAGCGAGTTTCTGGCCATGGGCGGCTACGCCGCGTTCGTATGGCCCTGTGTGGGGCTGTCGTTCGCGATCCTGGCGGGGTTGCTGCTGACCGCCCGCCGGCGCCTGCGCGGCGTGCACCGGCGCATCCGGCACCTGAATGTCGCGCCGGACGAGGGCGCCTGGGAGCTGCGCGCATGACGCCGCGCCGGCGCCGGATGGTGGCGATGACCGGCGGGCTCGTCTGCCTGGTGGCGGCAACGGCGCTTGTGATGACCGCCTTCGAGCAGAACATGCTGTATTTCTACACGCCCACGCAGATCGCCGCGGGCGAGGCGCCGGAAGGGCGGCGGTTGCGGGTCGGCGGGCTGGTCGAACAGGGCAGCGTGCGGCGCACGCCCGGTTCGCTGGAAGTGCGGTTCGACGTGACCGACCTGGATCGCACGATTACCGTGGCCTACGCCGGCGTCCTGCCGGACCTGTTCCGCGAGGGGCAGGGCGTCGTCGCACACGGCTGGGTGAGCGCCGACGGGATGTTCGAGGCCGACGAGGTCCTGGCCCGCCACGACGAGAACTATATGCCGCCGGAAGTCGCGGAAATGCTGGAAGAACGGGGCCACCCCCCGGATGCTTCCCTTCGCTGACGCCCCTCCTGATAGCGAAGACGCCTCGCCTTTCAGGCCTCCTATGGCGCTTCGATCCCGCCCCTTACTGCCTCCTTCGGCCGGGGGACGCATGAACCCATCCATGGGGCTTGCTCCGGCATCCCTGCCTCCAATACCCCCAGCCGAAGGAAGCAGTAAGGGGCTTACATTGTGTAGTCTTCGACGGTGAGAATTTCCGAAGAGTATTGGCATGGTTCCTGAAATCGGCCAGATCAGCCTGGCGCTCGCCCTGTGCCTGGCGCTTGCGCTGGCCGTATTCCCGCTGGCGGGCGCGCATACGGGCAATGCCCGCTGGATGGACGTCGCGCGGCCCTGCGCCCTGGGGGTGCTCGCGTTTGTCGCCGTGGCGTTCGCCATGCTGGCGGTCAGCTTCTTTCGTCACGACTTCAGCGTCCAGTACGTGGCCCAGCACTCGAACCTGAAGTTGCCGGCTATCTACCGTTTCGCGGCGATCTGGGGGGCGCACGAAGGTTCGCTGGTCCTCTGGCAGCTCATCCTGAGCGCCTGGACGGCGGCCGTGGCGCTGGCCAGCCGTTCGCTGCCGCAGGTTCTACGGGCCAGGGTCCTGGGCGTGCTGGGGCTGGTAAGCATCGGCTTTCTGCTGTTCATCCTGCTGACCTCGAACCCGTTCCTGAGACTCTTCCCGGCGGCGGAGGACGGCGCCGACCTTAACCCGCTGCTCCAGGATCCGGCCCTGGCGATCCATCCTCCGATGCTCTACATGGGCTACGTTGGGTTGGCCGTGCCCTTCGCCTTCGCGATCGCGGCTCTGCTGAGCGGGCGGCTGGACCGGCGCTGGGCGCGCTGGACCCGCCCGTGGACCACCGCGGCCTGGATGTTCCTCACGGTGGGGATCGCACTGGGGAGCTGGTGGGCCTACTACGAGCTGGGCTGGGGCGGATGGTGGTTCTGGGACCCGGTGGAGAACGCCTCGTTCATGCCGTGGTTGGCGGGCACCGCGCTGATTCACACGCTGGCGGTCACCGAGCGCCGCGGGCTTTTCGGCAACACGACGCTGCTGCTGGCGATCGCCGCCTTCGGTCTTAGCCTGCTGGGCACTTTCCTGGTCCGCTCCGGCGTGCTCGTCTCGGTGCATGCCTTCGCGAGCGATCCGGCGCGCGGGCTGTTCATCCTGGTGTTCCTCGCGGTCGTGATGGGGGGCGCGCTGCTGCTGTACGCGCTCCGGAATGCGGCCACCAATACCCAGACGGGATTCAGGCTGGTGTCGCGTGAGTCCGCCTTGCTGGTCAATACGGTCCTGCTCAGCGCCGCGACGGTGCTGGTGCTGTTCGGCACGCTCTACCCGCTGGCGCTGGACGCAATGGACATGGGCAAGATTTCGGTGGGTCCGCCGTATTTCAACCTGGTCTTCATCCTTCCCATGCTGCCGCTGCTCCTGGTCGTGGGCGCCGGCATGCACGCTTCCTGGAAGGCGACCGATACCGCCGCCTGGGGACGGAAGCTCCGGGTGCCGGCCGCGGTTGCCGTTCTCGCGGGTATCGTCCTGACCGTCGCGGCCTACGGGTTTGCGGGAGTGTTGACCGGCATCGGGATCCTGATCGCCGTCTGGGTGATTGCCTCGGCGCTGCGCGATCCGGTGGCCTGGCTGCTCAGGCGCAGCCCGAAACCGAGGCGTTCGGCCTGGGGCATGCAGGTGGCGCATTGCGGGCTGGGCGTGACGACGCTGGGCATCGTCGTGGTTTCCGCCTGGGGGGTGGAAACCGACCGCAGCCTGGCGCTGGGCGAAAGCCTCGAAGTGTCCGGATACGAATTCCAGCTCGATCGCATCGAAGATGTCCAGGGCCCGAACTACCAGGCCGCACAGGGGGTTGTACAGGTCTCCCGGGACGGCCGGCCGGTCACGACGCTGTATCCGCAAAAGCGCATATACGAAGTTCAGCAGAGTCCGATGACCGAGGCCGGAATCGATCCCGGATGGCGGCACGACCTGTTCGTCGCGCTGGGCGAACCGCTGGGCGAGGAGGCCTGGAGCGTGCGGGTGCAGGTGAAACCGCTGGTGCGGTTCATCTGGCTGGGCGCGCTGATCATGGGCCTGGGCGGACTGCTGGCAATCTCGGACCGGCGCTACCGCCTGCCCGCGCCGAAAGAGGATGCCTTGTGAGCCCGAACCCGCCGAGCACCCCTGGGAGCGAGGGCGTCCCGCCCTCGACGCGCTCCGCCCGCAAACGCATACGCTGGATCCTGCTGCTGCCGTGCGCGGTACTGCTCGTGATGGTGTACTTCTTCGGCATCAGCCTGGGCCGCGATCCCAGCCTGGTGCCGTCCCCGCTGGTCGGCCGCCCGGCGCCGGAATTCGCGCTGCCGGAGCTGCTGGATCCCAACGCCACGTTTTCCCTGCAGGACGTCGAGGAAGGTCCGTGGATGCTCAACGTCTGGGCCAGCTGGTGCTCGGGCTGCATCGTCGAGCATGAGTTCCTGATGGCGCTGGGCCGCGCCGGCGCACCCCTCTACGGCCTTAACTGGAAGGACGGGCACGAGGACGCCATGGAGTGGCTGCGGCTCAGGGGCAATCCCTACCGGGCCATCGCCGTCGATGCCGACGGGCGCGCCGGTATCGACTGGGGCGTCTACGGGGCGCCGGAAACTTTCCTGATCGACGCTGACGGGATCGTGCGGTACCGACACGTAGGCCCGCTGGACGGCGCCGTATTCGCGGACGTGTTCCTGCCGGTCCTAGAGGGTAGAACTCGATGAAGTGCTGGCCTGGGAAGGAGGGCGTCCCGCCCTCCACGAAGGCGAGACGCCTTCGCTCCCAGGCGTACGCCCACCTGTCCGGACGCATCCGAGCTGTCGTGGCTGCGGCCCTGCTCACACTGGTGTCGGCAAGTGCCGGCGCCGTGGACACGGAAGCGCCGCTTGAGACCGCGGAGCAGCAGAGCCTCTATCGCAAGCTGCTGGAGGAAGTGCGCTGCATGGTCTGTCAGAACCAGAACCTGGCCGATTCCGACGCGCCGTTGGCCAGGGACATGCGCCGCGAGTTGCGCCGCATGGTGGAAGACGGCGCAAGCGAAGCCGATGTAAAGCAGTTTCTGCTGGACCGGTATGGCGACTTCGCGCTCTACCGTCCCCGGCTTGCGCCCAATACGCTGTTGCTCTGGGCCGGCCCCGGCGTAATTGTGGTCCTCGCGCTGGGCTCGATCGCGGTGGTCATCCGGCGCCGCATGAAGTTGCCGATACCCGAAGAGGACTAGGGCCCGGGCACAGGACATGGTCGCCGGCTTCGTTGCAATCTGCGTGGTTCTCGCTCTGGCGGCGCTGGCCTGCGTTGCGCCGCAGTTGTGGCGCGACCGCGGCAAGCCCGCAAGCACGGCGGCATTGACTGCCTCGTGCCTGCTGATTCCGGTCCTGGCCGCGCTGATCTACCTGCAGTCCAGTAACTACGAATGGGCCCATGCCGGACTTGAAATGGGCGAGGACGGTTCGCCTCCGAGAGTGGAGGAACTGATCGGTCCGTTGCGCGCGCGACTGGAAGCGTCACCGGACGATCCCAGGGGCTGGATGCTGCTGGGCGCTTCCTACGCCCAGGTGGAGCGTTATTCCGACGCGGCGCAGGCCTTCGACCGGGTGCTGGACCTGACCGGAGGCCGGGACATGGATGCTCTGATGGGCAAGGCCGAGGCGCTGATCCTCGGCAATCCCCAGCGGCTGCTGGAGGACGCCGGCGAAATGGTCGAGCAGGTGCTGCTGGCGGACCCCGCCAATC
The DNA here is from genome assembly GCA_009844425.1 of Gammaproteobacteria bacterium. GTDB lineage: Bacteria > Pseudomonadota > Gammaproteobacteria > Steroidobacterales > Foliamicaceae > Foliamicus. Next base: position 24,343 of record VYBN01000013.1, on the reverse strand, counting down.
CCAAGGGACTCTGGTACGGTGGCCTGCGGGCCAGCGCAACCGGCCAGGACATCATCGCGGTGCAGCGCTGGAGGATGATGCTGGAAGGCCCGGTCACGCCCGAGGTGCGAGCCATCGTCGAAGGCGAATTGAATCGCCTGGGGGCGCGCGTTGAGACGAGCGGGGCCGTCGCCGCGGAAGGCAACGTGGAGCTTCGCCTGACCCTGGGGGCGCCGGCCACCCCGCCGCCCGGCGCCGTCCTGTTCATCGATGCGCGCATTCCCGGACAGGCCGGCCCGCCGCTGGCCGCAAAGCGCGTGGACGGAGCGCGTTTCCCGCTGGTAGTCCGATTGAGCGATGCTGACGCTATGCTCCCCGGCGCAAGAATTTCCGACCAGTCCGAACTGGCAATTACTGCCCGGCTATCCGCCAGCGGGCAAATCACACGCGGCGCCGGCGACTACGAGGCGCAGGCCGCCTGGCAGGCAGGGCAGGGCGCCCTCGAACTCGACCTGATCCATCAGCCCTAAGGCTATCGGCGAAGCCCGGGAATCGCGACCCCCGCGCTTTGCCGCCCGCGAAACTTCCGGGCTGCTACGAGCTGAATTGCTGTTCGACTTCGTGCAGCACGCGGTAGCAGTCGAGTACCTGGGCGACCGATGAGTTCGGTTCTCGGCCTTCCCTGATCGAGGCGAAGAACTCACGGTCCTGCAGCTCGATGCCGTTCATCGATACGTCGACCTTCGACACGTCGATCGTGTTTTCGTAGCCGTCGACCAGGTCGTCGTAGCGCGCGATGTAGGTGCCGTTGTCGCAGATGTAGCGGAAGAAGGTGCCGAGCGGACCGTCGTTGTTGAACGACAGGGACAGGGTGCAGATCTTGCCGCTCTCCGTCTTCATCTGGATGGACATGTCCATGGCGATGCCCAGTTCGGGATGGTGCGGTCCTTCCATACCATTGACCTGGACGATCCTTTCGCCCGCCTGATACTGGAACAGATCGACCGTGTGAGCCGCATGGTGCCACAACAGGTGGTCCGTCCAGGAGCGCGGCTCACCCGCTGCGTTGATGTTCTTGCGCCGGAAAAAATAGGTCTGGACGTCCATTTGCTGAATGTTGAGTTCGCCGGCAGCTATCTTGTTGCGGACCCACTGGTGAGACGGATTGAAACGGCGCGTGTGCCCGCACATGGCGACAAGTCCGGTTTCCCGTTGCTTCGCCAGCACGGCTTCGGCATCCGCCAGGGAGTCCGCCAGCGGTATCTCGACCTGCACATGCTTGCCCGCGTCCATGCATTGAATGGCTTGATCCGCGTGCATCTGGGTGGGCGTGCACAGGATTGCCGCATCCACGCCGGGCCGATCGAGCGCCTCGGAAAGGTCGGTGGTTGCGTGCCCGATGCCGTATTGTTCGGCAATTTTCTGCGTCGGCTCAAGCGTTCTTCCGACCACCGAAACGCAGTCGACGCCGTCAATGTTTGCGATGCCGTCCAGGTGCTTCTTGCCGAATGCTCCGGCTCCCGCCAATACAACCTTCATATTTCCTCCACTTGACTGCTGTTTTCGAGAATGAGATGGCCGACTGCGGTATTCGAAGCCGGCACATGATAAAAGCGATGCCGCTGGACCACCTCGTCGTCCAGCGCGCCGCGCATGATCAGCCACATTACGAGCTCTATGCCTTCGGACCCGGCCTCGCGCACGTACTCGAGATGCGGTTTCGCAGCGAGCCCCCGGGGGTTCGCGACAATCTGATCCAGGAATGCGTTGTCCCATTCCTTGTTGATCAGTCCGGCCCGCGGGCCCTGCAGTTGATGGCTCATCCCGCCGGTGCCCCAGATATGCACGTTGAGGTCTTCGTCGAAACTCTCGATGGCGCGGCGAATGGCCTTTCCGAGGTTGTAGCAGCGCTGCCCGGAAGGCGGCGGATACACGACCACGTTGACGGCGAAAGGAATGATCCTGCATGGCCATGCCTCGGGTTGCCCGAACATGAGCGACAGAGGGACCGTGAGTCCATGGTCGACGTCCATTTCGTTGATCACGGTCAGGTCGAAGTCATCCTGGATAACCGATTGCGTGATGTGCCAGGCCAGGTCCGGGTGGCCCTTGACGATCGGCACCGGACGCGGCCCCCAGCCTTCGTCGGCGGGCTTGAACTCCTCTCCGCAACCAAGGGCAAACGTCGGAAACAAGTCAAGGCCGAACGCGGTCGCGTGATCGTTGTAAACGAGAAAAACGACGTCCGGTTTCGATTTCGCGATCCATTGCTTCGAGAACTCGTAACCCCGGAAAAGCGGAGCCCAGTAGTCGGTCCCGGTCATGCCCTGGTCGATTGCCGCGCCTATGGCGGGCACATGCGAGGTTGCCACGCCTGCTGTGATCCTGGCCATCTAACTTTCCCCCTTGTGCAGGTTGCCTTCCGGTGATCGACCTCCGCTCAGCATCATTTGCCGGTATTCCTCGCGCTTCAGGCCGGTCATGGACGCCGCGGCCTGTTCGAAAGTCTGTCCGTCCGACAGGAAGATCTTGGCAAGGAAGTAGATGTTGCCCCCGTGGCTGATCATGCGGTTGTAATCGCGATCGAGTACAGCCTGCTTCTGCTCCTCCGTCATCGGCCATTCATCGAGGTAGGCCCGCTCGTCCGCCGCGAATCGGGCGCGGTCGGCTGCATTCATCAGCGACATGCAGAACTGGTTCAGGTGATAGCCCAGGCGCGCCTGCTGCGCGTCGAAGATCGTCGTGCCCGGGATGTCGGAGTAGGGCTTATCCGGCGCCATGGCTTGTTTCCTCCGGCCAGTACAGCCTCATCGGGTTGTCTACCAGCAGCTTGTGCTGAAGTTCGCCCGTTGTTGCGATTCTTGGAATGTAATCGACCAGCTTGCCGTCATCGGGCATATGCGATTTCATGTTCGGATGCGGCCAGTCCGTGCCCCAGAGCACGCGGTCGGGGAAGGTCTCCACGACTCGTCGGGCGAAGGGAACGACGTCGTCATAGTCCGGAGGTCCACTGGAACTCAGCCGCTCGGGGCAACTGACTTTCGCCCACATGTTCTGGTTCTCGCCCAACAGGCCGATGAACTGATCGAATTCGTTGGATTGCGCGCCCTTCCGCACATCCGGCCTGCCCATATGGTCGAAGACGACCGTGCCGGGCAGAGAAGCGAACAATTGCTCAAATTCGGGCAGATCCTCGGCCTCGAGATAAATCACCAGATGCATGCCCATGGGTTCGATACGTTCCGCGATCTCCTGGAGCTCGTCGATGGGCAACACGTCCACCAGGCGCTTCACGAAATTGAAGCGAATGCCGCGCACTCCTGCGTCATGCAGCGCCTGCAGTTCCTCGTCGGTGACGCTTCGCCTGACGGAAGCGACTCCGCGAGCCGAGCCTTGGGAGTGAATCAATGCATCGACGAGCGCGCGATTATCCGCACCGTGACAGGTGGCCTGCACGATGACGTTGCGCTCGAAGCCAAGATGGTCGCGCAGTCCCCAGAGCTGTTCCTTGGAGGCGTCGCAGGGCGTGTACTTGCGTTCCGGCGCAAACGGAAAGACGTCGCCCGGACCGAAAACATGGCAGTGCGCATCCACCGCGCCTTCAGGGACGGCGAACTCGGGGCGCGAAGGATTGGGGTGGAAGGCAAGCCAGCCCTCATCCATCTCGAAACGGTTCGCGTTCATCGTCCCTGCACTTTCAGGTGCGTATCCAGCCTTGGGTAGACCCGGCGAGCATTCAATTCGAAGACCTTGCGGCGGTCCGCCTTGTCGAGATCGAGAGCGTCGACGTAGCGCTTCGTGTCGTCAAAGTAGTGGCCTGTTTCAGGGTCGATGCCGCGCACGGCGCCGACCATTTCCGATGCGAACAGGATGTTCTCCACATCGATCACCTCGAACAGCAGATTGATGCCGGGTTGGTGGTAGACGCAGGTGTCGAAGAAAACGTTCTTCATGACGTGCTCGGATAGTTCCGGCTGCTTGAGCATGTCCGCAAGGCCCCGGTAGCGGCCCCAGTGGTAGGGCGCCGCGCCGCCGCCGTGAGGGATGATCAGGCGCAGTTCGGGGAAATCGGCGAACAGATTGCCCTGGATGAGCTGCATGAACGCAGTCGTATTGGCGTTGATGTAGTGCGCACCCGTCGCGTGAAAGCAGGGGTTGCAGCTCGCCGAAACGTGGATCATCGCCGGCACGTCCAGCTCCACGAGTTTCTCGTAGATCGGGTACCAGTAACGGTCGGTAAGCGGCGGGGAGGTCCAGTGGCCGCCGGATGGGTCCAGGCTCAGGTTGCAGCCCACGAAACCGAGCTCGTTGACGGCGCGGTCCAGTTCTTCCACGGGGCCCGCCAGCGACTCGTTGGCCACCTGAGGCAGCTGCGCGGCGCCGGCAAAGTGCTGCGGATAAAGGTCGATGACGCGGCGGATCAGGTCGTTGTTGGCGCGCGCCCATTCCATGGATGTCGCGGTGTCGCCCAGGTGATGCGCCATCGCCGAGGCCCTGGGCGAGAATATCGTCAGGTCCGCACCGCGTTCGCGCAACAGCTTGAGTTGATTCTGCTCAATGCTCTCACGAATTTCGTCATCGTTGATCTTCGCCGTTTCGGGCGGCGGCAGGGAAGGATCCGCCAGCCGGTCCAGTTGCGCCTTGCGGTAGTCCTGGTGGGGCTTGGGCGCGGTCGTGTAGTGACCGTGGCAATCGACGATCAGCATACTGCGGCCCCCTGCGGCACGTAGACGGTTCCGTCCATCAGCTTGCGCGCGGTGCGGAGCAGGGCGGAGCGGGTGATGACATGGCGGCCTTCCTGCTCCGAGATTCCGATGTCCACCGTGAAGCGGCCGGTCGGGTGCTCGATGTCCATTTCTCCGCCCGGGCCGATTTCCGTGACGCCCTCGGCAATGCTTCCCGTGATGCAGCAGACTGCGGCCACGCTGGCCGCGCCCAGCACGCCGATCGACTGGTGAACGCGGTGCGGGATGAATGTTCGCGTGGCCACCACGCCGCCGTGCCGCGGAGGAGCGATGAGGCTCATCTTGGGAACCGTCTTCCCGGTAACGTCTCCGAGGTTCATCATCGGGCCCGCCTGAATGCGGATCGATTCGACCCGGGATTTCAGGGCCTCATCCTGCTCCAGTTCCCCGGGCGACTCATGGCCTGTCCTGCCGAAGTCCGAAGCCCGCATCACGACAACCGGCATGCCGTTGTCCACGCAGGTCACGGAGATTCCATCGATCCGGTCGACGGCCTTGCCCGTCGGCAGCAGGGCGCCGCAGTTCGACCCGGCAACGTCCGCGAAATCAATCATGACGGGCGCTGCGGTCCCGGGCACGCCGTCAATGCGCGCCGCGCCCTCGTAGCTGACCTGGCCGCCGGGCGTGATCACTTTTGTAACCGCGATACCGCCGGAATTCAGCATGCGAATTCGTAACGTGGTTTCGGATGGGTCAGCCCGCACCAGGCCCTTCTCGATCGCAAACGGACCGACCCCCGCAAGGATGTTGCCGCAATTCTGGCCGTCGGATACCAGCGCCTTTTCCACCAGGACCTGCAGAAAGAGGTAGTCGACGTCGGCGTCACGATTTTTCGACCTTGAAACCACGGCCACCTTGCTTGTCAGAGGATGAGCGCCGCCCATTCCATCGATCTGGCGCACGTCGGGCGAGCCCATCGCAGCCAGCAGCAGACGGTCGCGTGCGGCCTCGTCAGCCGGCAAATCGTCCTTCAGGAAGTACAGCCCCTTTGAGGTGCCGCCGCGCATGACGACAGTCGGAATCGCCGTCTGCATCGCTAGTGTGCGGGTGAACGGCTTGACGTGCCGGTAATCGGCACGTCAGTCCTCCGATTCGACGTAGCGCAGGCCCTTTTCTGCCAGGGTTTCGCGCATGTTGTACATGTCCAGGCCCAGTTCACCGGCTTCGAACCGCGCCCGCTTCTCTTTTTCCTGAACAACCCGCTGCCTGGCCTTTTCGAGCACGGCCTTTGCTTCGTCCTGGCGCACGACCACCACACCGTCGTCGTCGGCAACGACAAGGTCGCCCGGCGCGATCGTCTGTCCCGCGCAAATAATCGTCGTGTTGACGTTGGCCAGCGTTTCCTTCACCGTGCCCTGGGCGCACACCGCGGCCGACCAGACCGGAAACTGCATCTCGGTGAGCGTGGCGATATCGCGGACGCCCGCATCAATGACCAGTCCACGCACGCCGCGGGCCTGCAGGGAGGTCGCCAGAAGATCGCCGAAGTAACCGTCACGGCAGGCATGGGTTGGTGTCACGACCAGCACATCGCCGTCCCGGCATTGCTCCACGGCAACGTGGATCATCCAGTTGTCGCCGGGCGCCACCTCGCAGGTTACGGCCGTGCCGGCAATAGATACCGGCCGGTAGATCGGCCGCAACGCCGGGTCAAGCAATCCCCTCTGGCCCTGCGCCTCATGCACGGTGGCAACGCCGAAACCGGCGAATTCCTCCGTCATTCCCTGCGCGGAGCGGTCAATCTTCGTAAAGACGATGGACATGAGAAGCTGCTTCCATAAAAAAGTCAGATGCCTGATGCGTACCGTTCTTGTGCCCTGCGTTCAACTATTTCGGCTCAAGGAAGGGCGGAGGATAGTGCCTTCCACCGCGCTCCAGCGTGATCCAGCGCATTTCGGTAAAGGTATCGACGGAAGCGCGCCCTCCGTGACGACCGAGGCCGCTGGACTTCATTCCGCCGAACGGAACATGCGGTTCGTCGTTCACGGAGCTGTCGTTCACGTGCGCCATTCCGGTGTGCAGACGGCGTGCGACCTCCAGTCCGCGCTCTTCATCAGCGGTGATGATGCCTGCCGAAAGCCCGTATTCCGTGTCATTGGCAATTGCGATGGCTTCATCGTCATCGGCAGCCGTAATCACGGCAGCTACCGGTCCGAAAGTTTCCTCGGAGTACACCTGCATGTCCGCCGTGACCTCGGTCAGCACGGTGGCATCGTAGAAGTTTCCGTTACTCGTTCCACCCGCAAGCACTTTCGCGCCTCTGTCGCGCGCGTCTTCAACCTGCGTCCTGATTTTTTCCAATTGGCGCTCGTTGATGATTGGGCCAATAGGGCAGCCCAAATCACGCGGGTTGCCGCTCTTGAGCCGTCGCGCGTTGGCAGCGAAGCGTCCGGAGAACTCCTCGGCCAGCGATTCGGCAGCGATGATTCTTTCAACCGACATGCAGATCTGTCCCTGGTGCATGAAGGAGCCGAAGGTTGCTGCGTTGACCGCCCGATCCAGGTCGGCGTCGTCAAGTATCAGCAGCGCATCCTTGCCGCCCAGTTCGACGCAAGCCTTCTTGAGCAGGAAACCGGCCCGCGACGCGATCTCGCGCCCCACGGCCGTGGAGCCGGTAAAGCTGATTCCTCGCACATGAGGATTGGATACGAGTTCCTCGCCCACATCGGTAACCCTTTCGCGCGAGCAGGTGACGACATTGAGTACGCCGGGAGGCAAACCGGCCTCTTCAAAGACCTCGGCGAAAAACACGCCGCCGCTCACGGGCGTTTCCTCGGAAGGCTTGAGCACGACGGAATTCCCCACCGCCAGGGCGACGGCAAAGCCGCGGGCGGAAAGCAGGGCAGGGAAGTTCCATGGCGAGATGACGCTTACAACGCCGAGAGGGCAGCGCTGCACCATGCTGACCTTGTCGTGTTCGGACGGCAGGATCTCTCCGCTTGTCTGATACGCGGCGGCAGTCGCTGCGCGAAAAATGCCGGGAACATAACCTGATTCGAACATCGCCTTGCCAATCCAGGAGCCGGCTTCGTCGACCAGGGAATCCACGAGATTGTCGCGGCGTGCCTCGACAATATCGGCAGCCTTCAAGAGGTAGCGTGCCCGTTCTGTATGGGGCAGGTTCGCCCATCCGTTGGCCGCCGCGGCAGCGCTTTCGATCGCTTGAACCGTAGCCGGCCGGTCGGCATTCGCCACTTGCGTCCATTCCGCTCCATCCGCCGGATTGATAACGGGGAACGTGTCTCCGGGTGCATACCAGGCACCGTCAATGTACATGCTGTATGCCATCAATTATTCCTCCGAAGCATGCAGGAAGTTGGTCAATCGCGGCCTGTCCCTACACCGAGATCTCGTCGATCAGGAACTCCTCTGACTCGTGTACGGGTCGCGGCCGGCTTCGTGCGCAGGTAGCCAACGAATGCAATCAGGCCCACACAAACCATCAGGGCCGTGCAACCACCCATCCACAGCATCTCCGTCAGTGCATCACTCATCGTTTACCCCCGGACTCCGCTTGTCCCCGAAGAAGTGGAAGATCGCCTGCGCAACGACCATGATTGCGAGAATGATCCCAAGGCTTTTCAAGATGATGTCCCAGGCCATCGTTGCTCCTGTCAGGCTCTCGCCGCTTTGTTCATCAGGCCGGGCTTTCCACCAAATATCGCGTTGCCCAGCGTTGTCACCACAAATCCTGCGCTGAAAGTCACGTAGGCATTGTGTACGACCGCGAGCCCTACCCAGTCCGCAAGATCCGTGTAAGTCCAAAGTGAATTGAGAATCCAGGCTGCCAGCAAGGCTGCAATCGCGACGTTCTCATTGCGTTTCCAGAACAACCCGTAGACCAGCACCCAGAAGACGGGTGTCATCCACGCCAGGAGCCAGGCGACACCGGCGAGGATAGGAGGCATGAACATGGACGCGACCATGGCCAGCGATCCGAACACGACGATTCCGATCCGCGTTACGCGGGTCACTTCGGCTTCGTTCGCATCCTGCCTGTAGAGCCGCTTGTATATGTCCTTGGCAAAGAGTGTTGACGAGGCCAATGCCGTCATCGCGAAGGTCGAAAGGATCACACCCACAAATGCGGCCAGCAGGACCGCAGCGAGCCACGGCGGCAGGAGTTCGACGAGCATGGCCGTGGTCGCTACCTTCGGGCCGCGATCGGCGAACTCCGGCAATGACATGGCGGCAAGAGCCAGGATCACCGCAAACACGGCGAACATGCCGTTAACCGGGGCCGCGATCCACATTGATCGCACCAATGTCTTCTCGGACTTCGCCGACATTGCAGTCTGCAAGGTCATCTGGCTTACAGACTGACTGACTGCGATCGCAATGATGATGGGCAAGCCAAAGCCGATTATGACTCCAAGGTCGCCGATCGGAGAGAGCGAAGGTCCGTTTTCCGCGGCCCGATGGACCTCGGCGACCGTGTTGTAACCGTCCCCTGGCAGGGCGAAGCCAATGAAGATGACCGACAGGATGATGGCGAGGTACATTACCGCCGCGTTGATGATATTGAGAAAGCTGATTTCCCTCATCCCCGCCAATATCACGTACAGGACACCGAGTACGCCTCCAACGATGCAACCGACTTGAATCGGCCAGCCGGTCATCGTGTAGAAGAGCACGCCCAGCCCCTGGGCTTCCAGGGTGATGATTCCGAAAATGGCGCCGATCATGGCACTGCTCACCAGGAGACGCGTTCGCAGTCCGAAGCCCGACTCGAGAAACTCGGGCACCGTGGACATCTTCAGCCGCCGCACCCAACGGCCCGTTGCCAGGCAGATTACCGACAACAGGATTACATGCGCGAAACTGAACCACAGTACCGGCGCGCCAAGATCCCAGGTCATTTCGAACACGCCGATCACATGCACGGCTCCGAGAACAGTGAGCGCCAGCGTCAGTGCAACTGCGGGAACCGGAAGGCCGTGGCCCGCGTGAGTGAACGATTCCGGTTCCGCGAGCGTCCGGCGAGCCTGGATTCGGGCTACCCACCAGCCGACGCCGACAATCGTGATCAGCTCATAAGCGATAACCGCCAACAGGATGCCTTGTTTCATGCGTTCTTCCTGACGAACACGGTTACAAATCTAGTTGTTCGGAAGAGAAAAGTCTGGTATCTGGACGCCCAAATGCTGGCTTCTGAGTGCAACTGAAGTTGCGGCCCATGAGCGAAACATGCCGAATTCACGTCCGGTTATATTCAAATCAGGGCACTGGGTTTGGCTTCGTGGTGGAGGGCTATTCGATACGGGTTCGGTGCCTGCAAAATTCTCACGCAGGAGCTATCTGAGTTCCGTCATCCATCACGGGGCCGAGCCGAATGCGTGGACACTATGGCCTTGGGTTTCTGAAGGCTGACGGGCTCATTCCATGCTTGCGACGAAACACATGGCCAAAGTGCGAAGCGTCTTTGAAACCCCACATATGAGCGATTTCCGATATCGTGAGATTGCTGTATTGCGGCGCCGCCAACATCTCCTCGCAACGCGATAATCGACACGCCATTATGTAGCCCGAGATGGTGCCTTCCTCGGTCGCGAACAGCTGATGAGCGTATCTTTGTGAAATGCATGCGGCTGCCGCAACTGTTGCAGGCGCCAGGGATGCATCGGACAAATGTGCGTCGATGAATCGCTTCATTCGAATCAGGTGCCCCGTCCGAATCGAAGATTCCGGAATCTCCTTGATGGCGTCGTTATTGAATGCGAGCATCACCAGGTCCACGATCTGCTTTCCAAGTTGCATGGCGGCCTCATCCTTGATTCCGTGACGACCTTCCCAGACGTTGACAATGAACCGGGAAAGCAAATTTCCAAGGTCGCTCTTTGCGGACACAAACGCGCCGGCCAGGACATGAACATTAGGTATTCGAGACGACAGAAGCGCCAGCGGTATTCGAACAACCAGCATTTCATGCAGCGCCCGATGGTTGCTGAACAGGTTGAGGCGGTACGGTTGCGTGCAGTCGCATATCTCTATATCGCCCGCGCTCAGAATCGTGTCCGCGCCGTTGTGGTAGAGGGTTGAGCGTCCCTTGTATTGCAGATGAAGCAGCAGGACCTCTTCGGTTGCCTCCGAGATTTCCCTTCTGGTCAGCTGTACTTCGCTTTCCTGCGCAAGCGCGGACGCTATTGATATCGGCCCGAAATCGCGTTGGGCAAGCTTGCCGGCAAATCCTTCGATATCACTCGAAGCCTTTCGGATCTGCAAATTCGTGAAAGCCTTGCAAACGTGATCGGCCCAATACTCCAGCTGGGCTTGTGCCGGCACGACGCTCGTGTCGAAAATCCTCTCCCCCAAATCTCACGCTCCCATCATTCCCGTGTCAGTATACTTCCTTGCCTCAACAGAACGATCCGCAGTCGATAGTGAATAAATGACCACTCAATCTCTCATCACACGAACGCCTCTGGTCCTGGCACTTGTCGCGTTCGCTTGCGCCAGTGCGGGCGATTCCCGGGAGCCAATTGAGGTCAACATTCACCAGCCTGATCGCGTTGACCCTGGCTTTCTCTTCTGGCACCAGTCCGACGAATTACAGCAGGATGTCGAGAACATCAGCGTTCTCGTCGACTCTGCCGGCAAACTGGTCCACACATGGCCGACCAACCTCACGGGCGGCGGAACGCCTGCCTACCTGCTTGACGGAGGCCGGGTCCTGAGGACCGGGATTCTTGATCGCGGGAATGTCGCGGGCGGGCCGATCGCCTCGACGGACGCGATTCAGGTGGTCGATGCCCACGGCAATGTCATCTGGCAGTTTCTGGCGACGCAGTTCGAAAACACGCTGTTCCACCACGACATGGAGCCGATGCCGAACGGCCATTTTCTGGTAACGACGTACAAGCGTTTGTCAGCCGGCGAAGCAAGGGCGATCGGCTGGGACGCAGAGGGGCGGGACGAAGTGTGGGCCGATGGAGTGATGGAACTTGCGCCCGATTTCGAAACCGGTGGAGGCGAGATTGTCTGGGCATGGAGTTTCGCGGACCACCTCATCCAGGATCGATTTCCGGACGCCCCCAACTACGGCGTAATTGCTGAGCATCCGGAGCGAATTGATCCGCACTTTCCGGAGTCCTATGCGCCGCTCGACACCGTAAGGCAACACATCAATTCCGTCGATTACAACGCGGACCTCGACCAGGTGCTGCTAAGCTCATTTATCTACGACGAAATCTGGATTGTCGGGCGCAGCGGCGAAATCCTTTTTCGGTACGGCAATCCGGCCGCCTACGACATGGGAACCGCCGCCGACAGAGTTTTTTTGAAGCAACATGACGCGAACTGGATCGACGAGGGACTACCGGGCGCGGGCAATATCCTGATCCACAACAACAACACGGTCATGCGGCCGCGTCGGCCCGGGCAGCCGCCCGCTGACAATATGCGCGAAATCGGCGTAATCGAAGTTCAGGAAACCCGCAGCAACGTGTACGAATTGACGTTACCCGGTTGGGACGGAGTTACTTACGGGCGTCGCGAAAGCTCGGCCTACGAAGCCGAAATCGCATGGTACTGGGAGCACCCCGGCTATTTCGCCGATTTTCAGGGCGGAGCGAGACGCCTGCCGAACGGCAACACATTGATTTCCGACACGACGGACTATCACGTGGTGGAGGTGGCCTCCGACGGCGAAATCGTCGCCGAGTACAAGGGAACTACTCCGGTATTCAAGGCGTACAAGTATCCGGCCGCCCACATCCCCGCACTGACGGACGCTACCGATCAGGGCTTGTTAACGCCCTGATTTGTCTACTCCTGACGGGCAGCCCGCCAATGATAGAAGGTGATCAGGAGCATCACCGGCGTCATTGCATACGCCAGACCGGAAAACTCGATGGGGTCGTCGTTGATGATGTGGGTCGCCGCAGCGCCGAGAACAATGACCGACAGACCCATTGAGCCCAGCAGGGCCCATCGTCTGAGCCACAGGGAGATCGCCCCGAACAATTCGGCATAACCGATGAAGAACAGGAAAGCGATCGGATAGCCGTAACCGTCAAAGCCCATGATCATCATCCAGTAGGCCCGGATCTTCAGGCTTGCCGCCATCAGGAAGACCACTGTCATGGACAGCGTCAGCACGAACAGCAGGTGGTTCTTCGCCATGCGCGGCAGCGTTGTATGCGCCAGAATGTTCGCCATCGCCTTACTCCCGGAATCCGGCGGCCACGGAGATCACTGAGTCGCCAATGTAATAGTGCACATGCCGCTTTCCTTCGATAGGGACAGCGGGATCAATGAACTCCTCCATCATCGCGCCCACGCTGATCACGTCGCCTTTTTTCAGTGACTCTCCCCGTTTGCGCAGGGATTCTGCGGCCTGCAGCGTGACTATGACCGGGTGCACGGAATCGCGTTTCGCAACCTCGTAAATGCTTCTTTGAGTTCCGTCAGGGTTGGCGGATATCACCGTCAGATTGCGCAGGTTCTCGAAGATCTCGGGGTCATCGGCCGTATCCAGGTACTCGCCGATGACGCCGTGCCTTGCTCCCAGGTTTGTCGCCTGCATCAGGAAAGGAAAGATAAAACCTTCCTGCAGTTCCGCCGGGTCGCCCAACAGCACCGGCAGTTCGATGAACGCGTAGATGCGGTCCACATAACGCATGGCTTGCTCGACGGACTCCGCCTCGTTGATGCGCTCGTCGCCGATCCGGAGCAGCATGTCCGGTTCGTAATTCATCACCTGGCCCCGGATGGGAACAGTCGCGCCGTTTTCAAAGAACGCATCCTCGCCATAGAACACGCCAAACATCGGGCCAGGCAATCCGATTCTGTCCCACATGGAGGCATCGTGGCCGCCAATCTTGTAACCGCGCCGCGGGTGATCCCTTGCCAGTATCGCTTCCATATCGCGGGCCGCTTGTTGACTGAGATCCAGATCGGAATGGTCACGGAACAGCTTCTGGTAACAGGCTGAATGAGCAAGGTACTCACGGTTATTCCACGCCGCAGCAGCATCTTCACCAAATGTTTCCACCGAGCAATCGCCGGGTGCGCGGCTCCAGAAGAGGTACTGAAGCATGGCGACAATCGCGAGACCGACGATAAAGGCCCCGCCGTAGACCCAGTTTTCCTTTCTCAAATCCTGCATGCCGGCCTCTTGCTCAGATCGGGTATTCAAGGGGTCCTCAGATCTGCTGGACCCGCGTTCCGATCGTGTTGATTACGTTGAGTCCGTCCGCGGTAACGACGGCAGTCGCGCCTACCTTGGCTTCGGCGAATTGCCCTGTTCTTGCAGCCGGTTCGAAACTGAATGCCATTCCTTCCTTGATCTCGACGTGCGCTCCAAGGCAAAGGGAACCCGGCTTGTCCGGACCGCCGATATACACCGGGCCGACCAGGGTCATCGGCAGAATATTGTGAATATGCGGGAACATGTGCCAGTAGCCGGAGTCGGCGCTGAGCTTCTCCATCGGCTCGATGACATCGCCGAAAGTCTTTCCCGCGCGCAGAGTCGATGCGCCGAGGTCCATGAGCTGGTGGGCGACATCGGCGAGCCTCTTCATTTCATCGCTCATCCTGCCGACCACCGCGCAGAGCGTGACCTGGCTGTACCCGCCCGCGTATACGATCCCGTACTCGGAATTGATGACATGGCCCTCCCTGACGGGCCCCGGCGCCATCGCAAGCGCCCGCACGTCCGGACGCGCGCCGTTCACGGCCAGAAAATGCTCGACCATCGCCTGGAATTCCCGCTTGTCCATGCCGACCGCGGTTTCCTGCAGAATGAGTTCGTGGAGCCGCTCGCCCAGCAACGCCGATTTCTCGATATTGGCAATCTCCTCCTTGCTCTTGATCATCATGACCAATGAGAAGGCCTCGGTGATGTCCGTGAAAGTCGCCTCCGGCAAGCCGGCCAGGACGGCCGACCACGCCGCATGCGTGATCAGGCCCTCATTGAGGAATTCGTTGAGGCCTTCGGCGCCCGACCGGGTGCCGACAACCGCCAGGTTGCCCCTGGCCAGTCCCAGGTCCTGAACGACCTCGACAATCTGATCGCCCAAAGGAACCTGCACTCCGTTCTCCTGGTAGGCCTTGTCCGCCCGCCTGTCGATCCAGGCCGACGGCAAAAAGCCATTGACAAGAACGGGTTCGCCTTCCAGCGGAAATACGACCGCTCCATCGCCGAAGTCGAAGAAGCCGCCGCCCGAAACGTAGTCTGCATACATCAGCTGGTTGACATCATCGCCCGACCGATGGGGAAGAATCAGGCAGTCAAAGCCGCCTTCGGACATCATCTTGCGAACGTTGGCCCAACGGCGATCGCGTTCCGCGAGCGTATAGGGATATTCCGGCATGGGCGCCGCACGGGCATCGGGAGAACGCAGCGATGACAAGGCGCCGGCGGCGGCGATCCCGCCCGGCAAAGCCGCGATCCGCGCCAGAAACCGGCGCCGGTTGACGAGGCTCATTACTTGTTGTTCCTCCTCAGGTAGGCGATTACGGCCTCCAGGTCTTCGGGGCTGATTTCCGTGTATCTGAAGTTCGGCATGCCGGCCTGTCCTTGCCGGACGACCGTCTTGATGAATTCGGGAGTCATGTCGGTCCTGTCTTCGAGCTTGGCGGGCACCACGCCCTTGTAAAGGACCTTCAGCGCCCGGGTTCCGCCTCCGGACGAGCCATTGTCTTCGCCATGGCAGATCAGACACCACTTGCCGTAGACGGCCTTGCCTCTGGCATGCTGCTTTTCGTCGTCGGCCTCGGCTACTCCCATGGACGCTGCAAGTATTGACAAAAGGATCAGCCTTTTCATGACTCTCGCTCCTCTCTGAGATGCTTCGGCCAAACGTCATAGCGCCCCGCGGAAATGATTCCGTTCGGGTCGATGGCGTCCTTCAGCGTGTTCCGGAACTTCATCATGGCCGAGTCGTTGAAGCCGTTCGCCATGCCGATAATGTCCTTGTGCAGCGGGGCCGGCGCCCGGTATTCGGTCCAGCCAAGATCGGCGCAAATCTGCGTAAGCTCGATGTACTGTTCCCGGGTTCGCTGATTGACCTTGGGGTCGGGGCTGACCTGCCAGCCGGCGAGGAAGATGCCCACTCTCGGGTACCAGAAGAGCGGCATCTGCGCGTAATAGGGGAACGGCAGTTTGACGCCCAGACGGTCCGTTTCCCGTTGCAGTACTTCCTGCGCCTTCAGGACTTCCGTCCCGTTCTTCGGAACCATGGGTGCAAACCAGAGGTGGCCGACATCGGGATTCGGGTTGAGCTCGCTGCGCATGACGCTCGCGAATCGAGCCAGCGTGGGAATGCCGAGGTGCACCTTTTCGACACGACCGGGTTCGTTCAGCGTATCCATGGTCGCCTTGTCCAGCGGGAACGTAAGCGGTTCGTACTCCGTGAACCAGCACCCGGGCACCTCCCGGGAAAACAGGTCCCGGGTGTACTCCCACTGCGCCTTTGTAATCGAGTTTGGCCCGTGGTACTTGAGATCCAGCACCCAGAACGGAATCCTGTTTTCCTTTCCATAGCGCGCCAGGGGGCCGGGGTCGGGGCGCTTGCTGTCCTTGATCTCAAGCAGGCGCAGGTGCTCGGGATCGGTGACCGGTTTCTCGTGCATGCCGGGCATCATGCTTCCGTACAACGGCGTGCCCAGATTCGCCATGCCGTTATAGACTTCCATGTTTTGCAGGCGGGTATCCAGTTCCAGCATCTTGTGGATATCGTCGAAATTCGCAAAGTGAACGCGGCCGCGGCGGAACCCCTCGTGCGCCGGCCGCAACCAGAACCCCATCTTGGTCACCACACCGTAATTTGACTGTGCGAAGATCCCGTCAATCTGAGGACCCATGCCGTATTGATGGTCCTGCCAGATTGCGGTGTTTTCCGCAGCCCCGGTTCCGGTACGGATCAACTCACCCGTAGGCAACACGACCTCCATGCCGCACCGGCTACTCCAGCGGTCGCGGCCGTATTGCGAATAGGTATGCGCCAGGCCACGGTCCAGTGCATGGCCGACGAGGCTGCCCCACGCCGGATCGGGAATATCCATGGTTAGTGGGATGTTGTTTTCCTCGAAGTACTCATACAGCTGGTAAAAACTGACTCCCGGCTCAACCAGGACGGTCGCGCTCTGAACGTCGACGTTAAGAATGCGATCCATGCGCTTCAGGTCGAGTACGAGGCTGCCCGAGTACACCGGCGAGGGGCCACCGTAACCCAGGTTCTTGCCTGTGGAGATCGGATACAGGGGGATCCTGTATCGGTTCGCAACCTTCACGACCGCCTGTACTTCTTCGGCTGTATAAGGTGCGATCGCCGCCGGAATCACCGGCTCTTCCGGCTCATTCCTGTAAATCGAGTAAACGTCGCGATACAGATCCACGGCTTCCGGCGACGTGAATACCCACTGGGATCCGACTATATTCGCGAATTCCTCGAGCGCCTTCCGAAAGTCGCTTTCGCTTACCCCATCCGGAGTTCTCATGCTCCACCTCCTTTGCGTATTTCAGCAATCGGGGCTACGGCCCAGGCCACCAATGAGCCATCCCCACGGTTTTCGATGGACACCTGGTCCTCAGGCACCTTGAAATGAAAAGCGTCTCCCGCGGCCATCTGCAATTCGAAAGCGCTCACCTGGTCAGTCAGACCCATGACCAGCGAGGGACGTTCCTGGAGGCGGCGGTACAGCTGGTTCTTCCGGGCAGGATCGAGAGTTCCGCCAATCGGGAATGGTTCCGCACCCCTGTCCAGGAGTTCCCCGAAGAAAGCCGTCCCGTCGGGCGCATTTTCGTGATAAACCACAACAGTGTTCAGCAGTTCTGCGCCGGACTTGCCTTGCGCCAGCACGGGCCATATCAGCGAAGCCGACACGGAGCCGATGCCCATTTTCACAAACGCCCGTCTATTCATCATTCGTTTCCCCATATTGAGTAACCGCGCGAACTACCGCCCCGCTTCGTCACCGGGCAGTCCCGCTTCCGGGACCATGTAGAAGTCATCCACGCAGTCGTGATACCACCTGGTCATGATTTCCGGATCGGCAATCATGTCCGGCGTGAAGGCGCTCCTGTCGCACTCATCCGAATCCGCCGCATCGCCAGGCTCTCCCGATGCAGGCGACTGCAGGATGATCCACCTGGCCGGATTGCCGGTGGAATCAAAGCTGTGCACATTGCCGGGCGGAATATGCAGCCACTGACCCTCCGTCAATGTAATGTCGGTGCCATCCACCCGGAGCCGGGTGCTCCCATCGATCATGATGATCGTCTCGGACTTGGTGTAGTGCACATGCGCGGGACCGTAGTAATCGGTCTCGATATGCTCTATGGCGCCCGTAAATGCGCCCCCCGTATCTTCGCCGCTCAACATGGGCGTAACGCTTGCGGACGGGAAGCCAAGGTGAAATTGTCGGCGGTCCAGCGGCCGGACCCAGGGACGAACCTCGAAATCGGGCCTGTAACTGCTGGGCGTATAGGGTGTTCCCGGTAAACCTGCATCCGGAACCATATAAAAGTCATCGAGGCAGTCGTGATAGAACTGTTTCATTCTCTCGACATCCGCGACCATCGAAGGCGTGAATGCGGAACGATCGCACTCGGGCGTGACAGTTGCGGGCGGCGGTGGCGCCGACGGTGATTTCAGGATAATCCACTTGGCCGGGCTGCCCGTTGACTTGAAACTGTGAACCGTGCCCCGTGGGATGTGAAGCCATTCGCCCCTGGTGAGCGTGAAGTCGCGATCATTGAGTCGTATGTAGGCGCTGCCATCGATCATGATGATGGTTTCGTCCAATTTCTCGTGCACATGCGCCGGGCCGTAGTAATCCGTTTCGATGTGCTCGACGCCCCCATCGAACAAGCCGCCGGTGTCAGCCGGCGAAAGCATTGGCGTAACGGTTGCCAGCGGAAAACCGAGGTGAAAGCCCTGCCGGTCCAGCGGCCGAATCCAGGGCCGGGGATTCGTCTTCGGGTCGTATTCGCTTTCGTGCGCCAGCCCGTCCCGGGAAATGGCCAGTGCCAGGATGACGGAAAAGACCGCGAACATGCCGTTAACCGAGGCGGCAATGACTGCCGCCAGGATGCCTTTTTTCATTCGGCGCCCTCACGAATGAAGATATTGTTTCTTTCCGCGTACTCGTCCCAAAGAGCCACCAGTTCATTCAGCTTCGCCGGGTGCTCGGCGGACAGGTCGTTTACTTCGCCGGGATCGTCGGCCAGGTTATAGAGCTGCCAGGTCTGCAGCTTTACCAACGGAACATCGTTTTCTCCGAACAGCGGTTGCGCCAGGTAAATCGCCTTCCAGTCGCCCTTGCGGATCGCACGTCGGCCGAATATTTCCCAGCCCATGTAGTCTGTCGGTTCGCGAATGGAATCCTGCCGGCCGAGCAGAAGCGGGTGCATTGAACGTCCCTCCAATTCGGCGACCTCGCGCCCGCGATACATCCCGCCTCCAGGATGTTCCACATTCGCCGCCTCGAGAATGGTCGGCAATAAGTCCTTTATCGTCAGGAATTCGTCAGAGGTCCTGCCCCCCGGGTAGTTTTTCGGAAAATGGGCGAAGGCGGGCACCAGCAACGCTCCTTGCGATGTGTGCGCCTTGTAGGTCCGCAACGGCACGTTGCCGGCCTGGGCCCAATCGGGACCGTAGATGACGTAGGAATCGGCGTTGCCTATATTTTCGTATCGGTTGTCGCAACAGGCTTCCAGATACTCGTTCATGCCCGGACCCATCAGGATGTTGTTGCCTTCCGGGCCGTTGTCCGACATAAAGAAGATCAGGGTGTTCTCATACTCGCCTATGCCCTTCAGATGATCGACGATTACACCGATGTAGACATCGAGATCGTCAACCATGGCGGCGTATATGGCCATCTTCTTCGACTCGTATCGCTGTTCCTCTTCGGTAAGCTCGACCCATGGTCTTCCCTTCAGCATCCTGGGGAATGCGTCGATATCCTGTTCGTAGAAACTCAGATCCTTGAGACGTTGCAGGCGGCGACTCTTCAGAGCATCGTACCCATCGAGATACATGTCCTCGTACTTGGCGATGGATTCCGCCGGCGCCTGAAGCGGCCAGTGCGGCGACGTATATGAAAGGAACGCCAGAAACGGCTTGCCGTCGCCAAGATCGCTGTCGATGAACTCGATCATCTTTTCCGTATAGAAACGGGTGCTGTAGAAATCGTCGGGCAGAACCTCGACCCGTTTGCCGTTCTCGCGATAAACGATGGGATCGTGCGGAAGCAACCACAATTGATTCTGAAAGGCGCCCGCGCCACCGTTCGCCAGGCTGAATGTCCTGTCAAAACCCCGTGCGAAAGGGCTTGTCTCTTCCGTGTTTCCAAGGTGCCACTTGCCGGTCATATAAGTGTTGTAGCCGGCATCGGCCATAAGCTCCGGCAGTGTGGCGGCGCGCTGATTGAGGTAGCCCTCGTAACCGGGGCGACCCTTCAGAAAATCCGGCAGCACTTCGGCCATCCATCCAAGGCCGACAACGTGGTTGTCCACACCCGTCATGAGCATCGCCCGCGTAGGCGAACAGTTAGGGCTCGCATTGAAATCCGCGAGCATCACTCCATCCCTCACCAGCGCATCTATATTCGGCGTCTCGATCTCGCTGCCAAAAAAACTGAGATCGTTCAGACCCAGGTCGTCAACGACAATCAGCAGAATGTTGGGGCGCGCATCTCCCTCACTGACTGGAGCGGAACCACCATCGCCGCCGCCGCAACCCGATAACAGCGAAACGGCCAGAAAGGCTGCAGGTGCAAATCGAAGATGCCTCAAAGCCGCACCCTCTTCAGAACCCGTGAACCTGTCTCATCACATGCGCCTGCATACCGCCATCTGCGGCTATGTTCGTGCCGTTTATCCAGACGCTGTCATCACTGCACAGAAATACAACGATCGGTGCAATCTCTTCCACCGTACCGGCGCGGCCCATGACGCCCATGTCCTCTTCGGCACGTTCACCCAGAGTCTCGAGGAAATCGGCCAGAATCGGAGTTTCAACGGGGCCGGGACTTATTGCATTCACCCGTATCCCGCGCTGCCGCCAGGTATTCCAGTTCTGCATGGTCCATACGCGGAGCACTTCCTTCGCAAAGAAATAGCTCCGTTCCTCATCGATGCCGAGTTCCTCGCACAGACTATCGGCATTGTTGAAATCCGCCTCCGCAATGAAGCGCTTGACCTGCTCGATGGAATCGGGCCAGCCCACGCCTGCCAACGATGCCATATTGATAATGGATGCGCCGTCGGCGAGCTTGTCCAGCATGCGCTCCGTCAGGTATCGCAAGGCAATGAAGTTCACGGTGACAACGGTGGCAATAGATGCCGTCGGGGGCACACCGGCGATATTGCAAAGCCCATCGACTTTGCCCTCGATCGCGTTGACGGCCCGGCCGATTGACTCGAATTCCGTCAAGTCAACGCGAATGAACTGATCGACCAGCCCATTTGCCGGCTGCTTGCGATCGAGACCGATCACCGTCGCGCCCCTTTCCCGGAGCATTCGAGCACTTTCCTTGCCAATTCCGGACGCTGCGCCCGTTACAACGATTCTCTTGGCCGCCAAGTCCATTGCATTCCTACCCATGGGCGTGGACCTCTGTGAACCGGCCCATGTCTGAGTATAGTTTTCCGTTAATGTTCACGCTGGCATCTGAGTGCATAATTTTTGGTGTCTGAGCGCGCCGTCGCCGGGTGGTGGACCGACCGTCCCGGATTACTCATCAGCTCCGGGGAGCACCCTGGTCGATCAGTTCCAGCCGCCTTGCGAGCGCGCCGGCTTGCGCGTCGAGATCATCGAGTTTGTACTCTGCCGCAAGACCCCGGTCTCTTACTTCCTTAAGGCCACGATTGATGGCGTCAAGCCTTCGCAGCGTATTTCTCGCTTCGACACGCGACATCGGAGTTCCGCCCGATCTAGAGCGAAACTCCAGATCCGTGCGAATCACCCAGATCATCCGTCGCGCCGTTTCGAGCGTCGCATCAAAATCACCGGCGAGAAACGATGCGGCCATGCGCATGCCGTATATATCAAGATCCTGATGCAGGGCGATTGCATCGTCTATGATTTTCATCGCGTCAACTGCGTAAGTGCCGGATTCACCCCGCATGCCCGCCCGGATTCGCCAGTCGGCGCGCATCTTTGCGGCATCTACGTACCATTGCTCGTAGGGCGCTGACTCGGCGAGAAGGGCGTCGTCGGAACGCGCGCCGGCAGCCGGCCCGCGGAACGAATCGTCCCAATTCAGAATCACCGACCGCGCGGCGTCCGTCAGCGTGTCGGCGAAGCCGGCAATTCGACTGGGCAGCGAGTCATCGGCAAGTGAATCGCCGCGATCCTTGAAGAGCAGGTAGCCTGCGACCGGGTTGTCAGGATCCAGATCGAGCACGCTCATCAGAAACCGATCGGCTCGCCGCGGCTGACCTTGCGAAAGGAGCACTTTCGCGCCAATCGCGACCCCATCTGCGTGTCTGTGGTCGGCCAGCGACCGGACAAGCGCCTGAACAAGTTCAGGTGCATACATTGCCGCGAGCCGATCACCGACGTAAACGAAGTCAATCTCGCCGATAAGCTCTCGATAGACAAAACTGGTCGGATCAAACAGTGGGCCGTGCTCCCGGATCAGGCTTTTCACGCGAGAATACGGAATCGCAGCATTTTCAAAGTCGCCCACGATCCTTTGCGCCATCCGGTTCTCGTCGTCCGTGAGCAGAGGTGCGCCACCGGCCATCACGCGCAGTCCCTCGGTATCCCAGGCGAGCCCTGCTACGACATCATTGAGGGACGCAATTCCCTTGCGCATGAACTGGGGCCGGTGGGTCGCAAGGGGCTCGCCGTGCATCGCAAGCCCCAGTTCGGGGTTCAACGGCGATCGCGAAGCCAGGAAGAATACGACGTTGGGATCGAAATGATAGGCCCGGACGTGCGGGAATACGTCCAGCAGGGTGCCGGAGAGCGACCGCAACAGGTCTTCGGTAACGAATCTGAGGTTCATCCACTGCAGGAAGACGCCGTCCTTCGCAAGCCGGGACTTGGCCAGCGACATGAATTCGCGCGTGTAGAGATGGGACGAACCAGCCGTCCAGGGATGTGACGGCTGCGAGACGATCGCATCATATTCCTTGGTCATGAGGCGCATGGCGTTCCGGGCGTCATTGACCACGACCCTTACGCGCGGATCGCTCAGCGGATCGGTGTTTCGCTCCGCGGCAATTTCGCGATTGGCTTCGACCACTTTCGGCTCCAGCTCGATGACATCGAACTCCCGCACCGACGCCGGAATATCCTCAGCCACGACGCCGCCGCCAAGCCCGATGACGAGCATTTTCTCGACTTCAGGCCTGGCGATTACCGGAAGCGCAGCGAGCAGACGCTGCGAATGCCGGGTCGGCGGCGCGCCATTCATGTCCGTCGATGCCTCGGGCAGGCCATTGGTTCTCAAATAGAAGAAGCCATCCCGCTCCAGCATCAGGACTGTTGCCGAGCGACCGACATCATAGTAGCGGATCGTCCCGTTGCGAGCATCGTTCAATGGTGACACCCTCAGAAAGGACTCGGGCATGCTCGGCCTGAAGGCAATCAGAACGAGAATCGCCGATGCGGCAGCAACGCCCGCCAGTTTCGACAGCCGGACCGGTACGGCGAGCGCAACCGCAAGCGCCAGAAGAATGTTCGCCATCACCGCCAGCTTCACCGTTCCTTCGTAACGAAGAGCCGGAATCAATATGAAGCCGGCAATCACCGCACCTGCGATGGCGCCCAGGGTGTTCCATGAATACACGCGCGCGGACGCGTTCGCCGCATCCTCTTCGTTGCGGCTGAGGATGCGAACGGCGAGCGGAAATGTCGCCCCGATAAACAATGTCGCGGGCAGAAGCACTGCAACGGCAAGCGCAATATTGCGGCCGAGGCCTGCAATTTCCGGTACGGCAACGTCCAGCAGCTGGTAGATCGCCAGCGAGGTGGCCGCGATTCCCAGTTGCGTTACCGCGAACGCCTTTTGGGAAAACAGGCGTGATACCGCAAGACGGGACGCCACCGCACTGCCTACCGCAATTCCCGAGAGGAAACTCGCGAGCATGACTGCGAACGCCACGACGCTGCCGCCCAGGACATGCGACAACAGGCGCGTCCACAGGACCTCATAGGTAAACGTCACCATCCCGGAAATGAGCATGACCGGGAGTATCAGTGCTTCGGCCTGTTTCCCGATCCGCGCGTGTTGCAGCGTCATGGATGATGCGGTATCCCGAACGCCTGACTGCGCCCGCGACAACCAGGCCGCCACCAGGAACACGACGAAATTCACACTCGCTCCAAACAGAATGCTGTTCCTGAGCCCGAGCGCGGGCAGCAGCAGGAATGCCGCTGCGAGAGTCCCGGCAATCGCGCCGATCGTGTTCAGGGCGTACAGCGCGCCTGTTCTGGGGCCGACCTGATCGTCCGATTGCACCGCATAGCGCAACAGCATCGGCAATGTCGCGCCCATGCACGCGGTGGGGAGGACCAGAACTGCGAAGGATGCGGCCAGGTAGTAAAGCGACTGGCCTGCGCCGCTCGCATCGGGCGGTTCGGGATGTCCGCCGAACACGGTTGCGTAGAGGCTATCTCATAAATACAAGGGGATGTGTTATTTTGTTGATCCCGATTATG
>VYBN01000031.1 GCA_009844425.1 Gammaproteobacteria bacterium | reverse complement strand
GTCCGGGTGGCAGCCTTCACATGGAACAGGCGGCAACCTTCAGCGGTTTACGCAGCCCGATAAAGGGTTCTCCCACCGCAGACCGTCAAACCGCGCGAAATCCCCATCGCAGGAGACCAACGACGCATCGTGCGTAATGGCCAGCGCCGCCAGATGCGCGTCCGTCGTCAGGCTTCCGGCGGTTCCGGATTCGCTCAACAGCCGCAGCAGCACGAGCCAGTGGCCGGGTTTTTCCGTTATCACCGCGGCCGGCCGGGCCGACAGCCATGCATCGACCTTCTCAAGCGCCGTGTCCACTGGCAGCGGTTCGGGAAAGACTCTCGGGTGCGTGGCCAGGCGCAAGAACCCGGATAGCACCAGCCAGGGCAGTCCGATGGATTCATCGCCGCTCAAGGCATGCTCCCACCAGCGCCGCACAGCCGCATGCTGGTGCGCCTCCTCGTTGACCGAATACAGGAGCACATTCACGTCCACGAGTTTCATTTGCGCAACGACATTTTGCGGAGCGTTTCCTCATCTTCAAGGGAGGCGACAAGCGCCAGCGCCTTGTCGAGGTTGACCTGCGGACGTCCCATGCGGAACGTCTTTTCCCTATAGGGCCTGGGCTTGTCCGCCTCCCGGCTCAGGGCTTCCAAACCGAGCCTTACCAGCCGATTGAGCATGCGCGTCATCGACACGCCCTCGCCGCGGGCCCGGGTCTTGACCGTGGTCATCAGATCGTCGTCGATGCGTACGGTGCTGCGCATAATGGCATGACCTCATATACATTGGTGCTATGTCATCATTTATGGAGCAAAGACCGCTCCATGTCAAGGCTCAATAGCCGCGCCGGTTCTACGCAAGCTTGATGGTCATGTTGGGTTCGGCAGGGGGCGCATCGTCGAACCATCGGGACATGACGGTCTTCGTCTCCGTATAGAACTTCACTGCCTGCTTTCCGTAGGCGTGCTGATCGCCGAAGAATGACTGCCGCCAGCCGGTGAAACTGAAAAAGGGCAAAGGCACCGGGATCGGAATATTGATGCCTACCTGGCCCACATCGATTTCGTGCTGAAACCTGCGCGCAGCGGCGCCGGATGAAGTGAAGATGGACACTCCGTTTCCGAACGGGTTCGCATTAATCAACCGGATGGCGTCATCAAGGTCTGAGACTTGCGCGCACAACAGCACCGGGCCAAATATCTCCTCACGGTAGATCGTCATGTCCGCGGAAACGTTGCCGAAAAGCGTGGGACCCACCCAGTTGCCGTCCGGATAGCCCTCCACCTTGCACTCTGAGCCATCCAGCAGGCATTCGGCCCCTTCCTCTTTGCCGGTAGCGATAAGCTCAATGATGCGTCTACGCGCCTGCGGTGTGATTTGCGGCCCATAGGCCGCGTTCTGGTCGTCCCAGCCGCCGGGCCGCAGTGTAGCCATTGCGTCACGAACCTGCGGTATCCACTCCGCGCTCTCTCCCACGAAGACTGCCACGCTTATCGCCATGCAGCGTTGCCCGGCGGCCCCGCAGGAAGCGCTCGCCAGATTTCTGACCACCTGGTCGCGGTTGGCGTCGGGCATCACGACCATGTGATTCTTTGCGCCGGACATCGCCTGGACGCGCTTGAGTTGGTGCGTACCCGTGCGGTACACATGCCGCGCCACGGGCAAGGACCCCACGAAGGAAACGGCGCGAATATCGGGGTGAAGCAGCAGGGCCTCCACCTGATCCTTGCCGCCATGAATAAGCTGCAGAACGCCCGGGGGCGATCCAGCTTCCACGAACAGCTCTGCCAGACGATTGGGCGTCATCGGATCCTGCTCCGACGGCTTGAGCACGAAGGTGTTCCCGCAGGCGATGGCCAGGGGGAACATCCACAAAGGAATCATGGCCGGAAAATTGAACGGCGTAATGCCGGCGCAAACGCCAAGGGGCTGTATATAGCTGTGGGTGTCGATCCCTCCGGCCACGTTTTCGGCAGTCTCGCCCATCATCAAACTGGCGATGTTGCAAGCGTGCTCCACAACTTCGATACCCCGCCAGACGTCGCCCTGGGCATCGGAAAAAATCTTGCCCGTTTCCAGGCTCAGAATACGGGCGATTTCGTCCTGATGCTGTTTGAGCAGATTCTGGTAGCGCAACATCAGGCGCGCCCTTTCGGGAAGCGGAGTCTCCCGCCATTCGACGAAGGCGGCTCTTGCGCTCGCAACGGCTCGGTTAATTTCCGTGTGCGTGGCGAAACGTACTTGCGTCAGCACCTCCTGCGTGGCCGGGTTGGTGACGGGCAAGATTTCATCGCCGCCGCCGGCAACGAAATCACCGCCAATGAAAAGGGGCAGCCGATCGGGCATGGGATTCCCTCCGGTGGTTATCGATTGGCCGGCGCCGACACGGCAAGCCGGCAGAACGACGCGTATGCGGCCAGGGCAATGATCCCCGCGAACAAATACAACGCTGCGAACGAACCGAGGGCTACAAGCTGGCCGGCAAGTGCGGGACCTGCCATGCTGCCGAACGCGAAACAGGCGGCAACCAGCGACGTGGCGCGGCCGCTGGCGTCAGCTCCCGCTACGGTGGAGGCCATGTAGGGCAAAGCGAACAGCCAGGCAAACATGAACAGGCAGGCAGCCGCGCCGAAAAGCCAGGGGTCCCGCCCGGCGAAGAAAAGAATGAGGGATACCGCGTGGATCAGAGCCGCCGCAAACAGCGACATCAGCTGTCCCAGGCGGTTCGATAACCAGGCCGCGGCGAGAGAGCCGAGGCCGCCTGCGGCAGCCGCGGCAGACAGGGCAAACCCGATCAGTTCGCCATCGAATCCTTCAAAGGAGGCGCGGCGTTCGGCGAACGACCAAACGGCGCTCTGTCCGATTGTGAACGCGAAGAGCGCAGCCAGCACCGCAATGGCTCTGAGCGGCAAACGGCCGCCGCCTGCCGCCTCCGCCTGCGCCGGCGCGTTGTTGGCGATGTAAGGCGCACTTAGCGTGCCGCATACAGCAAGCGCAGCGAAGACGGCCAGCATGCCCCCAAGACCCCAGCGGGGCAGTATGAAAATCGGGACCACGGCCAGGATCGCCGCGCCCAGCAAGACCTCGCCCAGAAGCTTGACGCCGAAAGCCCGCGTGGGGTTCGGTCTTTCGCCCGTGATCGCAAAAGACAGACTGTAGAGGGCGCCGAAACTGAACCCAACCCCAACGAGAAGCAGCGTGAAAGACACCCGGCTGTCCGCGCCGGAAGCCACCGCCAAGAACAGGGCTGCGCTCAGAAACAGGACCAGGCCGAGCCAGCGGCGATTTACCCGCGCGATCAGCCACGCTGCGGCCACCGACGACAAGCCAAACCCGGCGAGATACAGAGTGCCCAGCCATCCCGCTCCCTGATTCCCGAGTTGGTATGCGTCCGCCGCAACGCCGAGAAACAGCGGCAGGGTATTGAAGATCATGGCCGCGCAGGCGCCCGTGGCGATGATCGCGGCGAAGCCGGATACTGCGGGTCTGGCTGGTTGCGATTCGGGCATCACTCGATCTCGCCCAGGCACAGGTACTTGATCTCAAGATAGTCATCCAATCCGTACCTGGAACCCTCGCGCCCGTAGCCCGACTCCTTGACGCCTCCGAAGGGCGCGGCCGCATTGGAAATGATCCCTTCGTTGACGCCGACGATGCCGAACTCCAGACCTTCGCCGACACGGTAGATCCGCCCTACGTCGCGCGCATAGAAGTACGCGGCCAGTCCAAATGGCGTGTCGTTGGCCAGTTGAATCGCTTCTTCCTCAGTGTCGAAGCGCAGCAGCGGCGCGACCGGACCGAAGATCTCCTCCCGGCAGATTCGCATTTCCGGCGTCACTCCGGCAAGCACGGTTGGGCCGACGAAAGTCTCGCTTTTCATATCGTGGTCCGGCCCCGCCATCAGGGTAGCGCCCTCCGATACGGCCTCGCGAATCATCCTGCGAACGCCACTGGCCGCAGAGGCGTCGATCAAAGGACCCATTTCCGTCCCGGCTTCCATGCCGTCGCCGAGCTTGAGGCCCCGCGCCGCGGCCGTAAAGCGATCGGCAAAAGCGTCAAAGATGCCGGACTGCACCAGGATCCGATTGGCCGACACGCAGGTCTGGCCGGCGTTGCGATACTTGCAGGCTATCGCGCCCTGCACCGCGGTCTCAAGGTTGGCGTCGTCAAACACGATGAACGGCGCGTTGCCGCCCAACTCCATCGACACGCGCTTGACCGTGTCGGCGCAAGCGCGAATCAAGGCCTTGCCCACCGCCGTTGAACCGGTGAACGTGAGTTTGCGCACAGCCGGATGGCCGGTCAGTTCGGCGCCAATCGCCCGCGTGTCGCCAGCCACAACATTAACGACTCCCGGAGGAACGCCGGCCTCTTCAGCCAGAACGGCGATCGCCAGAGCCGAAAGCGGTGTGGCGGTCGCGGGCTTGCAGACCACGGCGCAGCCCGCCGCCAGCGCCGGCGCAATCTTGCGGGCCAGCATCGCGTTGGGAAAGTTCCAGGGCGTAATGCAGGCAACAACGCCCACCGGCTGTTTGATGGTGACAATGCGCTTGTCGGTACTCGGGGCGGGAATCGTATCGCCGTATATCCGCCTGGCCTCCTCGGCGAACCACTCGAAGTAACTTGCGCCGTAGGCGATCTCAACCCTCGCTTCGGCCAGCGGTTTACCCTGCTCCGCGGTCAGAATCCGCGCCAGGTCTTCCTGGTGCGCCGTCATCGCCTCGTATATCCGGCGCAAGGCGTCCGCTCTTTCCTTCGCCGGCCGCCGGCGCCAGTCCAATTGAGCCCGCTCCGCGGCCAGAATGGCTCGCCGTGTCTCGGCCCCCGAGCACCGGGCCACTTCCGCCACGACGGCGCCGTTGACCGGGTTGGCGACGGCAATCCGCTCGCCGCTGTCTGCTTCCACCCACAGACCATCCACGTATGCCTGCGTGCGTAAGAGGCTGCTGTTGCTCAGTTGCATCGACATCTGCTCGCGCGCCCCGCTCAGAGGGCCGCTTCTCCCACCCGCTCGTTCCAACTCTCAGACCGCGCGTCCTCACTGACCTCGCGCATCGTGATGCAGCCTGGCACCGGGCAAACCAATTCGCAAAGGTTGCAGCCTATGCACTCGGCCTCGTCCACCCAGGGAACGCGGGCGTCGCTTTGCGCCGGGGCCTTGTGTTCGACCGGCGTGGCGACTTGCGCGCGAACGCCTTGGCCGTGGTCCGGTTCGCCATGCCAGGCATGGCAACGCGCCTGGTTGATGTGTATGCACTGGTGGGCGCCGTCCAGGCAGGCGGTATAGCACAACTGGCAACCGATACAGGCATCCGCGTCTATGTCCGCAACCACCCGGTAATTGAGATCCAGGTCCCCCCACTCGCGAAAGTTCGGCGTTGCCCGGCCCGATAATTCGCTGACCGAGGCCATGCCGTTGGCGTCCAGAAACTCGCTCAAGCCCTCTACAAGGTCTTCGATGATCCGGTAACCCTTGTGCATTACGGCAGTGCAAACCTGAATGCTGGCGGCGCCCAGTGCGATGAATTCCGCCGCGTCACGCCAGGTCGTGACGCCGCCAATAGCGGATAGCGGGGCAGCGATGCGCGAATCACGCGACAGGGCGCCAACCATGTGCAGCGCAATGGGTTTGACAGCAGGACCACAGTACCCGCCGTGGGTGCCCTCTCCGCTTACCGCCGGTAAAGGCGTCATGCGTTCGAGATCCACTCCGATCACGCTCTTGATCGTGTTGATCAGCGACAGGCCATCGGCGCCCGAGCCTACCGCCGCAAGCCCGGGCTCCAGTATGTCCCCGACATTGGGCGTCAGCTTCACCAGAACCGGGATAGATGAGAATTCCCTGGCCCAGCTCGTGATCTCGGCGAGCACGCGCGGTTCCTGGCCGACCGCGCTGCCCATGCCCCGCTCGCACATTCCATGGGGGCAGCCGAAGTTCAACTCGATGCCGTCGCAGCCGGCGTCTTCGGAGCGGTGAATAATCTCGCGCCACTCGCTGCGGCTTTCGACCATAAGGCTGGCGATCAGCGCCCGGTCCGGGTAACGCTTCTTTACCGCGGCCATCTCCTCGAAGTTCACGGCAAGGGGGCGGTCCGTGATCAGTTCGATGTTGGTGAAACCCGCAATGCTGGCGCCCCCTATGTCCATGGCGCCGAAACGGCTGTTGACATTAATGATAGGGTCGCCCAGCGTCTTCCAGACCGCGCCGCCCCAGCCCGCATCAAAAGCGCGCATGACCTGCTCGCCGCTGTTGGTGGGCGGGCCGGAAGCCAGCCAATAGGGGTTGGGGCTTTCAATGCCGCAGAAGTTGATGCGCAGGTCAGCCACTGCCTTTCTCCACGCTCCATTCCGCCAGCATCGCGTTGGCGGCGATGCGTCCATCGGCGGCGGCGTCAACCACTTCGCGGCCGCCGTTAATGCAGTCGCCTCCCGCATAAACCCGGCTGAGGGAGGTGCGCCGGGTGGCCGGATCCACCCATACGGTCCCGTTTGCGTTTTGCCGGACTCCGGCCTTCATGGCCTGCATTCCCACTTCCTGTCCAACGGCGAGGGCCAGAAGTTCGCAGGCCAACTCGATTTCCCGCCCGCTCTCCGTTTCCTTGAAGCGGGCCGCGCAAAGCCCGCCATCGCGATTGACGGCAGCGAGTGGCGTCAGATTCTCCCGGAGTACGACGCCGCAGCTCCGGGCGCCCGCCCACTCATGAGCGTAGGCGCTCATCTCCGCCTCGCGGCGCCGAAAGGCCACAGTCACTTTCTCCACACCCAGCATCGCCAGTTCGCGCGCGATGTCCATTGCGGTATTGCCGCCGCCTATCACGACAGCCCGGCGGACTGAGGGCGGCAACGCGAACCCCTGTTCCGTCTTGATGGCCCGGATCAGATCCGTGGCCGTCCAGACGCCCGGCCCGTCCATTTCCAGAGTTCTGACTTCAGCCAGTCCAACGCCAATGAACACGGCGTCATATTCATCGAGCAGCAAAGCAAAGCTGATGTCCGTACCCACCGCAACTCCCGTCATCAAATGGGCGCCGTGGCTGAGCAGCCAGGCAGCTTCATCCAGGCTGGATTCGCACTTCATCTTGTAGGGCGCAACGCCCGTCGTATTCAGGCCGCCGGGCACGCTGTCGCGTTCATAGATGTCAGCTTGCACGCCGGCCAACGCCAGGTGGGCCGCGCATGCGAGGCTGGCGGGCCCGCCGCCAATCAGGGCCACCTTACGGCCGATGGGCGCTGCCGGTGTGAACAGCCGGCGCCCGGTGGCGCGTTCGTCGGCGCAGGCCTCGTCGGTCGCGTGGCGCTGCAGGCGGCCGATTGCGATAGGCTGGCCGTTGAATCCCTGATACACGCATGCGCCCACGCACATTTCCTCCACGGGGCACACCCGGGCGCAGGATGCGCCAAGCATGTTCTGCTCGAAGATCGTAGTAGCCGCGCCTCGCGTGTTTCCGGAGGCAATCTGGCCAATGAACTTGGGGATATCTATTTCCGTGGGGCAATGCCTCACGCAAGGGGCATCATGACAATTCAGACAGCGTTCCGCTTCGATCCGGGCCTCGGCGTACGAGTATGCCGGCTTGGCGTCATCGAACAAGCGCTCCAGCCGGTCCGGCGCCAGACGGGGTGAGGCGGCGGATTTGGTCATTGGCGCTGTTGCTCTATCCCGCGTGTCGGACTAAATCAGAGGGACCAGGGCGTTCTCGACGGCTGCCAATGCCTCATCGATTTCATCGGCGGACACAGTCAGCGGCGGCGCAATCCGCACGACGTTGGCGTAGAGGCCACCCCGGCCGAGCAGCAGGCCGTTGCGGCGCGCCCCTTCGATAAAGCCGGACGTGAGTTCCGCGTTGGGCGTGCGGTCTCCAGCCGTCTCGTCCATGACGAATTCGATGGCCTGCATGAGGCCGATACCCCGAATGTCGCCAACGATGGCCGGAAACCGATGCCTTATGCGGACAAGACCCTCACGCAGCCTCTCTCCCATGACGGCGGCCCTTTCCAGCAGCTGTTCCTCTTCGAGCACATCGAGCACGGCGTTGGCGGCGGCGCAGCTCACCGGATTCCCGCCAAAGGTGGACAGCGTCGATTTCTCGAAAGAATCCGCTATCGGCGCGGTAGTCACCAGAGCGCCGAGCGGCAGGCCGTTGGCGATGCCTTTCGCCATGGTCATCAGGTCCGGCTCGACTCCGTAGTGTTCAATGCCCCAACGTTTTCCGGTGCGCCCAAAACCCGTTTGCACCTCATCCGCGATGAGCACTCCCCCGTATTCGCGCACGATTTCCGCAACGATGGCGAAGTACTCGGGCGGCGGCGTGATAAAGCCGCCTACGCCCATTACGGGCTCCGCCAGCATGCCGGCTACTCGCCCGCTGGTGGTGGTTTCGATGAGTTCCCTGACATCCCGGGCGCAGGCCACCCCGCATTTGGGATAGGTCAGATGAAAAGGGCAGCGGTAGCAGTACGGCGCCGGCGCGTGGCGCACGCCCGGCGCGAGATGCGCATGGCCCCGCCAGACGGAGTTCCCGGTAAGGCTCTGGGCCAGCAATGTACGCCCCGAGTAGCCGTGCCGCAGAGCGATAATCTCGCTGTTGCCGGTGTGGCTTTGCGCCATCATTACGGCCATTTCGTCCGCTTCGCTTCCGGACGCGGTGAAAAAGCATTTTTCCAGCGCGCCGGGAGTAATGCGGGCCAGACGCTCGGCCAGCTCTCCCATCGGCAGTGTCGGGTACAGGCTGGAAACGTGGGTCAGACGCTGGACCTGTGCAACAATCGCGTCAGTGACCCGCTCGTTGCAGTGGCCGACGGAAATCGTAAGAATGCCGCCGAAGAAATCGAGGTACGAGGCGCCATCCATATCGCGGACCCTGCAGCCCTTTCCCTCGGTGACGACCACCGGCTCCGCATGAATGCTCTTGACCTGAGGGAATACGTGGTTCCGATACTGGCGAAGAACCGCTTCGCGGCTGCGGCCTTGCCGCTCCTCACTCTGCTTACCGTTCACGCCAACATTCCCCGGGAACGCCGCTATGGTTCCAGGATCGCGCCATAGGCGTCGGGACGCCGATCCCGGTAGAACTGCCAGGTGGCCCGAACGGACTCGATCATACCGAGATCCAGGTCGGCCACCAGCAGCTCGTCGGCGTCGCCGGAAGCCTGAGCAATGATCCTGCCGGTGGGGTCCACGAAGTAACTGCTTCCGTAAAACCTGCCCAGGTTCCAGGGCGCCTCCGTACCCACCCGGTTGACACAGCCCATGAAGTAGCCGTTGGCGACCGC
This sequence comes from Gammaproteobacteria bacterium, assembly GCA_009844425.1. Classification (GTDB taxonomy): domain Bacteria; phylum Pseudomonadota; class Gammaproteobacteria; order Steroidobacterales; family Foliamicaceae; genus Foliamicus. The sequence goes on along the minus strand of VYBN01000031.1, from coordinate 56,340 downwards.
GTGAGCGGGCTGTTCGAGCGCCCAGAGATGGTCGGAAAGCCCCTCGACCGTGGCGGAAGGGTTATAGACGATCTCGGCGCCGCCGAGTCCCAGCGCGCGGGCGCCTTCCGGAAAGTGGCGGTCATAGCAGATGTAAACGCCGACCTTGGCGTAGGCCGTTTCGAACACCGGATAGCCGAGGTTGCCCGGGCGGAAGAAGTACTTCTCCCAGAAACCTGCGGTCTGCGGAATGTGCGTCTTGCGGTACTTGCCGAGGTAGCGGCCGTCCGCGTCGATTACGGCCGCGGTGTTGTAGTAGAGTCCGGCGCGCTCTTTTTCGTACAGAGGCACGACGATCACCATCGAGTATTTACGGGCATACTCGGCCATGCGCTCCGTCGTAGGTCCCGGCACCCGTTCGGCAGCCGCAATCCACGCAGCATCCTGACTGGGGCAGAAGTACGGCGTATTGAATATCTCCTGAAGGCACAGGATCTGAACGCCTCGCCCGCCTGCTTCCTCGATTAGCGGAATGTGTTTGGCCAGCATGCCCTCGGTGATTTCGCGAACATCGCCTTCCGCGCCGCCTTCGGGCAAGGCCATCTGAATGAGGCCCGATCTCACCGTTGCAGCGGAAACGCCGACCTCAGGCGCGCCCATCAAATGTCCCCCGCTTCAGGAAATTTCCCCCGCCCGAGTGGCCATGCCAGTCACCGTCAGCCACCACCACCCGGCCACGGCAGACGACCGTTTCGCTTACCCCCTGCACCTCCATACCTTCATAAGCGTTGTAGTCCACATTCATATGATGGGTGTGCAGGTTGCCCACGCTGATGGTCTCCTTGCGCTTCGGATCGAAAACCACGATATCGGCGTCACTGCCCACAGCTATCGTGCCCTTCTTCGGGAACAGGCCGAAGAGCTTGGCTGCGGCGGTGGAAGTCAGCTCGACGAACTTGTTCGGAGAAATGCGCCCCGCAACCACGCCGCCGTTGTACACGAGGCTCATCCGATTCTCGACTCCGGGCGCGCCGTTGGGGATCTTGCTGAAGTCGTCGATTCCCAGAGCCTTTTGGTCCTTGAAACAAAACGGGCAATGATCGGTGGCGATGCTGTGCAGATCACCAAACGCCAGGCCGCGCCAAAGATGATCCTGGTTCCAGCGCTCGCGCAACGGCGGCGTCATCACGTACTTCGCGCCCTCGAAACCTTCCTGCTCGTAGTGCCCAATATCGAGGAACAGGTACTGCGGGCAGGTTTCCGCGTAAACCGGAGCGCCACGGTCGCGCGCCAGCGTGACCTGCTCAAGCGCGTCCGCACAACTCAGGTGAACGATGTACACCGGCGCGCCGGCCACTTCCGCGATGGCGATCGCCCGATGCACGCCTTCGGCTTCCATACGTGTGGGACGCGTGAGGGCATGGTACCGGGGCGAGGTCTTTCCTTCCGCCAGGTGGCGCTTCACGATTTCGTCGATAACGATGCCGTTCTCGGCGTGCATGCACACGAGAGTTCCATCATCGGCTGCCTTGCGCATGGCGCGGAACAGCGTGCCGTCATCAACATACAGCACGCCCGGATAGGCCATGAACATCTTGTAGGAGGTTATCCCTTCGTCGCACAGCCGGCGCATTTCCCAAAGGCGCTCATCTTCCATATCGGTAACGATCATGTGGAAGCCGTAATCGATGCAGGCCTTGCCCTCGGCCTTCGCGTGCCAGGTCTCCAGCGCCTCGAGCGTCGAATGCCCCTTCTGCTGCACGACGAAATCGATGATCGTGGTCGTGCCGCCGAACGCCGCCGCCCGCGTGCCCGTTTCAAAGTCGTCGGCGCTCGTGGTACCGCCGAAAGGCATGTCCATGTGGGTGTGGGGATCAACCCCGCCGGGAATGACCAGCTTGTCCCTCGCGTCGATGATCCGGTCGGCGTCCATATCCAGATCAAGGCCGATATGGGAAATCGTTTCATCCTCGATGAAGACATCGGCCCGATAGTCATCGACCGCGGTTACGATACGGCCGTTACGAATGAGTAGCGACATTTGCTCTGTCTCCCGGCGCGCAAAGCCCATAAACGGCGAACGCAACCAGACAGCCGGAGAACCATGATCCCGTGTACAGCCACTCCAGCATCGGTACGAAGTAGCCAACGAGAGCCGCCGCCACGCCCAGGCCGAGGGCCAGCATTGCGGCGGGATTGACGCCTCGCCAGTAAGCATAGGCGCCCGCGGGGTCGAAGAGATCCCGCACCGAAACAACTCCGCGGCGGACCCAGTAGTAGTCGGCGAGCATCACGCCAAGCACCGGACCCAGCAGGCCGCTGATGAACACCAGCAGATCGCTGATGCGGTCAAACAGCCACCAGGGCGCAATAAGGACACCAGCGATTCCGGTGATAATGCCGCCGAGCCGAAAGTCGATCCGCCTTGGCAGGAGATTGGCGAAAACGTTGGCCGGAGCGATGACATTCGCCGCGACGTTGGTCGTGATCGTCGCAACAAGGAGAGCGAGTTGCGCCGCCACCACGAGAGCCGGATTGTCGAACTGCGCCAATAGGGTCACGGGGTCCCAGGGCGCGTCCTCGGCGATGAGCACCCGGTCAAGACCGGTCAACGCCGCCGAGGTCACGAATATGCTGATGAAGCTGTAGAAAAGCATGGCGCCGGGAAGGCCAAGAAGCTGGCCGGTTACCTGCGCCGCCTGCGAGCGGCTGTAGCGGGTAATGTCGGCGATGCTTATGGACATGGTGGCCCAGAAACCAACCATTGCCGTGGTCCAGAACAGCCAGATGGCGAAACGCGGCGCTGAGGGATTGCTGGCGCCTACATCGATTGCTGTTGAAATCTCATCATCGCGCCGGAACTGGACGGCGAGCGGAGCATCAGGCAGTTCAGCCGCAGGGAGGCGCTCTCCGGCAGCGGCCAGCGAACGCCATGGCGCATCGTCCATGGTCTCCGGCGGGCCGATGCGAAATTGCCGTGCCTTGACGACGCCCCTGGAGTCGCGCAACGGCGCGAGCACCACACCGCCGTCTGCTGCATAAGCGGCGGTGGGCTGATCAAGCTGGCCGCCCTGCCGCAGCACCGGGGAAAAGCCCCCGCCTGCGGCCGTGCCCCAGGCCATCAGGCACAGACCCACCGCCAGCAACAGCGGCGCCGCCCAGATTTCCACCCGCCGAATGGAATCGATCCCGCGCCAGATGATGATCAGATTCAGGGAAAGCGACAACGCAAACCCGGCGAACTTGCCGGGCGTCAGACCAGCCTCTACCGGAACCCCGCCCACCGCGCAGCCGATGGCGTGAATCGCGAGACCGCCGATCCAGGTCTGCACGCCAAACCAGCCGCAGGCGACCAGCGCCCGGACCATGGCCGGGCCATGCACCCCGGCAACGCCGAAGGCGGCGCGCCCCAGCACGGCGAACGGCAGCCGGTAACGCGCGCCGGCACGACCGTTCAGAATCATCGGCACGGTGACGATCAGGTTGCCGGCGAAAATAATGGCAAGCGCCTCGGTCCAATCGAGGCCGTTGCGAATCATGTAGCTCGCCAGAAGCCAGGTCGGAATGCACACCGCCATGCCCACCCAGATGGCGGCGTAGCTCCAGAGATCCCAGGTGCACCGGGACTCCGGCGCGGGCGCGAGATCGGCTGAATAGAGAGGAGATTCCTCCATGACGCCGTCCCGCCGGGTTTTATTGGAGAACAGTCGGACTAGAAGTTAATGCGGGCTTCCAGGCCGATCTCACGGCGGTCGGTGTTCCATAACGCGAAGCCCAGGAAACCAGGGTAGTAATTTCGCACCCGCGTGTACGTCTTGTCCGCCAGATTGATGCCGTACAGCCCCAGGCGCCAGCGCTCCCCGCTGCCTACGTACTCAATGCGCGCATTGACCAGTCCGTAACCATCTTCCCACTCGAAAGGAGAGTTGGCGATCTGGCCATAAAACTCGTCGCGGTAGGAATAATCGGCGCGAAGCACAACCTCTGCGCCGTTATTCAACGGCCACTGAAGGCGCGGCGATATGCTGAACGTGTACTTGCTGACATAAGGCAAACGCGAGCCCGCCATGAAGTTGGCTTCGAGCGACGGGGCCAGGTCCACCTCTGTAATTTGCGCGTCGGTGTAGCCGAAAGTGGCGTCGATGCGCGCAATTCGGGAAAGCACGGCGGTCAGTTCCAGCTCGAAGCCGTCAATTTCCGCTTCCGCCGCGTTCAGAACCCGTGTGTCGAACGAGTCGCCAACGCGGTTTACCTGCACCTGGTAATCCTCATAAACGCTGGTGTAGGCGGACATATTCAGGCGCAGGCGATCCTGCAGCGCCTGAATCTTGACCCCCGCTTCCACCATGTTCACGTACTCGGGATCGTAAACGCCGACACTGGACTGGCGGCTTGGGCGGGCGGCGAAACCACCGCTGCGGAAACCGCGCGAGTAGGTGGCATAGAGCATGACGCTATCCGAGACCTGGAACTTGCCGTTCAGCGTGCCTGATACAGCGTCCCAGGAGTCGCCGAGCGCAGTCGGCGCCACCAGATAGACGGGTTGTCCGCTGTCATCGAGCGCCTGGTTGCCCATAGCGTCCAGGCGCCGGTACACCACGTCGTAATCCTTGTCTTCCTCGGTGTAGCGAAGGCCGCCTGTCAGGCTGAACCGTTGCGAGAGATCTGCCGTCCCTTGCCCGAACAGGGCGTAGCTGCTCGTTTCGACTTCCGAGCGGCGCTGGTCCAGGTTGCCGAACTGAAGATCGTCCTGCAGGTTGTAGCCATCCTCGGTGAAGTAGTACACACCGGCGATCCAGTTCAGGGTCGCGGCGTCATTGGAGCCGAGCAACTGGAGCTCCTGCGAAAACTGATCCGACTCGCCGCTTTCCAGATAGTGGACGACCACCTGCGGCGCGCCATCGAACTCCAGGTTTCCGACATACGCCATATCGCGGTACGCTGTAATGGATTTGAATGTCATTGAATCAGATAAATTCCACTCCCACGTTGCGGACACGCCGAACAGGTCCTGCTCGGTATCGAGGTCGTCCAGCGAATAGCTGTCGAAGGGATCGGCCGCAGCGCCCGCCGGACATGGCGCGTACTCGCCCGCCCCACTGCTGGTAAAACAAGGAGCAGCCCCAAAGAAAGCGACCATCCAGTCGGCGAACTCATAAAAACTGTGAGGCACGGCGGCCTGGCGGGCCCGGCTGGCGTCGGCCGCCAGTGAAAGTTCTGAAGAAGCGCCGCTCCACAGCAGCTGCACCCTGCCGCTTACGCTGCTTTCGTCACCGGTTTCCTCGCCGGTGAACACCTGCTCGCCCACGCCATCACGGTTACGGCTCAGCACGCTGGCGCGCACGGCCAGGTTCTCGCCTACGCCAAACTCGCCGGATGCCTGCACATTGAGGCGCCCTTCCTGCCCGGCTGTCGCGCCAATGTGTCCACCCGGCTCGCCCGAGGGGCGGGCGCTCACCACGTTGACCGCGCCGCCAATGGTGTTCTTGCCAAATAGCGTGCCTTGCGGGCCACGCAGAACCTCGACCCGCTCCAGATCCAGCAGGTCCAGCGCCGCTCCCTGATTCCGGCCCACATATACGCCGTCGATATAGAGCCCGACGCCGGGGTCGGTGGTCACCATGTGATCGGATTGGCCGATTCCCCGAAGAAAGATCGCGCCCGCCTCCGCGCTGCCCATTCCGTAGGAGGTAAAAGACATGCCCGGCGTGAACTTGCCGATGTCGCGCAGGTCAATCATGTTGGCTTCCTCAAGATCGATTCGCGAGAAAGCCGTAATCGAGATCGGAGTTTCCTGCAGCGATTCCTGGCGCTTCCGGGCCGTAACGATGACCTCCTCGATGACTCCGACCGCCAGGCCGTCCTGGTCTTGCGCCGCCACCTGGGCGTATGGAAAGGAAATCAGAGCTGACGCGCAAAAGGCCGCAATCGTCCCTCCGCTAATCAAAGCCGCTCTATGGCGAGTGCAAGAGAGCGAATCGATCATTCGGGATTTTCTTTTGAATTCCATGGCAGGCTCCACAATCCGCGATGCGTCTGACGCTACCGGAATTTGACAAATATGTCAAACATAATTACGAACTTATGTTTGACAGATATGTCAATTACAGATAGATTCCGGGAACCGCAAGCGCGGAGCCGAAACGAAATGAGCGAAAATGAAAGCGGCGGCGGGACGAGCCTAGGACTTGAATCCAGCGCCCTTGAATACGATGTGCAGGATGGTGTCCACGCCGTCTTTGAAATGCGCTCGGGTCAAGCGGCGGGCTCCGAGAATACTGCGTATCTGCTGTTCAAAATCGGCATAGTACTGGGTAGCGCCCCACACCAGAAACAGGAAGTGGCGCGGGTCCATGCGATCCATCTTTCCTTCGTCCATCCACTTGCGAAGCACGGCGCACTTCTCCTCCGTGAGCGCACGAATCCCCTCGTTTTCCTCCGGGGTCAACATATCCGATCCGCGAATGACCTCTTTTGCGAAAACCTTCGACGCAACCGGGTGTTTGCGGGAATATTCCATCTTGGCCTGAATGTAGCCGCGGATCGCCTCGTCCGGCTCCCGGCCGGGCGCAATATGCGCAAAGGCCTTCTCCCAATCCGCCCGCAACTGGGTGATGATGCGCCGGTAGATTTGCCGCTTGGAGGAGAAGTAGTAATACAGATTGGGGCGCGGCAGCCGCGCCGCTTTGGCGATATCTTCCATACGGGTGCCGTGCAGGCCACGCGATGCAAGAAGCTTTTCCGCCGCCCGCAGAATCTGCGCTTCCTTCTTGTCGCGGGGATTCAATGCCGGGGCCATGAAGCGGGCTTTCCTGAAGGCGGAACCTCGTCGCCGACGCACGGCCGGCTTCCATCCGCCTGCATGCCGCTTCGCCGCCAAGTGGGGCCGGATCATAGCACACGCCTCATGCCGCCCATGCCCGTCGGCCCGCACATCCGGAGAGCCTGCAGATGACACTGCGCCTGGCGGCGGTAATGGAAGAATGGCTTGCCGGCTGGCGCTCCGACCTGACCCCGGCGTGGCGGGACGTGTTTGCCGAATTCGAGCTTCCGCTCGGCGCCATCGATCCCGCGCTCTTGATTGAAGCATCGGAACCCATCTATCCTTCACGCCGCCGTAAAGCCCTGCAGGGAGCGCCGGAAGGCGCGCACTTGTTTCGCGCCTTCGACGAGCTGGCGCCAAAGGACGTGCGCTGCGTGCTGCTGGGCCAGGATCCCTACCCGGACATCGGATTCTCCACCGGCCGAGCCTTCGAAGCCGGCGCGTATTCCTGCTGGAGCGGACTCGGCAGCATGCCTTCGCACAGCATGCGCAGCCTGATCCAGTGCGTTTACGCCGCTCGTCTTGACGACCCCGGCTACGCCGTGGATACCGCTCAGTGGCCGCGCACTCTGGCGGCAATATCCGATCCCGCCAACGGATTCGCAGGTCCGCAACAGCTCGCCCAGGAATGGGTGGATCAGGGCGTGCTGCTGCTGAACGCCAGCTTGACGATCAGCCGCTTCTCGGTGAGCGGTCATCCGCATCAGGTGGATGGGCACATTCCGCTATGGCGGCCGTTCGTCGCGCGCGTCATCCGTCATTTGGCCGACAGCGGCCGGCCGGTCGTATTCGGGCTGTTCGGGGAGGCGGCATGGGCGGCTGCGGCCGCGGCCGGCTTGGGGGTGAGCTCCAATGGCGGCAGCCAGTCGCCCGTTTTCGCCACCCTCCATCCAGCGGCAGGCGATGACTTTCTTGGACGCCCCAACCCGTTTGTCGAATGCAATCGGCAACTTGCGGCTCTGGGCGAACCGCCGATTTACTGGTAGCCGGAGAATCCTTATGGAAGTCGAATATGACTACATCATCGTGGGCGCCGGCTCCGCCGGCTGCGTGCTCGCCAACCGCCTGACGGCCAGCGGAAAGCATCGGGTGCTGCTTCTTGAAGCCGGCAGCCGCGATCGCAACTACCTTTTTCGCCTGCCGATGCTGATGGGCAAGCTGATGCACTCGGGCATCTACAACTGGGGCTATCAAACCGAGCCCGAGGAGCGTCTGAACGGGCGCGAGGTTTATTGGCCGCGCGGCAAGGTGCTGGGCGGAAGCTCCACAATCAACGGAATGATCTATGTGCGCGGAAACCGGGCCGATTACGACGGTTGGGCGGAGGAAGGCAATCCGGGGTGGTCGTATGACGATGTGCTTCCCCTGTTCAAGCGCTCGGAGCGTCATGAAGACAGGAACGGCCAGTACCACAGCCAGACGGGAGAATTGACGGTGCGCAGGGCCCGGGGCGGCAACCCCATGTTCGACGCCTATATCGAGGCCGGCCAGCAGGCCGGTTATCCGTTTACAGACGACTTCAACGGCGAGTCGCAGGAAGGTTTCGGGCGTTATGACTTCACGATTGAGAAGGGCAAGCGCTGCAGTTCTGCGCGGGCGTTCCTGTATCCGGCGCAAAAGCGCCCGAATCTCACGGTCATTACCCATGCGCTGGCCCACCGGCTAATACTTGATGGCCAGCGCGCCGCAGGCGTGGTATTCGCTGCGCAGGGTTGTATGCATACCGTGCGGGCGGAGCGGGAAGTGCTGGTGTGCGGCGGCGTGGTCAATTCACCGCAGCTGCTCATGCTGTCCGGCATCGGCGACAGCGACGAACTCGAAAGTCATGGAATCCCAACAGTCCACCATCTGCCAGGGGTGGGAAAGAACGTGCAGGATCACGTGGATTGCTGCCTGGTTTATTCCTGCCGGGCGCCCGTCTCCATTCGCCGAAACCTGCGGGTGGACCGCGTGGCCCTGAGCGTCGCTCAGGCGACACTGTTCGGGACCGGGTTCGTAACCTCCTTCCCCTACGAGGCGGGTTCGTTCATGAAGAGTTCGCCGGCTATTGAGGTTCCCGATATTCAGACTCACTTCATGCCGGCGACTGAAGACACCGCCAATCTGCATTGGTCGGTGTTCTCGATGGGGGGCGCCGAACGCATCGCCGAACAGCACGGCTTCACGATCCGCATTGGACCGGTGCAGGTGTCAAGCCGCGGCCGCATCGGTCTGCGTTCAGCCAACCCGGAAGATGCGCCGCGCATTTTTGCCAACTATCTTTCCGACGAACATGACGCCGAGACCACGATCGCCGGCGTGCAAATGATGCGGGATGTGATGGCCTCGCCGGTCTTCCGGCAGGTCATCGGCAAGGAAATCGTGCCCGGACCGGAGTTGCGCACGCGCGCACAACTGCGAAAGTGGCTGATCGACGCTGCGATGACAACGCTCCACCCGGTAGGCTCGTGCAGGATGGGGAGCGGGGAAGACGCCGTGGTGGACGCGGAGTTGCGCGTACACGGAATCAAGGGCCTCCGCGTCGTGGATGCCTCCGTCATGCCCACCATCACTCGGGGCAACACCAACGCTCCGGCAATCATGATCGCCGAGAAAGCCAGCGGCATGATCCTCCAATCAAGTTAACAGGCCAGGGAGCCAGACCATGATCGTCGATCACAGAACCTACACCTTCCGCCCCGGAACCATGCAGCGCTGGTTGAACAAGTACGAGAGCGAGGGGCTGCCCATACAGAAGGAATACCTCGGCACATTTCTCGGCCTGTTCACCACCGAGGTAGGCAACCTCCACCAGGTGGTTTTCATGTGGGGCTACGAAAGCCTGGGCGACCGCGAAACCCGGCGGGCGGCAATGGAAGCCGATACGCGGTGGGACAAGTTCATAAGCGGGATCTGGGAACTGGACGCCATTCAGGAACAAAACATCAAGATTCTGCGCCCCGCCAGTTTCTCCCCCATTCAATAGCCACACGTATTGGGCGGTGGAGCGCCGAAACGCGACGCAGTGCGTTTGAAGCAGCGGAAAATGTAGTCACACTGTAGTCTTGAAATTTGGGATTTGCCGCGGCATACTGGCGGTAACGAGGACATGACAAGGAATGTTGTAGTGGAAATCGCCATTCGTGAGGCCAAGGCGCGCCTCTCCAAACTTGTCGCAGCGGCCCGCAGCGGCGAGCGTGTCATCATTACCCGGCACGGCATGCCGGCGGCCGAACTCGTCCGTTGCGACCGGCGCGGCGGGATTGACTTCGACAGGCTTCAAGCCGCACGCCGGCGCCTTGGAATTGAAGGCGACGGGCAAGGCTGGCCCGAAGATTTCAACGATCCCGCCTTCAGCCGCCGCGTACTGGGCATTGACGAAGAGTAACCGCGCCGGCGATGCGCATCCTTCTCGACACGTCCTACCTGTTCGACTTCATGGACAGGCCGGGAACTTTCGGGGAATCCGAGCTCCGGATATTGACGGCGCCCGAGGTGGAACTTTTTGTGAGTGCGGTGTCCATATGGGAAATGCGCCTCAAGCACAACGCCCGCCACCGTTCTGGCCAGCGCAAGAGCCGCTTCTCACCAGAGGACGTAATCTACGCGCTTGAAGAGCAGGATGTGACATTTCTGCCGATGACCATGCTCCATGCGGCCAGGCAGCTCAAGACGCCTCTGGATCACAAAGACCCTTTCGACGAGTTGCTGCTCGTCCAGGCTCAGGAGGAGGGTTTGAGGTTGCTTACCGCCGACGGCTGCCTGACCGGCCATCCTCTGACAATGTCGGCGGCGGAAGTGAGTTAAGCGGCAATTCCTATTGCGGGGAGTCGAATCACTCGCCGGTGAATTGGGGCGAGCGCTTTTCGAAGAATGCCGCCACGGCCTCGTCGTGGTCCCGGGTGCGCTGCAGAATTCCCTGCAGGTTCGCGGACATTTCCATCACCGACTCGAACCGGTCCTGCCGGCCGGCGCGCAACAGTTGCTTGGCCATCCGCAGCGCCACGGGCGGCTGCAGCGCGATTTCGCCGGCGAGCTCGCGAGCCCGCGGCAGCAACTCTCCGGGCGAGGTGACTTCGCTGACCAGCCCCCAGTCTTTCGCCGTTTCGGCATTGATGAGTTGCCCGGTAAGCAACAGCTGCGCGGCGCGCGAATAGCCGATCAGTTGCTGCAGGATCCATGCGCCTCCGTCGCCCGGAATCAGGCCCAGCTTGAGAAAAGTCTGCCCGAACAGCGCCTTCTCGGAGGCCACGCGGATATCGGCCAGACAGGCCACGTCGTTGCCGAGGCCGATCGCGGGTCCGTTGACCGCCGCGATCAGCGGTACATCGAGGTTCCACAGCGCGCGGATCATGCGATGTATCTCGTTGCGATAGCTCTCGCGCAATTCCGCGGACCCGCCCTCGAACGCTCCGCTGCGGTCGCGCATGGCCTTGACGTCGCCGCCTGATGAGAATGCGCGGCCCGCTCCCGTGAGGATCGCGCAACGCACTTCGGAATCCGCCTGAATTCGATCGGCCGCCTTCTCGAACAAGGCGCCGTCGCCGATGCGGCCCAGCAGGTTGCGCTCGTCAGGCCGATTGATCGTCAGCAGGACCACGGCCCCGTCCTTCTCGTACAGCAACTCTTCACTCATGCGAAATATTTCCCGAAACGGCAGCCTTTCCTGGCTCCCATTGTGCCGGGAGTATAGAAGCCATGGATGGCGGATCAAGCCCCAGGGATGGGTTCATGCGTCTCCCGGCACAATGGGAGCAAGGAAAGGCGGGCTACGCGGACTCGAGAGCGGCGGTTTCGCAAACGGCGGCGCACAGGCGCCTTAAGTCCCGCACGGACATCACGTAGGCCGGCATCAGATAGATCAGCTTGCCGAACGGCCGGGCCCACACGCCGCGCTCCACGAGGCGGCGCTGGATCTCCGCCACGTCCACAGGTTTGCGCATCTCCACCACTCCGATGGCGCCGAGCACGCGCACATCCGCTACCTGAGCCAGATCGCGGCAGGGCGCAAGGCCCCGGCGCAGTTCGCGTTCGACCCGGGCCACGCGTTTTCTCCACGGCGAGTCCAGCAAGAGTTCCACACTGGCATTGGCGATCGCGCAGGCCAGCGGATTGGCCATGAACGTGGGGCCGTGCATCAGCACGCCGGCGGCGCCGTCAGTGTCCGAGATCGTCTCGGCGACGTGCGGCCGCGCCAGCGTGGCCGCCAGGCTCAGGTAACCGCCGGTGAGCGCCTTGCCCACGCACATGATGTCGGGAACCACGCCGGCGTGATTGCAGCCGAACAGTTCGCCGCTGCGCCCGAACCCGGTGGCGATCTCGTCGGCGATCAGCAGAATCCCCAGACGGTCGCACAGTTCGCGCGCGCCGTTCAGATACCCGGGATGATAGAAGCGCATGCCGCCGGCGCCCTGCACGATCGGCTCCAGGATCACCGCCGCAATCTCGTCGTTGTGCCGGTCCGCCAGGTCCTCCAGCGAATCCAGGTCGGAAGGGGCCCAGGACTCGCCGTAGCGCACGCGCGGTCTGTCGGCGAACAGCTGTTCGGAAACGACGCCGGAAAACAGGTGATGCATGCCGGTCACCGGATCGCAGACCGACATGGCCTGGAAGGTGTCGCCGTAATAACCGCCCCGTATGGTCAGCAACCGCGTCCGGCCCGCCACCCCGCGGGCGCGCCAGTACTGCAGGGCCATCTTGATCGCCACCTCCACGGCCACCGACCCCGAATCGGAAAAAAAGACCCGGTCCAGGTCGCCCGGAGTCCATTCGACCAGCCGTTGCGCCAGACGGATTGCAGGGGCGTGCGTGAACCCCCCGAACATAACGTGCGGCATGCGCGATATCTGCTTGCGCGCCGCGCGGTTCAGCGCAGGGTGGTTGTAACCGTGGATTACCGACCACCACGACGACATCCCGTCGATCAGCTCCCGCCCGTCGGCCAGCGTCAGGCGCACGCCGCGGGCGGAGGCCACCGGATAGACCGGCGTGGGATTCCGCATGGATTCGTAGGGATGCCAGAGGTGCCGCCGGTCGAAATCCAGGTCGGCGGCGGACAGGCGGTCGTTCACAGGTCGATTCTCGCCGCGTAGGCCTTTACCTGCCTGGGGCTTACCGGCTGGCGCAGCTTGGGAAGATCGAGCAGGCACTTCAGCCCGGTCTCGCGTAGGATCACGCTGCGGGAATGGTCGTTCCGCTCGCCGTTGAATACGATGCCGGCCAGCGGCAGTTCACGCGAATTGAGCGCCTCCACCGTAAGCAGCGTGTGATTGATGCTGCCCAGGTAGTAGCTGGAAACAACCACGACCGGCAGGTTCCAGTATTTCAGAAGATCGACGTTGAGCAGGCCATCGGCCACCGGCACGAGCACGCCGCCGGCCGGTTCCACCACCAGCGGGCCTTCCGCATCCGGCAGGCGCAGTCCCTCCTTGCGTAGGGTGACGCCCTCCTGGGCCGCCGCGGCGTCCGGCGCCATCGCCGCATGCAGGCTGTACGCCTCGGGCAGGAAGGGGGCGCGGCTTAGCGTGACCAGCCGGCGAACCTCCTCGGTGTCCGTATGCGCCAGGCCGCCGGCCTGTATCGGTTTCCAGTAGGCGGCCCCCAGGCGCTCCACGAAGAGCGCCGCCACCAGCGTCTTGCCGACGCCGGTGCCGATGCCCGCAATCGCAAATCGCACTGCGAGCCGCGCGGCCTGATGCAGCGCGCGACCCGGCTAGCGGCCGGCAGCGGATTCGGGTGCGGCTCGTTTCTCCACGCCCAGGCGTTCGAGGGTGGCGGCAATGTCCTCGGCGGCCGTATCGGCATTGACGTTCCGATCGATTTCGATAATCCGGCCGTCAGCGCCGATGTAGAACGTGTGGCGACTGGCGAAGCCGAAAGAACTCATGACCTGATAGGCTTCGGCCACTTCCTTCGACTCGTCGGAAAGGATCGGGAAGTCGGCGCCGTACTTCTGTGCGAAGGCCGTGTTGTCCTCAATCGGGTCGGTGCTGGCCATGAAGTAGCTAACCTTGAACTGGCGGATCTTGTCGCCGTTCCTGGTCAAGGACTGGCATTCTCTTGTGCACCCGGGCGTATCGGCCTTTGGGAACCAGGCAAGCACCACGGCGCCGTCCCTGCGGAGTTCGGACAGCGAGTACTCGTTTCCATCAGAGCCCGGAAGGGTCCAGTCCGGCGCGGCGGAACCGGCCTCAAGCGGGTCGGTAGTGGCGCAGGCTGCGCCCGCAAAGGCCAGCGCGCAAACAGCGAGAATGTTTTTCATGAGACGTTACCGGTGGTGGCTGGGGGCGGAAAATTATATCCACTTACCGAGAAGTTTCTGTCGGCACTTCGATCCGGGAATGCGCACACCGTAGCCCCTTTGTGTGCCTTCCTCTCGTTGGAGCGTAAAAGCAGGATAGCGATTCCGAGCCATGGATGGCGACTCCAACGAGAGGAAGGCACACAAAGGGGCGGAATCGAAGCGCCTCGCGCGACCGGGACTCCGTTAGCTGGCGGCATGCGTGCTAACGCAGCGCTTCGTCCACGGCGCTGAACAGCAGGTCGATTTCCTCCTTGGTGTTGTATGCGTGCAGGCACACTCGGATTCGCTCCTCGCCCGCCGGAACGGTGGGCGCGCGAATCGGCAGCGCGGCAAGCCCGCGGCTGCGAACAATGCCGCCCACGCGCGTTATGCGCCGGGCGCCGGGAACGCGCAGGCACTGGATCCATGACTCGCTCTCCAGCCAGGGCTGCGCGGACTCCGCCACGCGCTCGCGAAAATAGGTGACGTTGCCCAGCAATTGCTCGCGCTCCGCATTCAATTCCGGAAGCAGTTCGTAAACGGCCCGCACGCTTGCCGCCCAGAGCGGCGAAACCCCCGTGGAGAACACGAACGAACGGGCAAAATTCACGAGGTAATCGCGCAGGTCCTTCGAACACAGCACGGCGCCGCCCTGCAACCCCAACGCCTTGCCGAAAGTCACCACGCGGGCCAGCACCCGGTCCTGCAGCCCGGCGGCGACCGCGCCGCCGCGGCCCGCGGGCCCCAGCACGCCGTTGGCATGCGCCTCGTCCACCACGACCGCGGCATCATGTTCTTCGGCCAGATCCGCTATTTCCTCGATCGGTGCAAAGTCGCCGTCCATCGAATAGACCGTGTCCACCGCCACCGCGGCGGTTTCCCCGGAATGCAGTTCGCCCAGCCTGGCCTTGAGGTCGCGCATGTCATTGTGCGCGAAGATCACCCGCTTCGCGCCGCTGAGGCGGCCCCCGTCGATGGCGCTGGCGTGAAGCAGGCGGTCGCAGATCAGCGTCTGCACGAGTCCGCCCAGGCTTGCAAGCAACCCGAGGTTGGCGGCGAAGCCGCTGGAAAAAACCAGCGCGGCCTCGGACGAATAGAACCCGGCAAGCCGGTCCTCCAGCGCCTCGATTTCCGGGTGGTTGCCCGAAATGAGCCGGGAACCCGTCGCTCCCTGCGGCGCGGCGCTGTCGGCGGCGAGCGCGGCGATCCTTCGGCGCAGGCGCCGGTCGCGGGCCAGGCCCAGGTAGTCGTTGGAGCAGAAGTCGATACCGCCGGGCGCCGTCTCCAGGCTGCGCAGCAGGCCGGCCTTTTCGCGCTCCCTGAGCGCCTCCCTTATGGCGCGCCGTATCGCAGCGCTCATGCAGCCGCGTGAGTATCCTGCTGCGTGTACGGTTCTCTGGGGGTGAGGCCCAGCAGCTCAAGCAATCCCTCGTCGCTGTCGAACGAGGGGTTCGGCGTGGTAAGCAGCTTTTCGCCGGTGAAGATCGAATTCGCGCCGGCCAGGAAACACAGGGCCTGCTGCTCGGCGCTCATGCGCGAGCGCCCGGCGGACAGGCGCACCATGGCCCTGGGCATGAGCACGCGCGCGCTCGCGATCATCCGGACCATTTCCCAGGTGGAGACCGGCGGGCAGTCCTCCAGGGGCGTTCCGGGCACGGGGACGAGCGCGTTGACCGGAACCGACTCCGGCGGGCTGGGCAGGGTGGCCAGCGTGTGCAGCAGGTCGATGCGCTGATCGACTGTTTCGCCCATCCCGATGATGCCGCCGCAGCATACCGACAGGCCGGCCTTGTGCACGTTGGCCAGGGTCGCGAGGCGGTCGTCATAGGTGCGCGTGCCGATGATCTCGGGATAGAACTCGCGGCTGGAATCGAGGTTGTGGTTGTAGGCGTAGAGGCCCGCTTCCTTGAGGCGCTCGGCCTGCGATTCGGTGAGCATGCCCAGCGTGCAGCAGACCTCAAGGCCCAGGTCGCGGACGCCGGACACCATCTGCAGCACCTCGTCGAAATGGCGGTTGTCGCGCACTTCGCGCCAGGCGGCGCCCATGCAGAAGCGGGTGCTGCCCGCCTCCCTGGCTTCACGCGCGGCTTCCAGCACCGCGTCCAGATCCAGCAGGCCGTGCCGGTCGATACCGGTGTGGTAGCGGGCCGCCTGCGGACAATAGGCGCAGTCCTCGGGGCAGCCGCCGGTCTTGACCGAAAGCAGCGTGCAGAGCTGCACCTCGCCCGGCGCATGATGCTCGCGGTGCACGGTCGCCGCCCTGTAGACCAGGTCCAGCAGCGGGGAATGGTAGATCGCCGCGACGTCCGCCCTTGTCAAGTCCGGCATGCTCGCCTCCTGGTGCACTATTGCACTAGTGCCGTGTCAAGCTCATATTGTCGCATCAGAGCTTGCGTAGCGTGTCCCTGCAAGGCGCAGCCGGCCCGGAATACTCGCCGTATTGCGGACGGCTGCAACGCCGCAGGGGCGCGCTACGCAAGCTCCCGAAGGGCGCGTCTCCCCTGGCCCGTGGTCGCGTTGCGCCCCTGGGCAATGGGGGCGCCATTCCCGGCGGGACGCGCCTTGCCACGAACCAGGGGAGACGCGCTGATGCGACAATGTGAGCTTTACACGGCACTAAATCACGGGTGTATCCCGCCGCCCAAGCACGGACGGCGCCAGCAATTCATCGTAACGCCGGCGCCCCAGCATCGCCTCGGGGCTGCGGTCCGCAAGCGATACTACAACGATTACGAGGGCCGCCGCGGGAATCGAGAACAGTCCGGGGTAAATCCACGGGAACGGCGCGTTCTCAAGTCCAAGGGCGCCTTCCCAGACGGCCGGGCTCAGCGCCAGCAAGACCACCGAAACGACCATCCCCACCCAGCCTCCGAGGATCAGGCCGCGCGCGCTGGCGGCGCGCCAGAACAGGGCCGCAACCAGCGCCGGCGTATTGACGCTGGCGGCCACGGTGAAGGCGAGCGCGGTCAGATAGGCCACGTTCTGGCCCCGAAACTGGATTCCCAGCGCCACGGCCAGCGCGCCCAGCGCCACGACGCTGATCCGCGAGGCCCGGACCTCGGTGCGGTCGTCGACGCGGCCGCGCTTGTAGACCCCGCTGTAGAGATCGTGCGCCATCGCCGCAGCGGCCGCCAGCACCAGTCCGCAAACCACCGCCAGGAGCGTGGCGAAAGCCACCGAAGCCATGAATCCCAGCAGCACGTTGCCGCCGATGATTCGCGCCGCGTGCATGATCGCCATATTGGTGCTGCCGATCATGCCTCCCTGCTCGTCCAGGATCTCCGTATTCCCGGCCAGCAGCACGACGATGCCGAGCCCGGTAATCCAGAGCAGGAGCGAAAAAGTCACGATGTAGCCCGTGGCGAAGACCGCGGACCGGCGCGCCTGCCGGGCGTCGGGCACCGTAAAGAAGCGCATCAGCAGATGCGGCAGACCGACCATGCCGACGATGCCGGTCAGGACAAACGCAAAGATCGAGATCCTGTCCGGCAGGAATTGTCCCGGGCTCAGCCACTCCTCGCCCCGCTGGTGGACGCGCGCCGCCGACTCCAGCAGCGACAGCGGACCCTCGCCCAGATTCAGCATGAGCAGGGCGAGCAGAACGAGAATCGAGAACATGAGCAGCACGGCCTTGGTCATTTGCACCCAGGTGGTCGCCAGCATTCCTCCCACGCTTACGTAGAGCACGGTCAGGCCGCCCACCATCGCGACGGCCCAGGGATAGGGAATGCCGAACAGCACCTCGAACAGCGCGCCGCCCGCCACCATCTGCGAAATCAGGTACAGGACCGCGGCCACCAGCGTCCCGGTGGCCGCCAGCACGCGGATCGAGTTTTCGCGGAAGCGCGCCGACAGCACGTCCACGAACGTGTAGCTGCCCAGGTTCCGCAGCCGTTCCGCGAGCAGGCACATCAACAGCGGATATCCGACCGCCCCGCCCGTCATGTAGATCAGTCCGTCGTATCCGTCCGTATAGATCACGGCGGTCACTCCCAGCAGCGTTCCGGCCGAGAGGTGGTCCCCGGCGATCGCCAGCCCGTTGCTGAAACCGCCCACCGAGTGCGAGGCCGCGTAGAACTCCGAGGACGAACGCGTCCGCCGTCCCGCCTGCCAGGTGATCAGCAGCGACGCCCCGAGGATCAGGACAAAAGTGAGGATGGACGTGGCGTTAGGCGCCATCGGAACTGTTCCACCCGTGACGCTCCCTGACCCTGGCGCGCAAGGGCGTCAGCCGGCGCGTGCTGAGCGCCGCATAGGTGGCCGTGGCGGCAAACCAGCCGAGCAGGCCCAGCACGTTCCAGATCAGCCCGACGGTGATCCAGCGTCCGGGCACGAGGCGGATGTCGAGCACCTCCGGCCAGTAGGCCATCGTCACGCCCAGACTGACGTAGAACGCCACCACGCTGCCGGCGATGGTGAACGCGTAGCGCCGCTGGAGGCGGCGCAGCCGGATGAAATCCGGATCCTGAGCGAGTTTGGCTACGATTGCAGGATGCAATAGAGCACGATCAGGTGGCCATCGTGATCGAGCATGCCGATCTCGCGCCCCACGCGCCCATCGTGCGTGCGCAGCGTTTCTTCCGGAAATATGTGCAGGCCTTCGGTGCGGGCCCGTTCGAGCGTGCCGTCAAAATCATCGACCTCCAGCACCAGGGCGTGGCTGCTGGGCAAGTTGGGCTCAGGCAGTTCGATTCCGGTGATCTCCGTGAGCGCCAGACTGCGGAGTTGGCCCTTGGAACTGAGCGCGGCGAAACCTGTTTCGGCCTCGCTGGGAACCTGGAAGACGGTGTACGTATAGCGTCCTTCGCCGCGTTCGAGCACAAACTCGACCTTAAAGCCAAGCACGTCACGATACACGCGAAACGCCCGTTCGAGATCGGCAACCACAAGGTTCGTGCGCTGCACGCGCACCGGTAGGTCATTCGACATCATTCAACTCCCCATCTTGAGCATTGGAAATTCGGTGAGCGGAATGCTCACGGTCTTGGGTTCGGTGAAGAACTCCAGGCTCCCCCTGGCGCCGTCGCGGCCGATGCCGGACTGCTTGTAGCCGCCGAAGGGCGCCCGCAATTCGCGATAGATCGGCGTGTTCACCCAGATTGTGCCGGCGCGCAGCTCGCGCGCCGCGCGCATCGTCACGTTGAGGTCCTGCGACCAGAGGTAGGCCACCAGGCCGAACTCCGAGTCGTTGGCGATCCGCAGGGCCTCGTCGAGGTCGTCGTAGACCAGGAAGGTCGCGAACGGACCGAAGATCTCTTCCTGGCAGATGCGCGCGGAGTTGTCCCCGGCCAGGACCGCCGTTGGCTCCACGAACCAGCCCTGCTCCATTTCCTTGGGCCGGCCGCCTCCGGTGAGCAGCTTCGCGCCCTCCTCGCGCGCCAGGCTCGCGTAGCCCAGCACCCGGTTCATGTGGTTCTCGTAGCAGAGCGGTCCGATTTCGGTGTCTACCTTGAGCGGGTCGCCGATGCGCAGCTTGCGGGAGCGCTCCACGAACCGCTCGATGAACTCGTCGGCAATCGATTTCTGCACCAGGATGCGCGAACCCGCCAGACACTGCTGACCGTTGCCGGAGAAGATCCCGATCAGCGAGCCGTCCAGCGCGCGGTCGAGGTCGGCGCTCTCGTGCACGATGTTGGCGGACTTGCCGCCCAGTTCCAGCAGCACCGGCTTGAGCGACTTGCCGGCCTCCGACATGATGATCTTTCCGGTTTCCGATCCGCCGGTGAAGCCCACCATGTCCACTTCGGGATGCGTGACCAGCGCCGTGCCGGTGACCGGCCCACGTCCGTTGACGAGGTTCACGACGCCCGGCGGCAGCCCGGCCTCGTGAAAAATCTCGACCATCCGCTCCATCGAGTGCGGGGTGTACTCGGACGGCTTCAGCACGCAGGTATTGCCGAAGGCGATGCAGGTGGCCACCCGCATCGAAGCCAGCGGTATCGGCGCGTTCCACGGCGCCATCATCGCGCCCACGCCCACCGGTTCACGGGTCACGTAGGTCAGGTAGTTGGGGTTCTGCGTATAGACCTCGCCCGATTCCTGGCTCAGGACCTCGCCGAAGAACTCGAAGTTGTAGGCGGCGCGCGCCACGTGCATGGCGCGGACCTGGCTGATCGGCACGCCGGTGTTGAGACTGTCGAGAAACTCCAGTTCGTCGCGGTGCCTGTACAGCGCCTCGTGCATGGAGCGGAAGATCGCCTTTCTCTCGTCGGCGCCCATGCGCGGCCAGGGTCCGGTCTCGAAGGCCCTGCGCGCCGAGCGCACTGCCGCGTCCACCTCCTGCGCATCCGCCTCCCTCAGGACCCCGTTCGGCGCCTCGCTGGCCGGATTGATGATCGGGAAGTCCACCCCGCGCCGCGACGGTCCCACCGGCTCGCCGTCGATGATGCTGGTGACGCGTTCGCGTACGTCAAATGCCACGTCGTTCATGGCGGGCGAGCATAAAGAATCGGCGGCGGCTAATCAATCTGCGCGACCGCCCTCACGGCGGCTTCCCAAAGCAGACGCACGTTGCCGTAGCCATCCACCAGGTGCGTCAGGCCGCGCCAATCCGACCGATGAACGCGGCCTCGGGCCGCGCCCAGGAGCGCGCGGCCTTGTCCCTCGTCGAGATCGTGATGACGAATCACGACGGCGAGGTCGAAGAGCGGGTCTCCCGGGGCGGCGAACTCCCAGTCGATCAGCCGCAATGCCGGTCCGCGCAGAAAGTTCTGCGCGGCCGGGTCGTTGTGGCACAGCGCCGGATTCCTGCGATGACCGGCGGCCGCATTGAGCGAACGGCAGGCTGCGCGCGCCATTGTTCGCGCCCGGACGCCGCCGACGATCGCTGCATAGTGGCGCACGGAACGGGCCAGGTCCAGTGGCGCAACGTTCGGCGGTGAAGGAACGGTCTCATGCAGGCGCCGAAGAGTCTTTCCCAGATGGCGCAACAGCCGTGGATTGCGCAGACTGGCGGGCGCGCAGGCGCGGCCCGGCAGCCAGCGGGTCACGAGCAGGCCTCCGGGAAGATCGGCGTAAACGAGATCAGGGCCGAGTCCCCGGCCCTGGATCGCTTGCAGGGCGCCGAGTTCGGCGTTCCGATCCAGCCCGAGCAGGCGAACCGCAGACGTATCGAAGCGAACTGCAAACCGCTCCTCGCCACGCGCGGCCAGCCACGTCTCGTTCCATCCCCCGCCCCCGGAAAGCCGGCGAATGTATCCGAGGCGCCCAAGTCCGGGGATTTCCGGGGGCAGCCGTGCGGAGTTCACGCCGGCAGGGCCTTGCGCCAGGAACGGTAGCCCACCCACGCCAATGCGAGGTAGCTGGCGTAAAGCAGGGTGGTGAAATAAAGGCCGCGCTCCAGGTACAGGGCAACGTATGTCGTGTCCAGGACCATCCACCAGATCCAGTTGCCGATGTATTTGCGCGCCTGCATGAAAGTGGCCAGCGGCGCCGCGAGGGCGGTGACCACGTCGATGAAGAACAACGACGACTCGCTGTATTGCGCGCCGAAGATCGTGATCGGTATCGAGATCGCCAGCAACGCGGCCACCGCGATCAGGTTGTTGCGCCAGCCCCAGTAGCCAAGCGTCGCGGGGTTCTTCGCTCCCCTGCGCCACTTGCGGTAGCCGTACACGGCCATGACCATGTAGAAGACCTGCAGCCAGGGCTGGAAGATCAGGCCGGCGTCGAGAAAAACCACCACGAACAGCCCGGAAGCGATGTACGACGCCAGCCAGCAGGAGATATGGCGCCGTATGGCCAGCACCACGTAGACGAAGCCGAGCACGACGGCCACGACCTCCAGGATCGCCATCAGGCCCATGCGGAATCAGGCGCCGGCAGCTAGAGCTGCGGGGGCGAGTCGATCGGCAGGTCGGCGTTCAGGTACTTGGCAACCAGCACCACCCGGTCGCCGGATTCCATGACCGCCTTCATGCAGGCGTCCACGGCCCGCTGCACGTCCTCCAGTTCGCCGCGAAGCTGGGTGCTCATCTGGTTGGTGAGCACCTCGACGCCGGGCTGCCCTCGCAACTCGCGGATAAACCCCGTGATGCGCTCGATCGGCCGCTCGCTGGCCAGCGGGTAAAGGCTGAGTTCGGCGGTGATGCGCATGGTCCTTTCCTCAAAACCGGCGACGTATCGTAACGCCGAAATGCCGCGGATCGCCCTGCTGGCGGAACTCCTGTTCGGGCCAGTCCGGAGGCACGTTGGAAAAGTAGAAACCGCGGATTGCGTAGTACTCATCCAGCAGATTGCGCGCCCATGCGAATGCCTCCCAGCCGTTCCAGGCCCGCCCGGCGCGCAGGTTCAGCAGCGTGTACGCCTCCGACTTGCGGTCGTGGCTGTTGGAGAAATAGAAGCCGTCCTTGCCGGTCAGTTCGCCGCCGGCGAACCAGCCTTGCGGATGTCGCCACTGCGCGCCGAGGGCATAACCGTAGCCCGGCGCGTGCGGCTGCTCGCGGCCCTCCAGTTCGGGACGGCCCGGGTAGCGGGTGATTTCCGTGTCCAGCAATCCCAGGGCCGCGCTCATGCGCCAGGCGTCGCCGGGCCGGTACTCCAGGGTCAACTCGACGCCGCGGTTGACTCCGCGCCCGACGTTCCGGGTAAAGAACAGGAAGGTGTTTGGGTCCTGGGGATCCACCTGCCGGGACGTGTCCACCTGCACGTCCACGCGCTGCGAATGGAACACGGCCAGTTCGCCGCGCAGGCGCCCGTCCAGCCACAGGCCCTTGGCGCCGATCTCGTAGTTCCAGAGGAATTCCGGCTCGTACAGCAGTTCGTCGCTGGTCAGTCCCCGGCCTCCCAGGCCCAGGTTGAACCCGCCGGCCTTGTAGCCGCGCGCAATCCGCACATAAACGTTCGCGTCCTCGCCGAAGGGTCGCGAAACGCTCAAATGGCCGCCCAGCATGTCGTCCGACGGCGAAAACAGCTCTCCGTTCGAATCGGCGTAATCGGAGTCGCGCCGTTCCCAGCGCAGGCCCGCCGTGACCCGCCATTGGTCCGCGAACGCGCGCGACAATTCGCCGAACAGCGCAAGGCTGTCCGCGCCGTAGCCGGAATCGAACCGGTCTTCGCTGGGTCCGGGCGCGTAGCCCGGCTCCGCGTAAAGACCCGTGTCGGTGCGGTCATTGTCTTCATCCAGGTTCAGATACCAGACGCCGAGCACATAGCCCGCCGCGCTTTCCGCCGGCGACAAGAGGCGCAGTTCCTGGCTGAAACCGGAGCGCTCGCGCAAGGTACGCGAGGTGTAGTCGTAGTGCATCTCGAAGCCGGCGATCTCCGACCAGTAGCCGTCCTCTCCCCAGTCGGCGTCGTAGCTGTGTTCGATATCGGAACTCGCCGCGCCGGTAATGCTCACCAGGCTGTGGCCGCCGGAAAGCTCCAGGTCGGCGCGCAGCGACGCGCCCGTGGACGCCTGCGAATCGCGCCCCGGACGGTCCGACCACGTGGTCAGTTCGTTGTCGATGGACCAGCCGTCGTAGCCGTTGTCCAGGTCGATATGCAGCAGCGTCAGCTTCAGCGCCAGTTCCGGAGATGGCTCGTAGTTGAGCCGGGCCCTCAGGCTCAGTTCCTGCCGGCCGTTGGTGTCGTCGCGATCCAGCGTGGCGTTGCGGCGGAACCCGTTGGTGCGGTAATGGTGGGCAGAAAACCGACCGGCGGCGGCCGGGCCCAGCGGGCCGCTCAACGCCAGCCCCGCGGCGTGCATGGCGTCATTGCCCAGCGAAATCTCGGCCTCGGCCTCCCGCTCGCGGGACGGCTCCCTGGAGCGCGCGTAAATCAGGCCCGCCAGTGCGTTGGCGCCGTAGCGCGTGCCCTGGGGCCCGCGCAATATCTCGACGCTGCCCAGGTCGAAACGCGTGGCCACTCCGCCCAGGGCCGAGAAGTCGATGTCGTCGAGAAGGAACCCCACCGACGGGTTCGGAGCGCCCTCGTACTGCGAGCGCTCGCCGATGCCGCGCACCTGGAAATAGCGGGCCCGCGAAGATCCGCCGGCCCAGTGCAGATTGGGCGTGAGCTGGGCCAACTCCTCGAAATGCTGCACCGCCGAATTGCGAATGGTCTGCGCATCCAGCACGGTTACGCTGGTAGAGAGGTCCAGGCTCCGCACCTCCTTCAGCGACGCCGTGACCACCACCTCCTCCAGCGGGTCCGAAGCCGAATCCTGCGCGGATTCCTGCGCAAGAGCCGCGGTCGCCAGAAAGACGCTTGCCGAAAGAAAAAAACTGCGCGAATTGAAATGCCGCATACCTCGTTCCTCCGCCGGTACTAACCGGATCAGGTTCAAGGGGTTCCCCTCAACAAGGGTCTCAGGCCGGAATGCCGCCCCCCAGGTAAGTCGCAAGTATAAAGCGAACCAACTGGCGGGCCGTTATGCAAGCGCCGCCCACGATTCGCGGCGGTTGAAGGATAATTGCCGCCGAACGAGCGGAGCGGATGGAATGAGCAAGCCCAAGCACGATTACCGGGCGATCGACGCGGTCGTCAATATCTGGACGCCGGAGGCCCTGTCGCACCGGCCCGGCTGGCAGGGCGATTTCTTCGTCGGCAAGATGAAGGCCGAAAGTCCGCTCATGGCGGGCCTTTCGCTGGAGCAGATGATCGAGCGGCTGGACGCGGCCGGCATCGAGCGCGCGTTCCTGATCGCCCCGCGTACCGGCCAGGTGGGGCTGCCCGGCTGCTACCACCTGCCGTACGAGGTGGTCGCCCGCGCCTGCGAAGAGCATCCCGATCGCTTCAGCGGCCTGGCCGGGATCGATCCCACGCAGGGCATGGAAGGCGTGCGGATGTTCGAGGACGCGGTGAAGAACATGGGTTTCATCGGCGCGCACCTTTACCCGCACTGGTTCGAACTGGCGCCCGACCACGCGCGCTACTACCCCTTCTACGCCAAGTGCTGCGAACTGGACGTGCCCATACAGATGCAGGTGGGCCAGTCGATGATCTACGCCAAGGACGCGCCGCGCCGCAGCGTCGGCCGCCCGATCGCGCTGGACGCGGTGGCCTGCGACTTCCCGGAACTGAAGCTGATCGGCATCCACGTGGGCATTCCCTGGCACGAGGAGATGATCGCCATGTCGTGGAAGCACGACAACGTGTTCATCGGCTGCGACGCGCACCGGCCGAAATACTGGCCGGACAGCTTCCGCCACTACATCAATTCATTCGGCCAGGACAAGGTCATCTTCGGCACCGACTTCCCGGTGCTGGACTTCGAGCGGACGGTGGACGACATCGACGCGCTGAATCTGCGCACGCACGCGCGCCGCAAGCTGATGCGCGACAACGTCCTGCGCATCTACGGCCTGGCGTGAGCGTGAACGGCCTTACTTTGCCTGCTGCTATACTTCGCAAAGGCGCAGCCCCCGGCGGGATTTGAACCCGCTACCCCCGCGTGACGAAGGCAGAGGCAGGCACCAGCCCGGGGGCCACGCTCTTCGCACTTTAGTATTGAGCCGATAACCGGACATCCGCTTTTTTGTGTGGGTTTGCCGCGAATTCGACCATTCGGCGATTTCATTGGTGCAGCCATTTTCGCGCCGGGCCCGCGGTATTGAACGAACCGGTCACAACCACGCGGGTTTGTCCGGTCGCCGCCTGCGTGGCCCGTTCGCAAGCAGCAACCACGGATTCGCACTGCGTAACGTAAGCGTGCCGGCGCGCGCTCAGCGCCTGGGCCAGGACTTTCGCGGAAACGGCCTTGGGGCTTTCAGCCGGCGCAACAATCACGTGATCGCGTTTCCGAAGCGGCAGCGCCCCTAAAAAGCCCTCAATGTCCTTGTCGCCGTGCATGCCCAGCACCCAGATCGACGGGCGCGGCGGTAACGCACTGAGGCTCTTCGCCAGGCTGGCGCCGGCATCGGGGTTGTGCGCCACGTCCAGCACCCATTCCGCGCCGGCGTGCTCCAGGCGCTCGAACCGTCCCGGCAACCGGCCGGCCCAAAGAATCGCCGGACAGTCGCTGACTTCGGGAACCCAATCGGCGTTGAGTGTTTCCAGCACCGCAAATGCCAGGCTGGCGTTCGGCAGTTCGGCCGCGTTGGCGGGATCGGCAACCGGCAGGCCGGAGCGGCGCACGGTCCGGCCGCGCCAGTCCCAGCGCTCGCCGTGACGCTCGAAGTGGAAATCCACGCCCGCCTGGTATAGCGGCGCCTCAAGTTCCGCCGCGCGGGCGGCGATAGGCGCCGGCGCAACCCCCGCTCCGTACAACGCCGGTCGACCGGCACGCAGGATCCCCGCCTTTTCGGCCGCCACCGAATCCAGCGTGTCGCCCAGCCAGTCCTGGTGATCCATCGCGATCCGCGTGATCACGCTCACGTCCGGGTCGATCGCGTTGACCGCGTCCAGCCTTCCGCCCAGACCCACCTCCAGCACCCAGGCGTCGCAGCCTTCCCGGCTGAACAGGCTGAAGGCCGCCAGCGTGACGAACTCGAATTCGGTGAGCCGGATATCGCCGCGCGCCGCCTCCACCCGCTCGAACTCGCGGCTCAGGCTCTCCGCGTCGGCGTGCGCGCCGCCGATCTGCACACGCTCCCCGAATTCCTGCAGGTAGGGCGAGAGATACAGCGCGGTGCGCAAGCCTCCGCGCAAGCGCAGCGCCGCGTCGATCAGCGCCGCGGTGCTGCCCTTGCCGTTGGTGCCCCCCACGATCACCACGCGGCCGGGAGGCGGTTGAAGGCCCAGTTTGCCGATCACTTCCGCGATCCGCTCAAGCCCCAGGTCGATCTCGCTGGGGTGCAGCCGCGCCGCATGGCGCAGCCATTCATCGAGGCGCCTGGGACTGCCGTTCATGCCGCCGAATTGTATTGGCCGCCACCCTGGGAACGAGGGCGTCCCGCCCTCGCCGCCGGCCGGGAAAACAGCGCATTACAATGCGCGCACTTTTCCGGAGCCACATCATGCGCAACACCGCCTTACCAATTCTCACCGTCGTTTCCCTAGCCGCCGCCCTGGCCGCGCCCGCATCGCACGCCGAATTCGCCACCAGCGCCGAAGAAACCCAACCCCTGCCCGCCGGCGTCGCGGCGCCTTCGTTCACCGCCCGCAACGCGGACGGCAGCGACTTCATCTTCGATCCCAAGTCGCTGGAGCGCCCGGCCATGCTGATCTTCTACCGCGGCGGATGGTGCCCGTACTGCAACCGCCACCTGGCGGAATTGCGGCACGTCGTGCCCGAGCTGGAGCAGCGCGGGATGGACGTCTATTTCCTGAGCGCCGACAGTCCCGCCAACCTCGCCTCCGCGCTGCACGGCGACGCCGAGGGCCTGGACTACACGCTCCTGTCCGACGCAAGGATGGGCGCCGCCCTAGCCTTCGGCCTCGCGTTCCGCGTGTCCGAAGATTACTACCAACAGGCGAAGGAATACGGCCTGGATCTCGAAGAGGCTTCCGGCGAGACCCACCACGCCCTGCCGGTGCCTGCCGTGTACATGATCGACGCCGCCGGCATGATCCGCTTCGCGCACTCCGAGCCCGACTACACCCAACGCCTGGGCAACGACGAACTCCGCGCCGCCGTGGACGGCGTGCTGGAAGGCGGATCAGGCGCCGGCGATGCTTAGGTCTTCGATGAGGATCGAACCGGTGTAGATGCCGCCGCGCCGGTCCACGTCGGACCCGATGGCGGCGATATTGCGGAACATGTCCTTCAGGTTGCCGGCCACGGTGATCTCGTGGACGGCGTGCTCGACCGCGCCGTCGCGCACCCAGTATCCGGCCGCGCCGCGCGAGTAGTCGCCGGTCACGGTGTTGGCGCCCTGTCCCATCATTTCGGTCACCACCAGGCCCTCGCCCATTTCCGCCAGCAGGTTCTCCCAGGACTGACCGGTGCTTTCGAGAAAAAGGTTATGCGCGCCGCCGGCGTTTCCCGTGGTTGCCATGCCGAGCTTGCGCGCGGAGTAGCTGCCCAGGAAGTAGCCCTTCAGCACGCCGCCGCACACCAGGTCGCGGTCGGCGGTCGCCACGCCCTCGCCGTCGTAGGCATGGCTGGCCAGGCCGCGCGGCAGGTGCGGGCGTTCGTTCAGGTTGACGCAGTCCGCGAAAACCGGCTTGTCGAGGCTGTCGAGCAGGAAGCTGGCGCGGTTGTAGAGCGCCCGGCCGCTGACCGCCGCGCAGAAGTGTCCGATCAGGCTCCGCGCGACGCGCGGCGCGAACAGTACCGGCGCCTTCGTGCTGCTGATCTTGCGCGCTCCGAGGCGCCTGATCGTCCGTTCGGCGGCGCTCTCCCCCACTTCCTTCACCGGAGTCAGCTCCTCGGGCGCCCGGGCCACGCTGAAGTCGTAGTCGCGCTCCATCTGCCCGTCCTGCTCGCCAAGCACGACACAGGACAGCGAGTGGTTGCTCGACCGGCCGCCTTGCAGAAACCCGTGCGAGTTCCCGTATGCGAAGGCGGATTCGCCGGTATCGACGCCGGCGCCCTCCGAGTTGCTGATCCGCGGGTCCAAGTCCAGCGCGGCAGCTTCGCATTCCAGCGCCAGGTCCATGGCCTGCTCCGCCTCCAGGTCCCAAGGGTGGTGCAGGTCGAGGTCGGGGAATTCCGTGGCCATGCGATCGGCGTCGGCAAGGCCCGCGTATTCGTCCTCGGCCGCGAACCGGGCCAGGCTCAGCGCCTTGTCGACGGTTTCGCGAACAGCCCCGGATGAAAGGTCGGAAGTGCTGGCCGAGCCGCGCCGCTTTCCCCGGTAAACGGTCACGCCCAGCGAATGGTCCTGGTGGCTCTCCAGCGTTTCGACCTCGCGCATCCGCACGCGCAGGGTCAGTCCCGTGTTGTTGGATGCGGAGGCTTCCGCCTGGCTGGCGCCCCGCTTGCGGGCGTAGCTCAGGGCATCGGCCACCCGCTCGCTGAGTTCACTGGGTGACATCGGCGCCCCGGACCGCTTCCGCCGTCTGCGCGGCCCGAAAGGCCTTGAGCGCGCCGCGCACGTCGGCGTCGCTCAGGGCCAGGATGGCGGTCGCCATCAGGGCGGCATTCACGGCGCCGTGACGGCCGACTCCCAGCGTTCCCACCGGCACGCCGGCCGGCATCTGGGCCATGGACAGCATGGCGTCGGCGCCCCCGAAGGCGGCGGTCGCCATCGGAACACCGAGTACCGGAAGCGATGTGAGCGCCGCCACCGTCCCCGGAAGGGCCGCGGCCAGGCCGGCGCCGGCGATGACCACCTTGATCCCGCGTTCCTCGGCCTCGTCGCAGTAGTCGGCCAGTTGCCTGGGGGCGCGGTGCGCGGACAGCGCCCGCGCTTCCCAGCCTATGCCCAGCGAATCCAGCGTGTTGGCCGCGTTCTCCATGATTTTCCAGTCCGAACGCGAACCCATGAGAATGGCTACTTGTGTCATTTGTGTTTCCTCAATGGCTTGTAAACCTGGGTGCTTCCTCGCGCATCTATTGCGCCCCTTCTCGCGTGAGACGCATTCGTCATCCATGACGCTTGACGAGAGGCATCCTGCCTTCGACACTCCCGCGAGAAGGGGCGCAACAGATGCGCTTGAGTTGGCGAAGGGGTCAGGCGGTGCCTCCGAAGGTGATGCCGTCCACGCGGATGGTGGGCATGCCGACGCCTACCGGCACGGTCTGCCCGTCCTTGCCGCATACGCCCACACCGGGATCCAGCGCCAGGTCGCTGCCGACCATCGAAACGCGCGTCAGCACCGTGGGGCCGTCGCCGATCAGCGTTGCGTCGCGCAGCGGCGCGCCCAGCCTGCCGTTCTCGATCCGATAGGCCTCGCTGGCGGAAAAGACGAACTTTCCGGACGTGATGTCCACCTGCCCGCCGCCGAAGTTCTTTGCGTACACGCCCTTTTTCACAGAGCGGATGATCTCTTCGGGATCGTGCGGGCCCGGCATCATGAAGGTGTTGGTCATGCGCGGCATCGGCAGGTGCGCGTAGGACTCGCGGCGGCCATTGCCGGTGGGCCTGACGCCCATCAGGCCGGCATTCAGGCGGTCCTGCATGTAGCCCGCCAGCACGCCGTTCTCGATCAGCACCGTGCGGCCGGTGGGCGTGCCCTCGTCGTCGATCTCCAGCGACCCGCGGCGGCCCGGCATGCTGCCGTCGTCCACCACCGTGCACTGGTCCGTGGCGACCGCTTCGCCGATGCGCCCGGCAAAGGCGGACACCCCCTTGCGGTTGAAGTCGCCCTCCAGGCCGTGGCCGACCGCTTCGTGCAGCAGCACGCCCGGCCAGCCCGGTCCCAGCACGACGATTTCCTCGCCGGCGGGCGCGGGCTGCGCGTCCAGGTTGACGACCGCCTGGCGCACGGCCTCGCGCGCATATTCGCCGGGCGAATCGGCCGCGACGAGGTCGGTCAGCGGCAGCCGCCCGCCCCAGCCGGCGACCCCGTGGCGCACTTCTCCGTTCTGCTCCAGCAATACCGTCACGCCCAGCCGCACCAGCGGGCGATCGTCGGCCGCCAGCCGTCCGTCGGACGAGCAGACCAGCATCAGGTTGCGGGCGATGGACAGGCTGGCGATCACCTGCCGCACCCGCGTGTCCGCGGCGCGGGCCTCGCGGTCCAGGGCGTGCAGCAGTTCCACCCTGGACGCATCGGAATAACCGTCGCCGGGATCGCCGGCCGGGTAGAGGCGGCGGCTCGCGCCTTCGCGGCGCAGCTCGATCCGCCCCCGGCCGCCGCCGCGGGCAATGGCGCCGGCGGTCCTGGCCGCGCTCAGCAGGGTCGCGGGGTCCAGGTCGTCGGAATAGGCGAAGCCGGACTTTTCTCCGCTCACGGCGCGGGCGCTCATGCCGCGCCCGCGGTCGTGGCTGGCGGTTTTGACGATGCCGTCTTCCAGCACCCAGGATTCGCTGGAATACTCCGAGAAATACAGGTCGCCCCAGTCCACGCCGGGCCGCAGCAGCGCGCCGAGGGCCCGGTCAAGCTGGCTGTCGCCTAGATCCGCCGATTCCAGCAGGCTGCCGCGGGCCAGCGCCAGGGCCTGCTGCTGCACCTCGAAGGTGGAAGGATCGGAAATCCTGTTCATGAACGGCCCGGCGCCAGCCGGCGATGATCGAGCGCGGGAAAGCCGCTGCGCAGCCGGTCGAGCTTGTCCAGCGCCACGTCATGGCAGAGCACGCCGTCGCCCGCCTTGCGCTCCGCCACGACCTGGCCCCAGGGCTCGACCAGCATCGAGTGCCCGTAGCTCTTGCGCCCGCCGGGATGGCTTCCGTGCTGCGCCGACGCCAGCATGTAGCAAAGGTTTTCGACGGCCCGGGCGCGAATCAGCACGTGCCAGTGCGCTTCTCCGGTCGGGCGGGTAAAGGCGGCCGGAAGCGCAATCATCTCGGCGCCCTGCTCGCTCATGGCGCGAAACAGCTCGGGGAAGCGAAGGTCGTAGCACACCGCCAGCCCCAGCCGGCCGAACGGCGTTTCCGCCACGACCGGTTCGCCGCCCGCCGTGGTTGTCGCGGACTCGCGGTACGACTCCTTGCGCCCGGGCAGGGACACGTCGAACAGATGCATCTTGTCGTAGCGCGCCGCCAGCGTCCCGGAACCGTCGAACAGGCAGCAGGCCGATGCAGGGCGGCGCGGATCCTCCGCGGACATGGGAATGGTTCCGGCGACGATCCACATCCCCAGCCGTTGCGCCTGCCCGGCCGCGAATTCCTGCCACGGCCCGTCGCCCGGGTTCTCGGCATGCTCCGCGCGCATGCGCTCGGCGTCCCTGGACATCAGCGCGAAGTTCTCCGGCAGCACGGCCAGCGCCGCACCCTGGCCGGCGGCCCGTTCGAGTAAAGCCGCCGCGCGCTTGAGGTTGGCGCCGGGCTCGTCGCCCGAACACATCTGTATGACCGCAACCTTGCTCATGGCGCACCCGGGCCGGTACCGGCAGCCGGTTCGTCCGCGACGACGCCCGGACTGTCCGAATCGTCGGCCTGCTGCGGCATGACCTCCTCCTGCGCCTGTCTCAGCAGCGCATCCCAATCCACTTCAGGCATGTCGGTCAATTGCTCCTCCAGATAGCGGGCGCAATCGTCAAACGCGCCCAAGTCAATTTCCTCTCGCAGCACCTGCTCAACCAGCGGCTCGTCCCAGCTGCCGCCGACCCGGTAATAGTTTGCCGAGATCGCCTGCAGCGGCTCGCGGAAGGCCTGCGACAGCAACAGCATCGTTGCGCCAAGGCCGGTCCCGCCGACTATAACGCCGCCCAGCGAAAGCAGATCCGGCAGATTGGGGGATACTACGGCAACCTGGTCGTAACTGCGATCCTGCAGGCCGGTGCGGCCGAACAGCGCCAGATCGGCCACGGCGCCCTGCAGACCCATATTGCAGGTGTAGGCCTGACCTTCGCGAAGGCTGAAATCGCCCGCCAGCCGGTCGAAGGGCAGTCCCTCCTCCGTCAATTCGCGGAAATCCAGCGCCAGGCGGCGCGGCAGGCGCGTCAGGCTGAGCAGGCCCAGCATCCGCCCGCCGCCGGGTTCCAGGGCCGCCACTTCTCCCAACTCCGCCTCCAGACGGACCGTTCCATTGGACCGTCCGAGAAAGCCTCTCGAGGGCGGCCCGTCCCAGTTCGCGGAAAGGGTCATCTGCCCCCGGTCGCCGGAGATGCCGGGCGCGTAGCCCAACTGTTCCAGGGCCGCGGCAACGTCGGAACTCTCCAGTACCATATCGAGCCGCCCCAGTTGCTCCGTGCCTTCATCGTCCGTGGCCAGCCAGGCCGCGCTGCCCTGCGACGAGAAGGCCGGCGATTCGGTTCGAAACCAGTTCACGGCCAGTCCGCCGGCGGTCTTCTCGTAGCGGGCCCGCACGTCCCCCAGCCGCAGCGGTCCGATCGCAAGATCGCTCAACATAACCTTGCCGGCCGGCAGGCTGCGTGGGTTCGCCGGCGGTTGCGGCTCCGGGTCCCGCAGCGTCAGCCTGAGCCAGTTCAGGTCCGCCAGCAACTGTCCGTTTCCGGTCCCCTCGCGCGGCCAGAACAGGCGCCCGTCGGCGAAATCGCCCTGAAGCTCCACCTGCCATCCGTCGGAGCGGGGGCGCACGCGGATCGACTGGTCCTCAAGGGTGCTTCCCATCGTATAGACCTCGCCCGCGGTCAGGTCCAGCGTCCAGGGCAATTCAAGCGAACCGGCTTCCGATCCCAGCACCTCGGCCCATAGCGCGGGACGCAGCCGGTCGATGCGGCCGTCCACCAGCAGTCCGGGGCCTTCCGGCAGGCGCGGCAGGGAATCGCCGAAGTGCAGGCGCCCGCGGCTGATCCGCCACCCGTCGCCGGCGTCGGCGAACTCCAGGGCGACGCCCGGCCCCAGGCCCAGCCTGCCCGTCAGGCGCGGCAGGTCCCCGGAGCCCCAT
Source organism: Gammaproteobacteria bacterium (assembly GCA_009844425.1). Taxonomy (GTDB): domain Bacteria; phylum Pseudomonadota; class Gammaproteobacteria; order Steroidobacterales; family Foliamicaceae; genus Foliamicus. The sequence continues at coordinate 23,017 of VYBN01000031.1, read as the reverse complement.
AGAAGCTCCAGCCGCGTGGGCCCGGGTTCATCCGCCGGCTTGTTCATCGGGTATGGCAAGGCGCTGCCCAGTCCGGCCAGATCAGTTTCCAGGAGCACACGCACGGGACGCGACAGGCCCGCCTGCATCTCGGGCACCAGCACGCGACCGTCCCACGCGAACTGTCCATCGAGCCGGTCCAGCGCGCAGCAGGCAAACAGTTCCTCAAGCGCTTGGGCCGTCGCCGATCCGTCCAGGTCCAGCCGATACCCGTAGCCGGCCATCCCGGCGGGGGCCCTGTTCACGTCGATCAGCAGCGGCTGATCGAGAAACCGTCCCTGCAACTCGCGCGCGCGCACTCCGGCGCGGGTAAAGCGAATTCTGCCCCTCAGATTGGTGACCGCGGGAATCTGGGCGTTCAGCTTCAGTTCTCCGCCGCCGAGTTCGGTTTCGGTGAAGATTTCCCAGGCGCTCCTGTCCGCGATAGGCAGCCTGAACTCCACGCGGGTTCCGGCCTCCCCGAAGGTCTCGGCATTGAGCAGCATGGGATGAATCCGGTCGGCCATCGGAATGCGCGCCAGACCGGCGATCAGCGCCGGCAGGGGATCGTCGCTTTCGCCGTTCACCTCCACGACCGGATTCACCAGGTCGCGGACGTCGGTGCGCACGTCCCGCCAGCGCACGCCCGCCAGTTCGCCCGCCGCGTCGAGAATGACCAGGGCGGATCCGTTCAGCACCAGCTTGCCCGACAGATCCGCCACGTCGGGCCACGCCTCGTGCACCGTCATCACGCCGTCGCTCAGGGCCATCTCCACCCGCATGACCGCGCCGCCGAACGGAAATGAATCGAGCGGTCCGCTGAGTTGCATGTTCCACCCGTCGGCGCGGCCGGCGTGAAGGGCCCGGCTCAGCCAGCCGAACGGAAGTCCGCGCGTGTTTTTCCAGGGAAGGAGCGCGAGCGCGGCCGGCAGGTCCTCGATACGATCGCCGCCGCCGCTCAGGTCGAGCACGGGAGAGCTGCCGCCCTCGGGCAGGGACAGGGAGAAACGGCCGGCGAAGTCCATCCCGTCGGCGCCCATTCTCAGGTTGTTGCCCTCGATCGACCAGTTCTCCGGCCCGGTCCTCCAGCTCAATTCCGCCTGCGCCCTGGTCAGATCGACCGCCCCCTCCAGCCAGGAAGCGGCAAAGTCGCCGGCGCCGGAAATCGAGAGATCGGCATTGCCCGTGCCGGATTCGTGCCGCAGGCTGCCGTCGACTCCCGTCAGCGTCAGGCCGCGGTCCGGCCATTGCAGGGACAACCCGGAAAACCCGGCGCGTATTTCCGGCGGAAACGGATCCCCGGACTCCCAGCTCAGACTCAGATCGCTGACATCGCCGGCAACCGGCACCAGCGCAGGCGACACTCCCGCTGCTTCGGCGATTCCCAGCAGTGGCGGAATCGCGTCCTCGAGGCGCACAAAGCCGGCCTCCAGTTGCAATGCGGCGAGTTCTCCGCCGGAGTCCAGCGTCCAGCTTGCGCTGATCTCGGTATCCCGCCAGTCCTCCCCGTTTCGCGCCGCCTCAAGCCGCGCGGCGGTCAATTCGACGGCGTTTCCCTCGCGTTGCCATTCGAACTGACCCGCAAGGCGGTCAAAAACATGGTCGGGCGGGCCGCCCGCGACCCACAGGTCCGCAAAGTCGAGTTCGCCGAAAAGCTGTTCGATTTCGGCGCCGTCGAGGTCCACGAAGACGTTGAAATCGCCGGAGCCGATCAATGGCAGGCCGGCCGCTTCGGTGAGCAGTTCCCGTACCTTCGCGAGGTTTACTGACCGGCCCTCCAGGTGCAGCCGCCAGCGCCCGGCGGGCAGAAAGGCGCGGGTCCATTGCGCCAGCTCGATGTCCGCCCCAACGCTCAGCCATTCGCCGTATTGATCCGGCGGGACCAGGCGCCCGTCCAGCACAATGCGGCCATCCGCCGTGGTCACCGACAACCGCTCAAGCCATACGTTTTCGCGCACGTTCCGCGCCGGTTCCTCGAAATCGATCCAGACGTCGCGCAGTTGCAGCTCGGGCGGAACAAAAGCCAGCAGACGCGCCGGGCCGCCCGGATAGTAGGCGGGGTCGCGCCCCTGCACGGAGAAGGTTTCCGGGCCCAGCCGCCGGAGCGACAGCCTGGCGCCGACGATCGACATGCGGTCCAGGTTGAGGCCCGATCCGGGCAAGAGCGTCAGGAGATTGATGCCCACCAGGATCTCGTCGGCCAGCAACAACGGTCCGCCGCCGCGCTCGGACATGACCCGCACGCCGCGCAGACGAAATTCGGGCCCGGCAAAGCCCCAGGACGGTTCGATCCGGGCAAACTCCACCGGATAACCCAGAGCGTCGCTGGTCCACTCGGCGATCTCCTCCTGAAACCTCGGCGCGAGGGGCATGAGCACGCGCAGCACGCCCAGCAGCAGGGCCACCACGAGCAACGCCACGCATACGGCGCCGACCAGCCAGCGCAGGGCCTTCTTCAACGGGGGAGGCATATGCCGCCGGACCGTCAGGTTCCCGCGGCGGCGCTGTCAAACTCCCACAAGTCCTCCAGCTTGTAAAAGTCCCGCGTTTCCTGCCGCATCAGGTGGACCACCAGGTCGCCCAGATCGATCAGCACCCATTCGCCCCATTGCAGGCCTTCCACGCCCAGGACGCGGTGCCCGGCCTTCTTGCTTCGTTCTGTCAGGCGATCGGCCAGAGCCCGGATGTGACGCACGTTGCGGCCGGTCGCGATCAGCATGAAATCGGTCATCCCCATTTGCGAGCGCACGTCCAGCAGGCGCACTTCGGCGGCCTGCAATTCGTCCAGGATGCCTTCGGCCAGGCGCACCAGGGCCATGTCCGGCACTATGGAACGTGCGCTCAATTCTCACCTCCGGCGTATGCGCCGGAATCCGAGATGATTCGCGCGACCCGGGCCGGTATCAGGTCCTGCGCAATGTCCCCCGACCGGGCCGCGCTCCGCACCCGGCTGGAAGAAACCGCCGCCACCGGGTTCCGGCAGATCATGATGCGGCCGGCTTCCGAGGCCCTCAGCTCCCGATGGTCCGCAATCGAACGCGACTCGATTTCCGCCTTGAGGGCCGCGGGCAGCGGGGCCTGGTGGCCGGCGCGCGCTCCGACCAGTACGTGCGCCAAGTCGAAAATCGACCGCCAGCGGCGCCAGGTCGGCAGCGTAAGGAACGAATCGAACCCCATCATCCAGCAGAGCGTGCGCCCTGGGTTCGCGCACTTCAGGAACTCGAGAGTGTCCACCGTATAGCCTGTGGCGGAAGGGCCCAGCTCGCACTCTTCCACCAGGAAACCGCGGATGCCCTCCAGCGCCGCCCTGAGCATCCGCAGCCTGAGCGGCGCGGAGGCCACCAGGGCGGTGCGGTGCGGCGGGGTGGAAGCGATGACGAAACGCACCTCGGACAGCCTCGCCGCGTCGGCCAGCTGACGCGCCAGGGCGACATGCCCCCTGTGCACCGGGTCGAAACTGCCGCCGAGCAGTCCCAGCGCCGTGTCCCGCCGCTCGCTCATCGATCCGCGCCCATGCGATGCGGCTCCGCCAGGCCGAAGGCCAGAAGCTGAAGTTCCGTCCAGGGCTCTCCCGGCCGGGCGCCCTTGATGACCTGGTCGGCCCGCGCGGAGCGAACGAGCAGCCGGCGAATGGAGCGGGCGCCGTGGCGCTTCAGCGCCGAGCGGAACTCGGCCTTGCGGCTCGACCAGACCCTGAGCGCCCCCATGGCCGATGGCAGGCTGTCGCCCCGCGCCGTTCGCCAGTACAGGTCCGCCAGCGTCGTGATATCGCGAACCAGGACCCAGAGAATCAGGGTCAGTGGCGCACGTTCGCGCCTTAGCCCGGCGAGAATGCGCGCCGTCCGCCGAAGGTCCTGGCCCAGGGCGGCCGAGCCGAGCTGAAATACGTCGAACCGGCTGGCGTCCGCGATGGCCTCCATGACCGCGTCCACGGACAACGGTCCGGGATCGTGGGCGAGCGCCAGCTTGTCGATCTGCTGCCGGGCGGACAGCAGGTTGCCCTCGGTGCGCTCGGCCAGCAGCGTCACGGCCGCTTCGTCGGGCTGGAACCCTTCGCCGGCAAGCCGGTCCCTGATCCAGCCGCGCTGCTCGCGGGCGGACAGCAGGGGCGCATCGACCCAGGTCCCGGCCTTCTCCAGCGCCCCCACCCAGGCGCTCCTTCGGGCGTTGCGATCGAGCGCTCCGGCAACCACCATGATGAGATTGTCCTCGGGGACCGAACCGGACAGTTCCTTGAGCACTTTCGCGCCGGCGGCGCCCGGCTTGCCGCCCGGCATCCTGACTTCGACCAGCCGCCGGCTGGCGAACAGCGATTGGCTGCAGGCGTCGGCGTACAACTCGCCCCAGTTGAAACGAGCATCGGCCAGGTGAAGCGAGCGTTCGGCAAAGCCGCCGTCGCGCGCCGCGGCACGGACCCGGTCAACCGCTTCGTCCAGCAACAGCGGCTCCGCCCCGGACAGCAGGTACAGGGGCGCCAGCCCTCGCTCGAGGGCGGCCGGCAGTTCGTTCAGGGTCAGGCGCACGTATCGGCGAGCGCAACAGCTTCGTCGACCAGCAGCACCGGAATGCCTTCATGCACCGGGTAGAGCCAGCTGCCGCATTCGGAGACCAGTGCACCTTCCATCGCCCGCGTGAGTTTCCGGCCGGCGGCGTTGCTCAGCCTCCCTTCCCGTACGCCTTCGTTGTATTCCGCAAGCTCCTCCGCCCCGGCAAGGCGCAGTTCGCCGCCGGTCCTCGGGCATCGCAGGAGCGACAGAAGGGATTGGTCCACGTCAGGGCCGGTCGATCTTGACCGGTGGCACCGGGTCCCAGCCCGATGGGCCCAGCGGGTGGCAGCGCAGCAGGCGGCGAAGGGACATTCCGAAGCCGCGCGGCAGGCCGTGAGTTTCGATGGCCTCCCTGGCGTATTGGGAGCAGGTCGGCTGGAAGCGGCAGCGAGGACCCAGGAAAGGAGACACGCAAAGCTGGTAGGCGCGGATCAGCGCAATGGCGATTGCTTTCACTCCAGACATTTTACGGCCCGCTGCCGGATTTCGTTCACCATGGAATGCAGGCCGTTGCTGCGGGTCGGGCTCAGGTGCCGGTCCAGGCCGGCCCCGGCGATGAAGTCGGGCGGCGTCTCCACGATCTCCGCCGGGCGCCGGCCGCTGTAAACGCGCATCAGGATCGCCGCCAGCCCGGAAACGATCGCGGAATCGCTGATCGCAAGAAAAAAAAGGCGCCCTTCGTCCTGCCAGGACTTCAGCCACACCTGGGACTGGCAGCCGTGCAGGCGATTGTCCTCAATCTGCCACTCGTCCGGAAAGTCGGGCGCATTGCGGCCCAGTTCGATAATGTGCTGATAGCGCTCCATCCAGCTGTCGAAGAAGCCCAGCTCTTCGAGCAGCTCTTCCTGGGCGTCCCGCAGAGTTCCGGGGCCCGGCAATTCGACGCTCACAATCGGGTGGGGTTTTCCTGCCCGGCGTAAACCTGCTCCGGATCGAACACCTTGTCGCTCTCGGTGAATTCCAGCTCGACCGGCCCGCCGCCCGCAGTCAGCGGGACCCGGCGATAGAAGCAGGACCGGTAACCCACGTGGCAGCTCGCGCCGCCGGTCAGTTCCACCCGCAGCCATACGCAGTCCTGATCGTCGTCGATCAGCAGTTCGCGCACCCGCTGCTTCAGACCGCTGGTTTCCCCCTTGCGCCAGAGCTTGTTGCGGCTGCGGCTGAAGTAGTGCGCCTCGCCCGTGGTGATGGTCAGCTCGAGCGCCTCGCGGTTCATGTAGGCGTGCATCAGCAGTTCCCCGCTGCCGTGGTCCGTGACCACGGCCGGGATCAGACCGTTGGCGTCGAATTTCGGCGCCAGCTCGGCGCTTTCTTCCACCTGGACCACGGTCCGCCGGGGCGCAAACAGTTCGCTCATGGCTCAATCATAGCGCCGTCCGGCGCCAGGTCGTGCCTTGCGGACCGTCTTCCAGGATCACGCCGCGTCCGGCGAGCTCATCGCGGATGCGATCGGCCGCGGCATAGTCGCCGGCCGCGCGCTCCCTGGCCCGCTCGGCGATACGCGTTTCTATTTCCTCGGCGGTGAGTTCCGGTTCGCTCTCCGCGACCGTAAACCACTCCGCGGGATCGGTCTGAAGTATGCCCAGAAGAAAGCCGCCGGCCTTGAGCGCAGCCGCCCCCACGACCGGTTCCACGGCCCCGGCCCGCAGCTTGCGCACCTCCGCGGCCAGCACGCTCAGCGCCGCCGGCGTGTTGAGGTCGTCCTCGAGCGCCTGAACGAGTTCCGCCGACGGCTCCGCTGCGCGTGAATGCCCTTCCTCCCGGGTTTCAGTGGCGCAGTCGAGCAGAACGCGATACAGGCGGTCCAGACGCTGCCGGGACGCCGCAACCAGCTCGTCGCTCCACTCCAGCGGGTCCCGGTAACGCGCGCTCAGAAGCGCCAGCCGCAGAACCTCGCCCGGGACTTTCCCGCGCAGTTCGCGGATTGTCAGGATGTTTCCCCGGGACTTGGCCATCTTCGACTTGCCCATGCGGATCATGCCGTTGTGCATCCAGTAGCGGGCCAGCGGGGCGCCGTGCGCACAGCGGCTCTGCGCGATCTCGTTCTCATGGTGCGGAAAGATCAGGTCCCGGCCCCCTCCGTGAATGTCGATCGTCTCTCCCAGGTGTTCGCGGGCCATGGCCGAGCACTCGAGGTGCCAGCCGGGGCGCCCGCGTCCCCACGGACTTTCCCAGCCGGGCAGTTCTTCTGAAGACGGCTTCCACAGCACGAAGTCGGCCGGATCCTCCTTGTACGGCGCAACCTCCACGCGGGCGCCGGCAATCTGCTCGTCACGATTGCGCCCGGAAAGCTCGCCGTAAGCGGCATACGCGCCCACCCGGAACAGCACGTGGCCCTCCGCCTCGTAGGCATGCCCCGACTTCAGCAGGCTCTTGACCAGGCCGATCATTTGCGGCACGTGTTCCGTCGCGAGAGGTTGCCGGTCCGGCGCAAGCACCCCCAGCCCGGCTATGTCTTCCCGCCAGGTCCGGATCCAACGCTGCGCGACCCTCGCGATCGGCACGCCCTTCTCGGCGGCCGCCTGGTTGATCTTGTCGTCCACGTCCGTGATATTGCTGGCGTAAACGAGGTTGTAGCGGCGGCGCAAAAGGCGCGCCAGCACGTCGAACACCACGGCCGGGCGGGCGTTGCCGATGTGGGCGGGACCATAGACCGTCGGTCCGCACACGTACATGGTCACGCGGTCCCCGTCGCCGGGAACAAAGGGCTGGCGCTCGCCGCCCAGCGTGTTGTAGAGGCTGATCATGGCCCGCCGGCTGCCGCCGGAGGCGGAAGCGTGGCCAGGTCGCGGAGTATCTGCCAGGCCAGTTCCTCGGCCAGGGCGTCGCGCAGCACCTCGGTTTCCCGCTCCATTCCCAGCACCCGGAACTCGTCCTGCACGCGGGCGTGGTTCGCTTCGCGCTCGCGCTCTTCGATCAGCCGCGCCGGGCCGAGTCTGAGCGTGTAGCGCACGCGGTAGCTGATTTCCGTGACCGTGGGCAGATTATTCGCGGAAATCGCCACCAGGCTTTCTTCGCTTTCGTCGTCCAGCAGACGCAGAATTGCAACGTTCTCTCCGGGCTCGCCGTGCAACGTGACCCCGGCCAGGCGCAATTGCTCGTTCAGGGCGCGCCAAAGCGGCGTCGTACCGTGGGCGCTTTGCAGCCAGATGCCCCCGGATAGCGCCGGGAACTCAAGCGGCCCCTGAAACTGGAAGCCGCAGGCCGCGAGCAGGAGCGACAGCGCGCAGGCCGCGGCGCCGCGTGGCAGAAAAGCCCGCATCGGAGTCACACCACGAAATTGACGACCCGGCCCGGCACATACACTTCCCGCAGGATCGGGATTTCCGCCAGGTGGGCGGCCACCCGCTCGTTGCCGCGGGCAGCTGCCAGCACGTCGTCGCGCTCTGCGCCGGCCGCCACCCGGATGCTGGCGCGAAGCTTGCCGTTGATCTGAACCGCGATCTCCACGGTCTCCTCCTTCAGCCATTCTTCGCGCGCCTCGGGCCAGGGCGCATTGGCCAGCGATTCGGCGTGACCCAGGAGTTCCCACAGCTCTTCGCCCATGTGCGGCGCGAATGGGCTGACCAGCAGCACCAGCGGCTCGGCAACGGCGCGCGGCAGTTCATCCCAGCGGGCCGCCGCATTGACCATTTCCATCAAGGCGGCGATGGCCGTGTTCAGCCGCAGCGTCCGGATGTCCTCGGTGACCTTCGCGATGGTCCGATGCAGAAGCCGCATCTGTTCGGCGGCCGGTTCCTTCTCGGCCACCCCGCGATCAAGCAGCGACCACAGGCGGTTGAGGAACCGATGCGGACCCTCCACCCCGCGGGTGCTCCAGGGCTTGGACTTTTCCAGCGGCCCCAAGAACATCTCGTAGAGACGGAATGCGTCCGCCCCGCAGTGGCTCAGGACGTCTTCGGGATTGACCACGTTGCCGCGCGACTTGGACATCTTGTGGGCGCGCGATTCGAGGACTACGGACGCATCCGCGGTCAGGACAAAGTTCTCCCCGCTCTTGAGCACGTCGTCCTCGCTCACGGCCACGGGTTCGAGTTCCCCGCCGCTGTCCTTCTCCACCCAGGCTGCCGGCTGCGAACCGCTCACGCGGCGCGCGCGTTCCGCCGAGACCAGCGCGCCGGCGTCGTCCCGGTAGGCGGTGTATTCGCGCTCGCCGAGAATCACGCCCTGGTGCACGACCTTGCGGAAAGGCTCGTCGCAGGACACCAGGCCCGCGTCGTACAGCACCTTGTGCCAGAACCGCGCGTAGAGGAGATGCAGCACGGCGTGTTCGGCGCCGCCGATGTACAGGTCCACCGGCATCCAGTAACGCTCCAGTTCCGGATCCACCAGCCGGCCCGGATTTTGGGGATCGATGAAGCGCAGGTAGTACCAGCACGAGCCCGCCCACTGCGGCATCGTGTTGGTCTCGCGGCGCGCCGGCCTGCCGCTGGACGGATCGACCGTGTCCAGCCAGTCACTTGCCTTGGCCAGCGGCCCCTCCGGAGAGCCGCTGGGCCGGAAGTCCTCCAGGTCCGGGAGCGTCAGCGGCAGTTCGGTTTCCGGAAGCGGTCGCGCAACGCCGTCCACGAACACGACCGGAAACGGTTCGCCCCAGTAACGCTGGCGGCTGAACAGCCAGTCGCGCAGGCGGTAGGCGATTCTCGCCCGACCTCGGCCGCGCCGGTCGAGCCAGTCCACCGCAGCCTGCTTGGCCTCCTCCACGCGCATGCCGTTCAGGAAACCGCTGTTGATCACGAGGCCCTCGCCGCTGAAGGCCGCGTCCTCATAGCCTTCCGGCGGTTGAACGGTGCGTACGAACTTCAGCGAATGCTCGAGCGCGAACTCCCAGTCGCGCTGGTCCTCGCCGGGAACGCCCATGATCGCCCCGGTGCCGTAGCCCATCAGCACGTAGTCGGCCACCCACACCGGCACGTCCTCGCCGGTGACCGGGTGCCGGGCCCGCACCCCCGTGTCCACGCCGCTGCGGTCGTGCGCGTCCGCTGCGCGGGCGCGCTGGCTCTTGCGCGCCGCTTCGCGGCAATAGCGCCGCACGCCGTCGATACGCTGGGGCGTCGCGAGCTTCTCGACCAGCGGATGCTCCGGCGACAGGGCCAGGAAAGTGGCGCCGAAGATTGTGTCGGGACGGGTACTGAATACCCGGATCTTTTCATCGCTCCCGATCAGCTCGAAGTCGATCTCCGCTCCCACCGAGCGGCCGATCCAGTTGCGCTGCATCTCCAGCGTGGACTCCGGCCAGTCCAGGCCGTCCAGCCCGTCCAGCAGGCGCTCCGCGTACTCGGTGATCCGAAGCATCCACTGCCTCAGGGGCCGGCGTTCGCAGGCGAAACCGCCCACTTCCGAACGCCCTTCCACGACTTCCTCGTTGGCCAGGGTGGTGCCGAGTTCCGGGCACCACCACACCGGCTGCTCGTCCTGGTAGGCGAGCCCGCGTTCGTGGAGCTTGAGGAAAATCCATTGCGTCCAGCGGTAATAGTCCGGGTCCGCGGTGCTGATCTCGCGCGACCAGTCGTACGAGAACCCCAGCGATTTCAGTTGCATGCGGAACCGGTCGATGTTGCGGCGCGTGGTCACCCGCGGATGCGTGTTGGTGCGCACCGCGTACTGCTCGGCCGGCAGGCCGAAGGCGTCCCAGCCGATCGGGTGAAGCACGTTGTAACCGCGCATGCGCTTGTAACGGGCAACGATGTCGGTCGCCGTGTAGCCCTCCGGGTGGCCGACGTGCAGGCCGGCGCCGCTGGGATAGGGGAACATGTCGAGGATGTAGGCCTTGGGCCGCGAATGATCGGGCCGGACCGGCGTCCTGAAGGTTCCGTCACGCTCCCAGCGCGCTTGCCACTTCGGTTCGATTTCGGCGAACGGATAACTCATAGGCGCGAATTGTACGGGCCGGCAGGGCGTATATTGGCTGGTGCGCGGGGCTTGCCTCCGCCCCATCTGGCCCTTCGGTTCCTCATGCACACCGGTTCCGGGAACCGCCGGCAAGCACATCCCTGTGGGCTCGGCGTCGGCATCCCTGCCTCCGACGTTCCCGGAACCGGTGTGCATGAGGAACCTTCAGTCGGCGTATTGCTGCCAACGTGCGGACGCAAGCCCTTCTACCGCGCCAGCTCAAGCCCTTCGTTCGTCCCCTTCCTCGTGGGAGCATAAAAGCAGGATAGCGATTCCGAGCCATGGATGGCGACTCCAACGAGGAAGGGGACGAATGAAGGGCGAGGAAGAACGAAAGTCGGTCTAGCGCGTGAGGGACGCCCAGGTTGCGGTCGGGCCGGCGGCGATGGCGCGCGCACCGATGGCCTCGGCCCAGTCGGAATCGCGCCCGTACTCGGCGCGCCAGCGCCATAGAGGCAGGCTGAAGTACTGCAGCCCCATCTCCTCGGTAAACCCGATCGCTCCATGCACCCCATGCGCGATCTGCGTAACCGGATGCACGAGTTCCGAGCAACGGCACTTGGCGATGGCGACCGCCAGCCACGCCGGGCTCTCCCCGGACTCCGGCATGCCGTGCTTCTGCACCGCCGCGAAGGCCTGCTGCGACGCCGCCTGCATGCAGGCCGCGTAGCCCGCGAGCTCGGCCATTTGCTGCTGCACGGCCTGGAACTTCGCAATCGGGCGCCCGAACTGCGTGCGCTCCGAACAATACGCGGCCGTGCGCTCCACCAGTCCCTGCGCGGCGCCCGCCATCTGCGCCGAGCGGAGCAGCGCGCCTGCCGGCATCGGCAATGGCGACGCGCCGGCGGCGGCATCTTCGGCGCCATGGCCGAGCCCGCGCAGGATCATGGCTTCGGGCAATGCGCCCGGAGCTGCGTAGCGTCCGCAGGCCTCGGCGATCACGAATGCGTCCGGCCAGCCCCCGCCATAGCCCCCCTGTTCCTGCGGCGCCAGCACCGCGTCCAGGCCCATCTCGAGCGCCAGTTCCATGAAGCGGACGCCGCCGGAGCCATGCGCCTCGGCGAGATCTTCGGGCGCCAGATTTTCGGCGAACATGCGCTCCACCGTTTCCACCAGCAGCGGGTCGGCGCGCATCACCGAAGCCCCAGGCCGCGCGCGATGATGCCGCGCAGGATTTCGCCGCTGCCCCCGCGCAGCGAGAAGGACGGCGCCAGGACCGTCATCAGGTGCAGCGCCTGCTGGAAAGGATGCGCCTCCTCCCCGCCGTCCGGCGGCAGATCGACAATCTCCTGGGCCAGCCGCGGCAGCGACTGCTCGAAGCGGGCGCCCATGTCCTTGACCATGGCCGCTTCCAGGGCCGGCGAATCGCCGCTCTCCAGCATCGCCGCAACCGACAGCGACATGGCGCGCAGCGCGCCCAGTTGCGCCACGATACGGCCCACGGCCGCGGCAGCCGAACCGCCGGCTTCGCGCTCGCCCAGCACGATCAGCATCTCGTTGAACAATGCCTGGCAGGAGAGATAGCGCTCGGGACCGGAGCGCTCCAGGGCCAGTTCCTCGGTCACCTGCTTCCAGCCCTCGTTCTCGGCCCCGATCAACGCGTCTTCGGCCAGCAATGCGTCCTCGAAATGAACCTCGTTGAAGTGTTCGCGGCCGGCAATGTCCCGGATCGGCGCGATGCGTATGCCGGGCGTGTTGCGCAAATCCACCAGGAACTGCGACAGCCCCTCGTTGCGGCGCTGGCCCTCCCCGGTGCGAAACAGCGCGATCATGTAGTGCGCGCGGTGCGCGTTGGTGGTCCAGATCTTCGTCCCGTTGACCCGCCAGCCCGACGCAGTCCTCGTCGCCCGGGTGCGTAGCGAGGCCAGGTCCGATCCCGAATCCGGCTCGCTCATGCCGATGCAGAAACACAGTTCCCCGCGGCAGATGCGCGGGATGATGCTCCGCTTGAGTTCCTCGCTGCCGTAGCGCAGGATCAGCGGACCGCTCTGCCGGTCGGCGAACCAGTGAAAGCCGGTCGGCGCGCCCGCGGCAAGGCACTCTTCCAGCACCACGAACCGCTCGAGCTGGGAGCGTCCGCCGCCGCCGTACTCCTCCGGAAAACTCAGGCCGATGAAACCGGCCTCGCCCATGCGGCGGCTGAAATCCGGATTGCAGGCGTCCCAGGAGAGGGTCCGCTCGCTCAGCGGCACGTCCCGCAAGGCGTCGGCCAGGAACGCACGCACCTCTCCGCGCAGGGCCTCCGCCCCCTGGGGCAGTTCCGGCGGAGAAAAATCAGCCCGCATATGGCGCGTTGACTCGGCGCAAGCCGGCGAAGCCCCCTACTCTTCGGGGGCGATGGTGAGGGTAAGGCCGTCCAACTCCTCGGAGAACCTGAGCTGGCAGGTCAGCCGCGATTTCTCCGAGATATACTCCAGTTCCGACAACAGCTCTTCCTCTTCCGGCGACCGGGGCGGCAACCTGTCCCGCCAGGTGGAATCGATGTAGCAGTGGCAGGTCGCGCAGGAGCACATGCCGCCGCACAGCGCCTCAACCCCGTTGTCGAGCTCGCGCAGGGTCTCCATGACGCTGGCGCCGGTATGGCCTTCCACGACCAGGGATTCGCCCATCCGGTCGGTTACGTAAATCCGCGCCATTGCCGATCCAGTGTGCTGTCCCCTGATGGGCGCCGGCTCAGGCCGTGCCGGCGTTGCGGTCCAGCGGCGTGTGGAAGTACTCGCTCTCCTCGCAATGCTGCTTGACCTCCTCCATGAGGCGGGCCAGCCGCTGCTCGGCGGTCGATACCGAGGCGCAGGACTCGCACAGCGGATCGCTGCAGGGCTGGCGCGAAAACAGCCAGAAATGGACCGCGCCCGCCAGCAGGCCCGAGGCAACGTCCCAGGCGTCCGGCTCGTCGTTGGATTCCAGCAGCCTGTTGCCGCCGTTGATGACGGCGTCTATCGCTTCCTGGAAACCTTCGGGATACTCTTCTTCGCCGGTGAAGTAGTCGTCCGGCAGCAGATTATCGGTACTCATGCGCTTACCCGCACTACGCTTACGAGGCCCGCATATGGTACCACCGACGGGGGCTGCTACGACGCGGTTTGCGGAATGCCGTATTCGCGCAGCGTGCCCTCCAGCGTGGGGCGGCCCAGCCGCATCCGGCTGTCGTTCAGCAGGTAGGAGAATACGTACCCGGCCCCCAGCATCATTACGCCGATCAGGAAGCAGTAGAGGACCGCCCGGTCGGGGTAGACGTCCTTCAGGTAGCCCACGTAAACGGGGCCGGCGATGCCCGCGGCCGCCCAGGCGGTCAGGATGGTTCCGTATATCGCCGACATTTTCTTCGGACCGAATACGTCGAGAATGAACGAGGGTATCGTCGCGAACCCGCCACCGAAGCAGAGCAGCACGTAGCACACCAGGGCTGAAAATATCCAGGGATTGGTCTCGGTCATCAGGATGCCGAACACGACCATCTGGCTGGCCAGCAGGATCCGGAATACAGCGACCCGGCCTATCCGGTCCGACAGCAGGCCCCAGAACAGACGGCCCACGCCGTTGCAAAGTGAACTGACGGCAATCAGTGTCGCGCCGTACTCGGCAAGAACCGCCGGCTCCAGGGATGGGTCCGAAAGCCCCCAGACCTCCTGCAGCAATTCCGATTGAAAGCTGATCACTGAAATCCCGGCGGCGATGTTGAAGAAGAACACGATCCACAGAATGACGAACGGCCACGACTGCAGATACGGCCAGACCGATTCCGGCTGGCTGGCGGCGGCCAGAGGCCGCACCGTCCGCGCAGCGGCGGGCTGCTCGGATTCCGGAGGGTCGCTGAGGAACAGGCTGCAGGGAATCAGCACGCCGCCGAATATTACTCCCAGCCAGACAAATACCAGCGACAGATCCTGGCCGGCCTGCAGAACAAGCAGCGGCGCCAGACCCTTGCTCAGCAGAAAGGCGCCCACGCCGAAACCCATGACCACGATCCCGGTCACCAGGCCCTTGTGGTCCGGAAACCACTTTGCGACGGTGGCGACGGGGGTCACGTAGCCCAGCCCGATGCCGGCCCCGCCGATGACGCCGTAGCCCAGGTAAAAAAGCGGGATCGAATCCAGGTGGAGCGCCCAGCCGGCAATCAGGTAACCGCCGGCGAACAAACAGGAACCGATCAGCGCCAGCCGCCTGGGACCGTATCTCGGCAGTGCCTGCCCGGCCCACGCGGCCGCCACGCCGAGCGAAAAGATCGTGATACTGAAGGCCCAGGCCGTCTGCGTGAAGGACCAGCCCGACTGTCTCACCAGGATCGTCTGAAAGAAGCTCCAAGCGTATACAGTGCCCAGGCAAACCTGCAGTGTCGTACACAGCAGTGCGATGACGGTCCGCGGCAGGCGTATCGTCGTCATTTCCGGTCTCGCCTCCCGACACTAGCCCTGTGGCGTGGCCTCCAGAGCATCGGGCCTGGGTCCGTTGCGGGCCACGTAGAGGAACAGCCGGGCCAGGTGACCCACTTCGTCGTCGCGGGCCAGCACTTCCCTGTCCGGCAACGATTGCTCGTCATTATCCCGCGCCAGTTCGACCGCATAGGCCAGCAACTCGCCCAAGGGCTTGGCTGCGAGGTTGACCAGCCAGATCGAAGCCAGCACGCCGATTACGAGGATGATGGAAACCAGGTACACCTGCTGGCCGATTGCCCTCGTGATCTTCAGCGCGACCACGTCCAGGTCCATGCCCACATGCACGGTTCCCGCGACCCCCGCGAGAATCGGGCTGCCTACCTCAATGAAATTGCCCAGACCCGGGAGTTCCCGCTCGACCGGTTCGGTGTTGCGATGATCGCTTCGCAGAATTTCTTCAGGTATGCCCGGCACAAAGGTATGAGCGAGATATTCACCGGTCTCGCTGGTTATGTAGATGTAGCGGATTCCCTGTATCTCGACAAACTGGTCCACCAGCGACTGCAGGGTCGCCATATCGCGGTTCAGGAGGATGTCCACGCTGGAATCAGCCACGGTCTTGGCGATGTTCTTGCTGTTGATCTCGTACTCCGCCGACAGCTGCGTATCCACCGTATAGAGGCAAAGCGCCGAGGTGGAGAGCACGATCCCGCCGAATATGGCAAAGATGCCGAATCGGGTGCGCTGAAACAGTTTTTGAATTTTCATATCATGCAAACTTTGCTTGCCAATCGTTTAGGGGGACGAACCGGCCGTCTTCGACAACCGTGTAGTAGACAGTCTGCAATCCCTGCCGCCGGTTCGGTCCGAATGAAACCCGCTCGCCCACGCCCAGATCGTAGTCCGTCACCGAGAAAACCGCCTGCTCCAATTTGGCGCGATCGGCCTCGCCCTCCAGCCGGCGAATGATCTCGGCCAGAAGCTTGGCGTTTAGGAAGCCTTCCAGAGCGCCGAAGCTGTAGGGAAAAGGCGCGTATTCCTCCTTTACCAGTTCGGGCGGAACCTGGGGGTCATATCGATCCAGCAGGTCGCGGTATTCGCGCACGGCCGGCAGGGACAGGTCCTCGTAGCTGGGAACGACCTGCGAGTTGACCAGCAGGCGGGTATAGGATTCACTGTCCTCGCGCCCCTCGGTCAAAAGCTTGAGCATGTTCTCGCTGCCCACGAAGGACAGGTTCGCGATCGGAACGTCGAGTTCGAAGTCCACAGCGTCGCGTGCAAACGCCGCGCAGGCCGCGTAGGCCCCGATGCAGATTACCGCGTCTGGAGATGATGCCTTGAGGATTTCCACTTGGCGCCGCATGGTGCCGGTGTAATTTGCGCCGCGGCTGTAGGTGGCCTCGCCGGCGATGCGCAGGCCGTGCGGGGCCAGGGCCGCCCGAACGCCGGCCCAGCCGCTGCGGCCGTAGGCGTCCGCCTGGTAGAAGACGGCGATGCGCTCCTTGCCGATGCTCACGAAGTTGTTGACCAGGCCCGCGGTCTCCTGCGCATAGGAGGCCCTGAGGTTGAAGGCGAAATCGCCGTACGGCGGCTGCCTCTGCGGCTGGGCGCCGGTGAACGGAAAGAACATGAAGATGTTCTCGTCCTGGAATTTCTTCAGCAGCGGCAGCACGCGCGTGACGGTGGGCGTGCCCACGTAGCCGAACAGCAGGAAGACCTGGTCCTCCAGCATCAGCTTCATCGTATTTTCCACGCAGGGGTCGGGCTGGTAGCCGTCGTCGTACATCTTCAGCACGATCCTGCGGCCATTGATGCCGCCGGCCTCGTTGACGCGGCTGAAATAAGCGCTTGCGCCACGATAGAGTTCGGTGCCCAGTCCCCGGGAAGGGCCGGAAAACGCGGCCGATACGCCGAGCACGATCTCGCCGGAGTACGGCGGGCCGCCGGAGCCGGTTGCCGCCGGGTCGGAGTCCGCCTGAAGGAAACGGCTCGCGGTTCCGCCGAGCGCCCTTCCCCACGGCGCCAGCACAGCGGCCGCCAATACGTAACGGATAAGCTCCTTTCTCGTCAGCATGAGCGAATCCGGCGACTGCGCTGTCAGGAAACTCCCGGTTTCCGCCTGGGAAACATCAAGTCTGCTTCACGGTCCGGTCGCGAGCCGCCAGGCGCGCATTGAGGAATTCCTCCGCCTCCCTGAGCCGCTTTGCATCGGGGTTGATGCGCTTGCCGTGCTGTATATCCTCGGCCGCCTTGTTCAGGTTTCCGGTCAGGGCATACAGCACGGCGCGATTGGAGTACGCATGCCAGTTGTTCGGCTTGAGCCTCAGGGACTCGTTGCAGTGCTCCAGCGCCTCGCGGAAATTGCCGCCCATCACGTAGCCCGCGCAAAGGTTGTTGTGCGCGGAAGACCGCGTGCGAATGCTGTGGGCCGCGCCCGCCGGCGCCCGCAATCCTTCCAGAGTCAAGCGGATACCCTCCTCGTAGTCGCCCAGACGCAGCGCCAGGGCCCCGTCGGAAAGTTTCGGGTCGGCCCCGAAAACAGACTGCGAAAGGGAACTCTGGGCCGCCGCCGGCGCCGATGCCGATGCAAGAAGCATCGCGCCTATCAGGCAGACGAAGCATGTGCGTATCGATATCGACATACGTATATCTTACGCTGCCTGCGGGTAAATTTCCGGCAACGGCCTGCTGCGGCCGTCCGGCTGAACGATCCGGCAATGCTCGCGGCGCAACAGGCGCGTCAGGAGTTCGACGGCTTGATCAACGAATTCCATCATGCTCAACCCCCATGCGGCCACCCGGTCACGGAAGGGGCGGCCTGGTGTGCTGTCCGGCGGCACACAGTGGGCCTGGCAGGATTCGAACCTGCGACCAAGTGGTTATGAGCCACCTGCTCTTACCACTGAGCTACAGGCCCTCCGAAGGCCCGAAGTATAGCCGCTCCGGCCATTTTCCCTGCGCTCGCTTATGTGTTACCTCTTGCGTCTCCTGCCGGCGCCGGGCGGGGGCTTTTTCGTTATCGGGTACGAATGCGGCAGCACCGCCAGACGCGCGATCTGGTGGCGGCGCGGATCGTCGGATTCGGCAGCTCGAATCAGGTCCAGCCACAGCTTGGGCCGGTCGGCGAAGCGGGCGTTCAGGATCGTGTCGGCGTATGGCGCCAGCTTCTGTATCTCATCGAAATTCAATTCCCGCAGAGGTTCGCCCTCGCCGGCTTCCGTACCCAGCCAGAGCGACGCCAGACTATGGTGCTGCTGGGCATCCTGGGTGAGCCAGGTCATAAGCGCCGCGGTAAAAGTCTGCTCCGCCACGTCGTTCTTATCGTAGATTCGAGGCCGTTCGCGTTCCATGTCACGCACGTTGCCCGCCTGCTCCACTGCGCGGCGTGTAGCAGTGACCAGCAACAAGGGCACGCTGGCCAGAACATCGAGCTGAGAAGCGCCAAGATCCCGAATGCGTTCGCAAAGATCCGCCGAAAGCCCATATTTTCCGGCACGTTCGCGGGCCGTATGCAGCACGATCAATTCGAGGAAGTGACGATTGATTTCATGGATTTCTTCAAGTCTTTTGCGTTCTTCTAACCCGACTGCCATTCAGTTTCTCCTTACGCTATATTCACGTTTCCAATCCTCCCGATTCCCTTTTTTCGCCAACCATATCATCATCGGCAGCGCCCGCATCCGTGCCAATTGCGCCAACAACTATTCAGTCAAACACCACCTGTGTATTCAACCGTGAAAAAGTAGCTAAATTGCCGCTATTTGTGTTTGCAATATGCAACGGGATTGGTTAGAAAGCCTGCCCCATGCGGGTCACTCAAAGCCGTTACGACGGAGAGTTGGATCAGTTCCATCTCGCCATACGCATGCTCGGTCTTCAGGCCCGAACCAGCACAATCGGCCGATATACCGGGCTCTCAAGCGATCGCATACGAAAGGCCTATGTCAGCTATGTGGCCGAGCATGGAAAGAAAAAGCTGCCTCAACGAAAGCGCGGCCGGCCGCCCAGCCGGGTCACGCGCTTTGTCAAGACACTCGATCAGCATTGCGAATCGACGGTCCTGATGTCGCTGTTCATGCACGCCGGATTGCTGGTCGTCGACGGGCCGAGGAACTGTACCGTTTCGAGAACCATAAACATGCTGACTCGTGGAAACCGCCTTTGCGACGCCTACGAAATGCACCGGTACCTCGTCCCCGGCGGAGACATGACGCTGGAACTCGCGGCGGCGCTGCTTCGTGCGCTCGGCGAAACTCACGAACTGGTCATCTCCCGATGCGAAGCCTGCGGCGCGCTATACGTCCAGGACGCCTATGCCCTGGATTATGGACACGGCCCGTTCTGCGACGAATTCAAGATGGGGCACTGACGGCGACGAACCCGGGCTGTCAAGCGCGGGGCAATGGCGATTCGTCGTAAACTATGCGCTATGCGGTTCGGGAGTCGCATGGGAGTTCGAAAAGCCCTGCCATTAGCGGTACTGGGCCTTCTTCTGGTAATCGATAACACGTGAGCGGCAAAACCGTGCAGACGCGATCATCCCCTGGCGCACAAGCCGCGCTCTTCGAGCGTCCTGTTCGCGCCGATCCGCCCGCACCGCTTGAGTCGCCGAAACACCATATTCGAATCGACAGCCCGGACACAACACCGTTAGAGGCCATTAATCGTTCGATGGTGATTTGTGGTGACGCCACGCAAGCGCTTAAGTTGCTCCCCGACAGGTCCGTTCAAACGGTTGTCACGTCACCGCCGTATTGGTCATTGCGCGATTACGGCGTTGAGAAGCAGATCGGAAGGGACGATAGCATAGTGCTCGACCCTTTTGCTGGCTCGGGCACAACGCTTCTCGCGGCGCGTGAACTCGGGCGGCGGTGGGTTGGAATAGAAATCAAACCTGCTTTCGTGGACTTGATCGAGCGGCGGCTACGCATGCAATGACGCTCAACGAACTCAAAGCGACTCTCGATTCATTCTCACCGGTCAAGATCGCATTCGGCGTTGGAGATCAGGTGGCGGCGGTGGTGGCCATTGACCGGTCTGATGCAAAGATTACGGTTCGGCGAATTGAGCTATCCGCCTGCACTGTTCATGCGGAATGGGACAGGGCGTGATCAGGGACATCGGAGCCCCCAAGCCCGCCGACGAATGCGGATCTACCTGATTTAGCCGGCCAGTTCGGCCACGAAAGCGTCGAAGCTGCGCAGGGGATGGCCGACCGCCTCCCGCGACGCGGCAACCTCGGCTTCGCTGGCGGCGGGGCCATGCGCCTGCTGGGCCAGGAACATCTTCTTGAGCGATTCCAGCAGCCAGGGCGCGAGGAAGGCCTTGACCGACTCGCCCCATTTCTCCACGTCGTCGCCGCCGTAGAAGACCTCGCGCCCGAAGTGCCTGGCGTAAACCGCAGCGGCCCCGGGACCGCTGATCGTGTCCGGGCCGTGCAGGTCGTATTCCGCGCCGTTGTGTCCGTCTTCCGTCAATGCGCGCACCGCGCAATCGGCGATGTCGCGGGTGTCCACCCGGTTCTGGCCTATCGACCCGATGGGCATCGGATAGACGCCGAAATCCTTGACCACGCGCACCACCGAGAGATCGGTCTGATTGAAATAACTGGGGCGCAGGATCGTGTACTCCGCGCCGCTGTCCCTGATCGCCGCCTCAATGGGCAGCTTGCTGCGGCTGTGCGGAATCGGGGGCTCCTGGTCCGGATTGTGCACCGACAGATAGACGATCCTCCCGACGCCGGCCACCTTCGCGGCGTTCACGGCGTTCAGGCCGCGCTGCGTCTCCGTTTCCCCGTTGGCGGTGATCAGAAAGAACCGATCCACGCCGTCGAAAGCCGCATCCAGGCCGCTGCCGGATTCCAGGTCCGCCACGGCCCCTTCGGCGCCGTCCGGAAGGTCGCCGAACTTGTCTTCCGAGCGGCTCAGCGCGCGCACCTTTTCACCTGAGGAAAGCAGGGCCGCCACCGTCGGGCGGCCGACATTGCCGGTCGCGCCGGCTACGAGAATGGTCATATGAGGAGGTTCCGTCTGATTGCAGGAGATCGCACCGTACATGTTATACGAGCGTGCTGCTGGCGCGACCTTCGACTCTTGAGGATATGGGAAAAAATTGCAGTAATATTTGCACGTTCGGAAATGCGGCGTTGCTCGCTTAAGGAGGAGCTATGACACCGGAAATGATTGCCATCGCAGGCTGGGGATTGGCCACAATCGCAGGCTTGGCGAGATTGTGGTCAATCGTGCAGAAGTCACTGGGGGATGTGCGCAGGGAAATGTCCGACCTCAATGGCAGGATAGGACGCATCGAAGGAATATTGTCGGTTGTCGTACCGAAGGCGCCGTTGGGCTCGTCACCAGACTCAACCTGACTATTGCTCGCGGGGCAGTAGCCGGCCGCGCCGAAGTCTGTCGAAGCATCGCAAGGAATGACCACTCTGACCGACGTGGAAAACAGGGCCGGACTCGCTCGAATCACCTGCGGCTGGAAAAAGGCGGATCTGCCGCTGGAATGGGTCCGGCGCTACTGGCGGGACGTCCACAGCCCGGCAATTACCCGCCGCGCCGGGATCTTTCGCGCCGCGGCGGAACCCGTATTGGCTGAGGCCCGGGCCGATGAAATCCTTGCCGCCGTGGCCGGCTTCGGAAGGGCGTTCTACGAGCGGGAGGAGTGCGAAGCGCAGCTGGACGCGATGCGCGAGGCGTTCAGCCGGACCGACCCCGAGGCCTTTGTGCGCGGCACGAAAATGCTGGAGGGGGTGGATCTGAGTCCCTGGGCCCGCAGGGTCCGCGCGCCCACGCTCCTGATCGCGGGGGAAGAGGACAACATGACGCCCTTCACCCCGGCCGACAGCGGGATCGGCTTCTCCAGGATCCAACACATGATCCCCGACTGCGAACTCGTCACGGTGCCCGACAGCGGCCACTACCTGGTGATCGAACAACCGGAGGCCACGGCGGCCCTGGTCAGGAAATTCCTTCAGGCCGGCCCCGCGGTCACGTCGGCCGGTCGCCCTTGATCGTCACGCGCCGCCCCTTGCGCCGTTCGGGCCAGTAATCCCAGATCGCGCGGTGCATCGCGCAGCGGTTGTCCCAGAAGGCGACGTCGTTGCGTTCCCAGCGATACCGGATCTGAAAATCGATGCCTTCGCAGTGATCGAAGAGGAATCCGAGCAGCGCTTCGCTCTCGGCCGCTTCGAGTTCGTTGATCCGGGTCGTGAAGGTGCGGTTTACGTACAGCGCCTTTCGGCCGGTCTCCGGGTGCGTACGGACCACGGGGTGAGTCGCGGCCGGATATTCCCTGCCGGTGTCGTCCACGCCCCGATCGGAGTAGCGCTCGCGGTAGACGTGCTCGGATTCGTGCAGGGCGCTCAGCCCTTCGAGCATCCGCTTTATCGGCTCCGATAGGGCGTCATAGGCCGCGTACATGTTGGCGAAGAGCGTGTCGCCGCCCACCGGAGGGAGGATGTGCAGCTGCAGGATCGTGCCGAGCGGCGGCACTTCGTCGCAGGACACGTCGGAGTGCCAGAATTCGCCGTTGGCGATCTTCGAGTTCCTGCTCACGTAGATTTCGAAGATCTCGGGGTAGCCTTCCATCCGGGGGGCTGCGGGGTGCATGTGAAGCTCGCCGAACATCCTGCCGATCCCGATCTGGGTTCGCGGGGAAATCTCCGTCTGGTCCTTGAAGAACAGCACCTGGTGCGCGAGCAGGGCCGCGCGAACCTGCTCGTACGTCGCGGGATCGAGGCCGTCCGCGAGATCGACGCCCCTGACTTCGGCGCCGAGCGCGGGCGCGTAGCGCCGGATGTCGAGCGCCGGCCCGGCGCCATCTCGGGCTGTTGGCGCATTGAATAAGCGTTTCGGCATCCTCGATATGGTAGCCGCGCTTCGATCCCGCCCTGCGGCAGTGCCAACCGCAAGCGAGGCACTTATCATGGAATTTCTTCAACGTCATGCCGGGGAGGAAACGTGAAGCCCGACAAGCAGCCGCATCCAACCCCATCCGGCCGGATGGAAGGTGGAGGGCGGGATCTCCGGTAGGCTGAAGGGCCGAGCGGCGCGGTGTTTGGTTTCACTTGCCAGTGTGTCTGGCATCAGCTCCTTGACGGCGAAGAATATCCCCGCTCATCCATGTCATTCACCTGCACCAGTTGATGGATGCGGGCGTGAACTTGATGCGGTCTTT
>VYBN01000003.1:189082-200032 GCA_009844425.1 Gammaproteobacteria bacterium | reverse complement strand
CACCGCATCAGCATCGAGATACACGGCCGCTGGTGAAATAGTCCAGGAGAATCCGTCGGCGGCTGGAATGGGCCTTGCCCGTATCGGGCCGTTGCACACCCTGTGCAGCACAAGACTCATCAGCCCGATGATGCCGAGCTGACTGGCGAGCAGGACCCGGTTGAATTCCCCCAGGCTTACCAGCCGCCCTCGGCCGGCGATTGTCCTCGGGAGGCAGTGTATCTTACGCTCGTGCTGCGCCCCGGAGTGTTTCGATAACTTCCTCGATCGGGGCAATTGGAGACAAGTGTAGGGCGATCCAATGAGTGGCAAAACAAGACCGAAACGGCGAACGCCGCTGAATCGGGCGCTGCTGACACTGCATAAGTGGGCCGGGCTTGCCGCGGGCGCCTGGCTGCTGGTCCTTGGCGTCAGCGGAATCCTGCTGGACCACGACGAGTGGCGCTGGCAGCGGCAGATGACCGTTCCGGAATCCTGGCTGTCAATGAGAGTGGCGCGCCTGCTGCCTGCCACGGTCATGCGCTACGTTGCGGTGGACGAAGCGCGGCCGGACCGCTGGCTGGGTGGTTCCGAGCGCGGACTGTGGCTGACCGAAGACGGCGGTGAAAACTGGCGCGACGTTGCCTTTCCCGGCGGCGAAAAGCCGCAGGTGCTGCGCTTCGTTCGCCCGGGCGACGGCAAACTCGAAGGAATCGTCGTGGCCACCGACGACGGGCTGTGGCGAACGACCGGCCAGGGCCTGGGCATCGAGCGCTTCGCACTGGAAGGTACGCGCATCGGAAGTTTGGCTCGCGGCAGCCGCCCTGACGAACTGGTCGGCGTGGTGGGCCATGAGCGCATTTTCCGCATCAGCCGCGCCGACCCCTCGCGAATTGAATGGCTGAATCTGGACCAGGTCACGGTGACGGGACTTCCGGAACAGGTGAGCGTCTATGATTTCGTCTTCGACCTTCACTTCGGCTACGGAATCTTCGGCCGCACGGCTTCAACGCTGATCAACGACCTGGGCGGACTGGCGATGGCGGTGCTGGCGGTCAGCGGCTTTCTCTACTGGTTCCTTCCGTGGCGGTGGCGGCGGCGGTCCGGACCGGCCCCCAGGGTGCGCCGCGAGACACACCGATGGCTGTACCGCACCCACGCCACCGTGTTCGGCCTTCTGGCGCTCATACCGATTGTTTACCTGAGCGTGACCGGAATCATCCTGGATCACGTTGTCGGCTTCGGAAACTGGGCGCGGGACGTGCCGATGGAACGCTCGTCCCTGCCGCCCGCCTATCAGTACCGCTCGCTCGGCGAGGAACTGGAGCAGGTCGTGGCGTATCCGGGGGAGCCCCGGCGGCTAAGCGTCAGCACCCGGCTCGGCCTCCTGCACACGGCTGATGGCGGCAGAACCTGGCAGGGCGACTCGGACACCGGCGACCAGGGCGGCAACCTGTTCCGCGTACGGGACCGCGTGTTCTTCAGCAATAACCGCGGGATGCACCTTCAGCGGCGCGATGGCGACAGTGAGTGGTCGCAAATCAACGGGCCGGCGACCATGGTCAGCGACGGCGTATGGCTCGATTCGGTCATCTATCTGAAGAACAGCAGGGGCTTTTACAGGGAGCAGCCATCGGGCGATTTCGAACTGACGGGCATGAAGTCACCGCAATTGTCCGGCGCCACCTTCTACCTGTTCGTGGTGGACGTGCACACCGGCAACGTCATTCACGAGCAGTTCAAGTGGGTCAACGACCTGGTGGGCGGGCTGGCGGTCCTGCTGGTGCTTACGGGGCCCGTCCTCTGGTGGCGCTGGAGGAACCGTTAATCCCAGGCCTTTTCGGGATTGCGGAAGCGTTCAATCTGCCTTTGTTCAAAAGCGCCGGGGTCCGCCAGGATCGTGTCGCGCATTTCGCCGGCGCCCAGGCCGGCGAAAATATGCCGCTCACCGGCCTCGAAAGCATCGAACACGTCCCTCGCGTGCTCTTCCGGGGTAAGCAAGGTCGGAATGTCGCGCGCCGACATGCGGGTTCTGACACCGCCGGTATAGACGCCGGCAATGTCCACGCCCGTTCCGTCCAGGTCCGCGCGAAGACCCATCGTCATGATGGCCTGCGCACCCTTGGCGGCGCAGTAACTCGCGTGCGAGGGAAGGCAGAAGATTGCGCCGATCGACAGGATATTGATCACGCCGCCCTCGCCGCGCTTCACCATGTCCGGAAGATACAGGCGGCACATTTCGATCGGGGAAAAGCAGTCCGTTTCCATCACCTGGCGAGCGTCCTCAAGGCTGCTGGCCCGCAGGAAGCGCCGCTCATCCTCATTCTCGCTACCGGGTATGCCCGCGTTGTTGATCAGAAGACTGGTGTCCGCCGTCTGTTTCGCGACCGAGCGGCGCTGCCCTTCGTCGTCGATATCCAGGACGAAGCCAGTGATACGGGACGGATCCAGGTCCACGACTTCCGGCAGGCTTGCGGCTTCGCGCGCCGTCGCGTACACCTTGCTCGCGCCGCACTCCAGCAGCACCTTCACGAAACCCAGGCCGATGCCCCGGTTGGACCCGGTCACCAGCGCCACAGATCCTTCAATCTTCACAACAGTTACCTCGCATAAATTCCAATCAATTCCGGCGCTGCGGATCAACTACCGATCCGCGAGCGCAGCGTCCAGGAATTGCCGCCAGCGCCCGACTTTGGCTTCCAGCGGCATGGCCGCGTAGGCCGGGCTTGACGAAGGCAGGCGGCAAACGTCTATTTCGCCCGGAAATTCGTTCAGCCAGACACCAAAGTGCCTGCCGAACGATCGATGCGCCTTGCCGCCATTGCATCCCACCGCGCGCAGGCCGGGCAATTCGCCGAAAAGCGCCGGCAGATGGTTCGGGCGCTCCCTGCGAATGGCGGTGTCGAGGCTGCCGCGGCGCTCGGCCGCCTCCAGCACGTCCCAAAGCGCAATGCGCTTTCGCAGCAGGAATGCGCATTTGCGCTCGTATTCGAGGGGCGGCAGCTCCTGCCCGAAAACAGCCCCGAGCAGCGCCCAGAACTGGTTCCGCGGATGGCCGTAATACTGGCCCCGGCGCAGCGATTCATCGCCTGGCAGGGACCCGAGAATAAGCACTCTTGCACGCGCATCGAAGATGGGCGGAAATCCGTGCTTTATTGGCATCGCCAGGACGGCAGCCGACGCGGATGCGGGCTTTCAGGAACCCTCGAACAGTCCCACGTCGTACAGGCCCGTATCGGCGCGGAGCGGCTTGAGCACTTCCTGGTATTCCTCGCTGTTCCAGAACGCCTTGGCGGCTTCCAGCGACGGCCAGCGCGATATGACGCAGGGGCGCTGGCCCCACATGTCGCCCTCCAGGACCGTTTCCGCGGGTCCGCGCACGATGTACTCGCCGCCGCAGCGATACGTAAGCTCCCCGGCGCGCTTGGAGTATTCGATAAATCCCTCGGTGCGCTTGTCCACGCGCGCCGCAACAACAATATACGCAGTCATCCTCGTGCTCCTCTTGGCAACAGTCGCGCAAGTCTAACCAAAACGCGGGCGAAAGCGCCCGGCCAGCGAAAAACGCGAGGTCAGCGGAAAATCAATTCCGGCACCACCACCTCCCATTCGTCGCACTTCATGCGTTCGCGGTACTCCGGCTCGCTATCTTCGCGCCGCCAGTTCACGATGGCATGCACGCGAGCGGAAATGACTTCTCCGGCCGGGTTAAATTTTCTGGCCAAGCGGCCAACGGGCTCGCCGGCCTCGGTGGTCAGTTCCCAAGGCGCAGAGGCAGTTTGCACCTTGAGAGGGTCGTCAGGCTGGAGGCGGCGGACGGCCGCGTGAATCTTGTTCCGCGGGTGAAAGCGGCCCGAAAAACCCAGATTAATGGCGCCGAGCCCCAGCCTTTCCCGACGCTCGTCCAGGCCGGGCGGAGGCGTTTCAGGCGGAACCGCGTTGCGTAACAGTGCGGACGCATGGCCTTCCAATTCGTGGACGGGAAAAGCATGGGCTGGATATCCGGACCATTGATCCCGCACCTGCCCTCGGCCTACCCCGAAAGCGCGGTCAGCCCGCTGGCTGCGCGGACCGACCGGCATGCCCTGAGCCGAAAGGCTGACCAGCGCGAGTGTTTTTCGGGCGCGCGTCATGGCCACGTAGCAAAGACGCCGCCAGGCGTCGCGGTCATCGTTCCGGCCGGTGCGCGTCCATTCGCCGTCCAGAATGATGACGTGGTCGAATTCGAGGCCTTTCGCACGGTGCGCCGTAAGCATAAGCAGGCCGGTTTGCCGGCGGCGCATTTCCCGTCCCCATTCCGCCAGCCACTCCAAGAAGCTATCAACGGGATTCTCGCCATCACCCGCATCAAGCTCGTAGTCGGCGACCGCCTCGCGCAGGGTTTCCATCCACCTGCCGCCGGGTTGCGAATACAGCCATTTCCGGATAGCCGCCGCCGAAACCAGCGGCTCTCCGCGCGCCTCCAGCCAGCCGAGCAACTGCCGGGTTTCGCGCAGGCGCCAGAAATACGAAACGTCGTCATTCGCCATTTGCACCGGTATGCCTTCCCGTTCGCACAGGTTTCGCACCGGACCCAGCGTTCGCCACTGTCGCGCCATAACCGCGCATTGGCGCCAGTCCCAATCGCCCGCATCAGCGGCCAGCGCTTCCAGGCGGCGAAATTCGGCCACGGCCGCAACCGCCTGAGCGCTGTCATCGCCGCTGACAGCCAATACCTGCAACCGACCGGCGGCGACCGGATCACGCGCCGCCCACTCTCCGCCCACCGGCGCCCTTGCCCGCTTGCGGTCTATTTCGATCGGATGTTCCCGTTTCATGCGATCCCGCGCGGGTTCGATAAACGCATTGGCGGCGTTAATGATGTGCGCCGTAGAGCGGTAGTTCTCGGTGAGCCAGGCGGGGCGGGCCGCGTAGTCCTCGTTGAAGCGGCGGATGAATTCCACCGAAGCGCCATTGAAAGTGTAGATGTTCTGATCGTCGTCGCCCACCGCGAAAAGCGTCAGCTTGCTCTCGGCGTCGTCCAGGGTGCGTCCCGCCAGCGCGGAAATCAGATCGTACTGTTCCCGGTCGATGTCCTGATACTCGTCCACCAGTATCCAGCGGAAGCCAGCCAAAAGCCGGTTGCGCTGAACATCCGCGTCTTCCGGTTGCAGGTCCTTGCCCTGCAACAGATCGACCGCCTCGCGAAGCACGGCGGCGTAACGATCCTGACCCTCGTCTTTTTCCAAACCCGCCAGTGCTGAGAAACTGGCGCCCACGAGGCGCATTGCCAAAGCGTGGCAGGTGAGCACGGTAACGCCCCGAGCGTCGTCGCCCACCATCCGCGTCAGGCGGCGGCGTATCTCGACGGCCGCGTGACGGTTGTAGGCCAGCGCCAGAATGCTGCGCGGCCTTGCGCGCCGCACCCGCAAGAGATAAGCGATGCGATGCACCAGCACCCGTGTCTTGCCGGAACCAGGTCCGGCCAGCACCAGCACGTTGGTTTGTTCCCGACTGTCGGTGACGATTTGCCGCTGTGCGGGACTCAGATCCTCCACGATCGACCGCCAGGTTTCCGGCGTAGTCTCGCGTGCGGTTTCGGCGTCACGGTTCGGCAGCCAGCGATTCAGAAAATCGTCCCGCTCCATGCCGAAATAGTCCATCGCCAGACGCAGGGCGTCACTGACGGCCTCAAGGCCGCGGGCGGCGAACTCGGCCATGACGTGAATCTGCAGCACTTGTTCGCGGTAGTGGATCTTCAGCGGCTCGAAATCCGAATCGACAAACCCGCGGCGGCGACGCCCGGGCGCCGGTTTCTCGGACAGATGGACCGTCATCGCCGGGCGAAAAACCGCCAGACCCTTATTCAGCCGAATCACTTCCTGTTCGTGCAGCCAAAGCAGTGAACGCTCAAGCAGCTTGTCCAGATTCGGACTCTGGCTCTTCAGCACCAGGTCCTCCTCCAAAGCCGCGCGCAAGGCGCCAAGCGTGGTCTCGGCCAAAAGGTCCGTTCCGCGGGAGCCCTGAGGCAACGCTTCGAGCAGGTGTGCCAGCAGCAACCCGGCGGCGTTGCGGCGGCGCCGGGCGAGTTCTTCCAGGAACGGCCAGCTTCGGCGTAGCGTAATCGACACGTTCTCGCCGCCGCGCTGCCGCATGTCAATGCTGCCGCCTGAGCCGCCCTCCGCCCGTTCTTCACCTCGGCCATCCAGCGAAATACTGCGCACTATCCGCAGCAGACGCTCCGGAAGAGCATGCTTGAGACCTTCCGTCTTGAGTATCTGCGCGGCTATTCGCAGATGCAGCCATGAGCGTTCGCCGCGATCGAGTTCCGGCGCCTTTTCCTGCATCTGGGCAATCAGTGCGCTCTCAAGATTGCACGCGTCCTGGAACCGCTGCGGGGATGACCGTGGCGCTCCCGCATGTACGAACGCCGTAATCTCCATATCGTTGCTTGCCAAGCCCAGTCGCTCCAGATCGCGGAGCGCATCGCGTACGCCCTCTGGTGTCATGCCGGTCACGCCCATCAGCTCGTCGGTGGAGATGCCTTCGTCCGGATCCGCGTCAAGGAGCCTGATAACGATCTTCAGGAGTTGTTCGCGGCGCGTATCCGTAAGGCTGGCCGCGCCGGCGAGCTTCCTTTTGGCTTGGGCGATCGACTGCACCCGCAAGGACGACGGAAACACCTGCGCCCGGTTCTCATCGCGGGACACGAGTCGCGCTTCTTCCAGCCAGGCAACAGCCGTCTTGACGCGGGTGTCGTCGGTCGCATCATCGCGCTGAAAGGCGCTGTCTTCATCTTCGCGCAGAATTTCGCCCGGAGTGGCAATCACCTCCCCCTTTAGACGGCCCTTGCGGTCGAGATTGCGCAACGCCTTAAGGACTCCGTGAATTTCGCGCCGGGTAAGCCGCGAATGGGCCGACATGCCAAACTGCCGTTCCACGTCTTCCTGGATATAGAGCAGTATGCAGCGCGCCCGTTCCCGGTCGCGGCCGGCGCGCCCTGCTTCCTGAAGGTAGTTCTCCAGCGAGCCGGGAATGTCGGCATGAATGACCAGCCGGACATCGGGTTTGTCGATACCCATGCCGAAGGCGTTAGTAGCGGCGATTACCCGCAACTCGCCGCCGATGAACCGCTGCTGAGTGAGCTTCTTCGTTTCGGGCTGCAGGCCGGCGTGAAAATGCGCCGCGTCCCAGTTCCTGGCAACCAGGTATTCCGCCACCTCCTCGCAGCGTCGCCGGGTTGAGCAATAGACGATGGCGCCGCCGGGCCGGTCCGCCGGCAGATCCGCCTCCAGCGCCCGATGAATGTCCTCGAACTTGTGCCCCGCATCCGTTTCCAGCACCACGAACTCAAGGTTCTCCCGCCGGGCGCCACCGTTGAACACTGCAAGCCTGATGCCAAGCTCCTTGTGAAAGTAATCCTGGATTTCCGACACCACGTCGGGCTTCGCGGTAGCGGTGAGGCAGATCACGGGCGCAACCGGCGGTGC
The DNA here is from genome assembly GCA_009844425.1 of Gammaproteobacteria bacterium. Taxonomy (GTDB): domain Bacteria; phylum Pseudomonadota; class Gammaproteobacteria; order Steroidobacterales; family Foliamicaceae; genus Foliamicus. The sequence goes on along the minus strand of VYBN01000003.1, from coordinate 192,584 downwards.
GGGCTCTCGGGCGGCATCAGGGGCGGCTTCAGCGGCCGAAGCGGGATCTTGCACCGGACCGGATCGCACGCTCCCGCCATGCTCGCGGATGAATCGGCCCACGTAACGGTAATCGGGGCGAAAATCATGCCCCCAGCGCGAAAGGCAATGGGCTTCATCGAGCACCCAGGCGCCGATCTCGCGCTGAGCAAGCGCGCGGCGTAGCGACCGATTGCGCAACTGCTCCGGCGAGGTGAGAACGATGGCCGCATCACCCATTCGAACCCGGTCGAGCGCGTCGGCGCGTTCCGGCATCGACAGCATGCCGTTAACGGTGACGCAGGAACTTATTCCTCGCGCTTCCAGTCCCGCCACCTGATCGGCCATGAGCGCCACCAGCGGAGAGATCACCACCGTGAGCGCGCCCGTCTTGTCGTAACGCGATAGCGCGGGCACCTGGTAGCAGAGCGATTTGCCAGCCCCGGTCGGCAACAGGCCCAGTACATGCCCTCCCGCCAGCGCCGTTTCCACAATCGCCTGCTGCATGGAAGTGCCCTCTTCGGTGGCGGGTTCCGGGCGAAACGAGTCGAACCCGAACCAGCGCTCGAGCTCCTTTACGGCGTTGCGCCTCTCGACGCACCAAGTGCAAGCCTGATCCTCGCACGGCGCGTCGCGCAGCCGCCGGATCAGGCGGCTCGCTTCCGGGAACTGATGGACCACCCAAGGCGGCATGACCGAGTTGCTGCCAGCCACCGACAGCCAGGATAGCGCATAGGCAAGGGACCAGCCAGCCGTTGGCGTATCCGTTGCCTTGTCTGCATAGTTCATGCATACGGCGCCTTTCAGGTATTGTCCAATAGCGGTCCGCGCCTCTCCATCGGAGGGCCGTCCCGCATCGCGCAAATCGCGGAAAAAGGCATCGAAGCCGCGCCCGCCTTCGGCGCTTGCGGTCAGCCAGTGCCATGCAAGGAGCAGATCGGGATTGGTTCCACTGAACGAGCCCCGTTCTGCGCCCAACAAGTCCAGCGCCAGTCGCGCATCCAGCTCGGGATTATTGATCTGGCCGCGCACCAATCCACCGTCCCGGTAGTGCTTTACCAGGTGGTGGTAGGGATTGGCGGGAAAGGCAAGCGGACTGAGCCGCAGCGTATCGACAGCCGGCATGCGCAACATCCCGAGTCCGGGCGCGGCAGCGCGCAGGTGTTCGAGATCGAAACCGATCAGGTTGTGGCCAACGAGGCACTCGCCACGCATTGCGAACTCATCCAGCTGCCGCAAGGCGGCGTTCAGGCCGGGGCCGCGCAATTGCCGGTCCCCGAAGGTGAGCGCCGCGCCGGTTTGCTGATCGACGGCGGCCAGCGCATGAATGCGTCCGCTACGCTTTCCGACTTCGAGATCAACGGAAATGCAGTGCATAGGCTGCCTGACTGCCTGAGGTGCGAGAAATGCTATATTAAGGAGACGCTTCGGCAACTCGTAGAAGCAAGGCTACGAAACCGCCTTGGGGCGCTCTCTGTGGGCGATTCCGATCAGCGCGCGAGTGGCCGTTTCCGCCCTTGCTTCCCGCTGATGTTCTTATGGAAGAATGCTTGCACTTGCAGCAATCAACGTGTGCTTGGGTCGCCGTAGATCAGTTCGCGCAATTCCGGCCACGAATACCGTTCCAGCCGATCAGACGCATGCAGGTCTCCTTCCCGCAGATCAGGCGCCGAATAGCGGCGCCGGGCTCGCGGCGGCTCAAGCACCAGCCGCAGGCCGTCCTCGACCAGCGCGTGCAAGGAACGGCCCTGAACCTTGGCCTGACACTTGGCGCGCGCAAGCAGTTCGTCGTGAATATCGAGGGTTATTTTCATGCGCCCATTGATCACGCGTCCTTAGTTTGGCCAACGAGCGGATACATCAAACTCAAATAATTCTTTCTTGGAGTTCCGCTTGCGGATCGCACAGCACCGGATACCCTCAAACCCTAACCTCCTGAGCATTGCCTCGTAAATCTTCTCCGCTGACAATAGAACGCCGTAGAACGTTGAATTACCTACGATGTAATGCAACTCACTATCTTTCCCCAGAATTGGTAAGAGTGAGTTAATGTGCTCCCAGATGTCGCTGAAATACTTAGCCACATAATTCGCAAGAATCCTTCCGTTCTTATTTTCGCTATGCGCTATTTTGCTTAGGGGAGCATCAAGCAGTGGGTGCGTGAAGTCGTCTTTCGGCTGTTTCCAGTCGTTAAGCCTGCTGGTCGCTATTCCCCACGTACCACCGATTGCTGACCAATCCAGTTCACCAGCATCGCGTCCATTGTCTAAAAATCCAAGCCAATACATGTAAGGTCTGAGTTCGCGAATATAAGACATTCTGTTAGCGTACGGTGGAGATGTAATTACGAGGTCGAAGGGACCATCTACGACCTCCGACAGCATTCTGGCATCCCCTAGGAGAACCTTTCCTGTCTTCTTTGGGTTATCTTCTGCGCCATCTAAAACGAACCGCATATCATTGATAAACATTGCTTCCATATCTGCGTTAAGCGGGATGTGTAACTGTCCATCCTGCTTGAACGACATAGATTGATGATTGAACGCTGCATTGGATGCGCCAATCAGCGTCCTACAGAACCCCACTAGTAGAAGGTCCCTCTCGGGCGACTGATGCTCACTTTCCGCTTCAATACCCGCTCTCAGCTTGCGAAGAAAGTTTAGTGACTCTCTAGGCCACCAGCGATTGATGTTGTGAATGCGTGGTGTTTCCACTGGCTCGATAGCGTCCCGTCTAACGGCATCCATTACGCGCATACAGATGCGATGCGTAGAAGCAATCGTGGCATCAGAGTAATGTGCGGTCTTCGCCTTACCTAGCCAGACGAGAAATGGATTGATATCTATTGTCACACCTTCATGCCCGCGATACGCGGCACTTAGAGCCGTTGTTGCCGTGCCACAAAATGGATCCAATACGCGCTGAGGCTGATCGTACCGGTCCATTAGCTCTTCCACTATCTTCACCGAGTACGCTGGCGTTAACCGGAGCCAACCATGTCGCCCGGTGTTTGCATTGAACTTGTGCGTGTAGTCTGCTCTTTGCCGTAGTTTTTGCGCGGTCTCAACCTTCATATTGACTCCGGCGCCAGCAAGGATTTCAAGATGGCATCAGTCTCTCTGCGAAGCAGATAACTGTTCCGCGCAAAAAAGCTGGCAAGGTCGTAGCCAATAACTTCCCTCAAAAAATCATAAGTGGAAATCAAGGGGTTTGTCGGGCCAGCCATGCCAGTTACAACTGACCACTTTTCGGCGCGATAGCGCAAGAGGACATCGCTATCGATCTGTCCTGACAAAATCACCGCACAAGGGAAATATCCTTTTGTATACGCCGTTGCAGCATTTGCTATATCGGCATTCTGCCGCTTGGAATCCTTGCTCTTGTAACCCTGCCGCACCTCAAAAACCGTTCCTGACAAACTCTCGAATACCCTATCATCCACATCCAGCGTTCTGGCGGATTCCCTCATCCAATTGTAGAAACG
>VYBN01000003.1:94082-184082 GCA_009844425.1 Gammaproteobacteria bacterium | reverse complement strand
GATTTCCGATCTGTGCGCCGACGCGCATTCCATTCTGGCGGAAGACGAGGCCAGGACGTTGTTTGAGAAGCGCGAACATTACGAACGCGCAGTAGCGGCCGGAGAAAAGGCGGTGGGTCGGCAAGCCTTCAAGGACGATGCGGGGCACTTCTGGGGAATACTGGAAACGCGCCCGTACATGCGAGCCCGCGAAGCCCTCGCCCATTGCCTGTGGGAATGCGGTGAGCGGGCGGACGCCATCGGCCACTTGCTGGAAATGCTGAAGCTCAATCCAAATGACAATCAAGGCGTTCGCTACGTGCTCGCAACCTGGCTACTGACGGTGCGCGATCACGATGCCGCGGAGGCACTCCTGCAGACCTACAAGAACGATTACTCAGCTAACTGGCATTACTCCAGAACGCTCCTGGCTTTTCGGAATGGCGACGAACCCGGCTCGCGCCGTTATCTGGCGGACGCCTGGGAATTCAATCCTCACGTCCCGGGGCTCCTGATCGGAGCTGTGGAAATATCGCTTCAGCTTCCAGAACACTATGCGCTGGGATCGCCGGACGAAGCAGTCTTCTACGTGCTGGACGACAGGGAAAACTGGGCCTCTACAGAAGGCGCTCTACCCTGGCTGGCCGAAGCCATCCAAACGCTGCCCCCGCCCAAGAAAGACTGACTGAGCGAAAACATCGCGCATTAGCTCTGGACTTGCTCGGCTGTTGTCGATGCCACAATTGTGGGTTACTCACTACTCGCAGCTTGCCGATAAATTACCCGTTGGTTCGTCTTTAATTTGCCCGTTACTTTTTCTATAAATTGCCCGTTACGTCTTGCAATTGAGGGTCCGCAGAGGCGCACATAGAGTTGGGTGGCGGCTCCCGTGAAGAGGGCGGTTGTTTCAGCGAGGGGGGCGGGGGCCGAACAGGGCGGTTCCGACGCGCACCAGGGTGGCGCCGCATTCCACCGCGGTTTCGAGGTCGGCGGTCATACCCATGGAAAGGGTGTCCAGGTTCAGGCCGGACGCGTTCAGTTCGTCGAAGAGAGAACGAAGGCGAAGGTAGGCGTCTCGAGGCGCATCGGGTATCGGCACGCCCATGAGGCCGCGCAGGCGCAGGCGCGGCTGCGCGCTAATCAGCGCCGCCAGACCGGGAACTTCTTCGGCAGGCAGCGCGGGACGGGCATCGGCGTCCTGCATGCGTACCTGTATGCAAACGTTCAAAGGCAGTGATGCAGCCGGGCGTTGCGAATTGAGCCGCATCACTTCGCGCTCCCTAAACACCGTATGCACCCAGTCGAATCGCTCAGCCACAAGCCGTGTTTTGTTCGATTGCAAACGGCCTATGAAATGCCACCTTGCCCCAAGACCAAGCTCATTCATTTTTGCGACACCCTCGCCAACGTAGTTCTCGCCGAAGTCGGTCAGGCCCGCAGCCAGTCCTGCGCGTACCGCCTCCGAGCCATGCGCCTTGCTCACGGCCAGAATCCGCACATTGAGGGGCGACAGTCCCTCACGTTCGGCTGCAGCGGCAATTCGTACTCGAACGACCGCCAGCCGTCTCGCGATTTCCACTTCTTTCATCGCCAGCACCGGACTTTCCGCAACGTCCTTGATCCCGCAGCGAACCGATACGGGCGCAACCGTAGCCACGGCGTCGCGAAGGCGGTACTCATTGCAGCCAACACCAATGCAATCATGAATGCCGCGAGCGGGCTTTGAGGCATGCCGCAAGCAACTCCCATTTACTGGAATCCCCGCCGCTACGAATACCCGCCTGCCTCACTAAATTGATCATGTCCCCGACCGCTCATAAACAAAGCAATCAAGCAACGCCGCCCGCATGCCCCACCATTCCAGTTCGCATTGATCTTCTGGCTCACTTGCATGGTACCAAGGTTGCCTGTACACCTGCTGCAGCAATCTGCCATATCCGCCCGTGGTTGATAGTCTTCCCACATTGGGAAAACGGGCAACAAGTAAACGCCTGGATTGCCCGTTCAGGGACACGCACCTGTCGGGGCGGGCAATAGCCAGCAGTCGCGTAGCGATACCTATGCTGTACCCATCGAGTTCCTCTACTGCGTTGACTGCTTTGACCGCGTATTCGGGAAATTCATGATCTTTCGCATTGACAACACGTTCCACGATTTCGCCGATTCTTCGACGTAGAACAGAATCTTTCTCGAAACTTGAACAGGCTGTCCCCGCGCCGCGCATATTGCCCAGTAATGCCCAGCCACCCTCACCGCCGATCAAGCCCAACAATTTCTTGCACTCTTGAGCTTCCAATTTCGACCAATCTCGACTTTCCGCCAGAGGACGAAGCCTGGCAATTGTGTGAACCCAACTGTCCGTCTCACCAAGAACGGAAAATTTGCAGCGCCGCTGGTGCTTCCACCAAGTGTCACATTCTTCTAACGCCCGCACGTATCCGCCCCAATCTTTCGCTTCGTCGAGAAAAACACTGCGCGCATCAGGTCCAATGTTCGGGGCATGCACAATTCTCTTGATCGATGGCTCTGGTGGCCTCTTTTTCCGTTCTTGACGATACTTTTCCAGTTGCTCGCGACACACTTCTTCATGTTCTTTCCATTCCGCCTCGAACCACTCTGCAGCCGCAGCGACATCTCGCGTTTCGAACAGCGTTTCCGTGTTTTGTGGCGCGTGTTGCTCACCTCTCTGTCCGAATCCTCCGGCGGCTGTAAAGTTCGCGCTCCCTATCCAGGCAACTGCTTTCGCCTGCCCCTGAAAATGGTAGAACTTTGGATGAAATAGCGGCGGATCATCTGCGATTCGAAGCTCGCCAGCTTCTTGCAGGAGCCTCAAAGCATCAGGATCGGTTGCGCGACCACTTATCCCGACGATTGCCCGAACCGATATGCCCCTTCGCTCCACTTCCTGCACAAGCGCACTCAGGGACTCAGTTCGCGTTGCCCAAGCTGAAGCTATGTCAATGCGTGTTGCCCATTCGAGATTCTTACGGAACTCCTCAACAATGTTGGTAACCAGACGCATCACCTCAGTCCTTTTGTTGACGGTGATGGAGCACCTGTCTCCCGCTCGGGATAAACCCACAGCTTCAGATCACATAATGGGGGAAAGCTGATTGGCAGGATGCGGACATCAAATGGCATCTCAGGGCCCGCGTCAAGGTAATGCAATTCCCAATCGAGCCATCCATTCTTCTCGCAGTGCCGCGCCACAATCTTCATGTACCGGCGCAGTAGAAGCAGGGGAGGAAACTGCCCCATCCGATTCATCCATGACAACATATCTTGGCCTCCTTTCGAGCTGTTACAGGAACGGCAAGCCCAAATGAGGTTGTCAGATGCATCAGGGCCGCCTCGCATTCTGGGAATCAGGTGATCCGCGCAAAGGTTGCTCTGACTGCCGCAGTAATAGCACGCTTGCGGCGCCAGCATCTTGATCCTCTCGTCATCGTAGATGGACTGCATACGCATGGAACCGTCGATCAATCCGCGCCTGAGCTTGGCGCGGATCATGTAATCCACTGTTGCGTATTTTTGATCTCCTCTCTTGATCGCTGAATGCGCGCATGCAAGTTGAGAGTAGCTGAACGCGATCTGCTCACGCACGGTTATTGGCTTGCGAGGCACTTACCACCGCCGCGTCAGACCGCGGCCCGCTCGCGCCGCCGTGTGCCGATCGTCACGATCTCCTCGATCACCCGGGCTTCGGCGCCCTCGCCTTGCGCCTCCTGGGCGCCGGCGTTCGCCGCCGCCAGCATCAACAACAGCGCGAGCCCCAGGAAATATCGCGCGTTCACACTGCTCGCTGCGTACTGGCTGTGGCAGAGGCGCGGCGGCGTTTGGCCATCAGCTTTTCGACCAGTTTCGGGCCCTGGCCGGGGCGGCTCCAGGGGCAGACTTCGATGCAGATGGCGCAGCCGTGGGTCTTGACGAAGTACGGGATGCACTTGTCGAAATCGACGTACCAGCGCTTCCCGCCGCGTATCCATTGCTTCTCGTTGTATATGGCATCCGGCGGGCAATCGACCACGCAGCGCTTGCAGCCCATGCACAGGTCGTCGACCGCGATATCGACCGGCTCATCGAGAGCCAGGGGCAGGTCTGTGAGGACCGCGGCCAGGCGGAAGTTCGAGCCGTGCTCCTTGCTGATCATCGATCCGTGCTTGCCCAGCTGGCCCAGCCCGGCCGCGACCGCCAGCGGGATGTGCATGATGTCGGTGCTGTTGGGGTTGCCGTAGGCCTTGGCCGGCCAGCCCAGTCGGCGAATGTAGCGGCCCAGCCGAATCGCGATGCGGGAAACCTGCCGGTACGCCCGCATGACTTCCACGGCCGCCGTGTCCTGCGGCGCATGCGCCATCTTGTCCTGGTTCATCGAAAGACCGATGCAGATCGCCGTGCCGTGCGGCGCCGTGCGTCCCGCAAACACGGCTTCCTCGGTAACCGGCGCAATGCCCACCAGGTCCGCGCCGAAATCGCGGGCAGCCGCCTTTAAGCGCTCGCTCATCTCATCGGGATCCGCTTCGACCTGTCGCGAAGCCACCGGCCCGCTGCGCTTGCGCAATTGCCAGGCGTTCGCGACCACGTGCCGGACCACGCCCCATGGGTTGATCAGCCCGAAGAAGTCGTCCAGCGCCTGCCATTCCAGTTGCGCGTCGCCGGCATTGTGAAACACGGCCGTCGCCTGGCGGAATTCGCGCTCGCCCAGGCCGTTGATCTCGTTGCCGGAGCGGGGCGGCTTGAGGTAGCCGAACGCGTATTCGGGCGGCGGAGGGTCCGTGGGACGGATCCGGCCGTTTGCGAAACTCATCGCTCTTCGCCGCCGACGCCGTCCACCCAGTACACCCTCCCCTCGCGCTCGCAATCGCCGTACGCCTTGCGCACACGCCGGCCGACCGTGAAATAGAACCGCAGCATGCCGAGTATTCGCCGCGCCAGCGCCCAGTCGCGCCGCCAACGCGCCGTCAGACTCCGCGAATCCGCATCCGCGTGGTCCACCGTTCTCAAGCTGCCGTTCACGGATAGATCCAGGCAGCGGGAAACACCGGGCCGTCCACGCACACCCGTTTCATGGCCAGGCCGTCCGGCGTATGGGCTTCGACGGTGCATCCGGCACAGCCGCCCACCGCGCAGGCCATGTATTCCTCCAGGCACAGCTCGGCGTAGACGTCGAAATCCGCCGCCAGTTCCGCCGCGGCCTTCAGCATCGGCGTGGGCCCGCAGGCGTACACCGCCACTTCGGACAGCCGCTCCCGCGGGAGACCATCCAGCCATTCGCGCGCCGACTCGGTGAGGTTGCCGCGATGGCAGCCTTCAAGGCCGGCGTTGCTGGCCAGGTGCGAAGGCACGCCCCACCGTTCGGCGAGTCGCAGTCGGTTCTCCTTGCCGTGCTTTTCCAGCGCAAATGGAAAAGGCAGCTCCGAACCCAGGAACAGCCGGGGGCTCCAATTCCCGTTTCCCGCCAGCCGCCGGGCCTGGAAGAGAACCGGCGGAATGCCCACTCCTCCTCCCAGCAGGAGCACGATAGGGCGCGCTTCGGACAGGGCAAACCCGTGGCCGATCGGGCCCATGGAATGCAGGACAGACCCGGGTTCGGCGCCGGCAAGCAGGGTCAGTCCCTGCCCGCCGGTCTTGTACAGCAGCTCGATCCAGCCTTCGTCGGCATCGGCAAGCATGATCGACAGCGGCCGGCGCTGCAGCAGTTCCGAACCGCAGCGCAAATGCACGAAGCTGCCCGGCCGCGCCGCCGCGGCGCAGCGCGGCGTGCGGAGACGGAGTCGGTACTGTCCTCCCGGATATTCCCGGTGCGAGAGCACCACGCCTTCCTCGACGAAGACGGGTGTCGTGTCACGCCCAGCGCGCATAATTTGTCCACTTGGGCAACAGGGTCATCAGGAATATGAATTCCGCGGCGCTTTACTCAGGGTCGGGCATGAGCGGATGGTCCGGCGCTTCCTCCGTTTCGCTGTCCACCCTGATTGTCTTCAGCATCGCCCGCCAGGCGCCGGGCGCAACGGACTCGTCGCGTATGACCCCGTAGCTCTTGTTGCGCGCATCCGGATTGGTGAGAGCATCGACCGCCAGTATCGCCACATCGGCGATTGCCACGGCGCCGGTTTCGTAGTCGGCGCGCGCCATCACGCGAATCGGCTCACCGCCGGCCGCAGGTTCTTCCTGAAGGGCGCTGGGCCCGATCACGGTATATGCGAGTCCGCTGCGCTTGAGGTGGTTTTCCCCCATCGTCTTCCAGTGCCTTGCGCGCGCGAAAATGATCATCCGGCTGCGCTCGCGGTAAGGCCCCGCTGCCGCGGACGTCACCACGACGAAGTGCCGGACTCCGGCCTCAACCGCCGCATCCACGAGGTTGACCAAACCGTCATAGTCAACGAATCTCGGGCTGTTTCCGCCGATCAGGGATCGCGTGCCGGTGGCGCAGACCAGGTAGTCCACATCCTGCATGGCCGCAAACACCGCGTCGCGGTCGCGCACGTCCAGCTCCAGCCAGTCCCATTGATCGCCATGCCGCTCTATGGCGCGCTCGCGGTTGGTGGTGGTCGCGCGCACCGTGTAGCCCTGTTCGTCCAGCAGCCGCATCGCCGCGCTGCCGGTGCGCCCGGACGCGCCGGCAACGAGGACCAGTTCCGCCGCGGGCGCGGCGCTGCTCATTACAAACGCCGCGGCTAGCGCGCAGGCCAATTTCCGAATGTTCATGCTTGTTTCTCCTGCCAGTCCCGGGCGATCAGGCAGGCGGCGAGGCTGTCCACCTCTCCCTTGCGGGCCCGCCGGCCAAGTCCGCCGGTTGAACGCTGTTCCCGCAGCCAGGCATTGGCCTCGCGGGTCGTGAGGTGTTCCTGAACCGTTTCCACCGCCAGCCCGTAGCGGCCTTTCAGGCGCCTGCGAAAACGCTTGAGCGCAAGCTCGAACCCAGGATCGGGATCGGGTGGACAGCCCAACACCAGGACCTGCGGACCGTAGTCGCGAACGAGCCGGTCCAGCTCGGCCCATTCCGGCAATCCGGCGCGCGCCGGCAGGAATTTGCGGGCCGTGATCACGCCCCCGGTGGCGGTCGCTACGCCGACGCGCTTCAATCCGAAGTCGAGGGCGATCGCAGGCTCGATGCGCATTACCCGGGGCCTGTGAACCTGATTCTCGCGGTGAGAATGTTCGCGAATCAGGCGTTGCCGGCTTGCAGCCCCAGCCGGGAGACGTCCACGCCAAGCAGCGCCGCCGAGGCGGCCCAACGCTGTTCGTACGGGGTCTCGAACAGGATTTCCTCCGTAGCGTCGACAACCAGCCAGGAATTCGAGCGCAATTCGCGTTCCAGCTGACCCTCTCCCCAGCCGGCGCAGCCCAGGGCGAGGAGCGCCCGGCGGGGGCCCTTGCCCCCGGCGATGGCCGACAGCACGTCCCGCGAGGTGGTGACCTCGATGTTGCCGCAAATCGAGATCGTGGAATCCCAACTGCCGCTGGCCTCATGCAGCACAAATCCCCGCTCGCGGTTTACCGGTCCGCCCTTGAGTATGCTCTGGTTGGCGAGGTCGCGGTCCCGGCTGTCCAGCGACAGCTGCTCGAACACCTCTCCGAGCTTCATCTCGGACGGACGATTGATGACGATCCCCAGCGCGCCGTCGCTGTTGTGCCCGCACAGGTAGGTCACGGTCTGGCGAAAGCGGGAATCGGGCATCCCCGGCATGGCGATGAGGAGCTTGCCGGAAAGTGAGTCGAGTTCTTCCATGACGGCTGGTTTCTGCCTGCGTTCCGGGATTATATCTACGGCTACTGACGGCCAGTCTCTTGCACGCGTTCGAGCAGACTGTCGAACAGTCTGGCGGCGGCGTCCACTCCCGCCAGATTCTGGATTTCCCGGATTCCCGTGGGGCTGGTGATGTTCACCTCGGTCAGGTAGTCGCCGATGATGTCCAGCCCGGCAAACGCCACTCCGCGAACCGCCAGTTCGGAGCCGACGCGCTCGCAGATCTGAAGATCCCGGGGCGTCAGATCGCACACTTCCGCCCGCGCGCCGGCCATCAGGTTGCCGCGATTGTCATCGGTCCGGGGCACCCGGTTCAGCGCTGGGCTCATCGGCCGCCCGTCGATCAGCAACACCCGCCGGTCGCCGTCAACGATTTCGGGCAGGTGCCGCTGCGCCATCGCGTAGCGGGTTTCGCCGACCGTGATGGTCTCGAGAATGACCGCCAGGTTCTTGTCCGCTTCGTCGAGGGCAAAAATGGCATGGCCTCCCATCATGTCCAGCGGCTTGACCACGATGCGCCCGTGCTCGGCCAGGAAGTCGCGGATCCGGTCCATCGACCGCGTGACTATCGTGGGCGGGGTGAATTCGGGAAACCAGGCGATGAAAACCTTCTCGTTGACGTCCCGCAGGGCCTGTGGATCGTTCACGACCAGCGCGCCCTCGTCCTGCGCCCGTTGCAACACGTAGGTGGCGAAGATGTACTCGGCGTTGAACGGAGGGTCCTTGCGCATGAAGAGTAAATCCAGTCCCCCGAGCGGCATGTCCTGCGCCGGGCCCAGCCGGAACCAGCCGGCGTCGTCATCGGTGACTTCAAGAGGCGCTCCGTTCCCGAAGGCGCGGCCGTCGCGGATATCGATATCTTTGAGCGTGAAGTGATGGAGCGCAATGCCGCGCCGCTGCGCCTCGCGGAGCAGCGCCAGGGTGCTATCCTTTTGCGGCGCGATGGTGCCGATCGGGTCCATCACCACGCCGAGAGTTCGAGATTTCATCGTCAGGGATCATGAAATGACGCTAGCGGGGCACATTTTAAGTCGGTGCGCTGATCTTTCGGCCCCGTCCTTCCGGGAGACGCATAAATCCATCCATGGAGCTTGCTCCGGTGTTCGCGCCGGGGCATCGGCGCTCACTGCCTCCAATACTCCCTGAAGGACGGGGCCGAAAGACCAGCGAAAGGCCAGAGTTGTTGCGAGAAAGCGAAGTGCTCCGTCTGAATCCGAATACGGGCCTGATGGACGGCGCGCGGCACTCGCTTTGCCCGCATCGGGACGCCCGGCCGCCGGGTTCCGATGTCAGCCTGCTGGTGCTGCATGCCATTTCGCTGCCGCCCGGCGAGTTCGGTGGCAAGGCAATCGAGGACCTGTTCTTCGGACGACTCGACCCCTCGGCCCACCCCTACTTCCGCAGGCTGGCGGACCTGCGGGTATCGGCGCATTTCCTGGTCCGGCGCGACGGCGAACTGGTGCAGTTCGTGAGCGTGCTGGAGCGCGCCTGGCACGCCGGCGAGTCCGAGTTCCGGGGCCGCGCCGCCTGCAACGACTATTCCGTCGGACTGGAATTGGAAGGCGATGCGGCCACACCCTTCACTGATAGGCAATACAATCAGGCCTGTGCCGCCATTACGGCCCTGCGGGACGGCCTGCCGTCCCTGCGGAGCGCTCCGGTCGTGGGACACAGCGATATTGCCCCCGGGCGCAAATGGGACCCGGGACAGACCTTCGACTGGGCAAGGCTGGCGGCGGGACTGGCCCGGGCTGGAGAGCGCGACAAATGAAACTATTGGCCTTGCTTATTGGCATATACGCTGAACGCTACCTTGCGCGATGGTCGCATCTGCGCGAGTTTCGTGGGCTGGAGGAACAGGCGAATCAATTGGCCCAGCGCCTGTTGCGCCTGGACAAGCGCGCCGCGCCATACATCGTCGCGGGTCTGACGCTCGCATGCGCCGTACCGGTCGGGATCATCGCCTGGCTGCTGCGCGATGACTGGATGATCGCCTGGTTCGTGTTCGCGGTGATCGTCCTGTTGTTCTCCTTCGGGCCGCGCGACCTGAAGGCGGAGGCACTGGCCTTTCACGACAAGGCCGACGCCGGCGATGAAGACGGCGCCAGGGCCCAGGCTGAAGTCATCCTCGGCGGAAGCGCACCGGACAAGCCGAAGGACCAGGCCGCGGCGGTGGAGGAAGCAACCTACCGGGAAGCCAACAATCGCATTTTCGGCGTGATTTTCTGGTTCCTGGTGGCGGGGCCGCTGGGTCCGGCTTTCGCTTTCGGTTTCCGCGCCCTGAACAGCCTGCGCCGTTTCTCGGCCACCCTTCCCGGCGGTGAGGAACTGCATCGGGCAGCGGTGAAGCTGCACGGCGTGGTGGCCTGGATTCCGGCCCGCATTACTTCCGCCAGCTTCGCGCTGGCCGGCAATTTCGACGATGCGGTCAACGCCTGGCGCGGAATTCCGGCGGATCAACAGCCCAACCTGTTTGAAGGCAGCGGCGCCGTGCTGAGCGTGGTCGGCGCGCAGGCGCTGGGCGATCGCCCGGACCGGGTGCGCGGCGCCGTCGTGCTGGTCGAGCGCAGCCTCCATTGGGTGTGGGGCCCGATCGTGGCCGTGGCCGTAATCCTGGGCGTCGTTTACTAGCCTGGTGCTTTCTTCTTGGCATTGGGCGTGTCTAACGACGCTCAGTGCCGCCATCTCCCAAGACCCAGTCGTCATTAACTTCAGACATTGCAAGGAAGTTGTGCACCGAATGGTGCCCGGATCGATTGCGGCGACTCTGTCCAATGCTCAATGAAGTTCTCTCCATAGGGTCGCCAAACTATTGGGCAACAAGCTTGCGGCCCAACATCATCTATTCAACCTGAGTAAGCGCGAGGTAGCTAATTGTGGATACGAGCATCATGACCCCACAACTGATCTTCGTTAAACCAGTGAGGTACGAAATTCCAGCGTTTCAAAGACCTTACATTTGGACACAATCCAATCAATGGGAGCCGTTATGGGAAGACGTCAGCAACTTGGCGGCAACCCTGTAATTACTCATAGATGCCATTCAAGAGATTCTGGATCGAAGAAAATACGCACGACCTGCCAAACGGCTGTTTGGACTCGTGGACAATAACGAGTCCTACTGCGAAGATGACGACCGTGGCCCTTTAAAAATTTGGCCCACGATTAACGACCGAGAAGCTTTCCGGCATGTAATGAATAACGAGCGACTTCAGGGTCATCTTTCCTGACGGTCCCAAGGTCAAGGACGCTGACCAAGCATCGGGCGGTTCTCTAACGGCCTCTGGATTGCGGAATGTGCTTAAGCAACTCCGGCATCTGGCGCTTCATGAAGGCATCGAACATCGGCACCGTGAATGAGGTTTCGCCGTGCCGCTGGCTCCACACCATGCCCTTGTCAATGAGATGGCGGCGCACTGTGGCAACGGCGGAAGGCCGCACCCCCAAAGTCTCGGCGATACGTCCCGTGGCGTGCGGCCCGGACCCCAGTTCGGCCATGGCGCGCAAGTATTTTTGCTCCAGCGGCGTAAGCCGATCGAAGCGAACCCGAAAGAAGTTGTTGTCCAAATGCGCGACTACGTCCGGGCTGGCGGCGCGCGCCATGGCGGTGGTGATCGGGCTTGCTGGCGCTGCATTCCACACTTGAAAACCCCATTCCTGAATGAAGTACGGGAAGTTCTCCGCTGCATCCAGAATAAGCCTCGTAGCGCCATCATCGAACACTACGCCTTCCGCCTGCGCCGGCTTCAGGAGCGCTGCGCGCGCGTCCTCGGCTTCCAAAGGTCCCAGTTGCGGGTAGTCGAACAACCGCTCGGCATAAGACTTGGCCCTGCCTGCCAGCGCCGCAACTTGGGGCAGGCCCGCACCAACGAACAGGAACGGCAGGTTTTGTTGCGCGATTTCGTGACAGGCGACCACGACGGCGCCAAGTTCGGTGGGCGAAAGGTACTGGACTTCGTCGATAAACAAACCGATCGCGGTTCGACGCTCCGCGGCCGCTTCCGCGAGCGCGACCAGCAGTTGGGGAAGATCCTGTTCCAGATTGCCGCTGTCCCCTTCGCCGGGCGCCAGATCGACGCTGAACTCCAGATCACCAGCCTTAACCTTGAAGACTGCTGCGAACTTTGCCACCAGATTGGCCGCGCGGAGGAGACGGTCGGTTGCAGCCTGGCGCAGATCGAGTCCATACAGAAGCTGCCGGAGTTCCGGCACGAGCAACTGGGGGAGGAAACTACCTTCCGGCGCTTCAATGCGCGCCGTGCGAAAACCCTTTTCGTTCGCAGTGGAGCGCAGCCTGTTCAACAGGACGGTTTTGCCCACTCCGCGAAGCCCAAGCAGAATCAGACCCTTGGCCGGGCGGCCCGCCAGCACCCGATCCATGTCGATGGACGCATCCGCAAGCAGGCGATCCCGGCCCGCCAGTTCCGGCGGTTGCAGGCCCGCACCGGGGGCATAGGGGTTGTTCCGCCGATCCATGACCGCAATCTAACATAAATTAACGGCGTTAACAGAAAGGTCGTTAACGCCGTTAATCTTAATAAAATCCTTCGGAGGATAGATGTCAGGGTTGCAGGCGTTGGGCACTCCAAACCCCGCCGTGAAATTCGCCCTTGCCGTCGGCTTCGAGATCGCGCGACCACAGGATGCGGTCGTGGAGGCGCGCCTGGCCTTGCATCCATAGTTCCACGGTGCGCGCGAACAAGCGGTAGCCTCCCCAGAACGGGGGCCGGGTAATGGCGCCGGGCGGCGGCGCGGCGCGCCAATCGCCCCGAGCGCCGCCGAAGCGCGCCGCCGTTTCATTCATGCGCGCGTTGAGTTCCGCGCGGGAGGGAACGGAGCGGCTTTGGTCGCTGGACCAGGCGGCAAGCTGACTCTGCCAGCCCCGAGTAGCGAAATACGCATCGCTCTCCTCTTCAGGCGACGTTACGACCGGACCACGAATGCGCGCCTGCAGTCCCAGCCGGTCCCAATGAAAAATGGCGCAGGCTTCGGCACGGGCCGCGAGTTGCCGGCCCTTTGCCGACTCGTAGTTGGTGTAGAAAACCAGATAACCGGTCCGGTCGTCGAAGTGCTTGAGAAGTACTACCCGCGCGTCCGGCCGTCCCTCGGCACCGGTGGTGGACAGGACCAGCGAATGCGGATTGGGGCGGTCGGTCAGCCCGGTGGCGGCGTCCAGCCACTCCCGGAGGATGGGCAGGGGATCGGCCGGCGGCGCCCCGCTCAGGTCAGGCACCGGCACTGGCGTCACCGGTCCGCAGTGCGGCGGCATGATGGCGGATGTGGCCCTCGATGAAGCTGGCGACGAAGAAGTAGCCGTGATCGTAGCCGCCGCGCAGGTGGAAACTCACGCGCTGGCCGGACTCGCGGCAGGCCGCAAGGAACTGTTCAATCATCAGTTCCTCTTCGCGAAACGGGTCGGCGCTGCCGAGATCAATGCGGATCTCCAGGTCCAGCGGCGCCTTGCGCACCAGTGCGCTGGCGTCGTATTCCCGCCAGGCGGAGGCTTCGTCTCCCAAGTAGGCGGAGAAGGCCGCACGCCCCCAGGGCGAAGACGAGGGATTGGATATCGGCGCCAGGGCGGAGACCGACAGGTAGCGGCCCGGATTGCGCAGGGCGATCACCAGCGCGCCGTGCCCGCCCATCGAATGTCCGCAGATTCCGCGCCGGTCGGTGTCGATCGGAAAGGAAGACTCGACGAACTGCGGCAGCTCCCGGCTGACGTAGTCATGCATCCGGTAGTGCGCCGACCAGGGCGCCTGGGTCGCATCGACGTAGAAGCCGGCGCCGGAGCCCAGGAAGTCCTCGTCGTCCTCGCCGGGAATGCCCGTGTTTCGGGGGCTGGTGTCGGGCGCGACCAGCGCCAGGCCGGCTTCGGCGGCGAACCGCTGGGCGCCGGCCTTGACGGTGAAGTTCTCCTCGGTGCAGGTCAGGCCGGAAAGGAAATAAAGCGCCGGCGCCTTGCCGCCTTCCGCCAGACCCGGCGGCAGGAACAGAGCGAAACGCATCGGACAGCCGCAGGCGTCCGACGGATGTTCGACCGTAAGCTGCCGGCCTTCGTGGCACCGGCTTTCCGCCACGATTCTCATAACGCCAGCCTAACCCGCATAGCCCGCCGCTCCCTCTGTCCTGCTGCTCGCTGAAGACGCATGAACCCATCCATGGGGCTCGATTCCGGCATCCTGCCTCCAACGCTCCCGCGAGCAGCAGGATAGAGGAAGCGGCTCACTGCTCGGGAAGGCACGAACCCCTACGCAGGCTAGAAATAGACCACCGAACGGATGCTTTCGCCCTCGTGCATGAGGTGGAAGGCGTCGTTGATCTCGTCCAGTTGCATCGTGTGCGTGATCATCCGATCCACCTCGATTTCCCCGGCCATGTACTGATCGACCATGCCCGGGAGATCGCTGCGGCCGCGCACTCCGCCGAAAGCCGTGCCCCGCCACACGCGCCCCGTTACGAGCTGGAACGGGCGAGTGGCAATCTCCTGCCCCGCCCCGGCGACGCCGATGATCGTGCTCTCGCCCCAGCCCTTGTGGCAGCACTCGAGCGCGGACCGCATCAGTTCCACGTTGCCCACGCATTCGAACGAGTAGTCCACGCCGCCGTCGGTCAGATCAACGATTACATCCTGTATCGGCGCATCGTGGTCCTTCGGATTCACGAAGTCGGTGGCGCCCAACTGGCCGGCCATCTCGAACTTGGACGGATTGATGTCGATGCCGATGATGCGTTCGGCGCCGACCATGACCGCCCCCTGGATGACGCTCAGGCCGATGCCGCCCAGGCCGAAAACCGCAACCGTCGATCCGGCGCGCACCTTGGCCGTATTGAGTACCGCGCCGATGCCGGTCGTGATGCCGCAACCCAACAGGCAGATCTTGTCCAGCGGCGCGGTCGGACTGACCTTCGCAAGGGCGATATCCGGCAGGACCGTGTACTCAGAAAACGTAGACGTGCCCATGTAATGCAGGACAGTCTTGCCCCCTGCCGAAAACCGGCTGCTGCCGTCCGGCATCAGCCCCTGGCCCTGGGTAACGCGAATGGCCTGGCAGAGATTGGTCAGCCCGGACTCGCAAAAATTACATGCCCCGCATTCCGGCGTGTACAGCGGAATGACGTGGTCGCCGGGCTTGACGCTGGTCACGCCCGCGCCGACTTCCTCCACTACCCCGCCGCCCTCGTGGCCGAGTATGGCGGGAAAAGCGCCTTCCGGATCGTCGCCGGACAAGGTGTAGGCGTCGGTATGACAGACGCCGGTCGCAACGATGCGCACCAGCGCCTCCCCCTCGCGCGGCCCTTCAACGTCCACGGTCTCGATTTGCAGCGGCTCTCCCGCGGCCCAGGCTACGGCTGCGCGTGCTTTCATTTCTCTCTCCCCCTAAAACTTGCGATTAAAAGGAATTGTAAGGTGAGCTAAAGCTGGCGCGCCGTGATTCTTTCCGCGGCCGTCCCAGGATCAGGCCACGCGGTCGGGCGGCTCCCGGCCGGCAAAGAAACGGTCCAGGTTTTTCTTGACCCGCATTCCCATGGCTTCGCGAGTTTCAACGGTGGCGCTGCCCAGATGCGGAAGCAGCACCACTTGGTCCATTTGCCTGAGCGCTTCGGGGACTTCGGGTTCATGTGCATACACGTCGAGGCCGGCACCGGCAAGCCGCCCGGAAAGCAGCGCCTCGGTCAGCGCGTTCTCGTCCACGAGCGCGCCTCGCGCGGTATTGATAAGAATGGCGCCGCGGCGCATGCGAGCCAGTTGCGCCCGGCCGATAATGCCAGCGGTCTCGGGCGTAACCGGGCAATGCAGTGAAACCACAACACTTCGAGCAAGCAGTTCATCCAGACTGGCGCAAATCTCCACGCCCAGCGAACGCGCCTGTTCATCGCCGGGCGGACGGGGCGTGTAAACGAGCACCCGCATGCTGAAGCCGTGTACGGCGCGCCGGGCCACCGCCCTTGCGATACGGCCAAAGCCTACCAGCCCCAGAGCCTTGCCGCTCACTCGATTTCCGTAGATGGACGCTGGCGACCAGCCAGCCCAGTCCCCTGCCCGCACCAGGCGGTCTCCCCGCACGACACCCCGGGCCGTGCTCAGGATCAGCGCCAGCGCCAAATCGGCCGTGCAGTCGGTCAGAACGTCCGGCGTGTTGGTCACCACGATGCCCGCGCGCCGCGCGGCGGCCAGATCGATATGTTCGAACCCAACGCCGTAGTTGGCGATGATTCGTGCCTTGCGCGACGACGCGCCCAGCACCCCCGCATCTACCCGGTCGGTCACCGTGGGACAAAAAGCGTCGACCGTCCGCAAGGCCTCACGCATATCGGCCGCGCTCATCGGCCGGTCCGGCACGTTGCGCGCCACCTCGTAGCCCTCTTCCAGCAGGGCTTCCACCTGCTCCGGCCAACGCCTGCTCAGCAATATCCTCGGCCTGGACGGCATGGGGTGCTACTTGCGGTCTGCAAGGTAGCGGCGGCCGCTTTCCATCATGCGCACGAATTCCGCCTCGTTGCCGTCACGCACGACACCGGAGAGTTTCTCGACCGTGCTCATAAGGTCGTTCAACACCTCCGCGCCGTGCGGGTTCAACCGCTGGATTTCAAAATAAAGATGCGGGTTTTCCGCCGCCACTGCGCGAGCCACGGCGAGTTGGGCGTCGAAGGTGGTGCTCGACATGCGCGCCAGCGTTGGCGCCTGCTGGCCGCTTTCCTCCAGCGCGTTGATGAACGCCAGGTTGATGGCGTGGGACACGCCCAGAACCCAGGCGATCAGCCGGTCATGCTCATCTACCGGCACGCGCAGAATTTCCACCATGGTCCCCGCGAATACATCGGCGGCGGCCGCCGCAGCGTCCGGCACGCCCACATCCATGAGCAGGATATGGCAGCCGGACAGGAGATCGGTATCGGGGCCGAACATCGGGTGAATGGAGGCTACTTGCATTCCGGCCGCCGCCATGCGTCGCAAGACGTCCTTGACGGGGTCCTTGATCGAGGCAATATCGAAAATCAATCCCGGATGGCGGGCTTGCTCCATTTCCGCGAGAATGCCGGCGCTTGCCGCGATCGGCGCTGCGATGACGGTCAGTTCGAATTCGCCGGCGGCCTTCTGCCACTGACTGACGTGGGGCAGCTTGCGCGGCGTTTCGCCGGGGTCGGCCACGGCTACCGCGTAGCCTTGTGAGCTGAGGAACTCGCAGAACCAGCGCCCCATTTTGCCGCCGCCTCCCACCACCAGCGCCTTGTGACCTTCGCCGCGGCCGCAGGCCTGAAGCCGCACGCGCTCCTGCCGCGACAGCGACGCGTTGATCAGCAGGCGAACAATGTTCTCCGCGAGGTCCCCGGGCAGGCCGGCGCTTTCTGCCTGCTCGCGCGCCCGGCCTATCACCCGCACTTCCTGAGCGAAATCGCGGGTGGGCAGGCCGGTATCGTGCTTGTAGCGTCCGACCTGGGCGGAAAGCTCCTGGCGCCGCGCCAGCAAACCGATAATGTCCCGGTCGATGGCGCCAAGCTGTTTTCTTAAGCTTTCGAGGTCCGACATAAGTTCGTGTTCCGGCAGCGAAGGCCGAATTGTACGAGCCTCCGCCGGCCGGCCCAGGCCGGTATCGCTTACCGATTAAACCGAGAGCCCAAAGCCATGGCGGGCTATTCGGCGCCAGCCGCGCAGATGCCACTCAAGCAACTGGCAATCGCTACAGCGCCCTTTACGGGTGGAATTCCAAGGTGTCCGACTCCTCCGGCGAAATGCACTCAACGTCCTTGAAGTGCCATCCCCTCTCTTCTGTCCAGACAGGCAAGACAGGATCAGCGCGCCAATTAACGTATGTCATCTTCTCGCCCGAGACTCCACCACAAGCTTGGTACACGTCCAGCATCGCCCTGTAGAGTGGTGAATCGCGGTTGGTTCCCTCCACGAGAACTCTTCCACCGTCACCTAATACCAGCCTCGTACCGGATGCGCAGCCTGTCAGAGCAAGCGCCAGCGCGAGACCCACAACAGATGCACGTAAGACACCGATCATTTCATTGCTCCGCCGTAGGGTTATCGACATCGTCCGGATCAGCAAGCCAATTGACATCAATATCAAACCACGAAGAGGCCAGGGAAAAGCTGCTATCCAATGCCGATTTGGGCCCGCTTGCGTCGGCGCCCAAAGAATATTTGACTGTATTTCCGTTTTGAACGGATACATTCAGCGTATCCCAATCGGGAGTTTCGGTTACGTAAGGACTTCCGTACTGTGATATAGCCTTGGTTATTTCAGCTATAGCATGATTTCTTGCCTTCACTTCGCTAAGCGTCTCGCCGCCGGTATCAACTACGAAGGATCCCTCAACGCCCCCTTTGCACCACGGTCCGCTATCGCCAACTCCGCATTCAAAACTCCATTTCCCTTTGCATCCGCCAAGCACCAAAGAACC
This sequence comes from Gammaproteobacteria bacterium, assembly GCA_009844425.1. Classification (GTDB taxonomy): domain Bacteria; phylum Pseudomonadota; class Gammaproteobacteria; order Steroidobacterales; family Foliamicaceae; genus Foliamicus. Next base: position 165,946 of record VYBN01000003.1, on the reverse strand, counting down.
TACAACAATGGGGAATATCAACCAATACTTCATTGCTTTCATAATTCACCTTCCTACTCATCACTAAACTGAGATGGGGAATATATCACATGGTTGGCGCTCCTTGGCCGTCAGTCCTGGATACCCTTTAGGCAGGCGCCTACGGCTGTTATTTTTCCGCGGGCGCGGGCAGGTTGAGTACCTTGGCGACGGCGCTCCAGGGGACGAGCTTGAAGTTCTGTTTCTCTTCCGGTTGGCGGTTGAACCCGTCCTGCACCACCAGCACGCCCTGCTCGAATCCCGGCCCCAGGTTGACGGCGGTGACCGCCAGGCCGTCGGTTTCCTCGGCGCCATCGATTCCGGAGGCCGGATCGTCGGCCACGCGCACGGAGCCGATATAGCGGTCGCCGTCATTGAGATCGTAGAAGGCAAACGTGTAGTCGCCCTGGCTGGAAGCGACCAGAATCGCTCCGCCATCGGCGGTTCGATAGATGTCCAGCCCCTCCACGTCCGCCGCCAGGCGATCCGAATCCACCGAGTCAAGAAGCGTTTTCTCGCCGGATCCCCCGGCGCCCGCCGGCATTTTCCAGATGCCATGCTCTTCCTCGCCGATGTAGGCGATACCCGTGCGGTCGTCGACGACGCAGCCCTCGGGCTTGGTGGGCAGCGAGAACCGGTCGATGCGTTCCGGCTTCAGCTCGCCCCCTTCGTTCAGACGCCAGATCTCGTATTCTCCGTCGCTGCCGTTCACGTAGGCGTAGGCGATGCCGGCGGCATCCAGGTGCATGCAGATGCCGTACGGATCCCCGATCTCAAGCGCCTGCGCCAACGCCAGTTCCACCTGCCCTTCCGCGGAAACAGTGAAAACGTCCATCGCGCGTTCGGTGCGGTTGGTGGCCACCGCCAGCGTCGCCGGACCGCCGGCCATCGCCACGCCCTGGCGCAAGTCCACGTTGTTCACGCGCCCGCGCGGCAGGAACTGCACTTCCCGCCCGGACAGGTCGTAGACCGACAGGCCGCGACGCTTGTCGGTCCCCAGAACCCGGCTCAGCGAAGCGTCGGCCGGATGTATCCAGATTGCCGGATCGTCGGCGGCGTCGCCCCCGCCGCGCACCGGTTCCGTCTCAACAACGGCATAAACGGCGGGAAGATCGGTGCGTGCCACTACCGCCGGACCCTCCGAGCATCCGCCCGTCAATCCGCCGGCCAGGATCGCGGCCAATCCCGCCGCGCAACACCCACGATGCCGTAGCCTGTTCCCGTCCCCTCCTTCCGGGAGTATTGGAGGCAGGGATGCCGGAGCAAGCTCCATGGATGGATGCTTGCCCTTGCGGGTCAAGCTGCAAGCAGTCATGCGTCTCCCGGAAGGAGGGGACGGGAACAGGCGGGACAGCACACTAGAAGCTGCGGTAGGAGATGCCGAACACGTACGAGCGTCCGATTTCGTCGTATTGGCCGTTGTAGCGCGAACGGCCGTAATAGCGATAGTTGGGCTCCTCGCCCAGGTTCATGGCGTTGAAGTAAAGCTGAAGCTGCTCGTTCACGTCGTACTTGACGGTCAGGTCGATCTGGTGATGGCCGTCTTCGTACAGGTCGTTGCTCTGGTCCTCCAGGTTGATTTCGGTAATGCGATTGCCGATGAACGCCGAGGACAGCCTGACGCTCCAGCCGTAATTCTCGTAACCGACGACGAAATTGGTGACCAGGTCGGCCTGCAACGGCAGTTTCGACTCGTTGGCGCGGCCGGCGTTGGAGCCCAGGCCAAGGTCGGCATCGCTGTCGGTAAACGTGGCGTTGGCCATCAGGATCAGGCCGCTCAGAGCGCCGGGCAACTCGGTGAACTGGCGGGTCCATCCCAGCTCCAGCCCGTACAAGCTGGCCGACTGGCCGTTGAGCGGCTTGAATACCTCAAGGTCGGTCACGGCGATGTTCCCCGCGTATTCCGACGGGTCCGCGACGGAACTCACGTCGGCACTGAACACGAAGTCGTCTATGCGCTTGTAGAACGCGCCGGCGCTGAATACGCCCATGTTGCCGGGGTAATACTCCAGTGCAAGGTCCATGTTGCGCGCCTTGTAGGGCTTGAGTTCCGGATTGCCGGCCTCCACGGCCATCTCGATCGCGTCGTCATCCTGCTCGATTTCGATGGCGGAGGGGGTGGGGTTGAGGTCGCCGAACGAAGGCCGCGCGATGGAATGGGTGTAGGCCCCGCGCAGCACCAGGTTCTTGGAAAGCCTGTAGCGCATATTGATGCTGGGAAGGATGCTGCTGTAATCGCTCTCGTAGCGGGACTCGGAGATCTGCACGTCGTCCTGGCCGTCCACGTCCACTTCGCGAACGTATGCGCCCCTGGCGGTGAAGTCGGTGCCCTCGTAGCGGACTCCGTACACGAGACGCAGATTGTTCAGGTCGATCCTCTGCATCAGGTAGAGCGCGGTTACGTTTTCCTCGATGTCGTAGTCGGCCGCCGAACCGACCCGCGACCCGTCCACGTCCATGATGAACGGACAGGCGTTTTCGTCGTAGCTCTCCAGCAGGCAGGCCGACGATCCGCCGATGTTGCCCCAGACGAAGCTGCTCTGCAGCCCGGGAGCCACGTAAGGCCCATAAGCCCCCAGCTTGTAGTCGGCCGAACCGGACACGAACTGATCAAGCGTGGGCACGGAATCGAATGCATCGTCGAATTTCTCGAAGATCCGCAATCCCGCGTCCCGGTTCTTGTCGCGCGCCCGGTACTTGGCGCCGAAGCGGATGTAGCCGGGATACCCGCCGAAAGTCATGTCGCGGGTGACATCGAACTTCAAGGCGGTTTCCTCGTCGTTCGTGAAATTGTCCTCGATGGCGATTTCGTCCAACTCGAAATTGGCTGCCACTCCACCGTCCGCGCTATAGGAAAGCGACGGAACCCGGCCGAGGTTCTCGTAGCGCGCAAATTCCACGCCGCGAAGCTCGAACTGGGAATCGACGCGGCCCGGCTCCGCTTCGCTGGCCTCCGAGTACCCCGCGCTGTATTCCACGGTCCAGCCGCCGATCAGGTTCTCGCCGCCGACAAGCACCGAGAGGATTTCCTGCTCCTCGTAGCGGTCCTTCAACTCGCGCTGCAAACGCGTGTCGGTGGAGGTCAGGCTGTCGTCGTCGTACGCCAGGTCGCCCTTGTCGAGCTTGAACTCGATCCGGTTGCGCAACTCAAGGTCGGAAAAGTCGCTGTACAGCGTGCGCAGGTAGTAGCTCGAAGTGTCGCTGGCGCGAAAATCCAGGTTCATCGCAAAACCGTTGCGCTCGCGGGTGATCTCGTAGTTGCGCATCTCCATCTCTTCGTGATAGCGCACCCCGCCGTCTTCCGCCCAGCCGCCGTCGGACTCCAGGTTGTCGGTGCCGAACTCCCGCTCGTTGGTGGAGACGCTCATCGCCAGGCCCAGTTCGCCGCCGGCCAGATCGAAGGCGTTGGTGAAGGTACCGGAGAACTTGTGGCCCCGGCTGCCCTGAAGGTCGTTGTAGAAGGACTGGCCCTTCAACTGGTAGCTCATGCCCTCGCGGTCGAAGGCGCTCAGGCTCTTGATGTTGATGGTGCCGCCGATCGCGTCGCCGTCCTGGTCGGGAGTGAGCGTCTTGGTAACCTCCAGGCTCTCCACCAGGTCGGAGGGGATCACGTCCAGCGCCACGTTGCGCCGGTCGCTTTCCGGCGCCGGCACGTTCAGGCCGTTGATACTGGCCACGTTGAGCTGCGGGTCGATGCCCCGCACGCCCACGAAGCGGCCCTCGCCCTGGTCGCGTTCGATGAACACGCCGTTGATCCTCTGCAGGGCCTCGCTGACGTTTTCGTCGGGGAACTGCCCGATCGAATCGCTGGTGACGACTGAGATCAGGTTGTCCGCGGAGCGCATGCGGTTGATCGCGCCGTAGGCGCCGGCCGCCTGCCCGACGACGATGATGTTCTCCATCAGGCCGACCTGGGAGCCGATCCTGACGTTGGCCTCCTCGGTGGCGTCATCCCGCACCGTCACCCCGACGGAAACCGGTTCCGCTCCCACGTAGCTGACTTCGAGCTGGTAGTTGCCGGCCGGCAGGCTTTGAAAACGGAAACGGCCCGCGGAGTCGGTAACGCGCTCCACGTTCAGTTCCGGCAGCGAAACGATCGCCCCCTCGAAGTAAACCTCGCCGGACTGATCGCTGACGCGACCCTCGACCGCACCGTCGGCCAGCAGGCCTGAAACGGGCACGAGGAAGAACAACCCTGCAAGAATTACAGGGCGAAAAAAGGTTGAGCATCGAGACATGGCGCAATCTCCCCGATTGGCGCTGAAGGAATGGAACTTGGACACGGCGCAGTTTGCGGTTCATCGAAGTCAGCAACGTGACAGATTTGTGACGTTACGGTTACAGGGGCCTGTTCACCGGCTTTGGGAGCTATGCGCCCTGTATCCCCTTCCGGGGAGCGTCGGCGGCAGGACAGCCGCCGCCGAGCCCCAAGGATGGGTTCATGCGTCTCCCCGGAAGGGGATACAGGGCGCATGGCTTGGTGGGCAAGTTCACTTTGCGGTACATTGGCCCGCTTGCGGAGAAGCCTCGCCATGAACCCAATACGCCGGCTCGCGCCATTGGCCGTCCTGCTCGCGCTCGGCGCGATCTGGGCGCAGGACTCCGCCGTGGCCGGCGAACCTCCGGCGCTGACCGTAATCCTGGTTGTAGACCAACTGACCGCGGACCGGACCCGCGAATGGGCGCACAAGGACTCTTCGTCCGGATTCCGGCGCCTCTGGCAAGGGGGCGTGGTGTACGAAAACGCCGCCTTCGACCATGCAACCAGCGCCACCGCTCCAGGCCATGCGACGATCGCCACGGGCGTCCATCCGTCGAAGCACGGCGTGATCTCCAATTTCTGGTACGAACGCGAGGTCGGGCGGCCCTTCCCCAGCGTCTGGGACAGGGAATACGGCGTGTCCCCTTCGCGCCTGGCCGCAACCACCCTGGCCGACTCTCTTCATTCCGGCTACCAGGAACGCGCGAAGATCTTTTCGGTGTCCATCAAGGACCGTGGCGCCGTTTTCACCGCCGGACGGCAGGGCAAGGCATTCTGGTACTCCACCCGCAGCGGCGGCTTCGTTACCAACAGCTTCTACTACCCGGAAGGGGCTCAACCGGCTTGGCTCTCCGCATACAACGAGACCGCCTACCGGCAGGTTCCGGATGCCTGGGAATTGCTGATGCCCGGCGAAGCCTACGCGCATGAAGACGACCGGCGCCACGAGAGGCCGCCGCAAGGCTGGACCCGGGTCTTCCCCCACGAATACGCCCCGCCGGGGACACCGCAGTACTACGACCAGTTGCGCTACGCGCCGGACGGCGACCGGATCACGATGGGTCTTGCGCAGGTCATCATCGAGAACGAATCGCTGGGCCAGGACGACATTCCCGACCTGCTCTCCGTCAGTCTTTCCGCCACCGATCGCATCGGGCACGCCTTCGGACCCGACAGCCGCGAGTCCGAAGACAATCTCCACCGGCTTGATCGGCTGCTGTCGGAATTTCTGGATTATCTCGATGGCCGCGTCGGTCCCGGTCGCTTCCTGCTGGCATTGAGCTCCGACCACGGAATGAGGCCGATTCCGGAATACGCGCCCGGCGTCGATCCCGGGGCGACGCGGGTTTTCTCAAGGCGCCTGACCGAGGCCCTGAACCGCCGGTTGAGTTCCGGCCTCAACGCGACCGGCGCGCAGGATTTCAGGGTGGTCGGGGCCCTGAACCGCCAGTTGAGTTCCGAGCTCAACGTGGACGAAGACCTGGTGACGGGCATCGTGATGCCGTGGGCGTACTTCAACCTTTCGGCAATAGAGCGCCTGGAGCTCGACCTTGATTCGATCCGCCGGGTAGCCGGCGAATGGCTTGAGGCCCGCCCCGAGATCGCCCGGACAGTGCCGGTTTCGCAACTGGACGACTGCGGCGGCGAGAAGCTTTGTCAACTGATACGCAACGTTCATTTCGACGGGCGCAGCGGGGAGATGTACATAGTGGAATCGCAGACCAGCTTCGTCAGTGCGGATCCGCCCGTTTACGCGGCCAGCCATGGATCGCCGTACTTGCCGGACCTGCGCGTGCCGGTCCTGTTCTACGGCGCGGACCTGAATGCGGCGATCGTCGACCGGCCGGTCACCCCGCGCCACATTGCCCCGACGCTGGCCCGGGCGCTGGGCCTGCCGCCATTGGAAGACTGGGAGAAGCCGCTGGCCGAGGTAACGGGCCGGCCGGGCTTCCCCGAGGGGGAAGGCGTCTCGCCTTCCCGGAGGTCGGGACGCCGCGAGGGACATGCCCTCGCTCCCAGGAGGAACCGCATTGACGGAATTGGCCGAGACGAAATACAACAGTAGAACGGGAGAAAATTCAGTGCTTTCGAACCATTGGACACGCCGGCGCCTGCCGGCCGCGGCCGCAGCCCTGCTGACCTGCGCGGCGGGCTGGAGCATGGAGAACGCGAACGAGCAGCCGTTTGAGGACAAGTTCCGGCAACTCGAGGAAATACTTCCGACCCCCAACGCCTATCGCAACGCCGCCGGACAACCCGGCCACGCGTACTGGCAGCAGCAGGTGGACTACTCGATCGCCGTAACGCTGGACGAGGAGAAGCAGCGCATTTCCGCCACCCAGACCGTGACCTATCACAACAACTCGCCCGACACGCTCACCTGGCTGTGGCTGCACCTGGACCAGAACCGGTTCCGCGACGATTCGATCGCGGAAATGAGCCGTACTTTCGAGAATCCTCCCGCCGCAGCCGCAGAGCAGGACGATGCGGCGCAGATCAGCCTCGGCAGCCTGCGCCGGCTGCAGTACATGGACGACGAGGATCTGGGGTTCGAAATCAGCGCGGTAACCGACAGCAACGGCCAGCCGATGCCGCACGTGATCGTGGGCACCCTGATGCGGGTGGACCTTGCGGCGCCGCTGGCGACCGGCGAACGGACCGAATTCAACGTCGATTTCGCCTACAACATCGTGCACGGTTCCGCATTCCGGGCGCGGGGCGGCTACGAGCACTTCCCCGACGACGCCCGCACCGGCGGGAACCACATCTTCGCCATCGCGCAGTGGTTTCCGCGTCTGGCCGCCTACACCGACTACGAGGGCTGGACCAACAAGGAATTCCTCGGCTCGGGCGAATTCACGCTGGAGTTCGGCGACTATGACGTGGCCATCACGGTACCCTCCGACCACATCGTCTCGGCCACCGGAGAACTGACCAATGGCGCGGAAGTGCTGACGCCCGAACAGCAGGAGCGGCTCAGGCAGGCCGAAACCGCCGAACGGCCGGTTTACATCGTCACGCCCGACGAGGCGCGCGAGAACGAACGTGACGGCGCCTCCGAAACCGCCACCTGGCGTTTTTCGGCGACAAACGTGCGCGATTTTGCCTGGGCCTCATCGCGCAAGTTCATCTGGGACGCGAAGGGCATGCAACAGCCCGGCGCCGAGCAGGAACAGATCATGGCCATGTCCTTCTACCCCAAGGAGGGCGGAACGCTGTGGTCGGACTATTCCACCGAGGTCGTGATCCACGCGCTGGAGGTATACACGCGGTTCACTTTCGACTACCCCTGGCCCACCGCCCAGTCGGTGAGCGTGGGATTCCTCGGCGGCATGGAATACCCGATGATCACCTTCAACGGCCCGCGAACCACCTTGCGGGACGACGGATCGCGGACCTACACCCTCGGCGACAAGAGCTTCCTTATCGGCGTGATCATTCACGAAATCGGCCATTTCTTCTTCCCGATGATCGTGAACTCCGACGAGCGCCAGTGGACCTGGATGGACGAAGGCCTGAACAGCTACCTCGACGCCGTGGCCGGGCGCGAGTGGGACCCGGAGATCAGCTGGGCGGTAGAACCGCGCGACATGACCGGCTACATGACCTCGACCGACCAGGTGCCGATAATGACCCAGGCCGACAGCCTGCTGCAGGTGGGCCCCAATGCCTACGGCAAACCGACGGCCGCGCTCAATATCCTGCGGGAGACGATTCTGGGCCGCGAGCTGTTCGACTTCGCCCTCAAGGAATACGCCCGCCGCTGGAAATTCAAGCGGCCGACGCCGGCCGATTTCTTCCGCACGATGGAAGAGGCTTCGGGCGTGGACCTGGACTGGTTCTGGCGCGGCTGGTTTTACACCACCGACCACGTCGACATCTCGCTCGACCGGGTTTATGAAATGCGCCTGGACACCGAAGATCCGGACGTGGACTACGCCCGGCTTCGCGAGGTCAAGGATTCCGAACCACCGTCCGTATTCGTCGAGAAGAACCGGGCCGAGGGGAGGCGCACCTGGGTCGAAAGAAACCCGGACGTGCGCGACTTCTACGATGAGAACGACGAGTTCACGGTAACCGAGGTGGAACGCACGCGCTACGAGGAATTCCTGGCCGGGCTCGAGGACTGGGAACGCGCCACCCTGGAAAGGGCGGTGGACGAGGACCTCAACTACTACATCCTCGAGTTTTCCAATATCGGCGGGCTGGTCATGCCCATCCTTCTCGAGGTCACGTACGCGAGCGGCGGCCGGGAGCTGATCAACCTGCCGGCCGAGACCTGGCGGCGCACTCCGCACGGCCTGAAGAAACTGCTCGTGTCGCCGGAGAAGATCAGCAGCATCGTGGTGGACCCGAAGTGGGAAACCGCCGATGCGGACATCGAGAACAACTACTATCCCAGGCGCATGATCCCGTCGCGGATCGAGAGCGTCAGAAGGCCGCCGTCGGGAAACCTGGCCGACCGCGACATCATGCACAACGTAAGGAGCGCGGAGGGGGATTGACGCGACATCAGGGCTTGCGTCCGATGATCAGCGTGTTGGGAATGTCCCGCCAGGCGCAGGCGGCGTCAAAGCCCGCCTCGGTCATCGCCTCAAGTTCCATTTCCAGCGGAAAATACGTATCCTCGCCGGCCCACTCCCGGAAGTGCTCGTAGGCGCGGTGCTTCCCGATGCCGCATGAGACAAGATGCGCCGCCCACTTCGCGTAGTCTTCGCTGCGCCGGGGCTCGCCGGCCGGCATCGTGACGTCGGCATTGACCAGCAAGCCGCCCGGGACCAGCGCTTCGAGAATCCGCCGGTAGAGTTGCTTCTTTTCCGTCATGGCGGGCACATGGTGCAGCGCCAGCGACGCCGCGACCGCATCGCATTCGGGCAGGGGATCAAGAAACGATTGGCGGCGAAAACGAGCCCTTTCACCGAAGCTCTTCAGCCGCACACGGGCCTGGGCGAGCATTTCCTCGTCCAGGTCGAGCAGTTCGACCGTAGCCGTAGCAGACTGTTTCAGTATGGCTTCGGAAAGCGCGCCCGTCCCGGCGCCCAGGTCCAGCACCCGGCGCGGTTGCACGCGGGCGACTTCCCCGGCGGCCCGTTTCAGCGCCTGCTCGTAGCCGGGAATCCAGGTGCGGATGGTCCGGTCGTAGACCTCGATTTCCAGGCGGAGATGCTGCTTTACCGAGTGACTCATGTTGGTGTGCTGTCCGGGAGTTACGCATCGTAATGCAAGCAGGGTATTCTTTCGCGTAAAGGGGAGGAATGCGTGGCGCCTGAGCAGGACATCATCGACCACAACGGCTATCGGCGGGGCGTCGGCATCGTCATATGGGACGGTCGCGACAGGGTTTTGCTCGCGCGCCGCAGCGACCGTCGCGGCTGGCAGTTTCCCCAGGGTGGCGTTCGGCAGGGGGAACCGCCCCGGGACGCCATGTACCGCGAACTGAAGGAAGAACTGGGGCTGGACCCGTCGCAGGTACGGGAAGTGGCGCGCATGGGCCGGTGGGTGAGTTACAAGCTGCCGCCCAGGTACCGGCGTTCGCGCGCGCCGCGCTGCATCGGACAGAAACAGCTCTGGTGGCTGCTGAGGCTCAACTGCGCGGAGGAAAGCGTTCGTCCCGACCTCGCCGAAGAACCCGAATTCGACGATTGGAACTGGGTGGATTACTGGCTTCCTGCCGAAGAAGTCGTGTTCTTCAAGCGCTCCGTTTACCGGCAGGTTCTGGAGGAATTCGGGGAGCGCGTCGGCCTGCCGGCGACGGTGAACATGCGGTAAAGTAAACGGCAGGTTGGATTTCCGGGAACGGTTTTGCTCGGCCGCAACAAAGTCCTGATATGGCGCGGGCGCTATTCCGTCGCGCTATCTCTCATCATCGCCCTGGTCTTCGCGGCCGGAGGTTTCGCGGGCTGGTGGCTGCAGCGCAGCCTCAGCAGCGGCCACATGGCCGGCATGCAGGCACGCATGGAAAACCTGGAACTGCGCAACCACGAGCTCAACCAGATGATCGACGAGGAAGCGGCGGCGGCCCTTCGATCCCAGGTCAGCGACCTGCAGGGCCAGGTGATGAATCAGCGCATGACCATCTATGGATTGCAGGAAATTATTACGCCCCAGGAAGCCCGCGCAGGGCTGCGAATTCACTCCGTAAACGTGGAGCCGGACGGGGACGCCCGGGATTACAGTCTCAGCGTGGGCCTGACGCAGGCGCTGCTGTCGGACAACCAGCGCTGCCGCGGACATCTGGAACTGGCCTTCGCCGGCACCCTGGACGGCTCGGGCCACGAACTCGAACTGCACGAAATCAGTCGGCTCAGCGCCAGTCGGATAGAATTCAATTTTCAAAGCAGCACCGAGCTGCGTGCGAACGTGACCTTGCCCGCGAGATTCGAGCCCAGCAAGATCCGGGTACGCGTAACGCCCAGTCCGGATGAACAGCACAGCTTTGAACGTGAATTTCCATGGGCGCCACTGGCGCCAAGGACATGAAGAAACGGTTGAAAAAGACGGTTACGACGTTGATCGGAGCGGACGCCACCGTTGCCGGCAACCTGGTTTTCGATCGTGGCTGCCATGTGGGCGGTACCGTCAAGGGGGACGTGTCCGCGCGGGGAAAGAAAAGCGAACTCTCCGTGGCCCCGACCGGTCGCATAGAGGGCAACGCCAGGGCCGCGCGCATGCTGATCCAGGGCACGGTCCTGGGCGACCTGAGCTGCGGCGGAACGGTTACGCTGACATCGGCCGCGCGTATCGAGGGCTCGATTGAGTACGGGCAGATAGAGATGGAAAAAGGCGCCGTCGTGCAGGGCCAGTTGCTGACGGGCTCCGCGGATTCGAACAGCAGCGTGGCGGAGACCGAACCCGGCTCGGCGCCGGCCAGTCAGATTCAACCATCCCTCACCTGAGAGGCTGATATGGAACCGCAGATTTACGGCGAAAAACAGGAGAGCGCTCCGCTGGTCTTTACCGAGGCCGCGGCCCGCAAGGTGGGCCAGCTGCTGCAGGAAGAAGACAACTCGGCGCTGATGCTGCGCGTCTATATCTCAGGTGGAGGCTGCTCAGGCTTTCAGTACGGGTTTACCTTCGACGACCGGCGCGAGGAAGGCGACGCTTCGGTGGAGCAGCTGGGCGTGACCCTCCTGGTGGACCCCACCAGCCTGCAGTACCTGGAAGGCGCCGAGATCGACTTCAAGGACGACTTGAGCGGCGCACGCTTCGTTATCCGCAATCCGAACGCCCAGAGCACATGCGGATGCGGTTCCAGCTTTTCCGCCTGAGCTCCGCTGCGGTGCGATGACACCCGTACTGGCCACCGCACTGCTCTCACTCCTGCAAGGTCCCTACCTCCCCGCCCCGGACAGCGAACCGCCCGCAAACGCGCCTCTTTGGGTGTCGGGCGAAACGGCCGAAGAGCACTCGTTCTCGGTGACCGCCGCCTTCGATTGTCCCCCCGACACCACGGGAGGACATCTGCAGGTTTCCATCTCCGACACGACGGTGCGCGCCGCTTTCTCGGCGGAGGACGACACCGGGCGCAGAGTGTTTTCCATTCGGGTTCCTGCCCGGCAGCTGCGCGGCCTGAGGCCGGAACTCTTCTGTCCCGAGCCCGGCGACGCTCCCGGACCGGTGCTGCGGCTGAAGTCGAAATTCACCGCACAGGGCGCCCTGGTATGCCGGGCTTCTACAGGGAAGCAAACGAGCTCACAGACGTCCGTCGCGCTGGATGTCTGGGTGCGCTGTCCACCCCTGCCCGATAAACCCCCGGTCGCCCACCAGCCGTAGCCTTCTCTTTGCTCCCTTCTTCCGGGAGTATTGGAGGCAGGGGTGAGCGCCGTTGTCCCGGCGCGAACGAGCAAGCTACAGGGACGTATTCATGGTGGATTGCATGAATCCACCCCGGAAGAAGGGAGCACAGAGAAAGCGGAATCAGGCGAGATATGCGGACTAACGCAGCCGGTCCTGCAAGTCGGCCAGGGCGCCTGAGCCTGGGCAAAGCCGATCGTAAGGCAAATCCGCCAGCGGCGTCTCGCCCAATCGCGCGAGTTCATGCATGTCCGCGCCGCCTTCCTCCACGAACAGCAGGCCGGTGGCCACCTCTCCATTGCCCTGGCGGCGGCTGAGATAAGCCAGGGCCGCACTCCGGTCGCTTGCGTCGTACTCGTGGTCCAGTTTGCGCAGTAGGATGCTGCCTCCGCCGTGCAGCTGGACCCGCTGCGCCTCGCCCACGCCGAGCTCGGCCTTGATCTCGACTTCCGGCGGAATGAAGTCCGTGTGGCCGATCGGATACGCATTCTCGCGCGTAAAGCGGTAGCTCTTGGTCGAGCCCTCGTGGTCGTTGAACGTTACGCAGGGTGAAATCACGTCGATCATCGCAAACCCGCGATGCGACAGTCCGGCCTTGAGCAGCGGCGCCAGCTGTGCGCGGTCTCCGGAAAACCCGCGGGCCACGAAACCGCAACCCGAGGCAATCGCCAGCAGGCAGGGATCGATGGCCTGCTGTTCGTTAACCTCGCCGCGCTTGGCGGTGCTGCCGGTGTCGGCGGAGGCGGAAAACTGTCCCTTGGTAAGCCCGTAGACGCCGTTGTCCTCGATCAGGTACAGCATGTTGAGGTTGCGGCGCATGGCGTGAACGAACTGTCCGATCCCGATGGACAGCGAGTCGCCGTCGCCCGAAATTCCGATGTACTGGAGCCGGCCATTGACCGCGGCGGCGCCGGTGGAAACCGAAGGCATGCGCCCGTGGACCGAGTTGAATCCGTGGGAGGAGGCTGCAAAGTACGCCGGCGTCTTCGACGAACATCCGATCCCGCTGAGCTTACCCATGCGATGCGGCGGTATGGACAGTTCAAAGACCGCCTGGATCAGCGCGCCGGTAATCGAGTCGTGCCCGCAGCCCGCGCAAAGCGTGGACATGCCGCCCTCGTAGTCGCGCATGGTCAGGCCCAGTTCGTTGCGGGCCAGGGCCGGGTGGCTGACCTTGGGACGGGCGATGTAGCTCATGCCGTGTTCCTCGTCCGGCGGCGCCTAGGCCGCCCGGTCCCTCAGCATGTCCGCCTCCACCGCGCTGACGATCGAGGTCGCGGGGATCGGCATGCCGTTGTAGTGCAATACTTCCACGAGCTGCTCGGCGCGGCCGCCGGCCTCGTTGATCAGCAGCGTGCGCAACTGCGCGTCGCGGTTCTGCTCCACGACGTAGATGCGCTTGTGATCCCTCAGGAAAGTCTCGACTTCCGCGCCGAACGGGAACGCATTGATCTTCATGTAGTCCAGCGCCACGCCACGTCCGGCCAGAATGTCCAAAGCCTCGCGGCAGGCGGAATGGCCGGTGCCCAGGGTGATCATTCCGGCCTGCGCGCCGGGAGCCGTGCGTATTTCGGCCCGCGGCACGATTGTGGCCGCATGATCCCATTTCCTTCGCAGGCGATCCAGGACCTCCTGGTACTCGCCGGCGTTCTCGGTATAGCCGCCGTACATGTTGTGCCCGGACCCGCGGGTAAAGAAAGCCCCCCTGGGATGCTCGCCCGGCAGCGTGCGGTACGGCACGCCGTCGCCGTCCACGTCCAGGTAGCGGTGGAAGGCCTCCATTTCCTCAAGCTGTTCGGCGCGCAATACCTTGCCGCGGTCGGGCCGGTACTCGTCGTCCCAGGTCAGCTCCTCGCTCATCCAGTCGTTCATGCCCAGGTCCAGGTCCGAAAGCACGATCACCGGCGTCTGCAGCCTCTCCGCCAGGTCAAAGGCCGTTGCCGCCATTTCAAAGCACTCTTTCGGGGTGGAGGGGAAGAGCAGAACATGGCGCGTGTCGCCGTGCGAGGCGTAGGCGCAGGACAGGATGTCGCCCTGCTGCGTGCGGGTCGGCATGCCGGTGGACGGACCCACCCGCTGCACGTCGAACAGGACTGCCGGAATCTCGGCGTAGTAGCCGTAACCCAGGAACTCCGACATCAGCGAGATACCCGGGCCCGAGGTGGGCGTAAAGGCGCGCGCGCCGTTCCATCCGGCGCCCAGCACCATGCCGATCGCGGCCAGTTCGTCTTCCGCCTGGATCACGCAGTAATCGCGGGAGCCGTCTTCGGCGGTGCGGAAGCGCGCGCAAAAGCTGCGAAACGCGTCCATCAGCGAAGTGGACGGCGTAATCGGGTACCAGGCGCCGAACGTGGCGCCGGCATAAACGCTGCCGAGCGCCGCCGCCGTATTGCCGTCGATGATGATTTGCGAGCCCGGCCCCTCCATTGAGCGGGCCACGAACGGCAATGGGCAGTGCAGGTGCTCGCGGGCGTAGTCGTAACCCAGGCCGATCGCGATCTGATTGGCCTCCAGCAGCGGCTTCTTGCGGGCGAACGTCTGCCGCAGCAGCTCCCGGATGATGTCGAGATCGAGTTCCAGCAACGCGGCCAGTACGCCCACGTAGGCGATGTTCTTCATCAGGATGCGCGCGCGCGCGTTGTCGAAGCTCTCGTTGCACATGCGCGCCAGCGGAACGCCCAGGATGTGCACATCCTCGCGGCGCAGCACCTCGCGGCGCGGCCAGGTGGAGTCGTAGAGCAGGTAACCGCCGGAGGTCAGTTCGCGAAGGTCGCGCTGATACGTCTCGGCGTTCATGGCCACCGCAATATCCACGCTGCCGGAGCGCGCCAGGTAGCCGCGATGGCTGGCGCGCACTTCGTACCAGGTGGGCAGGCCCTGGATGTTGGACGGGAAATAGTTCTTGCCCGCGACCGGGATGCCCATCCTGAACAGGGTCTTCATCAGCAACGAATTGGCGCTGGCCGAGCCGGTGCCGTTTACGTTGGCGATGCGTATCGTGAAATCGTTGTCTGCCGGCATGAGCCGTTCTACCAGTGCACTAGGCCGCCATGCGAACCGGCGCTTCCTTCGTCTCGGCCCCGGCCCAAGGCGGCCCGCAGCGGAAGCCCCGCTGCATTCGACCGGCGATCCATCCCGCCTGGACTGCGTTGCTCATCGCTTGCATAGGCCCGCTATGCGCGCTCTTCGCGCCTTGCCAGGCGGGCGTCTCGCCGGTCTCGGTGCGACGCGGGGTTCCGCTGCGAGCCGCCTGGCTTGCCGAGCGAACCCCGGGGCGGCTGGCCGGCGGCTTCGTGGTGCACGTACGGCGTCAGCAATTCGGATTTCTGCATGTCCCAGGCCGCCGTCGGACAGCGTTCCGCGCACAGACCGCAATGTACGCACAGGTCCTCGTCCTTGACCATCACCCGACCGGTCTGAGGTAGTTCGGCCGAGACGTAAAGCGGCTGTTCGAGGTTTTGCGCCGGGACGGTAAGGCGTTCCCGCAGGTCGTCTTCCTCCCCGTTCGGCGCAATCGTCAGGCAATGCACCGGGCAGATGTCCACGCAGGCGTCGCATTCGATGCAAAGCGGGGCCTCGAATACCGTCTGTATATCGCAGTTCAGGCAACGCTGCGCTTCGCGCGCGGCCTGCTCCGGCGTAAAGCCCAGCTCCACCTCGATATCCAGTTTGCGGAACCTCTTCTCCAGGCTCATGTGCTGCATGGCCCGTCTGGGTGCGGCCTCGTAATCGTTGGAATAGCTCCATTCGTGGATGCCCATCTTGGCGGCCAGCAGGTTCATGCCGGGAGGCATGCGCTCGGTAATCGGCTCGCCGTGGCAGTACTTGTGGATCGAAATCGCCGCCTGGTGGCCGTGCTCCACCGCCCAGATGATGTTCTCGGGACCGAAGGCCGCGTCGCCGCCGAAGAAAACGCCTTCGCGCGTGGATTCATAAGTGACGCGATCGACGATCGGAACGTCCCAGCGGTCGAAATCGATGCCGATGTCCCGCTCCACCCAGGGGAAGGCGGTTTCCTGGCCGATCGCCAGGATCACGTCGTCGCAAGGGAAGAACTCCTGGCCGGTGATGCGGCTTTCCATGATCCTTCCGTCAACGATGTCGTATTCCATCAGGTCGAAGACCATGCCCTTGAGCTTCCCGTCCTCGACCACGAACTCCTTGGGCGAGTGGTTCACGACGATTTCCACTTTTTCTTCTTCGGCGTCTTCGAGTTCCCAGTCGGAGGCCTTGAAAAAGCCCCGCGGCTTGCGCGCCATGACCTTTACGTCACTCGCGCCGAGGCGCAGCGAGGTGCGGCAGCAGTCCATGGCCGTGTTGCCGACGCCGATGATGAGCACCCGCTCTCCGATCGAGTCGAGGTGGCCGAAAGCCACGCTTTCCAGCCACTCGATGCCGATATGCACGGATTGGGTATCGTGCCGTCCGGGCAGGTTCAGCTCCTTGCCCTTGGGCGCCCCGGTGCCCACGAAAACCGCGTCGTACCCGCCATTGTCCAGCAGATCCCGCATGCTCTCGATGCCCTGACCCAGACGAAGGTCGACGTCCATGCGCAGGATCTGGTCCATTTCCTCGTCCAGGACCTCGACCGGCAGCCGGAACGCCGGGATGTTGGTGCGCATCAGGCCGCCCGGTTTGTCCAGCGACTCGTAGATCACCAACTCGTAGCCCAGCGGCGCCAGGTCGTTGGCCACCGTCAGCGAGGCGCAGCCGGCGCCGATCAGGGCCACGCGCTTGCCGTTCTTCTCCTTCGGCGCGGTGGGCAGCCGATGGTCGATGTCGCCGCGCAGGTCCGCCGCCACGCGCTTGAGCCGGCAGATCGCCACCGGCTTTTCCTCCACCCGGCCGCGCCGGCAGACCGGCTCGCAGGGACGGTCGCAAACCCGGCCCAGGATCGCGGGAAACACGTTGGACTTGCGGTTGAGCATGTAGGCATCGGCGTAGCGTCCCTGCGCGATCAGCCGGATGTACTCGGGTATGTCGGTGTGCGCCGGGCAGCCCCACTGGCAATCGACAACGCGATGGAAATAGTCTGGGTTACGTGTGTCGGTGGGCTGCATGCAAGCCCCGCGGGAGGAACGGCCGGATGCTCGAATCAGGAATTATACAAGTTGCCCGCAACTTATACCCAAAAGCCCGGGGCCTCACACTGACCGATCTAAACGAAATTCTCCACAACCCCGGTTCATCAGCGATAAGCCTTGTCCCGACGAGCCACTCTTATCACCAGAACACGCAACGCGCTGGTTTGAATGTCGCAGATCACGCGATAGTCCCCTACCCGATATCGCCAAAGCCGGGCCAGCGGACCAGTCAATGACTTCCCCATGTCCCGGGGTTGCGTCAGTCGTGCGACACGATTGCTCATGTACGCAAGAATGCGGTGCGCCGCCTGTTTGTCGAGTTTTTGTAATTGGTTGAGCGCGGTTGCCGTGTACTCAATCGTCCAAGCCAAGAGTCCGTCTCACTTCCCTCACCGAATAGGTGGGCTCCGCTCCGCTTCGCACGCGTTGGAGCACTTCCGCTGCAAGATAGTAGTCTTCCATATCTTCCAAGCCTCGATCAATGATTTCACGGAGATAGTAGGCTTTGCTGCGCCCGGTTTGCGCCACAAGAAAGTCGATCCGCTGCTCGGCCTCGTCCGTGAGTTGTATTGCGGTAGTCACGCTGAAATCTCCATCTGATTGTCCGGCACCCGGCGATTCCCCGCCGCAGGCTCTATTGCTTGATTGTATGGGCAACATTCCGCAAACGGAACACAGTTGCCAACGACCTTGATGGCGCGTTTGCTGAGATCATGTTCCCATGGAATTCTCTTGTCATTGGTGAGAAAGAGATCGTACCCGTTGGCTTCGGCCCGATCCATGAGCGCGCCATTCGCCAGCCTATCCCAGCCCCGTTCCGCCGCCGTGTCGATATCGTGTTCATGCAGGCATTCGCGAAGACCCTTCGGAACGCCATGGTCAAACAGGATCTTCAAATGCCCGGCCCGGAGGCTGCTTTGAAATTGCATTGGGGTGCCTGCGCCTCTTCCATTGCCTTGAGCGCCTCAGCAGCCTCCCGATCCCTGGCGCGGTCGGTCTCATTGCCTATAGCTGCGAAATTCGGTGCGTTGGTCATGGTTCTGTTCCCAGCAAGCGGGACATGATGGACTCGGAAAGCGCAGCGTTACAAGGCTCAAATGCGGCGAGATTGCCAATGTTTCGCGCAGCATCGGCAATCGTCGCGAATGATCGCTGCACGTCAGGCGGCGGCACAGGCAAGGGAAGGGCCTTTGCTCCTTGCGCTGTAGGCAGAAGCGCAAACCCATCCGGTGGGCGATACAGCGGACGATCAATTCTGGAGCCGTATCGCGTCCACGAATACTCGCCATCATCTTGCTTCTTGTCTTCGTGTCCACGATGTCGGTCATGCGGCCACTCGCAGAAGGTGGGACATGAGAGATGCGGTTAATTTTTCCGCAACACGTACTCCGCGCATTCCAAGTTTAGATGTGTAAAGCACCGATTCGATCATTTGGGTGTATCGCCGCTGTTCCTTGAGTGGGGGCACAGCTATACCCACGTCCTTTATGTCTTTATCAGATACCGCTGGGTAGCTCGCTCCCCTGACCTGCTGCGAAATTGTTTCAACGAAAAAAGCCGAAGTGACATGGCAATACAGATAGAGCGGCTCAATCAGTTCAGGGTTCGGCCTCAGTACGCAAAAGCCAGTCGACGCAATTTCACGATCCAACTCATCCGGCACGACTGCGACGGCGTTCAGGTTTGGCCTTACGGTCGATACGATGATGTCATTTTTCCGGATTTCCTTTCTTGCTCGACTTGGTGCATCTATGCCAAAGAGCAAACGGGTGGCGACGATTCTCTTCTGAACAGCGTCGATGCCGGAGATGTCGACATAGCGGAATTGGGTTGAGGGTGATTTTCTGGGGTCGCGGGTCTCGGTCCGCATACAAACTTGTCCTATCCTACGTTCCGTCCACTTCATCGGATTGATCGCCGGATCTCCGAACACTTTGACGAACAGCGCCGGGATGAATTCCCGCAACCGCTCTTGCACCCGCTTCTTAAGCCGCTCGATCTTCGCCGCCCGGTTCAGGATGGCGACGATGCGCCTCTGCTCATCAAGCGGTGGGAGGGGAACATTTGCCTCCTTGAGTGTTGAGAGCTTTAGGGAAGGCAGACTCGTAACCTGGGCTTGGGCGCGCGGGTCGTAACGGACCGACCACCAGAACAAGTAATCTGGATCAATCCTGCTTTTGTCGGGCATCACCACGGCGAGATGGCTCACAACATGGGCATCTTTGGCGAGCTTGGCGCGATGGTTCAGGTTGACAGATGCTCCGCTTTTCGGGATCAGGATGCTGTCCTTGGGAAAGAGTCGGAGGCGGTTTCCAGCCAACCAAGCCGGGGAAAGGTGGTCCATAGAATCGGCCAATGCTGGGTTGACGTGATGCAGCCCTACATCCTGCATCCGTACAAATAACGGGCCGTCAGGTGCGAAGGCTCCCGGTTCTTGGGGTGCAGGGTCTCCTGCTACAACGCTGGCAATATCACCAAGACGAAAAACAGGATACGCACTCATTCCGGCACAGCCTTCTGCACGGCATCCACCAGCAAGTCAATCTCGCCCAGAATTTCCGTTTCGATACTCCGCAACTCCTTCAAGATTTCCAGCGGATCTCGGTGCTCGGTATTTGCGATATTCTGCGGCCGATGCCGATTGGCGCTCAGGTTAAAGTCGGAGGCTCGGATTACGTCGGCTTCCGCGAACCACCATTTCTCGGTCCAATCCTTATCCAAGTCGCTTTCCCGCCATGCCGCCCATCGTGCTTTGCGGTCATGGAACGCCTCGATCAGGCCGGGCAAGTCATCTTCTTTGATCGGCTGGTCGTGGTTGGCATCGAGCTTGAAGCCGTCGTTGTCGGCGTGGAGGAACATCACGCGCTCGGTCGCACCGCCCTTGCGGAAGACCAGCACTGAGGTCTTGACTCCCGAATAGGGATTGAACACGCCTCCCGGCAGTGACAGCACCGCTTCTACGGTGTTGTTCTCTATCAGTTTGCGCCTTAGTTCCTTATGCGCGCCGCTGGAGCCGAAAAGCACGCCCTCCGGCACGACTACGCCGCAACGCCCGCCTTCCTTCAGGTGATTGAGCATGTATTGCAGGAACAGGAGTTCGGTCTGCGCTGTGCGTCCGATCTTCACGTCCTCGACAATGCGGTCTCTGTCCAGCCTGCCGGAGAACGGCGGGTTGGCGAGGATGACGTCGAAGCCGCGCGCCGGGAAGCCGAGTTCCGACTTGGCCGCGCGGTCGAGAGAGCGGGTTAGCGCGTCGCGGCGCAGGATTCTCACCCGGTCCAGTCCGCGCAGGGTCAGGTTCATGGCGGCGAGGCGGACCATTTGCGGGTCCACATCGGCTCCGTAGAAAGTGGCTTCGTGCAACTGCTTTACGGCATCGCGGCTCAGCGTGTCGCCGAGGCCCCGCTGGACGTTCTTGCCCTCCGCATCGATTTCCTCGATTCCGTCGGGCGAGGAGTTGGCGAGCCGGATATGGTCCCACGCGCCGACCAGGAAGCCCGCCGTGCCTGCTGCCGGGTCGTAGATCGTTTCGCCGATCCTGGGATCGACCAGCCGCACCAGTGCGCGAATAACATGGCGTGGCGTGCGGAACTGGCCGAGTTCGCCTGCCTGCCGAATCTGGCGTAGCACATGCTCGAACAGGTCGCCCTTGGTGTCCGCATCCACTCGATCAAGATGCAGGTCGTTTAACTGGCTGACCACTTGGGTTAGCACAGTCGGTTCGTCGATGACCAGCCGAGCTCCGTCCATGAAATTGGTGACACCGTCTGCTGCGATTCCGGCATGGAAGGCAAAGACCTCCTCGCGCACCCAGTTAACCAGCCGTTCACCGTTCAGAGCGTGTGCCCAGGACGACCAGCGCAGAAGCTCGCGTGACACAGTCGCCGCGCCAGGTTCACGGGCGTTGCGCGGGTCGCACAGGGTCCATTCGCCTTCGTACGCGCTGTCATATTCGGTCGCACCTGGTCTTTGCGCCGCACGCACTCGGGCTGCGTCTGCCGCTTCGTACATGTAGAAATAGATCAGAAAGCTGAGTTGTTCGGCGTTTTGGGCCGGGTTTGGATAACCGCCACCGAACAGATAGTCGCGGATGCGGTCGATGCCGTGCCGAAGTTCAGGCGTCATGGGCATGCCGTTATTGCTCCCTAGCGGCGCTACTCTTGAGGCCGCTCCCTGCCTGCCCTTGGCCGAACACCGCCGCGTTGAAACCGGCGATCAGCCTCTCGAGGGACTGCTCGCCGCCGAATACGCGCCGGGCCTGATCGTAGCCGCCCAGGGCGGCGAACGGGTGTTCGTCGAAATCCCACGCGCCGAAGGCATCCATCTTCATCGCATCGGCCCCGACTCGGCTTCCGATCAGCCCTGCCCAGCGAGCCTGCTCCGTATTGAATTCGCGATCTCCTCGCCATGCCTCGAAGCGCACGCGGATCTCGGCGGCGCGCGCCTCGTGTTCTGGTGTGCGCACGATACGACCGTTCGCGTCTAGCGTGAGCCACTCGCGGCTCTCCGGGTCGATGTGATCGTCCACATCGAGAGTCAATAGCATCCGAGGTGTGGGAGGGCTTGTTGGTCGGTCAACGTCGCGAATCGGCCCACCCCCGATATCGCCATCGTCGTCCCCGTGGAAATCAGTCACGCCGACGAAATCGAAGATCGTGAAGCTCTTCTTGCCGATGTGCGGCGCCTTGCGCGTTCCTCGTCCGCGCATCTGCCGGTAGAGGATGGCACTGCGCGTGAATCGCGCCATAACGAGGCTCACTACTTCCGGGCAGTCGAAACCCGTATCCAGCATGTTAACGCTGACGAGTATTCTCGGAAAATCCTCTTCCTTGAAGCGCTTTATGACGGCGCTTGCGTCGGGCGCCGGTCCGCCGCCGACGTCGCTCACTACGAAGTCGGCGTAGCGCGCGGTAGGGTGCGGCTTCAAGTCCGCGAAGTGGCTATCGAACATCTCCGCAAGCGTCTCGGCATGCCGCCGGGTCACCGCGAACACGATGGTCTTTCCCAAGGCTGGCCAGCGTCGGACGCCGTCCCTGCCCATGAAGCCCTTCTCGTGTGCGTCGCGGAACTCGCGCACCAAGGCGCGGTTGCGTTCGGGAATAGTGAACTTGCGTTCCAGCGCCCTCGGATCCACCGTGATCGAATCCGAATCCGAGAAAAGGTCGTCGAACTCCTCTCGCGCGCGCTTGTCCATAGCGCTCCAGTCGAGTTCATCACGGCGAACCGTAAAGCCGTCTTCGGCAGCGGTCTTCACCGTAATCGCCTTGTAGATGCGGTAGGGCACCAGGTGGCCCTGCTTGATGGCCCGGCGCAACAGGTATTGGAAGGTCGGCTTGCTGAGTTCGAAGAAACGTAGCGTATCGCGCACGAAAAGGCCGTCCTCTGGATCGGGGAGCTGGTCTGCGTCCAACGTGCAGGGCGTGGCTGTCAGGCCGAGCTGGAGGCCGTCGAAGTGCCGTAGCACACCGCTCCATTTACCGTAGATCGAGCGATGGCATTCGTCGGTGATGACAAGGTCAAAGTAGCCTGGCGAGAGATCGCGGTATTCCGCAATCATGGTTTGCAGCGTGGCTATCGTGATGCGCTTGGCACGGTCGAAACCGCGGCCGGGCCGCAGAACGTGACACGGATAGTCCCCGAGATGGTCGATGAAGGCGTCCTCAGCCTGACGGGCTAGAGCGATCCGGTCAACAAGGAATAGGACGCGGGTGACTATGCCCGCCTCGAATAACCGCTTGATGAAAGCCGCCGCTGTGCGCGTCTTGCCGGTTCCGGTGGCCATTTCGACCAGCAGCTTGCGCCGCCCATTGGAGACTTCGGCGGACAGCGCTTCGATACATTCGATCTGGTAGTCGCGATCAATGATCTTTTTGTCAATCGCGACCGTGGAGAGATCGCGTCGGATTCGACGCGCGGCAATCCTCCGCTCCAGATCGTCCTGCGCGTAGAAGCCAGCGATCTGGCGAGCGTGGGCATCGATCTCCCGATCCAGGAACCGCACTTCCTCTCCATTCGACAGGAAGACATAGGGCACGCCGAGTTGCTCGGCGTAGTGTCGGCCCTGAT
Organism: Gammaproteobacteria bacterium; assembly: GCA_009844425.1. Classification (GTDB taxonomy): domain Bacteria; phylum Pseudomonadota; class Gammaproteobacteria; order Steroidobacterales; family Foliamicaceae; genus Foliamicus. The sequence continues at coordinate 142,723 of VYBN01000003.1, read as the reverse complement.
CTTGTGCCGTAATGGGATCGGTACTCGCGCGCTTGGCTTCGAGCGCCGCCATGGGTCGACCCTGCCGGTCGCAGAGCACATAGTCAGCCAGTGTGCCGTCCGGCAGCGCGTGCTCGAACAGAACACTCGATCCGTCGGTTAGGTTCCAGCCCGCGTCCTTGAGAAGCGCGTCGATCTTAACGCGCGCGAACGCTTCGGTCGTTCCGCTCATCCAACTGTACAAGGATTGATGACTTCGAAAGTCATACCTTCGCGTCCAGCGGCATGGTCATCGAGTCAAGCCCAGTTGAAGGTCGGCGGATCGTGATGCTGGCTATGCTTTTGCCCTCTGATAATCCGAAGTGCGAATTTTATTCTTCATTTCGATGCAACCATCAGGCCAGGATCAATGTGCAAGAATGCGGAAAACGACTCACTCGAAACGAAGGAGCCTGGATCTGACCTTTCTCTACTTCGCTTACGGCTCGAACATGTTGACGGCGCGCCTGAAGCGACGCTGTGACGGTGCTGATCCTGTCGGCATTGCTTATGCGAATGACCGAATGATCGAATTCAGCAAGTTAAGCTGCGACGGATCCGGGAAGGCAACGCTCCGCCACGCCCCAGGCCGGCGAACGCCTGGTGTGCTGTTCGAGATTCCGAGCGCGCAGAGCGATGCGCTCGACCGCGCGGAAGGGTTTCCGAACGGCTACGATCGACGTAAAGCATTTCCGGTCTTCCGATCCGACGGCCGAAAGGTCCGGGCCGTAACCTACCTTGCCAAGTTACCCGAGCCGAGTCTCGATGCGTACGACTGGTATCTAGCGCTCGTCATCGCCGGAGCTCTTGGTCACGAACTCGACGTCGAACATGTTGCGGCGTTGAGGAGCGAGAACTGGATACCCGATCCCATGGTAGATCGTTCATCGCGCTGCGAGGCGATACGCGTACTCGCCTTGGCCGGACATCGGGACTATCGGAAGCTTCTTACGTGAGCGGGCTAGGCGCGGAAACAAGGCGTTTCCGCATAGCGTGACATGCTCACTTACATGAGTGGCCTTGAACGGCGATAATTGGGCCATGGCTGATCTGGATCGATACACCGCCCTTGCCTTGCAGACCGGCTCGCTGACGGTCAGCGAGTGCGAGACCCGGGAGGAGGCGCGCGAGTTGATGCGCACGAACCTCAAGCGCACCGCGCGCTCGGTTGCCGGAGGCTGCGCCTTCACGCTCCAATACATTGGAGAGGCTCCGCGGCTCGTCGTACTGCCCGAGTATTCGTTGACCGGCTTCCCGCTGGGCGCGCCGATCGAACAGTGGCGGCACAATGCGGCGCTGGACCCGAAAGGCGAGGAATACGAGGAACTGTCGAAGATTGCCGTTCGCCATTCCATTTACCTGGCGGGCAATTGCTACGAAACCGACCCGGCCTTTCCGGAGTTGTTCTTCCAGACCTGCTTTCTCATCGATCCGTCCGGCGACGTCATATTGCGCTATAGGCGCATGATTTCGCTGAATGCCCCCACGCCCTTCGACGTGTGGGATGCCTACCTGGACCTGTACGGCGAGGACGGCGTATTTCCGGTGGCCGACACGCCGCTGGGTCGCATCGCCGCGATCGCCTCCGAGGAAATCCTCTATCCGGAGATCGCCCGCGCCCACGCCGTGCGCGGCGCGGAGGTATTCGTGCATCCGACCAGCGAGGCGGGCAGCAACCGCAATACCGGCAAGGAACTGGCAAGGCGCTCGCGGGCGGTGGAGAACATCGCCTACGTTGTGAGCGCCAATTCGGCCTGGCTGGAAAACCTGGCGATCCCCTCGCATTCCACCACGGGCATGTCCAAGGTGGTGGACTTCGAGGGTCATGTACTGGCCGAAGCGGCCCCCGGCGGCGAAAGCATGGTCGCGCATGCCTGCCTGGACCTGGCGGCCCTGCGCGCCCGCAGGCGCATGGGAGGCATGACCAACACGCTGGTGAGAATGCCGATGCAGGCATTTGCCTCTACCTACGCGGAGCGGGTCATGCGCACCGGCAGAAGCCTGCTCGATGCGGACGGGGGCGTTCGAACGCCGGAAGTCGGCGAACTGCGCGCCGGCCTGGCCGCGGACATCGAGCGGCTCGCCAAGGACGGTCTGCTTTGAGTTCGATGGCCGCGCAGGGGCGCGGCGACACCGTGATTCGGGGCGCGACCCTGATCAACGAAGGAAGGCGGTCCGAGCTGGACGTTCTGATCCGGGGCGAGCGCATCGAGCAGATCGGCGGCTCGCCGAGGGTGCGGACGGGCGCCGTGGAGATCGATGCCACGGGCCTGTGGCTGCTGCCCGGACTGATCGACGACCAGGTGCATTTCCGCGAGCCGGGGCACGTGCACAAGGGCAACATCGCCAGTGAATCGGCGGCGGCCGTGGCCGGCGGCGTAACGAGCTTCATGGACATGCCCAACGTTTCGCCCGCCACCGTCACCCGGGAAAGACTCGCCGCCAAGTACGCCGCCGCCAATGGCCGCGCCTGGGGAAACCACGCCTTCTACCTGGGAGCCACCGAAAGCAATATTGAGGAAATCCAGGCGCTGAAGGCCAGCGAGGCCTGCGGCGTAAAGGTCTTCATGGGGCCCTCCACCGGAGACCTGCTGGTGGAGAACCCCGCGGCGCTCGAGCGCATCTTCGCGAACTGCCCGGTACTGATCGCGACCCATTGCGAGGACCGCACGCGTATCGAAGAACAACTGGCCCGGGCGAAAGAAACCTACGGCGGAGAGATTCCGGCGGCCGCGCATGCCGATATCCGCGATGCGGAATGCTGCTACCGCTCTTCCAGCCTGGCCGTGTCGCTGGCCCGCAAGCACGGCGCAAAGCTGCACGTGCTGCACCTGACCACGGCGAAGGAACTCGATCAGTTCGATCCTGAGGAAGATCTCCGCAGCGCCGGCAGCGTAACGGCGGAAGTCTGCGTGCATCACCTGTGGTTTGACCAGGGGGACTACGAGCGCCTGGGACACCGGATCAAGTGCAATCCCTCGATCAAGTCCGCCACTGACCGCGATGCGCTGCGGCAAGCGCTTGCCGACGGCCGCATCAGCGTGATCGCTACCGATCATGCGCCGCACACCGCTCAGGAGAAGTCGGGCGACTACCTGAGCGCGCCCGCCGGCCTCCCGCTGGTCCAGCATTCGCTGCTCATGCTGCTGGACCTGGCCCGCGCCAGCCATTTCACGGTCGAGCGTGCGGTCGAGGCAGCCTGTCACGCTCCAGCTCGCCTGTACGGTATCGCCGATCGCGGCTTTCTGCGCGAAGGCCATTACGCGGATTGCGTGCTGGTTGATCCGCAGGGCGGACAGCAAGTGGACAGCAAGAGCCTGCTCTACAAGTGCGGCTGGTCGCCGCTGGAAGGCCACCGCTTCGACGCCCGCGTCGACACGACGTTTGTAAACGGCACAATCGCGTGGAGCGACGGCAAACTGTCCGGCCCGCCGTCGGGGCGGGCGCTGGTCTGCAATTCAAGGGAGAATTCATGAGCACGGTAGTCAAGCGGACCACGCTGGTGGTTCGAAGCGTGGAGCGGTCAATGACGATATTCGATCCCGACGGATTCATCCTCGAAGTCAACCAGCGACCCGGATAGCCGGATTCCGTGGAGCGAGGACGTCTCGTCCTCCACGAGGGCGGGACGCCGCGAGGGACATGCCCTCGCTCCCAGGGGCGTCGGACTATACTGCCCTTCAAAGTGACTTTGGGAGACATCTTCATGCGTGCACCCTTGCCCGTGAGCCTGGCCATTGCCATGCTGGTTGCCGGCTGCGCCGGCGAACCGGTGTCCGAATCCGCCGATCCGGCGCCTGCCGCCGGCACCGAAGCCGTAGGCGAAGCGGCGCTTTGCCTCGATATGGGACCGCAGACGCCGCGCGACATCAGCAGCGTCTTCGGACTGAACACGGAGTCCTTCCCGCTGGCTCCGGAAGCGGGCGAAATGAACCTGTGCAACCTCCATACGCACACCAACGCGGAGCACAAGGGTCCCGGGTTCAGCGTGTTTGTGAGCGATGCGGACGATGGCGGATACGCCTGCAACGCGTCGGCCGAACTCAGCGATGCGGAGCTGGCTCCCGCCGAGGGCGCCTACAAGGGCGTGAAGCCCGGCGACACCATCGAAGTGCATTGGGTGCATACCTCATGCGCCGCGACACCCGGAGAAGGCCTGGGCTCCTGCGTGCCCGACGGTTGCGCCGACCCGCTCCTGCGCGTCGAAGCGCAAGTGTTCCTGGTGGTGAACGATCCGCAGGCGCTGGATTTCACGACAATGGCCTATGGCGGAAACATGATCGATGGCCTGCACCAGGCAATGATGATTCCCGCCACGACCGGCCAGCCGGTGCTGTTCCGCGGCTCCACTACCGGCCCTTCGTACGATCAGAGCAATTGTTCGCCCGTGCGGGTCACCTGGAGCGTGCGGCCTCAGTGCGCCAGGCTCGACATCAACTCCCTGCACCGCTGGGCCGAGCAGGGCAACGTGTTCAACGAAACCAAGTCGCACGGCGTACGGCAACTGGTCACCGCCCCGGAGCTGCTCGCCCCGATCGGCTGACCGTCGCCCGCCGCGGGCTGCGTTTCCGTCAGTCCTCCGGAGAGGAGTGGTCGAATCGGCCGGTGCGCAGGAAGTGCGCCGTCTGGCGCTGAACCTCGCCGCTCCAGATGATGGTCGTGTGCGTTGCCGGCGCCAGCAGGAAATCCTTCATTCCGGGCGCTTTCGTCTCGTCCACGGTGACCACGCCGTCACTGGGATCCGAGGGCGCGCCCGGGATAAGCTTTCTCAGGTTGCGGGTGCCCGCAATGATGCCCAGTTCGAAATCGGGGGCGTCCAGGCGGCGCGGTACCGACTCTTCGCCGGTTCCCAGTTGCGCCAGTGCGTCCGGTTCATACACCTTCCCCAGCGGGCTGTCGCCCAGATAGTCGGCAAACCGGCTGCCCTGGTTGGGAGGAGCCAGCATCACCACCCTCTCAAGTCCCGCTATCGACTCTTGCGAAAGGTACTGACGGACCAGTATTCCTCCCATCGAGTGGGTCACGAAGTGAATCCGCGACAGGCCCTGCGCCGAGCACCTCTGAAGGCCCTCCTCCACCGCTTCGACTGCCAGTGATTCGATCGAGTCCGACAGCGAGGGATAGGTCACGTTGGCCACGAAATAGCCCTGCTCCTCCAGGCTCAATTCCATGGGCTTGAGGAGCAGCGCGAATCCCCCTATGCCGTGCAGCAGCACGACGCAATGGGTCGGTTTCGCGGGATTGCCGGGACGCTCATCGGCCCGGACAGGCTGCGCCAGCAGCGTCAGAAATGCTGCAAACCACAGCAGGATTGCCGGTCTCAGGACCGACTTCATGACCGATTCAGCCCGGAACCGCGCCGGGCTCGGCCGGTATCAGTCGTGGTCGTCGTGGTGAACGTGGTCGCGGTAGTGCGGGTGCTCGAAGTCGTGCGGGTGGTTGTGGCCGTCCTGGGCGCGGACCCACTCGTACAGGTTCCGCTTCTGCCGATACAGCTGGGCCGCCGCCCGCTCCTGGTTCTCCTCGGGCGTGGTCCACGGATTGAAGTGGAAGTAATTGTGCAACTGCGAGTCCGTCCGCCCGATCGCGAGACAGCCGTACGTGCTCTGAAACGCGCCGTGGTTGATCCAGGGCGGGCGCCAGAAATAGCCGCCGGTGGGCAGGTAGCCGAACTGCATCATCCAGGAAGTGCCCCAGACGTGATAGCCCTCTTCCATGCAGTCGTGGTACGAGATGTTGTCCTGCCAGAAGTTCGGCGTCATGCAGTACATGAACGTGAACCCGTGGGTTAGCGGATCGAACTTGAGGACCTTGACGAAGCAGCCGGGCGCCACCGACGGCGACACGTTGGCCGGACCCCAGACGATGTCTTCCAGTGCGTTGACGCTCACCATCTTGTGGCGTTCGGCGCGCGGATGGTCCTCGTCGGACTCCACGAAACTCGGCTCGCCGTAGTTGTAGAACATCAGGCAGCGCGCGCCGTTCGGAGAGCTGAGGGCGGGCAATGAAACGCCGGGCGGCAGCCACAGGTAGTGGCCGGTCTCGAAGGTCTTGTCTCCAACCTGGAGACTGCCTTCGACAACGTAGAGCTCCATTTCGGTGTAGCTCATGCCCGGGGGCAGGGAATAACCGGACTCGAATTTCACGACCAGCGAGCAGGCGCCCGTGTCGCTGTCGAGGCTCAGCACCTTGTAGTGCATGCCCTTGCCGAAACCGGGCAGGGTCATGCGCCGGAAGGGAACGTCGGTTTCTACGTAGGGTTCAATATGTGGACGGCCCATTTTGATTTGCTCCCTTATCTCTAAAATACGACCTTGAAAGGCCTGTCGGGACGGGTGGGAAGTTCGTCATCGGGGATCTGACGGCGATTGTCGTAGTGAACGTTGAAGCCGCGCGTCTGGATGCGATGGAAGAATTTTTCCACCCACACATCGCGTTCGTCGGACAGGTCATCCATGTCCTGGACGATTTGCTGGTAGCGCTTCTCCTGCTCCGCGCTCTCGTCGCTGATCCACTGCTTCGCCTCGGCGGATTTCTCGTATTCGATCAGATTCTTCGCCACGTGATGGCCTCCCATGTTTTCCGGACTGCGGCCAACACTTCGCCGCGCGCGCTGCCGGGACACAGGATCAGGGTATTTCCCCCCGGGGACCCCGCTGCCCCGCAGCAGGCGCAGAATACTGGCACAAAGGCCCCGGCAATGCAAACCTCGCTTGCCTGCTCCCCGTTCCGGGGCGCTGAAGGCCCCGGAAAGACAGGAAATCGCCGCTTGTATATAATCCCGCGCTGGCCCGCCACTAGCCTTAGGGGACGGAATTCGCGGGCTTTCGCGCGTTTGGCGCCAATTCCTTATGAAATGCAGGGGACATCTCCCTATGAAATCGATTTACAAACTCACATCCGCCGTTGTCGGCTGCGCGCTTCTCGCGCCGGCATTCGCCCAGGACGACCAGATGATCGAAGAGGTCATCGTGACCGCCCAGCGCCGGGCGGAAAGCGTGCAGGACGTGCCGATCGCGGTCAGCGCGTATTCCGACCTGCAGCTCCGCGAACTTCAGGTGACCGAGCTGCTGGACATGACCCGGCTGGTGCCCAACCTGATCGGCAGCAACAACACGGGACTGGGCTCGGCCAACGTGTATTCGCTTCGCGCGCTGAACAACACCGAATCGATCCCCACCTTCGATCCCCCGGTTGGCAGCTACGTGGACGACATCTTCATCAGCCGGCAGAACGCCAACAACTTCGCGCTGTTCGATATTGACCGCATCGAGGTGCTGCGCGGGCCGCAGGGCACGCTGTTCGGCCGCAACACGACCGGCGGCGCAGTGAACGTAATCCTGAAGAAACCGGCCGAGGAATTCGGCGGTTACGTCGAACTGGGCTTCGGCCGGTTCAGCCAGGTGCGCTTCCGGGGCAGCGTGGACCTGCCGGTGCAGGAAAACCTCCTGCTCAAGCTTTCGGCCTACGCCATCGATGACGACGGATTCGTCGAGAACCGCACCACGGGCGAAGACGGCATCAACTACGAGAAGAACGTGGGCGTGCGCGCCGCGTTGCGCTGGCTGGGCGAAACCGTTACCTGGGACGCGGCCGTGGCCTACGTGGACAACGAGCACGCCAACCTGCTGAACCTCAACGATCCGGACGAGGACGAGCGCTACACCCTTACCGGCCTGCGCTCCGACCAGCCCCCGCCCTGGCCCACGCCCATTCATGGCGCGAAAGCCGGCAAGCCGCTGGGCAACTGGGTCAACTCGCTTTCGCTGTATTCGAACATCGAAGTGGACACCGCATACGGCACCCTGAACATCATCACCGGCCAGCGCTATCTCGATCACGATTTCACGCTGGACTTCCTCAACCTCGGCCGGCCCTACGGCGGCTTTACCATCGCCAACGAGGGAGAACACGACCAGTTCACGCAGGAAATCAAGCTGACCGGCTCCACCGGCAACGGCGCGCTGGACTACGTGGCGGGCGTGTTCTACATCCAGGAGGAAAACGCCGTGGACTTCGCTGACCTGCTGGGCATCGGCGGCGCCTTCAACGGGTTCCAGCCGCTGCTGCTGGCCGACCGGCTTCTCGAGAACGACACCGACGCGCTGGCGATCTATCTGCAGGTGGACTATCACGTCAACGAGCAGATCACGCTCACCGGCGGCGCCCGCTGGACCGACGAAACCAAGGACGTCGGCTACACGCCGAACCCCAACTGGCCCTGGGGTTTCGGTTCCGCCGATATCGCCGCGCTGGGATATCCGCTGGAGCAGAACGCCAAGATCACCACTCCGCGAATCGCGCTTGAGTATGCGGTCAGCGACGACCTGATGCTCTACGCGTCGGCCACGCGAGGGTTCAAGTCCGGCGGCTGGAACGCGCGCGGCACCAACCCGGGGGCCATCGAGGTATTCGGTCCAGAGAAGGTCTGGTCGTACGAAGCAGGCATGCGCTCCGACTGGATGGGAGGACGGCTGCGTTTCAACGCCACCGTCTTCAGCACGGACGTCACCGACTTCCAGTTGCCGTCCGCGGTCTACGATCCCGTGACCGGCGCGCCGACCTTCAACACGCGCAACTACGCATCGCTCGAAAACCAGGGCGTGGAGGTGGAACTCACCGCCGCGCTGATCGACGGTCTGACCGTGTTCGTGAACTTCGGGACGCAGGATGCGGAGTATGCCGAGCTCAATCCTTCGATCATCGAACAGCAGGCGCTCTGTAACTCGGATCTGGCGGACGGGGTTTCCTTTGCAGCGAGCCCCTTCTGCGCGGCGGGCGTAGTGAATCACCTGGGGCAGATTGCAGACCCGGTGCGCTCGCCGGACTACACGCTGACGGCCGGTGCGGCCTACGACATCGCGGTCGCCCCGGGGTGGGAGCTACGGCCGAGCGCCTTCATCTACAAGATCGGCAAGCACAGCATCGGCTCCAGCGGCGCGCCGACCGCGCTCAGCGATGGCTACTCGGTTCTGACCGCCTCCGTCACGCTGCGGAACCTGGAACAGGACTGGTCGATCAGCGCCGAATGCCAGAACTGCGCCGACCGCGAACAGGGCACGTCCTTCTTCGTGGGCCTCTATCTGCAGGACCCGCGCACCTGGACCGTGAACTTCCGCAAGGACTTCTAGCCCGAAGCCGCAAAACATATGCAAACCTGCCACGCCCGGTGCGTGGCAGGTTTTTTCGACTTCCTTATTCGGGAGCCAGCGTTACGCCGCTGGCGAGCATCTCCTGAATCTGCTCGTCTGAATAGCCGGCCTCGGTCAGCACCTCCACGCTGTGCTCGCCCAGTTGGGGAGGGTGGCGGCGGATATCGGCCGGGGTGGCCGAGAAATTCACCGGGAATCCCGGCATCCGTAGTTTGCCTTCGGTGGGGTGGTCCATTTCGCTCCAGAAACCGACGGCCCGAAGGTGTTCGTCGTTCTGCAGATCGTCGAGCGAGTTCACGGCGTTGACCGGCACGCTGCTGCCTTCGAACATTTCCATCCACTCGGCGGTCGTGCGGGTGGCCAGAATACGTCCCGTTTCCGCGTAGGTATCGTCGATATTGCTCACACGGTCCGACAGCGTGCGGAAACGCTCGTCCTCGATCAGCTCGGGCCGCCCTGCCCGGGTGCAGAAGAGTTCCCAGTGGCGGTCCAGGTACGGCAGCATGGCAACGTAACCGTCCAGCGTCTTGTACGGCTTGCGGTGCTTGCTCATCAGCCGCTTGTAGCCGGCCGTGGACAGCGGCGGATCGAACACCTGGCCCCAAAGGTGCTCGGCCATGACGAATGACACCATGGTCTCGAACATCGGCACTTCCAGCTCCTGCCCCTCGCCGGTCCGTTCGCGATGAAACAGCGCCGCCAGCACGCCGTAAACCACCGTGATCGCCGTGGTCTTGTCGGCCACCACGCTGGGCGCGTAGCGCGGTTCGCCCTGCACCATCGCGTGCAGCATGGCAAAGCCGCTGACCGACTGGATCGAATCGTCCAGCGCGCCGCGCTGGGCATAGGGCCCGTCCTTGCTGTAGCCGTAGGTCCCGCAGTAGATGATCCGCGGGTTGACCGCACGCAAGTCCTCGTATTCAAGCCCCAGGCGCGTCATCACGCCGGGACGGTTGTTGTGGACCAGCACGTCCGCGTCGCGCGCCAGGCGCAGCACAGCATCCCTTCCGGCAGGTTTCTTGAGGTCCAGGACCAGGCCCCGCTTGTTGCGGTTGCAGGTCAGGTAGAGCGCGGCCATGCCGGGGTTATGGGAAGCGCCCAGGGTCCGGTTGGAGTCTCCGTAAGGCGGTTCCACCTTGATGACGTTGGCGCCCATGTCGGCCAGCAACTGGCAGGCCCAGGGGCCCAGAACGACGCTGGTGAGCTCCAGCACGCGAATCCCGTCCAGAGGTCCCGCCATCAGCGTTCAGTTCCAGGTAAGGAGAGAAGGCGTCCCGCCTTAGTGGAGGGCGGGACGCCCTCCCCCCCATGTTCATTGCAAGTAAAAGGCGCAGGCACGGCGCGAGATTGTATTCGCTTTGCATTTTCCTGCCGAATCCGCAACAATCGGATGCTACGACTCTGGGGGGAAAGCCATGACACAACCGATCACCCATGCCCTGGCCCTGGACCGGAATCGCGACACGCGGGCGCGTGAGAGGTTTGTTTCCGGTCTGCGCGGTTTCGTACTGAACGATCTAGCCGCAACCATGCGCACGGACTTCGAATCCACCGTTGCGACAAACCTGGAAAAGGAGGCCGGCGACAAGGTTCTGGACGGCGCCGACGTGCATCGCGCCATTCGTGGTCGGGAAATCTTCAAGGCGTATTCCTCCGCACGATGCACCGCCCAGCAAATGGTCTGGGACGTGGTGATGGACAGCATCGAGACACAGCGCGAGCAACTCAATGGCACAGGCAAGAGCCTTGCGGACAAGCCCAAAGCCGGAGGCACCCTGGAACTGGATCCGGGTCTTGAGATTCCGCGCTACGTGGAAGCGGTGGACGTGCACCTCATGCCGGGTTGCTACTACAAGGAGTACGGGGGAGAGGATCTCGCGGCAGGCGCACTGTATGACCAGGGACTGAACGTGTTCGCGTTTGGCGCCATGGGCAGGGAACTGAACGACATCGGCTGGTCGATGGCGAACTTCTACAAGAACCGTTTCGCCGACCGCCGGCCCCGCCGGATCCTCGATGCGGGCTGCACCATCGGCCATAACACCCTGCCCTGGAAGCAGGTCTTTCCGGACGCCGAGGTGCATGGGATCGACGTGGCCGCGCCCTGCCTGCGCTATGCCCACGCGCGCGCCGAGGCGATGGGCGTCAAAGCGCATTTCCACCAGCAGAGCGCCGAGGACATCCGCTTTCCCGACAACTCCATGGACGTGGTGTTCAGTTCCATGTTCCTGCACGAACTGCCGAACAAGGCGATCCGGCAGTACCTTGCCGAAGCGCATCGCGTGCTGCGCCCGGGCGGCGTGTTGCTCAACATGGAGTTGCCGCCGAACGACCGCATGGCGGCCTACGATCAGTTCTACCTGGACTGGGACAGCTATTACAACAACGAGCCGTTCTACAAGGACTTCCGGGACCAGAACCCCAAGGAACTGACGGTCGCCGCCGGCTTTCCCGCCGACGGATACTTCGAAGGCGTAATGCCGCGCTACACCTATACCGACGAGGAAGATTTCATCGCAATGGCCCTGGCCGATCCCGAGTTCGGCGAGGACACGGGGCGGCTCTCCGACGTGATCTTCTGGTACGGCTTCGGGTCCGTTAAGCAGGCCTGAGCGTGGACGCCGCCGGCGAACGACTGAGCCGCCGAATCAAGGGCGGGCGCAAGTACTTTTTTCAGGACCCGGCGACCGACGCGCTGCTCGCCAGTCTGCTCAAGCTGATGGCCGAGCACTGGGTCGTGCGCGAGCGCCTGATGAGCCTGGAGACGCTGATTCTGGGCAAGGGCCTGCTGACCCGCGAGGAAATCGAGGACTTCGAGCCGGATGCGGAGCAGGCCGGCGCCTGGGCGGTGGCCAACGCGGAAATGATCCGCAAGGTGCTGGCGCCGTTTGAGGAGTTGGGCGAGGAGCGGAAGCAATGATGCTGGAACACAAGATACTGGTCTTTTTTCACATATCGCTGTGGGTATTCTGGCTGGGCACCGATCTGGGCGTGTTCCTGGCGGCGAAGATGTCGGAGAACTCGTCGCTGAGCATGGAGACGCGCTCCAGCGTCCTCAAGCTGGGCCTGGTGCTCGACCGCCTGCCGCGCACCTGCAACGCGCTGATATTCCCCAGCGGCCTGCAGTTGATCCACGGCATCGGTTTGCTGAACGTCCCCGTATGGGTGCTTTCGATTGTCTGGCTGATCGGGCTGGCCTGGGTGCTGATCATGTGGCGCGGCTTTCTGAACCCGGGGACCGCCGCCGAGAAACTCTTCGAGAAAACCAACATGCCGTTCAGCCTGCTGTTGTGCGCCGGCGCGCTTGTATTCGCGATCGCCACGATTACCGTCGAGGCAGTCGCCGCCCCCGCCTGGCTGACCGTCAAACTGGTCGCGGTGGGCCTGATCGGATTCGCCGTGGTACCCCTGGACCGCGGTTTTGCCCCGGCGACGGTCACTTTCGCGACCATAGTCCAGTCGGGCTCGACGCCGGAGCTGGAGCAGCAATACCATAGGCAGTTGCAACCCGTTTACGGATGGGTACTGTTTATTTACGCGATGACGATCGTGGCCGCGTTCTCGGGCACGGTGTTCGGCCCGTAATCAGTGCTTTACATACGACTAATACTCCAAGGAGAGATCAGATGATTCGCCTACACGGTCCGCAGCAATCGCGCGCTGCGCGCTGCTTGTGGATGCTTGAGGAACTGGCAATACCGTACGAGCATGTGCCGCTCGACGGCCAGTCGCGCGAGGAACGCAGGAAGTCGCTCGGCAAGATCACCCTCACGGGCAAGGCGCCCGCGCTGGAGGACGGCTCGCTCAAGCTGTTCGAATCCACCGCCATCAACCTGTACCTGGCCGCCAAGTACGACGACCGCGAATTGTGGCCCGCCACCCAGGCGCAAAGGGCCCATGTGCTTCAATGGTCTTTCTTTGCGATGACCGAACTGGAACCGCACATCGTTACGCTCTTCATGCAGAAATTCGTGCACACCGGAGACGACCACAGCGAGGCGGCCGTCAAGGGAGCGGAACAGGCGCTGGCGGAACCGCTGGACGTGCTGGAGAAGCAACTGGCCAAACGATCCCATCTGCTGGGCGAGCAGTTCACGGCGGCGGACCTGATCTGCGTTTCCGTGCTGGACATGCTTGTGATGCTGCAATTCAGTCTCGAGGGGTGGCCGAAGGTGAACAAGTGGGTTTCGGCGTGCAGGGACCGGCCGGCCTATCAACGCTCCCGGGGCGCGCCCTAGCAGTGCCGGGAGCGAGAGCATGACTCTCGCGGCGTCCCGCCCTCCACGCATTCAGTCGTGGAGCACCCATCAGTTTGGGCAGTAAGGAAACACACAAGCCGGACTCCGTTGTCCTGACGCGGCGTGAAGGCGCCGTGGCCACGGTGCTGATGCACCAGCCGGACAATCTCAACAGCTTTACGCCCGAGTTGCGGGCCGGATTGGCGGCAGCGCTTGAGGAAGCGGGAGAGGACCGCTCCGTCAGGGCGATCGTCCTTGGCGGCAGCGGCAGGTTCTTCAGCGCCGGCGCGAACCTGAAGCGGGGCACGGTCGGTACCGAGTCGATTCGCGACATTCTCATTCATGAGTACAAGCCGATGTTCGACGCGATCGTGCAGGCGCCGCAGCCCGTGATCGCGGCCGTGCAGGGAGGCGCCGCGGGCATCGGGATGTCGCTGGCAATGGCCTGCGACCTGGTGATCATGGAGGAGAACGCATTCCTGCTTTGCCCTTTCACCAACATCGGCCTGGTCCCGGACGGCGGATCCACCTGGACGCTTACGCAGGCCGTCGGGCACCGGGCGGCCTTCGAGTTCGCCGTGGGCGGCGATCGCATGCCGGCGGCGCGCGCCAGGGAACTGAACCTGGCAAACCGTCTGGCGCCGCCCGGCGAGGCCCTTGCAACCGCCGAGAACTGGGCCGCGGAACTGGCGCTGAAGGCCCCGCTGGCGCTGACCGCGACCAAGCGCCTCATGCGCACTGCGAACACGCAGTCCTTCGAAGACCTTTTCCTGGCGGAGGCCGAAGCGCAGGAAGCATGCGGCAACACCGCCGACGCCGCGGAAGGCATAGCCGCCTTCCTGGAAAAACGACCGCCCCGCTTCACCGGCGAATAACATGCCGCGCAGGCTTCTCACCGACGGCGAGTGGGAGCAATTCTGGCGCCACGGCAGCGTAACCACTTTCGAACGCAGCGGCAATCCGAACTACGACGGCGAGATTCGGGAGTTCTGGGAACGCCAGTTCGCGACGCTGCGCGAAGGCGCGCGGATTGTCGACCTCGCCACCGGAAACGGCGCCGTGGCCCTCCTGGCGGCGGAATATTCCACCGCGAACGACCGGCAGTTCCGTGTCGACGCGCTGGACAGGGCCGGAATTCGGCCCGAGAAGGACCTCAAGGAGGCCGACGCGGCGCGGGAGTGGCTGAAGAGCGTCCGGTTTCGCGGCGGAGCGCCGAACGAGAGCACCGGGCTGGATAGCGGGTGCGCCGACCTGGTGACTTCGCAGTACGGCTTCGAGTACGGGGACCCCTCCGCCAGTGCGCGGGAAGCGATGCGCATACTCAAGCCGGGCGGGCGCATTGCGCTCGTCACCCATCACGCAAATTCGGTGGTGGTCAGGGAGGCCCGGGAAGGACTGGAACAGCATCGCCTGTGCCTCAGGCGGGAACAGTTGCTGACCCGTGCGCGTCGGGTCGTCGACGCCATGGCATCGGCGGAATCGGGCTTCGAGAAGCGACTGCTCAAACATGACGCCAGAACGGAAAACCTGCGCCGCAAGCTGAACGCGGCAGTCGCGCGCGTCCAGCAGCAGGCTGGGCAATTCAGCGATCCGGGCAACGGCATCGGATTTGTCCTGAACGGGCTGCAGGCCGTTTTTGCTCCCGGACTTCGACCGGCCGAGAGACGGGCGACGATCCGGCGGCTGCGGGAGGCGAGCGACGCCTACTGCCTGCGCATGGAGGACCTTCTGGCGGCGACGCCCGACGCCGGCGAGTTCGACCGTCTTCTGGACCGCCTGCGTTCGGCGGGGCTGATTGTCGACGGCTGGTTCCCGCTGGTGTACCGGGAAGAGGCGCTGATGGGCTGGGCGGTGGCCGGCCACAGGCCGCGTGCGGAAGACGCGGCCGCAATGGAGTAGGATTGCGCGGCTTTCCTCAAGGAGTCATTTGCGTGGAAATCAAGGGCAAAACGATAGTCATTACCGGAGCCGCGCGCGGTCTGGGCGCGGCCATGGCGCGCCGGCTGGCGGCGCAGGGCGCGAACCTGGCACTGTGCGATCTGAACCGGGACAGCCTGGACGGCACGGCGGCCGACTGCCGCGCGGCCGGCGCCGAGGTGCGCCGTTACGCCGCCAACGTGTCCGTCGAAAGCGACGTGGAGGCGTTCATGGAGGCCGTGGCCTCGGACTGCGGCGCGCTCGACGTGCTGATCAACAACGCGGGCATTACCCGCGACGGCCTGCTGATCAAGTACAAGGACGGCGAACTGCTGGGCAAGATGTCGGTTGAAGACTGGCAGGCGGTCCTCGACGTGAACCTGACCGGCGCCTTCCTGTGCGCCCGCGAAGCCGCCGGGCACATGGCGCGGTTCGGAGCCGGCGGCGTGATCATCAACATCTCCAGCCTTTCGCGGGTCGGCAATTTCGGCCAGTCGAACTACTCCGCCACCAAGGCCGGCGTAGCCGCGCTGACCGTCCTCTGGGCGCGGGAGCTGGCGCGTCACGGCATTCGCACCGCCGCGATAGCGCCCGGCCTGATCAACACCGAGATGGTGGCGGCGATGAAGCCCGAGGCCCGCGACCGCCTGGCCGCGATGGTGCCGGCGAAGCGCCTGGGCGACCCGGATGAAGTGGCCCAGACGGCGCAGTTCATCCTGGAGAACGACTACATTTCGGGTCGTGTGATCGACCTGGACGGGGGACTGCGCTGGTAACGCGGGACCGCGATGCGCGTAATCACCCTTAACGCCAACGGCATCCGCGCGGCGGCGCGCAAGGGCTTCTACCAATGGCTGCGGCGCCAGAAAGCCGACTTCGTTTGCCTGCAGGAACTCAAGGCGCAGGAGGACCAGCTTCAGGGCCGCGAATTCTGGCCGCGCAACTGGCATTGTTTTTACGAGTGCGCGGAGAAAAAGGGCTATTCGGGCGTGGGTTTGTATTCGCGGCGGGAGCCGGATGAAGTGCTGCGGGGCTACGGTTCGGCGGAGTTCGACGCCGAAGGGCGCTACCTTGAGGCCCGTTTCGGAAGCTTGAGCGTAGTGTCGCTGTACCTGCCCTCGGGTTCATCGTCGGAAGAACGCCAAGAAGCCAAGTGGCGGTTTCTCGATGAATTCACGCCGCTGCTGGCGGCGGCGCGCGACAGCGGACGGCAGTACCTCCTTTGCGGCGATTTCAACATCGCGCACCGCGAGATCGACCTCAAGAACTGGCGCGGCAACCGAAAGAACTCGGGTTTCCTGCCGGAGGAACGCGCCTGGATGGACCTGCTTTTCGGCGAACTCGGATTCGTGGACTGCTTTCGGCGGATCAACCCCGAGCCGGACCAGTACACCTGGTGGTCGAACCGCGGGCAGGCCTGGGCGAAGAACGTGGGGTGGCGCATTGACTACCACGTTGCCACGCCGGAGCTAGCCCGGCGGGCCACCGCCGCCTCGATCTACAAGCGCAAGCGTTTCTCCGACCACGCGCCGCTGATCCTCGACTATGCCGACTGAATTCGCAAGCCTGAATTGGAGCTTCGCTTTGATCTCGCGCTTCTTCACCCCCCGTCTTCCGGGAGACGCATAAATCCATCCATGGAGCTCGGTTCCGCCATCCCTGGCTCACACGCTCCCGTAAGACGAGGGGTGAAGAAGCGCTATGGTTGTGCGGCTAGCCGGCCAGCCGAATGAACGTGCGCGTTGACAGCTACGGCGGCCTGGGGGCGTTCCTGCACGCCCGGGTCCTGGCCATGCTGTTCCTCGGCTTTGCCGCCGGCCTGCCCCTGCTGCTGGTGTTCAGCACCCTTACGGCCTGGCTGGCCGATGTCGGCGTGTACCGCGGGACCGTGGGCATGCTTGCCTGGGTCAGCCTGACCTATTCGCTCAAGTTCCTCTGGGCCCCAGCGGTGGACGGCATCCGGCTTCCGCTGCTGCACCGCATGCTCGGGCGGCGGCGCTCCTGGATGCTGCTGGCGCAAATGGGAATCATCGCCGGGCTGCTGCTGCTCGCCACGACCGACCCGCTCGAGAACGTGCTTCCGGTGGCCCTGTTCGCGCTGCTGGCCTCCTTTTCCTCGGCCACCCAGGACATCGCCATAGACGCGTGGCGGATCGAGGCGGTGGAAGTGGACCGCCAGGCGGCGATGGCCGCCAGCTACCAGTACGGCTACCGCATTGGAATGCTCGTGTCCGGCGCCGGAGCGCTGTTCCTGGCCGACGCCTACGACTGGTCGCTGACCTACCAGGCGATGGCCGCGTGCATGGGCGTGGGAGTCGTGGCGGTGCTGCTGATCGCGGAACCCGAGCACGAAAACCCGGTTCGGCGAAGGGAAAGCGTCGCGGACTGGGTCCGTTCCCACATCGTCGAACCGTTCCGGGACATCTTCCAGCGTTACAAGCTGTTTGCGCTGTCAATACTGGCCTTCGTGGCGCTGTTCCGGGTCAGCGACTACCTGATGGGCAGCATGGCCATGCCGTTCTACCTGGACATGGGCTACACGAAGAGCGAAATCGCGGCGGTCGCCAAGCTGTACGGGACCCTGGCGACGCTGGCCGGAATCCTGGCCGGCGGGCTGGCGGTGGGAAGGTTCGGGCTGAAGGCGCCGTTAATTGGTTCAGCGATCCTGCTGGCGATCACCAACCTGGCCTTCGCGGCGCTGGCCACCGCGGGCGAGACGAACCTCTGGCTGCTGGCCGGCGTCATCACCGGAGACAACTTCAGCGTGGGCCTGTCGGGGACCGCGTTCATCGCCTTCCTGTCCGCGCTGACCTCGCGCAAGTACACGGCGACCCAATACGCGCTGCTCAGTTCCCTCATGGCGCTGCCCGGCAAGTTCATGGCCGGCTGGTCCGGCTTCCTCTCGCTGGAGGTCGGCTGGGTGAACTTCTACGTGCTCGTGTGCCTGGCCGGCGTTCCAGCCATCCTGCTGGCGATCTACGTCACGCGACTCAAGTTCTTCCAGTCCTCGGAGTCGATCGGGCCGAACTAGCGTTCCCGCCGCACGCAGTAGGCGGCTTCCCAGATTTCATGGCCCAGGGCGCTGCCGCGCGTCTCGAACCGCGTGGTGTAGCGCGACGGCGGGCGGCTCAATCGTTCGAAGGCGGCGTTGCCGCTCATCACGTGCTCGATATGCTCGGCGTACGGCGCCCAGTCGGTCGCCACATGGAAAACGCCCCGCGGCTCAAGCACGCGCTCAATCAGCCTGACGAACCCGGGCTGCACCAGCCGGCGCTTGTGGTGCCGTTTGCGCGGCCAGGGGTCGGGAAAATACAGGCACACCATCGCGAGGCAGGCGGACGGCATCCGTTGCCCGAGCACTTCCACGGCGTCTCCCTGGATCAGGCGCAGGTTCCGTATCCCGGCCTTCTCCGCCAGCAGCATGCAGCGTCCCAGGCCCGGGAGATGGACCTCGATCCCGAGGTAATTGACATCCGGCGATTCCCGCGCCGAGCGCACCAGCGTCTCCCCGTTGCCGAAACCGATCTCCAGGACCGTCGGCGCCCGGCGTCCGAACACCTGCTCCAACAAGATCGGGTCCGCTGATTCATCCAGCCCGTAGGCCGGCCACAGTTCCTCCAGCGCCCGCTTCTGCGCCCGGGTAATGCGCCCCGAACGGCGCACGAAACTGCGCGGCGGCGCCTTTTGCCTCATCTCTGAATCCTCTGAATTCAATTCGCTTCAACCCACCGCAATGGCCGTCCGCAACCTCTTGGACGCTTTCGGAATCCAGCATAAACTAGGCCGCGGCGCGGGCGTAGTTCAAAGGCAGAACCTCAGCTTCCCAAGCTGATGATGTGGGTTCGATTCCCATCGTCCGCTCCAGTTCCCCAGGTCGCATTCAACAGGCACGCCGGCGGTTCTCGTTTTGGCTGCACCCGGCCATAAACCCCGCAGAAAGGAAATACTCGCGATACGCGGACGATTTGCCGCTTTTCATTCCTTCACGGGAATTCCATTCTTCTGACCGCAGCGGCGCAAGGGTTGCGCCGCATCTTTCAATCCATACAAGGAGGTAATCCATGAGACTACTACTCGACCACGAATGCACCGCCGTCGCCGGCGGGGACGTAGAACAATGTGTTAAGGATGTAACGAAAGCAGCCATAGCCACTGGCGCTGTCATTGGCGCGGTAGCCGGTAGCTCGGCGGGGGGCGTGGGCTGCCTTCCTGGCGCGGTTGCCGGCGCCGGCGTAGGCTCACTCGTCGCGCAGATTGTGGCGGAGCCCTTGTGCAAATGGGCGAACGACGAACCGCAAGACCCGGTCGATCAGGAGGTCCAAGACTGGCACGACAACCAGTACGGCGCCTGGAATGCCAGCAGAGTTTTCCCGAATCAGCAGCACCAAGGCTACTTTCCCACAGTCTACGCTCCCCACGAGTATGTGGCGGACGGCGCAAGCTACTGACATACGCAACGGACAACGACACGGAGGTTGATATGAGAGAGTTGACGTTACGGGAAATTCGCCTGCCGGCGGGTGGGGGCTCGGAGGAATTTCGCACCCTTGTGCGGCACGATATTCCGCGCTGGAACGAGCCCCCCAATCACTGGACACTGTCGCTTGAAAGTCCGGCGGCAACCGAGCCGGCGAGTCCGCCGG
The DNA here is from genome assembly GCA_009844425.1 of Gammaproteobacteria bacterium. GTDB lineage: Bacteria > Pseudomonadota > Gammaproteobacteria > Steroidobacterales > Foliamicaceae > Foliamicus. The sequence goes on along the minus strand of VYBN01000003.1, from coordinate 122,755 downwards.
ACACAGTGGCTCAGCATTCACCCACGCCGGTTCCGCTGCGCTGGCTGCCGTGCAGCGACGAATGGCCGGAAATCTTCTGAAACCAAACAGGCAGTCACTGTAGAGGCCGGCCCGGTGGGCAACCATCCTCCAAGGCGTTCCGACGACGACTCCGGTCTGTTCCGCGAGAACGCTCTGTCCAATCAGCGGCACCGCTTCCTCGGGAAAGTGCTGTTGGCCGGGCCGGCCTCTACCCCCTTTGCGGTCCTGATCGCATGTACTTGCCTCGCGGCGCTGATGGCGCTGGCCTTCGTGATAAGGGTGCCCAGCCGATTGCATGCTCCCGGCGTGCTTCTGCCTGTTGGCGGCCTCACAACGATATCCGCCGAGCAAGGCGGCGTGGTTGAGGAGATCCTGGTAAAGCCGGGCGACATAGTGTCGGCCGGCAGCACGCTGATAATGCTGGCCGTGGACCGCACGCTTGCCGACGGAATCGGCAGCTACCGGGCCAGGTTCGTATCGACAGCGCAACAAAGACAGTTGCTGCTGCAGCGCAGGGACAAGGAGCGAAAAGCCTTCGACGCGAGATTGCATTCCATGAATCTCGAACGGGCCGCGCTGACATCCACGCTGGAGTTGCTCAGGACACGAATTCAGAACGCGGCCCGTCAGGCTGAACTCGCAGACGCCGACTATCGGCGGCTCAAGGCGCTGGCTTCCCAGGGACACGCCGCAAAACGCGACGTGGACCCTGCGGAACTGCGGTGGCTGCAGGCCATGGCCCTGCTGGATCAACTCCGTTCGCAGCAGATTGAAACACAGTCCGCGATCGACCGAATCGCCCAGGAAATGGTTGCAGAACGCCAGTCCTTCCAGGCGCTGTATCTGAACCTGGAGATTGAGTCGGAACGCCTTACGGAACGGGCCGTGGAACTCGACGGATTGTCCCGCCGGGCGGTTGTCGCGCCCATGCGGGGACAACTGGCCGACGTGCTGGTCAGCGCCGGCAAGCCGGTCACAGTGGGGGATGCGTTGGCCACGATACATCCGCCCGGCGCGGCGATGGAAGCTCGGCTGTACCTCTCATCAGTGGCGGCCGGACGAGCCGAGGCTGGTCAGGAAGCCGTGCTGAAACTCCCGGCCTTTCCGTCGCGGCAATTCGGCGTATTGCGGGGCACCTTGACGGAAATAACATCCAGCCCGCTTGAGGCGCACGCAATTCGACTGGTTCCGAATCTGCTGGCTCCCGCCTACGAGGCGCGCGTGACTCTCAAGCAACAGGATATGCAGGCAAGGGACCGCCGCTGGCCTCTGCGCCCCGGGCTCAGCGTGGACGCCACCATCATTGAAACCCGCCGCACACTGATGCGCTGGCTCCTGGATCCGCTTGTTCGCGGCGCCAGCGACATCTCGATGAATCTCGAGGAGCCTGCGCTTGCGAACCTTCCAGCAGGCATTTGACGTCGCTATCGGCCGCGCCAGGCGGCTGCGGCATATTCCCCAGCACCAGCAGTCCGAGTGCGGTCTGGCCTGTCTGGCGATGATCGCCGATTTTCATGGACTGCGTCTGGACCTGGCCGCGGCCCGCGCCCGAACCGGAGGGGCGGGACGCGGGCACACGCTGCAGGCGCTGATGGAAACGGCCGAGATATTGGGCTTGAGCGGACGACCTCTCAAGCTGGAGCTGGAAGAGCTTCGGCAACTCAAGGTTCCCTGCGTCCTGCACTGGGACCTGAATCACTATGTCGTCCTGGAGAAGGTCCGCAAGCAACGCGCCCTGATCCTGGATCCGGCGGGCGATCGCCGCTGGCGGCGTCTTGCACAATTGGACCCGCATTTCACGGGCGTGGCGCTCGAACTGACGCCGCATGCCGATTTCAAGTCCGCGGACCTGCGGGGCGTACTGCCGCTCAAGTCCATAGCCCGGTCGTTCGACCGTCTCGCGCGCACATTGGCGGGCCTGACGATGATCGCGCTGGCGATGCAGATACTCAGTCTGGCGCCTCCCATACTTTCGCAAATCCTGATCGACGAGGTAACCACGTCCCAGGATTCGGAACTGCTGCGCTCCATGCTGATCGCCATGGCCCTGCTGGCGGCAATAGGGATTCCACTGCAGTTGCTTCAGGGCTGGATCGGAATATGGCTGTCGACATCGATCTCACTGCAGACCTCGCGCAACCTCACGCGCCGGCTGTTCAGCCTGCCGGTGCGCTTCTTCCGGGAACGGCATGTCGGCGACGTGGTTTCACGCATGCAGTCGCTGTCGCCGATCATCCAGTTCGCGACGGGCTCGGTGGTTACGGGCATTATCGATCTGCTGAAGGTCGCCCTTACCGGCGTGGTGATGCTGATCTACAGTCCCGTCCTGATGATGATCAGTCTTATCGGTCTGGCGCTTCGCACCGGGCTGGTGTGGAGCGTGCTTCCCACTCAAAGGCGTCTGGCGCGGGACGGGCTGGTAGCGGGCGCCAGACAGAGTTCGGCGATGCTGGAATCGCTTCGCGGAAGCGAGACGGTAAAGGCGCTGGCCGGCGAGAACGAACGCCTGACCGTGTGGCAAACACACCTGGTGGACAAGCTGAACCTGGATGTGCGCAGCGCACGCATAGGCATGTACTCCGGCGCCGGTCTGGGCGCACTTGGCGAGGCCGAACAGATCGCATTTCTGGGCGTAGGTGTACTGGCGCTGTTCAACGGTCAGATCACGCTTGGCGCGCTGTTTGCCTTCATGACCTTGCGGGGCCGATTCAGCGGGGCGCTCGGCTCGCTCATCTCACTTTTCCAGCAGGCTTACATGCTTCGACTGCACGCCGAACGGCTGGGGGACATCGTGGAGCACGAGGCCGAACCGGAGGACGGGCTGCCGGTTCGACGGCTTGGCGGCGCGTTCGAAGCGCGGGGCCTGGGATTCGCCTACAGCAGCAACGAGCAGTTCGTCCTGCGGGGATTTTCCTGCCGTATTGAGCCGGGGCAGCTGGTGGTGCTGACGGGACCATCCGGCAGCGGCAAGAGCACCCTCCTCAAGCTCTTCGCGGGCCTGGAAACGGCCACGGAAGGAAGGCTTCTCGCGGACGGAACGGACGTGGAAAGACTGCACCGGCGCGACTATCGCCGGCAACTGGGCCTGGTGCTGCAGGGCGACGTTCTGTTTCGCGGCAGCATCGCCGAGAACATCAGTTTCTTCGATCCGGCGCCGAACACTGAACTGATCGACGAAGTGGCCCGTCTGGCGGCCGTGGATGAGGAAATTCGACAGTTCCCGATGGGCATGGCCAGCCGGATCGGCGACATGGGCTCGAACCTGTCGGGCGGGCAGGTGCAGAGGATCCTGCTGGCCCGGGCCCTCTACCGGCGCCCGCGCGCGATGATCCTGGACGAAGCGACCAGCCATCTCGATCCTGCGACCGAGGAGCGGGTGGTGCGTACGCTCCGGGACCTCGGGATCACGGTGGTATGCGCCGCGCATCGTCCGGCCATCCTGCGATACGCCGACCAGGTGATCGACCTGTTCGCAACCGCGCCCGCGACCCGGCCCTACAATGCGGCGGATGATCGCGCAGCAACTGCTCGCATGGTGGGATAAGCACGGGAGAAAACACCTTCCCTGGCAGAAGGACCGCAGCCCGTACCGCATCTGGGTGTCGGAAATCATGCTTCAGCAGACCCGCGTGGAAACGGTAATGCCTTACTTCGAGCGGTTCATGGCGTCCTTCCCGGACGTGCAATCTTTGGCCGCGGCGCACGATGACGATGTACTGGCGATCTGGGCGGGACTGGGCTACTACACGCGCGCACACAACATGCTGAAGGCGGGCAGGATCGTGGTGGCTCAACACGGGGGCGAGCTCCCCAGCGATTTCGACTCGCTGGTGGCGCTGCCCGGCATAGGCCGCTCCACGGCCGGCGCCATTCTTGCGCTGGCGCACGGGCAGCGCAGGGCCATCCTGGACGGCAACGCGCGGCGCGTTCTGGCGCGCGTGCACGGCGTCGAGGGCTGGCCCGGCAAGGCCTCGGTCAGCAGGACGCTATGGAAACTGGCCGAGACCAATACACCGTCGGAAAGGGTGCGTGACTACACGCAGGCGATCATGGACCTGGGCGCCACCGTATGCCTCAGGCGCAACCCCCACTGCGGTGCGTGTCCGCTTGCCGAATGCTGCCGGGCAAGGAAGCATGATCTGACCGCCAAAATTCCCGCCTCGAAACCCAAGGCGAACCGCCCTCTTAAACGCAGGTCCATGCTCGTAGTGCAGCGACCGGACGGCGCCGTGCTGTTGCACCGACGCCCCCCCACAGGCATCTGGGCCGCATTGTGGAGCCTGCCCACGCTCGACGACAGGGAAAGCGCCAGGGACTGGTGCGCCAGGGTCCTCGGCTGTTCCCCGCAAAGCCATGCCGAACTTGCGCCGATCCGGCACGGCTTCAGCCACTTCGAACTGGATATCCGGCCGATCCATCTGACCGTAAGCACAATGCCCGCCGGAATTCGTGACGGCGATCAATGGCGCTGGCACGACGGCGTGCAGGAGCTTGGCATGCCGGCGCCCATTCGACGCCTGGTGGAGTCTCTGGAAGTTGGCGCTGTCGATCCACGTTGACGCGCCGGTGCGCGTTTTGCACAATCCTCGGCGATGACCCGAACCGTACAGTGCGTCCTCCTGGGCACGGAAGCGGAAGGCTTGCCCCGCCCGCCCTACCCGGGAGAGCTGGGCCAGCGCATCTTCGAGAACGTCTCGCAACAGGCCTGGAGGCAGTGGTTGTCACACCAGACCATGCTCATCAACGAATACCGCCTCACCCCGATCGAGCCCGCCGCGCGCAAGTTCCTGGAGGAGCAAATGGAAGGGTTTTTCTTCGGCGGCGGTTCGAGCAAACCGGAAGGGTACCGGCCGCCGTCGGACTAACCCCGCAACGCCTCGCGCGCGACTCTCGCAAACGCCGGCGCGACGCTATAATCCGCGCACTTTCCCAAGGCCAGGTAGCTCAGTTGGTAGAGCAGCGGACTGAAAATCCGCGTGTCGGCAGTTCGATTCTGCCCCTGGCCACCAGAGGCCCGCTTCCCTAGCGGAACCAGCGGCTGCCGGGATAACGCTTCGCCAGCGGGCGGTCGATTCCGAGCCAGAGGCCGGACGGCCACCAGAGGAAAACGGCGACCAGAATGAAGAACGGAATCAGCGACGCGTCGTAGTATCCGCCCACCGCAAAGCCGCAAAGGATGAAGAGGCTCACGCCCGCGGCGATGCGCGTTGTCACTCCCAGCAGCAGCCCGATGGCCGAATAGAGTTCGCCGAGGGTGATCACCCACGCCACCAGGACGTACAGCGGGATCGCGAAATTCTGCAGGAACAGGGACGCGAAGGCATCGGGCGGCATCTCCGTCAGACGCTCCAGAAAGACTTCCCTCAGGTAATCGCTGGTCATCCAGTCGTTCTCGACCTTGTTGAAGCCCGCAAACAGCCAGAAGAGGGCAAACAGGGTTCGAAACAGCAGATGGACCAGGATGCCGCCGAAGCGCCCCGGGTGGGCCTTGATCCACGTCCACTCCCACACCCGCCGGAACTCGCGCACGGCCAGTTTCACCGCCCGGCCTCCGGCGCGTTGGCGTCGATACTCTCCAGCGCATCCCACAGTGGCAGGCGCGAGCAAAAGCCGAGACCGGCATCCGTATCCGCGCCGACCCAGGCGCGGGTAACGCGGTCGATGTTGCGCTCGCCGAGCTCAAGCACGCCGGGATCGAGCACAAGGCGGGCCTCGACAATCTCCCTGGGGGACCACGATCCTCCCGTTACGCGATACACATGCACCGGCCGGGTATGCCCTCGGGCCGCGAGTCCATCCTGCCTTATGTTGGAAACAAACCACTCCCAGATGGTTCCCATCTGGGACCAGAAAGTGCGCTTCTGTATGTGATAAAGCGTGAAGTCTCCCTCGGGCGGCGCGAGTTCTTCACGCGGAGGAATCTCACCCGCCCGGCACAGAACAATGACTTCGCACATCGTGCATACTTCACCGAATGGGCCGTACAGGAAATAGTCGCGGTAAGCATCAACGGTAACCTGCGCCCGCGCGGGAACGGCCAGGACCATGCATGCGAGCAGGGCAAGTGTCGTGTCTAGCAGATACTTGCGAACGCGAGCCGGGGAGCGAGAGCGTCCCGTCCTCGGCGAAGGCGAGACGCCTTCGCGCCCGGACAGAGGCGCTTGCCAGACTCTTGCCGGAAGATACTGATAGAACACGTGCGCCATGAATTTATCACAGGCGGCGCTGCCGATGCGTGCATTGACAGCCGCGGGCGGGCGGCAAGACAATAACTGCCTTGGCGCATTGGGGCGTAGCCAAGTGGTAAGGCAACGGGTTTTGATCCCGTGATTCGCAGGTTCGAATCCTGCCGCCCCAGCCAACCCGGGGTCAGCAACGGCGAGATTCTTCATGGCGGAGCAACGTAGCGTCGAACTTCCACGAATCACGATTCTTTCCGGCAACGCCACGCCCTCGCTGGCGGGCGCCATCGCAAGGGCGCTGGGCGTGCGCCTTGGCCGGGCGCAGGTGCAGCGCTTCAGCGACGGCGAGATCAGTGTGGAGGTGCTGGACAACATCCGTGGGCGGGACGTGTTTATCGTGCAGTCCACCTGTCCGCCGGTCAACGATAACCTGATGGAACTGATCCTGCTCGCGGACGCCTGCCGGCGCGCGTCCGCGTACAGAATCACGGCCGTTGTGCCGTACTTCGGCTATTCCCGGCAGGACCGCCGCTCCAGGGCCACACGGGCGCCGATCTCGGCAAAGGCGGTCGCGGAAATGGTCTGCGCCGCCGGCATCGACCACCTGGTGACGGTGGACCTGCACGCGGACCAGATACAGGGCTTCTTCTCCATCGCGGTGGACAACGTCTATGCCTCCCCGGTATTGCTGGCCGACGCTTGGAAGCGGCTGGAGGAGGACGTTGTCGTGGTGTCTCCGGACGTCGGCGGCGTCGTTCGCGCCCGGGCGCTGGCGCGCCGGCTGGACAACACGGACCTGGCCATCATCGACAAGCGCAGGCCCAAGCCCAACGTGGCCGAAGCCATGAACATCATCGGCGAGGTACGGGGCAAGGTGTGCGTGCTGATCGACGACATGATCGATACCGCCGGCACCCTCTGCCAGGCGGCCGGCAGCCTGCTGGACGAAGGGGCGAAGGAAGTGGTCGCCTACATCACCCACCCGGTGCTCAGCGGAAAGGCGCTGGAACGGATCACCGGTTCGGACCTGACCGAACTGGTGGTCACCGACACCATCCCGCTTACCGGGGAAGCCGCCGCCTCCGGCAAGATACGCCAGCTCAGCGTGGCGGAACTACTGGCCGAAACCATGCGCAGAATCAGCCTGGATGAATCGGTCAGTTCCCTGTACCTGGACTAGGACCATGCGGCCGGTCCACGGCCGCCGGTCGAACGCCGGCTGACGCGCATGCTGCTGACGCGATCCGAACGCATGCTGGTGTTCGTGCTGGCGCTCATCACGATGAGCGGGCCGATGTCGCTGACCATTCTTTTCCCGGCCCTTCCCGTGCTCGAAGTCGAGTTCGGAGTATCCCGCGCAATGGTCCAAGTCACGACTTCCCTGGCCACCCTGCTGATCGCTCCGGGGGTGCTCATTTACGGCCCGCTGGCCGACCGCTTCGGCCGCCGCCCGCCGCTGCTCGCCGCCCTGCTGATGATGGGCGCGGGAAGCGTGGTGTGCGTATTCGCCCCGAACATCGAAACCCTGATAGCCGGCCGCTGCATGCAGGGCCTGGGCGCGGCCGGATGCATCACGCTGGCGCGGGTCATGCTGAAGGACGCCTTCGGCCAAAAACGGCTGCCGCGCATGCTGGCCATCCTGACCATGGCGATGATGATCGGGCCCATGGTGGCGCCCGCGCTGAGCGGCTACATGACCGACACCCTGGGCTGGCGGAGCATTTTCGTGTTCCTGACCATCTTCTTCATCCTGCTAATCGGCCTGTTCTGGCGGATCGAGGAAACGCACGGCGCACGCCCGGGCGGGGGCAGGCGGGCCTTCCGAACCCTGCTCACCAACCCCCGTTTTCTGCGCTACTCCTTCGCCACCGGCATGATCGTGGGGGCGTATTACTGCTTCGGCGCCGGGGCGCCGCACGTCATAGAGACGATGCTCGGGCACAGCGCCTCCACCTACGGCGTCTGGACCATGGCGCTCAGCTCCTTCTACTTCCTGGGCACGATGAGTTCCATCTGGCTCGGGCCGCAGCTGGGCGTGAACGGCTCCATGATGCTGGGCATGACGATCACCACCGTCACGACCTTCCTGCTGCTTGCGCTGCTATATGTCTTCGGCGCCAGCCTGACCGTGCTGTTCATCGGCATGGCGCCCTGGGCGTTCGGATCCGGCGTCTTCATGCCCAATTCGCAGGCCGGCTCGCTGACCAGCGCCGGCCGGCACGCCGGCACAGCATCCGCGATCACCGCGGCCCTGCAGCACGCATTCGGCGCCCTGGGGATGCAGGTCGTGGGCTCGGTCCTTACCGATTCGCCCTATCCCATGGTCTATTGCGTGCTGGCCTTCTCCGTGCTGACGCTGGGCTGCGTGGCCATCCGCGCCGGCAGCCTCAGGCGCGCCGTGCGCCGGGCCGGCGCCTAGCTTTCGCCAGCTGAAGCCCTTCGTTCGTCCCCCTCCTCGCAGGAGCGTTGGAGCAGGGTGAGCATCGGTCGCCGCGCAGCGGCGAGGCAAAGCATGCCTTTGCCAGATGCGAACGGGCTGACATGGAGTCAGCCCCGGCCGCTATTCCGGCAAAACTGCGCGGCAGGGATGCCAGCGCAAGCGCTGAGGAAGAAGCGATGGCGCCTCCAGCGAGGAGGGGGCGAAGGAAGGGCGAGGAAGCAGGAAGGGCGGGTCAGCCTCGGATCAGGTCTTCCAGCGTCGGGGCGCCCTGGCCGCGGTCCATGCGCCCGCTGGTGAACCTGCGGACGTACTCCTTGTAGGCGCGCATCGCCTGCCAGCCGAACAGCCACATGATCGGCATGTTCACGACCAGCATCAGCCCGGTCCCCAGCGTGGTGACGGTGTCCAGCTCGGCGTCCGTGCGCAGCCATCCCAGCGTGGCGACCAGCGCCAGCAGGCAGTAGCAGATCTTGTAAACCATCAGCCCGACCTTGCGCGCGCCCAGGAACCACACCGCCTGCTCGGCGTAGTAGCTCCAGGAAATGATGGTGGAGAAGGCGAACAGCCACACGGCCAGGCTGACCAGCCACTTGCCTAAGCCGGGAATGGCCGAATCCAGCGCCTGGGCGGTCATGGTCGCGCCCTCGTAGGACACGTACAGGCCGCTGTCGCGCAGGACCGGGGCAACGGAGCTTTCGATGGACTGCCAGCGGATCGTGGCCTCCCTGTCGCCGGCAAGCACGATCTCGCCCGACAACTTGTGAAGGTTGTTGTCGGTGTCCGGGCGGAAATCCGCTACCGCCACCACGAACACCGACTCGCCGCCTGCCCAATCGCCGCCAGCGCGATCCGGCGCGACGCTTTCCGCAATCGTCCAGGACCCGGCGGTTTCCGCTGCCACTACGTCGGGCCCGGCGGGGAACTCGGCTTCCGGACCGCGCTTCCATTGCCCGGTGCTCAGGATCACCAGCGCGGTCAGCGTGCATACCACCAGCGTGTCGATGAACGGCTCGAGCGCGGCAACGATGCCTTCGCGCACCGGCTCGTCGGTGCGCGCCGCCGAGTGCGCGATCGGCGAGGAGCCCTGGCCGGCCTCGCTCGAGAACAGCGCGCGCTTCATCCCGAAAATGAACGCGGCGCCGGCCGTGCCGCCAATGAATGCGCCGGTGCCCTCCAGCGACGAGAAGGCGCCGCGGAAGATCAGCGCGAACGATTCGGGGATCTGCTCGTAACTCAGTACCAGCACGACGATGCAGCCGAAGAAGTACAGCACCACCATGAACGGCACCAGGCGCGAGGCGACCTGCCCAATGCGCTGAATGCCGCCGATGATCACAAGGCCCGCTGCGACGGCCAGCGCAAGACCGCACATCCACGCCGGGACCCCGAAATAGCTCTCGGTCACGTCGCCGACGTTCCAGGCCTGGAACAGGTTGCCCCCGGTGATCGCCGAAATCACAACGGAAATACTGAAGATCACCGCGAACACCTTGCCGGCCGGCCTCAGCTTCGGCCACCGGGCGGGCAACCCCTGGTCCACAACCATCATCGGCCCGCCGTGCGGATTCGCGGGATCGCTGGTGTCGCGATAGAGCATGGTCAGCGTCACTTCGGTCAGCTTGACCGCCATGCCGAACAGCCCCACTACCCACATCCAGAACACCGCGCCCGGTCCGCCCAGGCTGATGGCAAGCGCCACTCCGCCGATGTTGCCGAGACCAACCGTGGCGGACAGGGCCGCGGACAGCGCCTGGAAATGGGAAATAGCGCCCGGATCGTCCTTGTCGTCGTATTTCCCGCGCGTTATGGCCACTCCATGGGTCAGCGCGCGGTACTGGCAAAAGCCGCTCCAGATGGTAAACAGGACACCTGTTCCCAATACCGCGTACAGCATCCAGTTGTGCCAGATCACGGCATTCAGGGCGTTGAAGAAATTCATCAGTTCCACGACGGCACCCCCACGTTTCCGCCGGCATGATATACGAGCGCATCCGCCCGCATTCTCGCCAGTTTTCGGTCGGCGCTTCGATTCCGCCTTTCCTTGCCCCCTACTTCCGGGAGACGCATAAATACGTCCCTGTAGCTTGCTCCGCCATCCATGGCTCCAATACTCCCTGAAGTAGGGGGCAAGGAAAGGCTACCGCCGCGACACAGCAGCATGGGAACCCGAGATTGAGTCAGTTATCGGGTCGCCGGCGGATCGTCGGACATCGGCCGGCCCCATTCGGGATTCAGCGGCTCGTAGTTCTCGGGACCGATTTCCAGCGAAGACACGTCCATGATGTGGGTCTTGATCCCCGCCATGAAGCCTCCTCCCCTGGCCCGCGCCCACGCCAGCAATTTTCCGTTCGGGGCCATGCCGGGCAAACCGTCGAATCCCGGAAAGGTGGTCAGACGCACGGGTTCGCCGCCGGCCAGGTCGCCGAGGAATATGTCCCAGTTGCCCAGCGGGCCGGCATCCTGTTCCGTAACCCGCACAAACACGTAGTGGCGTCCGTCCGGCGCCGGATTGGGCGCCCAGTTCATGTCACCGTCAAAGGTGTAGCCGCGCCAGTCGGAACCGTCGATGTTGATTGTCATGACGATCATTGGCGTGGGCCTGATCCTCTTGTAGTCCGAATCCCGCCAGGAGCGGAACATCAGGTGCTCGCCGTCGGGCATGAAATACGGAGAGCCTTCCTGCCAGTCGTCGGTGTCCGTGATGCGCTGTTCGTCCGTGCCGTCGGGGCGTATGCGCCACAGGTCCTGCCGGCCGTCGATGTTGCGCCCGAAAGCAATCCACTCGCCGGTTGGCGAAACGACGACTTCCGCCTCGTACCACTCGTTGTGGGTCAGCCGGCGGCGGTCGCTGCCGTCGACATTGGCAATGTAGAGTTCGCCGCCGGTGGGGTACTCGTCCTCATCCGACCAGTTTCCGACCGGAAGATGCAGGTTGTCGCGGGTGGAGGTGAAGATCACGCGCTGCTGATCCGGAAAGAAGTACGAACACGCGTCCTGACCCTTGTCGTTGATCCGGGTCAGCTCCGTGCCCTCGATCGTGTAGGTATAGGTGAGGTTGCCGTGCCGGCCGCTGGCGCCCTGCACCGCATCGGGATCGCGGGTCTGGGCGATCAGGTGATAACTGTCCGGCGCGAAGTAGGCCTCGGCGGATACCGGGATGTTCGGTATCTCGTAATACGGCAGCATCTCGTCGGTCTGCCACTCGATGGTATCCGGAGTCGCTGCCTGGGCAGGCGGACCGCCGGCCGGTTGGGCCATGAGGGCCGGTGAAAGCCCGCACGCGGCAAAGGCAAGAGTTACCGCAATCGGAAGGGCCCCGAAAACGGATCGGGAGTTGGAACGGAATTGTTTGCGATGCATGGCTGCGCCTCCCCGGGTTGTAGCGCAGAGCGCCTAGTGTAAAGAAAAATTCGAATATCCGCTCCGGTGGCCAATGGGAGCGGGCACGCGGGCCATCTCCTGTCCAGGAGATACCCACGGGGGAAACATGATTAACGGGGCCCTTAGGGCGCGGTTATCGCCGAGCTTAGCTGCTTCAGTGCCTGGTTTTCGATCTGCCGGATTCGTTCGGCGGACACGCCGTAGCGGCCGGCCAGTTCGTGCAGGGTGGCCTTCTTCTCGACCAGCCGGCGGGAAGTGATGATGTCCCGCGAGCGCTCGTCAAGACCCGCGAGCGCCTGCGCCAGTTGTTCGCTTGCGCGCTCCATGGAGTCGGCCTCTTCCAGCTCGACCGCGGGGTCCGGGTCGGAGCTCGGCAGATATTGCGCCGGCGAATACGTCTGCTCGTCGCTGTCGGACGTTGGCGGATCGAAGGTGATGTCCTGACCGGCCAGGCGCATCTCCATCTCCGCCACTTCCTCGGGCTTGACCCCGAGATACTCGGCCACGGCTTCCTGCTCGTCGGGGGACATCCAGCCCAGCCTCTTCTTGAGCTTGCGCAGATTGAAGAAAAGCTTGCGCTGGGCCTTGGTGGTGGCCACCTTGACCAGGCGCCAGTTGCGCAGGATGAACTCGTGAATTTCGGCCCGAATCCAGTGAACGGCGAAAGTCACCAGGCGAACACCCACTTCGGGATCGAAACGCTTGACCGCCTTCATCAGGCCCACGTTGCCTTCCTGGATCAGGTCGGCCATCGGCAGGCCGTAACCCTGGTAGCGGCTGGCGATATGCACGACGAACCTCAGGTGCGCCAGGATCAACTGCCGGGCGGCATCCAGATCGCCGTCCTCGCGCAGCCGGGTCGCCAGCTCCCGCTCTTCCTCCTCGCTGAGCGAGGGGACCGATCCAACCGCTTGAATGTACGCATCCAGACTGCCCAGCGGGCCCGCCAGGATCAGGTCGCGGTTGGTCGCGGCAATTGCGGTGTTCATCGAATCCTTGGCCATTGCACAATGGATTTTACCATTTTCTGGGGGCGGACCCGATGACTTTCAAGGCCGTAGCCCTGATCCCGCCTATCTTTGCCCCCTTCCACCGGGGGACGCATCAATCCATCCATGGAGCTCTGTTCCGCCATCCCTGGCTCACAAGCCCCCGGTGGAAGGGGGCAAAGATAGGCTCCCATGGTGCCAGGAACACCTTTGCTCGCAGGTACTCTCGGTTACGCGCTAGAAGCGCCAGTTCAGGCGTACGCCGATCTGGCGCGGATCCGGCAGGTAGCCATACACGGTGGAAGCGATTCGCGGTGCAGGCAGAATCGCAGGCGGTCCCGGCCGCGTAGTATCCACCAGGAGAGCGAACCGCCAGTCGCTGACCGGCATGCCTGGTCCGCCGCCGGCCCACGTGATCGTGTCGTCATCGAAAACGTTCTTCACGTACACCGCGAATTCCCACTCGTCCGTAGCCAGGCCGAAATTCAGGTTGGCGCGCCAATATGCCTTGAGAATCTTCTTGTTGTAATCCTCGATGAACCGCTCGCTCTGGTAAAGGGCGCTGAAGGACGCGAAAGTATCCCATCCCTGCCGGATCCTGGAAGGTCCCTGGTAGGCCAGCGTGAATTGCCAGGCATGATCCGGCGTGCGCTCCAGGTCGAAGCCGGTGCGGTCCACCTCGCAAACCATGCGGCCTCCCGCTTCAACCAGGTTGCAGTTGCCGATGCGGGCGGGGTCCGCCGAACTCGTGGTAATCACCTTGTAATCGGTGTACTCCCCATTCAGCCAGGTATAGCCGCCCGAGATGCTCCAGTTGTCGGTGATAAGCCAGCTCGCGTCCAGTTCCACGCCATGCACTTCGGCGCCGCTGGCGTTGCTGATTACCGTGCCCAGCTGACCGCGAATGACTCTCTGGATGCTTATCTGCTTGTCGGTAAAGTCCTGAAAGAAGTAGGCGCCGTTAAAGCGCAAACGCCCGTCCAGCATCGTGCGCTTCATGCCCAGCTCCCATACCTGCATTTCCTCCGGCTCGAACTCGATTTCGTCGGGCTCGCCGTTGCCGTTGGCGTCCGCCCCGAATCCGCCGAATCCCAGCGTGCTGAAACCGCCCGGCTTTTTGGCCGCGGCCCAGGAGAAGTACCACATGGCGTCGTCCGACTGGTCCCATTGCAGACTCACTTTGGGCGTAACGTAGCTGTCACTGCGGCTGAAGGACAGCGGCGTGGCGAAATTCCCCGGGGTTCCGAAACCATTGGGCGGATAGGGCCCCCAGGACACGCCCGGAATGCAGTTGCCGGAACTTCCGCAGGCCTGCAGCGACCCGGTGCCTTCCGCGCGGCGGGCTGCCGGATTGAAGGTATTGGGCGCGGTCACGTCCGTCGTTTCGTCGGTCCAGCGCGCTTCCGCGTGAAACAAAAGCGTCTCCGTCACATTGAAATCGAATGAAAGGTAAGCGGAACGATGATCCGTATCGCGCAGCACCGTGGTGATCATCGTCTGGTCATAGACCTGTTGGGTGATCAGCGCAGCGGGATAACTGCTGTATTTGCAGGTATTGCGCATGGGGTTGGCGGGAATTCCAAATTGAGGAACCGCGCCAAACGTGTCGATCGTGAATGCGGGAAGGAACGGGACGGGCTTGAGGCGAAGCAGGCTGCAGTAGGTGCCGCCGGTAATAAGCGTGTTGTTGCGTTCGTTCTGCTCCACGTCCTCCTGCCACAACTGTGCGCCGAGGGCAAAATTGAATCGCCCTTCCAGTTCCGATACGTAGCGCAACTCCTGGCTCAGAAGCGACGTGTTTGTGCTGATATTCGAGTGTTGGCTGGCGATGCTGATGTCCATCCCGTCCGGTCCGGCTTCGGCTATCTTGTCAAGGTCCATCTGGTCGGTCGAATCCGCATCCGCCACTCCGGTGAGCGAGCTCAGCGTGCCCGGTCCCACGGACCAGTCGGCAACCAGCGAAAACCGAAGCACTTCGCGCGTCGATCCCGGAAAATCGTCATTGCCGATGCCCCTGCGATAGTCGGGAGTCAGTCTGACCTCCAGTTCATCGCCATCGGGGAGTTCGCCGATAACGCCGGGATGGTCCATGTCGTCGAACACGGCGGGATCATCGGGGTCCGACGCCTGGGTGCGCAGCAGGTGATCCTGGATGATCTTCGCGGGGCCGTCGCAATCGTCGTCGTGGACGTATCCCCCGTTGCACCGGGATGCCGCGGCCGGCACGCGGTTGATGCCGTTGAAGGGAATATTGGCCTGCGGCGCCACCTCGAACTCGTCGTCGGCGTATTCCACGCGCATCTTGTAACTGGACGAGTCGTTGGGTTCGAACTTCAGGGTGGCGGCGATGCCCAGTCCTTCGCCGCCGCCGATGCCGTTGCCGGTAATCGAGTTCTTGTGGAAGCCGCCCTCTTCCCAGTACAGCGCGTTCAGACGGTATCCGGCCCTCTCGCCCAGCGGCCCCGAAAGGCTGCCCTTGAACGTGTAATAGCCTTCCTCCGCCCCGTCGAGGCCGAACTCGCCTTCGGTCTCATCCGACGGGTCGCGCGTGACGTACTGCACGGCTCCGGCGAAAGCGCTTCGGCCGTAGAGGGCGCTTTGCGGACCCTTCACGACTTCGACGCGCTCGATGTCCAGCAAGCGCGGATTGATCAGGTTGGTGCCCCCGGCCACGCCGATCGTTTCACTGGAAATATCGATGCCGTCGATCAGGGTGGCGGCGTTCGGCCGTCCCCGAGTAGGCGCCAGTCCGCGTATGACCAGCCGCGTATCGGCAGCGGAAAAACCCCTGTCGAACTGCAGGCTGGAATCATGATGCGCGATCTCGTTCAACTCCCTGACGCCGGCCCGCTCCATGTCTTCGCGGCTCAGGGCGTTCACTGCGATCGGAATGTCCTGAAGATTCTCTTCCTTCTTCCGTGTGGTGACGACGATTTCCTCGAAGGCCGTATCGACCTGTGCATGCGCTGGCATGGCCACCAGCACTCCGATACCTATAGCCAACGTCAGCGTGCCAATTGAACGGCAAATTGGTCTCATAACAACCCCCCCTTACAAGGTCGTATGTAATCCCCTGGTGCGGAGCATATCGCATCCGCATCCCAAGATTACCCGAAAATATCAGCTTATTCGTTCAATCGCAACGCCGGGTCGCCGCGCCGATTCGCGACTCTTGCGCGTGTGCGCGTATGCTTCCCTCTGGAAGCAGGCATTGGCAAAACGCAGCCGGCGCGAATCAATTGAGGCGACCGGGTGCGGGGCCGCGGCCAAGAATTCATGAATAAGAGAGGGCCAAGGATGTCAAGAACCGTAGTATGTTTTGCGCTGGCTGCCGCAGCCTGCAGCGTCTTCAGCGCCGCAAAGGCGCAGCCCGAGGGGGTGCCCCGGGTCGTCAACCTGCGCGAACTGAATATGGCTGAGGCGCCGCCCGATCTGGTCGCCAGGCTGTACCAGCGGGAATGCGCCGTCTGCCACGGGGCAGCATTGCAGGGAGCGCCCCAGGGGACGGCGCTCGCGGGAGCCGACCTCCTCCACGGCGATTCAATTGATGATATTGCGAAGAACACGGCGGAAGGATTTCCGGAGCGGGGCATGCCCGGTTTTTCTGAGTCGCTCCGTGATCAGCAGATCCGGGCTTTGGCCCTCTATATTTCCGAACAGCGCCAGGGCACCAACCTGGAGGATTTCCGCTACAACGCCCCGCTGGACATACCGTCCGGCGTCATTGAGAGCGAACACCACGACTTCGTTGTCGAAACGGTGATCGACGGGCTTGATCCACTGCCGTTCTCCATCGAACCATTGCCCGACGGCAGTCTGCTGCTTACGGAAAAGCGGCAGGGCCTGAGCATCATCAGCGCTGAAGGCGAGCAATCCGAACTGATCCGGGGGGCGCCAAAGGCCTGGGACGACTCCTTCAACTTCGTCGGTCAGCCGATGGGCCTGGGCTGGATGATGGAAGTGGCCCTGCATCCCGACTACGGAAATAACGGATGGATTTACCTTCACTACGGCGACCGATGCTCCGGCTGCAACGAGATCAGCCGGGAATCGGGACAGGACGTGTCGATGAACAAACTTGCGCGCGGGCGCATTCGGAACGGCGCCTGGGTGGACGAAGAGATCCTATGGCAGACGCATCATGAACACTACACGCTGATGCCGGAAATCGCCGCGGGCGGCCGCATCGCCTTCGATAACAGCGGCTATGTGTTCTTCGGCGTGGGGATCAAGGGCCCGATGGAACACATCGGCATACAGGATCTGAGCACTCCCTACGGCAAGATCATGCGCCTGCATGACGACGGCCGTGTGCCCGCCGACAATCCCTTTGTCGGCACGCCCGGCGCGGAGCCGGCGATCTGGAGCTATGGCCACCGCAATCCCCAGGGCCTGGAGTTCAAACCCGGCAGCAACGAAATCTGGAGCACCGAGATGGGTCCGCGCGGGGGCGACGAAATCAACCTGATCGAACCGGGGCTCAACTACGGGTGGCCTTTGTTCTCTCTCGGCGTTAATTACACCGGTACGCCGGTAGCCTGGGGCAGAGTGCTCGGCATCGAATTCGACCTGGCGGACATCCGGCAGCCTTTGGTTGACTTCACACCCGCGCCTGCCCTGTCAAGCTTCGTGTTCTACAAGGGCGACATGTTCCCAGAATGGAACGGCGACCTCATTGTCGGAACATTGCGGGCCTCCGACCTGTTGCGCATGCGAGTGAAAGACCATCAACTGGTCCGTCAGGAAACGCTGCTTGAGGACGTGGTCCGGTTTCGCGATATCGAGGTGGGACCGGCCGGTGAAATCTATCTCCTGCTGGAACACGACAGCGGCGGACAAATCATCAAGCTCGTTTCAGCGGATCGGCGATAGCCCTTCGGTCTTCTCCCTCCCCCTTCCTGTGTGGAGACGCATGAACCCATCCATGGGGCTCGGCGGCGGCTGTCCTGCCGCCGACGCTCCACACAGGAAGGGGGAGGGAGAAGACCTTTAGCTTGCGTTACGGCAGCGGGGGGTCAGGCCTTGATCCAGCCGTATTGGGTGTTGCTCGGTTGACCGCCTTCGTGGCCGTACCAGTTCTTCAATTGCGATAGTCCGTCGGCCGGCAGCGCCTTGCGGGCCGCGTCGGGATCGATGCCGTACAGGCGGGCGGCGTTCAGTCCCAGGATCTTGTCCTTGTCCGCGTCCGTCAGATCGGGATAGCCGAACTCCTCCTGCAGAGCCTCGGGCATCCTGAAGCGGCGGAAGGCCTCGATCTGCCATTGCGGGGACCCCCACCAGATGGCGTCCGTGCCCCAGATCACGTGATCGGCCCCGTATGCCTTGAGGATCTGCCCCAGGAAATGCGCGCAAACGTTGGGATGGGTGATGACCGTATGGCCGAACGTGGTGCCGAGTTCCATGTAGACGTTGGTCATGTCGGGATTGGCTTCGCGCATCCGCACCAGGTCGGTGGTCCAGGGCAGGTAGCCGCCCTCCTGTATGTAGCCGTCGCCGGGCGGCAGTTCGTAATTCGCCGCCTTGAAGCCGGAGTGATAGATGATGAAGTTGATGTCGGGGTGGTCGCGGGCCGCCTTTTCGATGTCGCGCGGATGGTTGTGCTCCAGGCTGCTGCCCGGCAGCGGCAGGCCCTTGTGCACGCAAACCAGGTCCATGCCGTAGCCGAGTATCTTCTCGTAGAAGGGATACATCAGCTCCTCGTCGTCCATCCAGAACGGGAATTCGCCCTTGCGCTCCACCACGCCGGGATAGAACTTCCACGAATCCACCTTCAGGTCCAGCGCCATGCGCTCCGTCTCCTCCAGGAAATTCGGGAAGAACGGCGCCGTCAGCCCATGCGCAAGCAGCCGCTGCGATCCCGCCATCGCGTTGATCCGCTCGCGGCCCTCCACCATCTCGTCGGAGTTCAGGACGTTGAACAGGTTGGAGGCCACGCCGCTAATGACCGCCACCTGCGTATCGCTGTCGAAAAACACTTCCTTTATGAAGTTGCGGAACTGCAGGTCGCCCTTTTGCGGCTCCACCCCGGCCAGCTCCTTGTTGAACGGCGCCGAGAGCTTGCGGAAAAACAGGGGCTCCACCCCATCGGTGCGCACGTGATGCGTCTGCACGTCGAAAACGAACGAGGACTTGGGCCACAACTCGGGATAGGCCTCCGGATCGTAGGTTTCCGACGCGTGCACGCGGAACCAGGGACCGAACACTTCGTTCATCGCCATGAAGGCCATCGCCATTCCGCAGCTCCCGGCCAGAAACTCGCGGCGCGACAGTCCCAGAGTCTTGCTGCGCTGAGCGGACCATTCCTTGAGCAGGCATTCCACCTTGCGCTGTTCGGGTGTCTGCGGCGTCGGCAGATATTCCTCGTTGGAGATGATTTGCGTCGGAATGGGCAGGCGGCCATCCTGCGGCCGGTCGATGCTGTTCTTCTTTATCCACATAGGCCGAGCATTCCTCCCTACGAGTGCCGTGCTCCGCAGCATAGCAGAGCGCTGGTTTATCATTCGCCGCTGTTCTGAAGAGGGGAGAACACACCCATGACGACAAAACGCTGGCTGCCCGGCCTTTTTCTGGTATTGATGAGCGCCGCGATCGGCGACGATGAGCCTGTAGGCGCCTGCACCTATGTTCAGGAGAACATGTTCGCGGGCCCGTTCGACGTTTGCCAGGCGCCGGTGACGGAAGCCGCCTGCACGGAGCTGGGCCAGACGGACGACAACCATGACGCAAGCTTCGCGGAAGGCGCCGAGTGCGACGCCGAGCGCGAGACGGTGGGGGTCTGCGACCTGGGAGACTCCAGGCAGCATTACTACACCGGTGACGCATTTGCGCTGGAAATCGGCTGCGGTTTCCAGGGCGGCGAATGGATCGCCGACGACGGGAGCTAAGAGCAAAAACAGCGCGGTTCGATCCCGCAAACCCTCGGTTTCTCATGCACACCTGTTCCGGGAACCGCCGGCAAGCACATCCCTGTGGGCTCGGCGTCGGCATCCCTGCCTCCGACGTTCCCGGAACAGGTGTGCATGAGAAACCTTTAGCCGACGCTTTGCTGCGGCCTCGCCGGCGCAAGCCCGCCAAACGCGCCGACTAAAGCCCTTCGTTCGTCCCCTTCCTCGTGGGAGCGTAAAAGCAGGATAGCGCTTCCGAGCCATGGATGGCGACTCCAACGAGGAAGGGGACGAACGAAGGGCGGGATCGAAGCTCCGCCAAGGCGCTGGCTATTTCGGGATGGGCGCACCCCAGCGCCATTCCAGGCCGGCAAACACCGATCGGGGCCGTCCGGGGAAATAGCGCTCTCTACTGAAGACCGTATAGTCGGCGCGGTCCGCGTATGCGCGGCCGGTCAGGTTGAGCAGGCGCAGATAGGCGACGACTCTTGGCCCCAGCGCCGCTCGCGCGCGCAGGTTCAGGATTGCATGACCCGGATAGCGATGGCGGTTTTGGGGCTCCATGAAGTAGCCTGAAGTCCAGAGCCACTCCAGCTCCATCTGCCAGTCTGAATCGTCCCGCCAGCGAATGCGCGTCCCGCCGAACCGGCGCGGCGCCGTGTCCACGTCGAGGCCTTTCAGATTGACGCCCCCGAGCAGGTAATCCCTGTCGTAGCGGTGCCGGGCGACGCTGCCTGTAAGTTCCACCGTCAGCCCGGATATCGCCTGCCAGGAGAAGCCGATCTCGAACCCCTCGTGGCGGGTGCCGCCGCCCGCGCGGTTGAACAGCTCCGCATCGCGGAAAAGGACGTCCCGCTTGCGCATGTGATAAAGCGCCACCTGAGCGGCAAAGGCTTCGAGGCGGAAGGACGCGCCCAGTTCCGCCGCCCGAAGCTGTTCCGGACGCAAATCCGCCGTGGCCTGCGCACCCTGCAGGCGGTACAGCTCGGTGGCCTGCGGCATGCGAAAGCCGTGCGAAAGACTGAGCCAGGCGCGTGCGCTGCCCGAAGGGCTCCAGATGATGCTCGCCTTGGGCGAGAACGTCCCGAAGCTGTCGGCGCGATTGGCAGGGCGACTGTAGCGGCAACCTCCGAAACCGCAGGGAGTCAGGTCGTCGCGCGTGCGTCCCGCGGGCAGCGTCGTGCGGTAGTCGTAGCGCGTGCGTTCGTAACGCGCCCCGAGGCTCGCGGTCCAATCGCTTCCGAGACGCAGGTCAATCTGTGCAAATGGAGCCAGCCAGCCGGCGTCCACCTCGTAGTCGTAGTGGTCCCCCGAGGGGAAGACCGCCCGCACGAATGCGCTGCCGGCGGCGTCGCCCTCCTGCCACTGGCGCAGATCGCCCCGCGCGTACTCGAAGTCCAGACCGGCAATGAGGCGCCAGGCTGGTCGGTCGATATAGGCGGCCGTCTGCAGGCCGGCGCCGGAATGGCCGTTGCGCTCGAACGGGTCGCCGGGCAGGAAATGCATCCGAAAGCGCATCCGCGAGTAGCGCAGGTACGGCGTCAGCACCAGCGACCAGGCTTCACTACGCCGATATTGAAGGCGTGCCCAGGCGCGCAGATTGAGCGCCTTGCGGAACGCTTCGGGGTCCGGATTCGAGCGGGCGGTTTGCCGGTCGCGATAGCTGTCGAGTCCGGTGATGTACCCCGCGGTGTCCTGGTCCAGCCCGCTCACGGCCAGGCCGCCGGTCCAGTCCCAGGCTCGCCGGGTCCCCGAGCGAAAGGCGTTGAGCTTGAACTGCCGGTAGCCGGCATCGTCGCGAAAACCGCCGTCGCGCACCGCGGTCAACCTGAGGCCGCTGTCCGCCTCGCCGAACCGGTTCAGCCGGAATCGCGCCAGACCGTACGACCCCAACTCCAGGCCGGCAAGCGAAGACCCTGCGCTGCGCGCGGTGATGACGTTAACGACACCGTGCAGCGCATTGCCTCCATGCACGGCCGTTCCCGGCCCACGCAGCACCTCTATGCGCGAAGCCGCCTCGTGGTGGGCGAAGAAAAGTTCGTTGATGTTGCAAAAGCCCGGCGAGGTCAGCGGAATGCCGTCCTCTGCCGTTAGCAGCGCGCCGCAGGCGCCGGCCCCGGTGAGCACCGGCGACCGCAGCGCCGGCAGGTACTCCTGTCCGTTGCCCCGCTGCAGGTTCACGCCCGGCACCCGCGCCAGCGCCTCCTGCACGTGCATCTGTCCGGGCAGTCCGCCGAGGCGCTCAAGGTCCAGCGCGCTGAGGCTGCGGCCCACGCCTTGCACGTCGCCGGGACGCCGCCGCGCGGTCACCACGATTTCTTCGACATCGGCGCTTGCGCCTTCGCTTGCCTGAGCATGGACGGCCGGCAGCGGCAGGCATTGGGCAAGCGCAAGCAGCCATGGCAGGGCGGACTGCGTTCCGGAGGCGCTTCGAGTTGGCCGTCTCATCGCCTCCTTCTTCCGGGAGACGCATGCACCCATCCATGGGGCTTGGTTCCGCCATCCATGGCTCACACACTCCCGGAAGAAGGAGGCGATGAGATGGCCGCGGCGGGTGCGCGACCCGTATTCGGGAAGTTGATGAGGTATACGGGCTAGCCCTTCAGCTCGTGGCGCGCGATCAGCAGTTGCTGAATCTCGCTTGCGCCCTCGTAAATCCTGAGCGCGCGTATCTCGCGGTACAGCCGCTCCACCACGGAGCCCGCCCGGACCCCCTCGCCGCCGAACAACTGCACCGCGCGGTCGATCACCGTTTGCGCTTGCTCGGTCGCGAACAGCTTGGCCATCGAGGCTTCGCGGGTTATGCGCTCCTGCCCCGAATCGCGCGTCCAGGCGGCCCGGTAAACCAGAAGAGCCGCCGCATCAATGGACGTCGCCATGTCGGCCAGGGCCGCCTGCGTGAGTTGCAGGTCGCCGAGGGTCCCGCCGAACAGCTCGCGCCGGCGTGCTCTTTGCAACGCTTCACCGTAGGCCCGGCGCGCCATGCCCAGCGCGGCCGCGCCCACGGTGGAACGGCACAGGTCCAGAGTGCCGAGCGCAACACGCATCCCGTCTCCGGGCGCGCCCAGCATGGATTCCGCCGGCAGGCGGCAGTCGTTGAATTCAAGGTTGCCCAGCGGGTGCGCCGCAATGGCCCGGGTGCGCTCGCCAATCTTAAGGCCGGGCGTATCGGCAGGCGCCACGAACGCGCTGATTCCACGCTTGCCTTCGGCGGTGCGGGCGAATACCACGTAGAAATCGGCGACTCCGGCATTCGAAATCCAGGCCTTGGCGCCGTTGAGCACATAGTCGCCCTTGCTCCGCTCCGCGCGCATGGTCATGGCGGCGACATCCGAACCCGCTTCCTTCTCCGAGAGCGCGAAGGCCGCGATCTTCCGCCCGGCGGCCACATCGCCCAGCCATGCCTCCTTCTGCCCGGAGTTCCCGTGCAGGCTTATCGGCGCGCTGCCGAGAACCTGCATCGCGTAGACAAAATCGGCCAGGGGCTCGTGCCGCGCCAGCGTTTCACGCATCAGGCACAGACTGCGGGCGTCGAGGCTGGCGTCATCGCCGAACGGCTGCGGCACCGCGATCCTCAGGAACCCGGCCTCGCCCAGACGCCTGGCGATGTCCCGGCAGTTCGCGTCCAGGTCGGAATCGGAGAGCTCCTTCTCCCAGGATTTCTCGCCGCACCAGGCTTCCAGCCTGCTCTGCCGGTGGCCGTGCCGCTGCTCGAAAAACGGCCACTTGAGGTGACTTGCAGGCATAGGTCCCGCGGCTATTCCGCCGGCTGCCGGGACAGCGCCTCGCGAATCAGCAGGGCGTGCTCCGCGAGAACTTCATCATCGGCCAGCGCATGTCCCGGCCGCTTCACGGGCTGGCCCTGATGGCAGGGGATGACATGCACATGCATGTGGAAGACGACCTGGCCGGCAGCGGAGCCGTTGCGCACGATGACCAGAACGCCGTCCGCCCCGAACGCCTGCTTGACGGCGTCCGCGAGCTTCTGAGTGGCCGCAAACACGCCGGGCACGGCATCCGCGGGAAGCGTGTGAAAATCCGCGCACGGCGCCTTGGGCAGCACCAGCGTATGGCCGTCGGCGCGCGGCATGACGTCCATGATCGCCAGGACATGCTCGTCGTCGTAAACGCGGTGGGATTTGGCCTCCCCGGCCAGAATGCGCGCGAAGATGTTGCCGGAATCGTAAGTCATTGCCTGAGCCCGCATATCATTCCACGATTGTTTCTATCATGCCCTAGTGTAGTGTCCGGCGCACAAAAACAGTCCGTGGAAAAGAACATCGGCGATCTCTGGGACCCGGCCAACCATTGCTTTGTCTGCGGACCTTCCAACCCCGGGGGTTTGAGGGTGCGTTTCCGGCTGGAAGAGGAAGGCGGCGAGCAGATCTGCCGCGCGGAATTTACGCCGGGACCGACGCATGTGGGCTACAGCGACATGCTCCACGGCGGCATCCTCTACTCGCTGCTGGACGACGTCATGGCCAACTGGAGTTTCCTGCAAGGTCTTCGCGCCCACACTGCGCGCTGCGAGGTTCGCTACCGGGACGCGGCGCCGATGGGAGTCGGCCTGAAGCTCGAAGGCCGGCTGCTGCGCCGCCGGGGCCGCATGATGGAAATGGAGGGCAAGGCCTTCCGCGACGACAGCGGCGCACTCGTGGCGACCGCCAGGGCGCGCTTCATGTCGCCCGGCGCCTCCCGCCGAGACTAGCCCGGCGGCCACGGCGCCCGCGGCCGGTTTACCAGCGTGCGGTGAGTTCGAGTCCGATCATGTGTTCCGGCGGTGCGGCTTCGCTCTCCCTGCGGGCCGCCTTGAAGCCGAACGACAGGTCCGGCGCGTGGGCGGCGTCCGGCGTCAGCCGCCAGCCGAAGCCCATTTCGCGCGCGCCGTAGGAGGCGCCGTAGCTCAGCTGCGGCATGCCCACGAACCGCCCTCCGAAGGCCGGCAGCCCGTAGCCCAGCTCCGCCGTCCAGCGGGCCGGCGCGTAGCCGGCCTGGACCGCATGGCCGCGGTTCCAGCCCGCGAATACGTCGCTGGCGAACAGCGCGTCCAGGCCGCCGCGGGCCCGTCCGCCCCAGTCCTGGCGCAGCGTCAGCGACGGTCCGCGCTTGGTCGCCGGGGCCGGGTCCCAGGCCAGCGAGGCCGCAAAGCCGCGGTCCTTGATGTCGTTATTGCCGTGCGCGATCAGCGCGCGGCCCGACAGCTCAAGCGAGATGCCGGCCTGCGGATGGACCCAGGCGACGCCTCCGCCGAGTTCGACTCCGAACCCGGTCCCGGCTTCTCCCCCGTCATGGCGCGCGCCCACTTCGATCCGGGGCGTGATGCTGCCGCCCCCGGCAAGCGCGATCCGGTAGCGGCCTTCCAGTCCCAATCGCAGCCGGCTCACGCCGGATGCCGACGGCGCCAGATCGTTCGTGCCGTCCGATGAGGTGTCCGCGTACAGCGCGTCGGACGTGAGCGCCAGCGACAGGCCGGAACCCGCCTTCGGCGGCGCGGTCAGGCCGCCGCGCAGGCCCAGCGCCGCCATCGTCCAGCCGATGCCGGCCTCGTAGATAACGCCGCTGTCCGGTTCGAGGGCAACCTCGCCCGCGCCGTAGCCCAGCGCGCCCCACAGCTTCAGGCGCTCCGAGACCTTAAAGGCCGCATACGGCACCGCCGCCGTCAGCGACGCCTTCACAGCGCCATCGCCTTCAAGCGCCGTTCCGCCGCAAAGTTCTTCTTCCATCCCGCCGGGGCAGGCCGGGAACAGGGGGCTGTGATCGGCGCCGGCATCGGGATAGCCGCCCTCGCCGGCGCTTCGCAGCAGCGCCAGTCCCGCCAGCCACCGGCCGCGGGCATAGTCCGCGCCCAGCATCGACGACGCCGTCTCGCCGCTGAGCGAAAAGCCGCCTTCGCCGCCGGCGAAGCTCGACTGCGCCGAGCGGCCCCACAACGCCAGGCTGCCGCCGCGCGAGTCCGCCGCCCCCGTGGCCGTGAAGCTCGAACCCAACAGCACATCCTGCAGCGTCATGCCGTAGGACCCGCCCAGGCGGTGGGCGCCGGCCGGACCCGCTGCGGCCCCGAAGCGGCCGCCGGGCGCGCCGAAGCCGTGCGCAAAGCTGTGCGCAAGGCCGGAGAGCGCCAGCGGCTGGCCGCCCACGGCGCCGCTTGCGGCGGAAGCCGGGGCGCCGTCCGTTGCGGACCGCGCTTCGGAATCGAAGCTCAGCGCGTATCCGGCGATGGCGCCCTGCGCGCCCGGCTCGCGCGGCGCCGCCATGCGGTCCGCGACGCCATCGAGCGCCTGCCCGGCCACCGCACGGCCGAAACGCCCGAGCCACGCCCCCGGCATCGGGTCCGTGTTCACGATCGTCCCGACCGCCAAACCGTCCCCGATGACCGCGCCGGCCGGGTCCGACAGCGCCAACTCGAATGTCTCCGCGCCCTCATCGATGCTGTCGTCGAGGATGCGGATCACGATCTCTTGTTCCGTGTCGCCCTGCTCAAAGCGCACCGACCCGCTTTCCGCGATAAAGTCCAGCGCCCGGCGCGCCGAGGATGGCTCCGATTCCCGGGCCTCGTAACGGACCCGCGCAAAGCCCTCGGCGGGCGCGCTGAGCCTCACCGTGAACCGGACCGCCCCGTCGCTTTCGTTCGCCGTGGCGTCGTCCACCGACAGCGCCGGAACTTCGGGCTCCCGCGCCGGAGCCATAAAGCTCATCATCCGCAGCGGCATCGACGCTGCGCCCTCCAGGCATTCCAGCGCCGCCGCAAAGCGCCGCCAGCCGCGCGATTTCGCCGAGGCCGACGTCATCGGCGAAATCGTCCGCCCGTCCGCCGTCCACTGCGACGCATCCCTCGCCCCGAACGCCACCAGCACGCTGAACCAGTTCTCCGCATACTTCGGCGGCCGGTGACGGTTTTGATCGTAGAGCCGCTCCGCCGTCGCCAACAGATCGTCCGACACGCACGATTCCACCGACGCTGGCGGAGCCTCTTCCTCTTCGTCCGGCGGAGGGTTGCCCACTTCGTCCTGATTGGAATCCTCCACTTCTTCGTCCTGATTGGAGTTCTCCTCTTCGTCCGGCGGGGAACCCTGCATTTCTTCCTGCGGGTCGTCCTCGATGATCGCCACCGCCGCCGAGGACGGCTCGCCCACCAAGTAGCCGTCGCCCGCGCGCAGCGTTGCCGTCGCCTCGCCGCCGCCAAGCCACACCTCATCGTCTTCGGTCGCGAGCGTCCACGTGACCGACAGCCCCCGCCGCGGGATCACCACCTGGGCGCTGCCGCCGGACACCCGGCGCGTCTCCCCGCTGCCGCGCGTCTCCTTGTAATCGACCCACACCGGCAGGGGGTCGGGCGGCCGGCGGTCCGCCGTGAGCGTGAACGACGCCTCGCCGCCTTCCGTCACCGAGGCCGCATCGCGCGTGAGCGTCACCACCGGGCGAACCACCTCGGAGTCCTGCGACGACCCCGCCTCGTCGTTGTCCGTCACCCGCACCCGCGCCTTGTCCTGGTAGGCGTTCAGCGCCCTGTAGCTGCTGTCCGCCAGTATGGTCGCCACCACATCGCAATCGTGCTCATCCGCGCTGTCGTCCACCGTCGGCACGGTGAACCGCACCCAGTTCCAACTCTGCCGCGGCAGCCCCCCGCCGTAGCCCGGCACCGTTACCGTGCGCCGGCCCGCCTCGCCGGCAGCCAGAAACTGCCCGCACTCCCCGACGTTCGAGTTCGGCTTCACCCCGGCCGCGATGTCGATGTTCACCGCCAGGTCCGAGGCCGGCTGCGGCTTCATCGCCAGCCAGAACTCGATGGTGCCGCCCTCGGCCACCTCCGTGTCCTCGGGGTGGACGTGCAGGCGCACCTCGGGCGTCACCGCCGACGGGCTGTCGTTGCCGTCGAGCACCGTGACCGTGGCCGTGTTGGCGCCGTCCGTCACGTAGCTGCCCAGCTCGACCCCGCCGCCCCGCGAAGCCGGCAGATTGCGCGCGATGCTCCGCACCCCCGCCGTCGGCTTCATCACCAGCAGGTGCACCGTCGTGTCCCGCTCCAGGAAGCTCTGGGACCGGGTGGGCACCGAATGGACGGCGTTGGACGCATTGGCCGGGATCTCGACCACGAACTCGCCGCGGTGCCGCGGCAGCACGTGGCCCGGGTACGGGTCCGGCGCGCCGTTGTCGAACGCCGTGCCCTCCTCGCGCACGAGCACCGCCACGTGCACCGCGTACGGCAGCGCCGGGCGCAGGCCCAGCCGGAACCTCGCCGGAACGCCCTCCGGCACGCGGGCGCCGCTGGCCAGATCCAGCGAGACCACCGGGCCGGGGCCGTCCTTCACCGTGAAGTTGAATTCAGCTGCTCGGGAAGCGTTGTCGCTATCGACCAGCTTCAGGGTGAAGGTCTCGTCGCCTTCGGCGAAGATGTCCGTGTAGGCGTGAAGCTGGAAGGTGAAGACGCGGGCCGCGGAGTCCCAACTGGCTGACAAAAGATCGTAGCAAAGGTCCGTGTAATGCTGGCCACCAACTAGCAACGCATTAGGACTACAAGCTCCTTGGGTTATGGCCTTGCCCGATGTCAAAGTATTAAATGGCTGTTCCCAGCTCGGCGTGCCGGTCCAGCTTGCGGGGATGCCGGCCACGGTGAACGTGAGCGTCCGCCCCTCGGCGATCTGGGTTGAAGAGATGGACTGCGCGAAGGCCGGCGATGCGAGGCTGGCCAGCAGGATCGGCGACAGCAGCAGCGCCGGGAGGGCGCGCCGCGCCGAACGGAGGACACCGCCTGCGAGGCGGGACGGCTCAGGCCGGG
>VYBN01000003.1:0-93982 GCA_009844425.1 Gammaproteobacteria bacterium | reverse complement strand
GCGCGCCGCGCCGAACGGAGGACACCGCCTGCGAGGCGGGACGGCTCAGGCCGGGGGGCTAGGCGACGGGGACGGCGCCGCCATGCGGATGCAGTCGGGGTGTCCCGGCGATTATTCGGGGGGGGGTAACTCATAATGCCTCAACCCGCGCGCTGCTGCGACGGCGCACAAGTATAAGTGCAAAAAACGCGCCCCAGGATTCTTGAGCGCCGGATATTTCGTTGCGGGTGTTACTATGCTCGACCTTGAATGGCCTGTCTTTCAAGGAGCAGATCTGAATGGCCAGCGACGCAAGCGACCATCCCGGCGCGGCGCCCCGTCCGGAAAACTGCGCGCAAACCCCGCCGGAGGAAAAGCGCGCCACCTACAAGGATGTGCTCGACGCGCCGCCCAACAGGGTGGCCGAGGTGGTTGGCGGCGCACTCTACACGCATCCCCGGCCCGCGTCGCCGCACGCGCGCGCTTCCACCGGGCTTGGCGCGAGGCTCAGCATTCCTTTCGACTACGGCAGCGGCGGCCCCGGCGGCTGGTGGATCGTTGACGAGCCGGAGCTGCACTTGGGCGAAGACATCGTGGTGCCCGACCTGGCCGGATGGAGGCGGGAGAACATGCCGGAGTATCCCATCGCGGCCTACTTCTCGCAGGCGCCGGACTGGGCCTGCGAGGTGCTGTCGCCTTCCACCCGCGCGCTGGACGAAGGCCCCAAGCAAGCGATCTACGCCCGCGAAGGCGTGGGGCACTTATGGTTTGTCGATCCCGACGCCCGCTCGCTGTGCGCTTTCCTTCTGCGTGGCGGTCGCTACGCCCTGATCGGCAAACGGACAGGCGATGATCCGGTTTCGCTGCCGCCCTTCGACGCCATCGAATTCAACCTGGCCGACCTCTGGCCGCCCGCAAGGAAACCTTGACTCCAGCCTGCGGCGATGCCGCTCAGGATTACGGCGCGGCCGGGTAGATCGCGATGTCGTATTTTCCGGTGCCGGCGCGAAGCGGGCGCACGTTGTTGCGGTACTCGTCGCCCTTCCAGAAGGCGTCGAGCTGTTCGCGGGTGGGGAAGCGGCTGATAACCAGGTAGCAACCCTCCAGCTTGTCGCCCTCGACGTTTTCTTCCGACGGGCCGCGGATAACGTATTCACCGCCGTTCTTCGCCACGAGCTCGGCGGAAAGCTGGGCGTATTTCTTCATGTTGTCGTTGAAGTTGGTGATGTGGCACACCGCAACCAGGTAATGGGACATGGGTTTCCTCCAGATCGGAAATAGGTGAATCGTCAGCTTGAGCCGGCCGCGTTCCCGCGGGCGCCGGCACGATACAGCAGCACCGCGACCGCCGCAAGCGCCAGCATGCCGAGCCAGGATCCGGCCGAGAACGGCAGCGCCAGAGGCGCCTTGTCGCCGGTCGCGACGATCACGACGGCGATGAAAATGCCGAGCAGCGCCTCGCCGGTGATCAGTCCCGCGGCCAGCAGCGAACCGGAGCGGGCGGCCTCCCCGCCCCGCGCGCGCTTGGCAAGGTAGGACAGCAAGCCGCCCAGGAAGATCGGAACCGCCAGCTCTACCGGCAGGTAGATTCCCACCGCAACGGCAAGCACCGGCATTCTGAAGCCTGCCTTGCGCGCCTTCAGCACTTCGTCGCAGACGATGATCAGCACGCCCACGGCCGCGCCTATCGCGATCATGTTCCAGGGAAGGCCGGCGTCGCCAAGCACTCCGGCGGCCACCGACGCCATCAGCGTGGCCTGGGGCGCCTGGAGCGAGTCGGGCTGCTCGGCAGTCGCCGGGCCGATGCCGTAGGCGGTGAGCAGGACGTTGAGTATCGGCGCCAGCAGGAAGGTGGCCGAAACGACGCCCACGACCTGCATGACCTGTTGCTTGTACGGCGTGGATCCGACAATCCGGCCGGCCTTCAGGTCCTGTATGTTGTCGCCGCCGATGGCCGCCGCGCAGCACACCACGGCCCCGATCATGATCACGGCCGCGGGCGCGTTGGCGTCTTCCCTTCCGGCCAGCCACAGCATCAGCAGCGAGGAAAACAGGATGGTGGCGATCGTGACCCCCGATACGGGATTGTTCGAGGACCCGACCAGTCCGGCCATGTACGCGGCTACCGCCGAGAACAGGAATCCGGTCGTGACCATCAGCAGCGTCATGGCCAGCGAAATGCCGGCGCTGTCCACCACGTTGTAGTAGATGAACCACATGAAAACCGCCATGACCGCCACGCCGCTCAGCACGATGCGCATAGGCGTGTCGCGATCGGTCTCCGCCATGGCGGTCGTCGCGGCGGACTTCCCGAAGCCCCGCCGGAAGGCTTCAACCAGCGAACCGCGCAGCGAAACAATCGCCCAGAGGCCGCCCGTGATCATTGCGCCCACGCCAAGGTAGCGGATCTGGGTGCTCCAGATCGCGAAGGCCGCATCCGCCGCGGACATGCCCGCCACGCCGGCGGCGAATTCGGGATTGTTTTCCAGGTAGAAGGCGCCGAACACGGGCAGGGCGACATTCCACGAGAACAGGCCCCCTAGCAGGACCAGGCTGGCGATATTGATTCCCACGATGTAGCCGACGCCGGCCAGGGCCGGGGAGAGGTTCGATCCCGCGT
The DNA here is from genome assembly GCA_009844425.1 of Gammaproteobacteria bacterium. Classification (GTDB taxonomy): domain Bacteria; phylum Pseudomonadota; class Gammaproteobacteria; order Steroidobacterales; family Foliamicaceae; genus Foliamicus. Next base: position 91,383 of record VYBN01000003.1, on the reverse strand, counting down.
AGGCGATGCTTTCGCCTACGCGCGTGGCTGCCTGGGCGATTCCGTCCCACAGCTTCAAGCCGGTCTCGCTCAGTTTCAGCAGCGCGCCCAGGCCGGCGCCCAGCGCCAGGAAGCGCACCTCGCCGCCCCGCTCCTGCCCCGCCCTGAGCACCTGGGCCGTCGCCTGGCCTTCCGGGAAGGCAAGGTTCTCCGATACGATCAGCGAATGGCGCAGCGGAATGGTGTACATCACGCCAAGCAGGCCCCCGACTCCGGCGATCACGCTTACCCACCAATAGTCGAACACGTCCCAGTGGTTGAGTATCAGCAACGCCGGCAGCGTGAAGATCACGCCGGCCGCCAGCGACTCGCCCGCGGAGGCAGCGGTCTGCACGATGTTGTGCTCGAGTATGTTGCTGCGCTTGAACAGGCTCAGAACGGCCATGGACAGCACCGCGGCGGGAATCGATGCCGAGACCGTAAGTCCCGCGAAAAGTCCGATATAAGCGTTGGCCCAGGAAAGAATGATCGACAGCAGCACACCGGTTACTATCGCCTTGACCGTCAATTGCGGCATGAGAATCCCCGTATGAATGGCGCGAATACTATACCGGCGGGAACAGGGAACAGATGATCGGGCTGCTGCAACGCGTCAGCCGCGCGCGAGTTAGCGTGAATGGCGAGACATCCGGCGAAATCGGCCGCGGCCTGCTGGTGCTGGCCGCCGTGGAACGGGGCGACGGCGATGCGCAAGCCAGGCGGCTGGCGGAGCGCATCGTGGGCTATCGCGTATTTCCGGACGCCGGCGGCCGGATGAACCTGAGCCTGAAGGACGTGGGCGGCGAACTGTTGCTGGTATCGCAGTTCACGCTCGCGGCCGACACGCGCAAGGGCACCCGGCCGGGGTTTTCGAAGGCGGCGGCGCCCGACGTGGGACGGCGGCTGTTCGACCGGCTGGTGGCCGAATCGAAGGCGCTGGGCGTACGCGTGGCAACGGGCGTCTATGGCGCCGACATGGACGTGGAACTGGTCAACTCGGGGCCGGTAACCATTCTCCTGCAAGCCCATCCGGGCGCTCACCCACCGTAGCCTTCTCATTGCCCCCTTCTTCCGGGAGTGTGTGAGCCATGGATGGCGGAACCAAGCTACATGGATGGATTTATGCGTCTCCCGGAAGAAGGGGGCAATGAGAAGGCGGAATTAAAGCGAAGGCTGTTGCTGGTGAGACAGTATGAGCTTGAGGTTATGATTACGAGCTACCGTAGCGCTGCTCAGGCGAGTAGCGCATGGGCAAAATAGACCCGGCGGAGACTCCATGAGCGCTAAGAGGACGAAATAATGGGATTTGGCGGAATCAGCGGCTGGCAGCTACTGGTAGTGCTGCTGCTCGCCTTGGTGATATTCGGCACCTCGCGGATCCGGAACCTCGGCAGTGACCTGGGCTCCGCCATCAAGGGATTCCGCAAGGCCGTTGCCGACCCGGACAAGGCCGATCCGGACAAGCTGGCCCGCAGCGACGCGGAGTTCAGCGAGACCGACACCGGCGCGAAGAGCAAGGAGAAGGACGCGCCCAAGGCCTAGCCGCCCGCGGCGGAACCCTGCGTCGCGCCGAGACCGGCGAGACGCCCGCCTGGCAAGGCGCGAGGAGCGCGCATATCGGGCATATGCAAGCGACGAGCAACGCAGTCCAGGCGGGATGGATCGCCGGTCGAACGCAGCGGGGCTTGCGCCACGGGCGGCTAGGCCGGTCATCGCACCCGTTGCTCCGCCTCGACCGGCTGCGCCGGTCGAACGACGTGAACCATGTTTGATATCGGCTTTACGGAACTCGTGCTTCTGGCGGGCCTGGGCCTGATCGTCCTGGGGCCGCAGCGCCTGCCGAAAGTCGCCGCGCAGCTTGGGCGCTGGGTCGGGCAGGCGAGGCGCATGTCGCGGACGCTGATGTACCAGTTGCGACAGGAAGTGGATCTGGACGATCCGAGTCCGTTCTCGGCCCGTGGGTCCGCCGGGGCGTCGGCCGGCGCGAAACCGAAAGCAGCGCAAAAGGAAAAGGGCGGCGAACAGAAGGAAACGGAAGCCGAAACCGCGCAGAAATCCGGCAAGGACAAGGAAAAGGAAGCCGAAACCGCGCAAGAGTCCGGCAAGGAAGACACCGAACAAAGTCAGTCCGGTGAATAGCGAGCCCGAGCAAAAGGACAAGGAAGAAAAGGAGGAACTGGAGGAGTCCAGCCTTCTTTCGCACCTGATCGAACTGCGCTCCCGCCTGATGAAGGCGGCCGGCGCGATACTGGTGGTTTTCGTTGGCCTGGCGCCCTTTGCCCAGGAAGTTTTCACGCTCGTGGCGTCGCCGCTGATGAGTCAGCTTCCCGAAGGATTCACGATGGTCGCCATCCGGCCGGCCTCGCCGTTTCTGACTCCCTTCAAGACGGCCTTTTTCGTGGCGCTGTTCACCGCCATGCCGGTGGTCATATACCAGGCTTGGGCCTTCGTGGCGCCGGGGCTGTACAAGCGCGAAAAGAAGGTGGCGCTGCCGCTGGTGCTCTACAGCATATTTCTGTTCTACGCCGGAGCGGCTTTCGCCTACTTCGTCGTGTTCCCGCTGATGTTCAGTTTCTTTGCCGCCGCCACGCCCGAAGGCGTGGCCATGATGACCGATATCGGCGAATACCTGGATTTCGTGGTGGTGCTGTTCTTTGTTTTCGGACTCGCCTTCGAGGTGCCGATCGCCATCCTCATGCTGGTGGGCGCGGGTATCGTCAGCCCGCAATCACTCGGCAGCAAACGTCCCTACATTCTGCTGGGGGCCTTCACGCTGGGCATGCTGGTGACTCCGCCCGACATGATCTCCCAGACGCTGCTGGCGATACCGATGTACCTGCTCTACGAAATCGGCATCCTGATGGCGCGGCTGATGCTCAAGAAAAGCGAACCCGCGGCCGATTGATCACGCGCCGACCGTAGCCCTCTCATGGCCCCCTTCTTCCGGGAGTATTTCGCGGCGTCTTTCCGTGTTTCCTCGCTCGGCACTTGCCCCCTCCTCGCTGGAGTCGCCATCCTGGCTCGATTCTCGCTATCCCTGCTCCAACGCTCCCGCGAGGAGGGGGCAAGTGCCGAGCTTACGCTGGTGAAGTATGCGGGCTAGCCTTCGCCGCCTATCACTACGGTCCCGCCCCTTTCCTCCATGTCCTCAAGCTCTTCCCGGCTAATGGTTTCGACGCGTTTGCCGGCGGTAGTGTCCTCTTCCGGCTCGCCCCTGCGGCGGACGCGATTGATGCGGGAGCCCGTCTTGTCCCTGCGTTCCAGCGAGGTCACGTACGTCTGATCGCTCTTGCGCCGCTGCTCCCGGCGTGCGGCGGCCGAGTCTTCGGATGCCTGCGCCTGCTGCGCGTCCGGATCGGCATCCGCGGATTGCAGCGCGGACTGCTGGGCCGCGCAGGCGACAACGAGTAATTTCTTCACGAGCTTCTCCCTCTTGGGCGCGCGCAAGGTTATGACGCGCCAGATTGCTTAAGCGGACGAACGGAAGTCGCCAGCCTGGAAACGCTGAGCAGAACGTCCGCTTCGTCGGTGATCCGTATGTCCCAGACGTGTACCACGCTGCCGAGCCGCACCGGGCGGGCTGTGCCGTACACGTAACCCGATTTCGCCGGGCGCAGGTGGCTGACGTTTATTTCCAGGCCGAGGACCTGGTACTCGCCGGGAGGCGTCGTGAGGTAGGACGACCAGCTTCCGACCGATTCCGCCAGGACCGCCGAGGCGCCGCCGTGCAGCAACCCGAACGGCTGCTGGGTGCGATAGTCCACGGGCATGCGGGCGCGCAGGTAGTCGTCGCCGATCTCGACAATCTCCACGCCCAGATGTCCCAGCATCCGGTCCTTCTCCAGGGCGTTGAGCTGCTCGGGACGATCGAACGCCCTGGGGTGCCATATTCTGCCGCTCACTCTTTCTCCTGCTCCGCCACCTGCCGGTACGCTTCGCGAAAACTCAATCCCTGCTCCACCGCCAGCCGGTTGGCGCGCTCGGCGGCGCGCAGGCCCCGGGCCGATGTCAGTTCCCCGCAGCGTTCCGGGTTGAAGCGCAAAGCGCGCACTATACGGCAAACGACATGGCAGCTTTCGCCGGCAAGATCGATGGTGCGGAACAGCGGCGCCTTGATGCGCTGCAGGTCGCGCTGATACCCGGAAGGCAGCGATGCGGGAATGCCAAGGATTTCCAGCAAGGAAGCGCGCACGGTAGCGCCGGCGGCGCGCACCAGCTCCAGGGCGTCGGCATTACGCTTCTGGGGCATGATGGACGAGCCGGTGGTCACTTCCGGCGCCAGGTCAACGAGCGCAAACTCCTGCGTGTAAAACAGCAGGAGGTCGCCGGCAAGCCGGCCCAGGTCCTGGACCAGCAGCGCGCATTCGAACGCCAGCCCGGCTTCGGCCTTGCCGCGCGATAGCTGCACGGCCGTGACCGGCTCATGCACTTCGGCGAAACCAAGGGCCTTGCGGGTGTGTTCACGATCCAGCTTCAGCCCGGGCGCGCCGAAGCCCGCGGCGCTGCCGAGCGGGTTGCGGTCCAGTCGGCGCACGGCGGACCGAAAACCGGACGCGTCGTCGCGCAGTTCCGCTGCATAGGCCCCCGCCCATAAGGCTACGCTGCTCGGCATGGCCTGCTGCATGTGCGTGTAACCGGGCAGCGGCAGTTCACCCTGGCTCCCACCAAGTTCGTCCAGCGCGTCGGCCACCGCCTCGGCAGCCTTCCGCAGGGACGAAGCGGCGTCCTTGAGATACAGGCGCAGGGCCGCCAGCACCTGGTCGTTGCGCGAACGTCCCAGGTGCACGCGGGCGCCGGCGTCGCCGATCCGCGCTACAAGGCGCCGTTCGAGGGCCGTATGCACGTCTTCCTCTTCCAGCGATATGGCCCAGGCCCCGGCCGCGTGACCGGCGGCCAGTTCTGCCAGACCGTCGACGATCGCGGCGTGATCCTCGTCCGTCAGGTAGCCTGCAGCATGCAACATGCCGGCGTGCGCGATCGAGGCCTTCACGTCGTACTCGACCAGGCGCGCGTCCAGGACATGGTCCTCGCCGGCCGTATAGCGCAGGACCGTTTGGTCCAGCTTGCCGCCCTTGTCCCACAGGCGCGTCATTACTTCGCCGCCTCCTGCTCCGCCGCGGAGAGCGCATCGATGCTGCGCACGACCAGCGTTCCGCATCCTTCGTTGGTGAATACTTCGCGCAGCAACGCGTCCTGCGTGCTTCCGGACACCAGGTGAACCCGCGGAACGCCGCCCGTGATGGCGCATTCGATGGCCGTGGCCTTGGGCAGCATGCCGTCGCCCAGCGATCCCTGCTCGCGCAGCTTGCGCAATCCGGCGAGATCAAGATACGACAGCAGCGTGGACGGATCGGAACGATCCTCGAGTATGCCCGGCGCGGCCATCGTGAGAACCAGCTTCTCCGCCTTGATGGCGACCGCCAGCGAAGCGGCCACGGTGTCCGCATTGATATTCAGCAGGTTGCCCTCTCCGTCGGCCGATAGCGGGCTTACGACCGGAATCAGGCCTTGCCCGAGTACGAGATCGAGGACCGCCGGCTCGACTTCGTCGATATCTCCCACAAAACCGAAATCCACCGGCTCGCCGCCGGCGCCTTCCATCTTCACCGGCGGCCGGCGATGGGCCGTCACAAGGCCGGCGTCGACCCCGGACAGGCCGACCGCGGGGATACCGCAGGCCCGGCAGGCGGCGAGCAATTGCGTGTTGACCTCGCCGTTGAGCACGTACGAGGCCACCTTCAGGTCCTCCGGCCCGGTTACGCGGCGGCCGGCCACCATGCGCGCCTTGTGTTTGAGGCGCTCGGTCAATTCGGTCGACTGCGGTCCTCCGCCGTGCACAATCACCACGCGCACGCCCAGCGCCTGCAGGACCCCGGCCTGCTCGACCAGTGCCTCTATGCGGCTGCTGCGGCTCAACACCTCGCCGCCCAGCTTCACGACGAAAACGCGGCCGCGGTACAGCCGCAGGTACGGCGCCGCTGCGCGCAGCGCGCCGAAGCCGGTGCCGCTGGGACGAGAACGGTTCACAGGCCCGGCCCCAGCATCGCGTAGAGCACGGCCATCTGCACCCACATCCGGTTGCGCGCTTCCGGCACCACTACGCTGCGCGGCCCGTCCAGCACCGCCTCGCTCACCACCACGTTGCGACGCACCGGAAGGCAGTGCATGAACCGGCAGTCCTCTTCGGCCGGTGCGAACCAGTCTTCGTCGACGCACCAGTCCTCGTGCCGGTTGCGCAACTGGTAGTCCTCGTGCTTGTCGCCGTAATGGACCGTCGAACTCCAGGACTTGGCGTACAGGACGTGAGCGCCGTCAAGCGCCTCCGCACGGTTGTCCGTTTCACTGACCGACCCCCCGGAACGCCCGGCCAGCGTGCGGGCCTTGTCCATGACCTGGGGCGGCAGCTCGAACCCCTCCGGGCGTAGCACGGTCACGTCCATTCCGCGCATGGCCGCCATCTGGATCGTGGCGGCCGGCACGGCAAGCGGAAGCGCGAGCGGATGGTAGGCCCAGCTCAGGACGAACTTGCCCCCAGAAACCGGGGCGCCGAGGTCGTCCATGGTCTTCCAGTCGGCCAGGCTCTGGCAGGGATGGTTGATGGCCGACTCCATGTTGATCAGGGGCGTTGAAACCAGCTCAGCCATGCTCCGATACTCGCGGTCTTCCAGGTCCTCCACCAGGTCGCGGCGTTCGGCGAACGCCCGCAAGCCCAGCGCGTCGCCGTACGAGGCGATCACCGGCACGGCTTCCTTGACGTGCTCGGCCGCGGCGCCGTCCATCACGATTCCAGGCCGCGTCTCCAGCCCGTGGATGGACATTTCCGGCGAGATCACGAACGCCCCCCCGCCAAGGCGAGTCATGGAAGCCTGAAACGAAGCCAGCGTTCGGAGCGATGGATTCAGAAACAGCAGCGACAGCACCTTGCCTTTCAGGGCCTCCGGTTCCGGATGCTTCTCCAGCCGGCCGGCCAGGGCCAGAAGCGCCGCTATCTGCTCGGGCGAAAAGTCCGCGAGGTCGTCGAATCGTTGGATGTCACTCATTTGCCTGCTCCTGACAAGAGCCGAGTTGATGCACGGCGGCGGCCAGTAGCGCCGCCTCTTTTTCGCGCAGGTTAAGCGGGGGCATCAGGCGCAACCATTCGGGCAGCGCGCTGGTCCCGGCAAGAATGTCGGCCGCAAGCAGGTCGTCTCGAACCGGCCGCGCGCCGCCGGCGCATTTCAGTCCCAGCAGCAGTCCGCGTCCGTCGATCGCCTCAACCGGACCCGCGATGCAGGTCGAGCGGATCTGCCGCTCGCGCTCCGCGGCCTGCGCCGGAAGTTGTTCCTCTTCCATCGCGTCCAGCACTGCCTCGATGGCCGCGCAGGCCAGCGGACCGCCGCCGAAGGTAGTGCCCAGGTCGCCGACGACGAGCTGGGTCGCGACTTCCTCGCGCATCAGCAGCGCCGCGCAGGGAAAGCCCGCGCCCAGGGACTTGGCGGCAGTGATCATGTCCGGCGCCACGCCCGAATGCATTACGGCGAACGGCAGGCCACTTCGGCCCATACCGCACTGCACCTCATCGGCGATCAGAAACGCGCCGTGCCTGTCGCAGGCGGCGCGCACGTCGCGCAGAAAGTCGTCGCTCAGGGCGAACGCGCCCGCGAGGCCCTGTATGGGCTCGAGAATGACCGCGGCGGTTTCGCCGTCGATGTGCGAGACCACGGCAGCGGCGTTGTCGCGAGGCGCGAAGGCCACGTCGAAAGGCGTATTCGGAAACCCGTACCAGCGCTCCCGCGCCCCCCAGGTGACCGCGCCGGCGGCCGCGGTGCGGCCGTGAAAACCGTGCTCCAGGGCGACCACGCGCGACCGCCCCGTGAGCTTGCAGGCCAGGCGCAGCGCGTTCTCGTTGGCTTCCGCCCCCGAATTGACGAAGAAAACCCGATCAAGCCCCGGCGGAGCGAACTCCGCGAGCTTGTCGGCCGCTCGCGCCCGAACGCGCAAAGCCACCGCGTTGCTGGCGAACAGCAGCTCGCCGGCCTGCCGCCGGATGGTCTGCGTAAGCCGCGGATGCCCGTAGCCGAGGGCGCATACCGCGTGCCCGCCGTACAGGTCCAGCAAGCGGCGGCCATCGGCGCAGTTGAGGTAAGCGCCGTCGCCCGACACGACCTCGAACGGAAATTGCGCGTACACCTGGGCCAGGTGCGCTGCCTCGGCGCCGCGCACATCGGCGGCGGCCGCGGTCCGTGACGCGACGCTCACGTCCACGCCGGCCCCGCGGCCGCAAGGCCCGCGGTTTCCTCAAGACCATACAGGCGATTCATCCATTGCACGGCGCCGCCGGCCGCGCCCTTGACGAGGTTGTCCAGAACCACGAATACGGCCACCGATCCCCGGTCCGCAGTGAGCCCGATATGAGCATGGTTTCCTCCAACCACGTCCTTGAGCTTCGGCGCCCCGTCGATCACGTGCACGAACGGAGCTCCGGCATAGGTATCCGCAAAGGCCTCCCTGAGCTGCTCCGCGTTGACGGACTGCTTGAGCCCCGCCTGCATCGTCATGTAAATGCCGCGCGCGAACGGCCCCGAGTGCGGCACGAAACGCAGGTCCGGCCGCACTCCGCTCACCGCCTCGCACACGGCTTCGACTTCCGGCGCGTGCCGGTGCTTCAGTGGGCGATAGGCGAACATATTGGAATGCCGGACCGGATGATGAGTGGTCGGAAGAGGCTGTTTGCCGGCGCCCGTGCTGCCGGTAACGCCGCTGGCGAACAAGGGCGTGGCGGTGAGCCCGTGGCGCATCAGGGGCACCGACGCCAGCAGCAATGCGCTGGCGAAACAGCCGGGATGGCCGATATGGCGAGTGGCGGCCTGCGCGCGATGTTCCGGCAGGGCGCAGGAGAACGAGGACAGCAGTTCCGGTGCGCCGTGGCCTGCGCCGTACACCTGCTCGTACGCATCCGCGTCGGCGAAGCGAAAGTCCGCCGAAGCGTCCACGATGCGGACCCGGGCGCCCCTGTCGTCGGCCACCTTCAGCGCCGCCGCGATCAGACCCGCGCTAGCGCCATGCGGAGCGCAGGAAAAAACCGCGCAACGCTCCCCGAGCACCTCGCCCAGCTCGGAGAAGGGCCGGAAGCGGAACTCCGGCCAGATGCCCGTGAGGTTGGGAAACACGGATTCCACCGGCTTGCCCGCGTTGCTTTCCGAAATCGCCCCGGCGATATGGAAGTCCGGATGACCGGCGAGGATGCGCAGCAGTTCGCCCGCCACGTACCCGGAAGCGCCCAGAATTACGGCCGGAATGTTCACAGCCGCCCCAGCGAGACGTTGCGGGCCACGAACTCGCCGAGCTCCGCGCTTTGCGTTAGCGCGTTATAGCCCGGCACGCCGACTCGCTGCCCCAGGATGTCCAGTCCCACCTGGTTGTCCGTGGCCGGACCGGTAACGGCGGCCACCTCGATCCCGTAAAGATCCTTGAGCAGCCGGGCCCCGCCCCAGGCGGCGACGGGATCGCTGGCGCAAAGCAGCAGGCAGGAAATGGACGAGCGTATCCCCTCGTCGGCGAGGATGGCCTCCACGCCATAGGCGCCCAGTATGCCGTCACCCAACTCGAACAGGATCACGTCGGGCGCTGCCGCCGCCATCTGCCGCAGCATCGAACGCACCAGCGCCGGCGCGTTCTCCGGCGCCGTGCTGACAATCCCGAAATCGGTGAAGATCGCGGTATTGCGTGCGCCGGCGTCTTCCATCGCCAGAATGTCCCGGCGCAGCGATACGCCGGTGGCCTTGAAGGCGTCCACCACGTAACCCTCGTGCCGCAGCCGGCCGATAATCGCACAGGCTGCCGCGGTCTTGCCCGAGTTCATGCAGGTTCCGGCCAGGGCCACGACCGGAACGCCCCCCAGGTTCAGTTCGCCCGGGCCTTCGCCATCCAGCGCCTGTCCGCCGACCCGCGCGGGCACGCCGACCCGTTGGCCCAGGTACGGGAACTCCAGCACCACGCCCAGAACGCGCACGTCAAAGGGCGAACCCATTGTGGCGTTGACGGAGTCGCACACGCCTATCACGCCGCCAATGTTGAGCAACTGCAGCACGTCGCCGCGCTTTACGGTCTCCGGCAGGTGGCCGGAGTAGCCGAACAGGGCCTTGCGGTGACCGAGGGCGCCCACCACGATATCGCCGCTGCGTACGCGCGCCATGCGGCCGCTGGCCAGTTCCAGCCGGTTATACGAGGATTTGTCATTCAGGACTTCCACGGCCACGATCACGCCTTCCTCGCCGGGAATGCTCTCGCCCACGCGCAATTCGCGCCCCAGGTCCAGGCCCGAGGCGACCGAGGCCATCTTGTCGATCACTACGCTACGCATCGCCGCCACCTCCCTTAGCCATTTCGCCCACGCGACTGTGCAGCATGCCGGGCAGCGACATGACCCGGGCCGCGCCCAGCGCATCGCGCGGAGACCATTCCCCGGCCTTCTCCCCGTACACGCCCCGGCTTGCGGCCAGCAGCGAATGGGGCGATTCGACGCCGCGGACCCAGACCGCTCCGGGCTGCAGCGCCAGGTGCACGCGCCCCGATACCCGCGCCTGCGAACAGTCGAAAAAGGCCTCGATGTCCCGGCAGACCGGATCGAGTTGCCTGCCCTCGTGAACCAGATCGCCGTAGACGGCCGCCAGCGTGTCCTTGACCCGCATCTGTCCGGCGCCCAGCGTGAGTTTTTCCAGTTCGCGATGCGCGCACAGGAGAATTTCCGCGGCCGGCGCTTCGTAGGCCACCCGGCCCTTGGAGCCGAGTATCGTGTCGCCCAGGTGGATGCCCCGGCCGATTCCGAACCGGCCACCGGCTGTTTCGAGCGTTTCGATCAGCTCCACGGGCTGCATGGCTTCGCCGTCCCAGGCAACCGGCAGCCCCGCCTCGAATTCCAGTTCATGCGGCTCCCGGGGAAGCGGATCCTCCAGCGCACCCGCGGACAGCACCCAGGCCGTTTCCGGGATGGAGCCCGCGGAAGTCAGGGTCTCGCGGCCGCCGATCGTCACGCCCCACAGCCCCCGGTTGATCGAGTAATCGCCGCCCTGCGGAAGTTGCGGCGCGCCACGCTCGGCCAGGTACGCGACCTGCTCGCGACGCTGGAAGGACTCGTCGCGCACCGGCGCCAGCACGGTGATTTCGGGCGCCAGCGCGCGCATGGCCATTTCGAAACGGAACTGGTCGTTGCCGGCGGCGGTGCAGCCATGCGCTACGGTGTCGCTGCCCAGCTCCTGCGCGGTGCGGGCCAGGATTTTCGCCTGCACGCTCCGCTCGGCGCCCACGCACAGCGGATACGTGTGCCCGCGCCGCACGTTGCCGGCGATGAGATGGCGGATCACTTCATCGAAGAACTGCGGGCGCGCTTCCACCAGCAGATGCCGCCGGGCGCCCAACGCCAGGGCCCGGCGCTCCAGCGATTCAGCCTGGCCGGAATCGATGCCGCCGGTATTGACCGTAAGCGTTACCACCGGGCGCCGATACTTCTCGGTCAGCCAGGGCACGCAGAACGAGGTATCCAGTCCGCCGGAATAAGCCAGCACTATTGAGGAGGTGCTCATGGGTGGTTGCCGCGTTGCCTTGAGTTCAGGATAAAACCGGGGTCATTTCGCGGCGCAGGCGCGCCAGCAATACGCGCTGTTCGTCCCGGTTGCGGGTGGCGACGAAGATCGTATCGTCCCCGGCCACGGTCGCCACGATCTCGGGCCAGCCGCAGCGATCGAGGAACAGCGCAATCCGCTGGGCCGCCCCGGTCGCGGTCCGCACGATCGCGAGGTTGGGTCCGGCGTTGGCCAGGCCGCGCACATAAGTGGCAAGCGTTTGCCGGTCCCCCTCGGAAATATCCGAGGACGCAACGGAGTACGCGCGGCCCCGCTTGACCGCGCCTATGACCGACAGGTCACGGCTTATGCACGACTGCGTAACGCGTATGCCGCGCTCAGCCAGCAGCCGGCCGAGTTGCGCCTGACTGGCCACGGTCTGGCCCGTGATGATGTCTGCGATGACCTCGTGGCGGCGGGCCATACTGTCCGTCCCCATTGGCATAAGATGCTCATAAAAAGAATAGAAGGCGCATATTATGCACACAATCCCTGTTGGCGCAACCGCGGACGCAACGTAGCGCAAACCCTTCGGTTCCTCTTGCACCCCGGTTCCGGGAACCGCCAGCGAGCACATCCCTGTGGGCTCGGCGTCGGCATCCCTGCCTCCGACGTTCCCGGAACCGGGGTGCAAGAGGAACCTATAGCAGGCGGCGCCGGCTTAAGCCCTTTGTTCGTCCCCCTCCTCGTGGGAGCGTTGAAGCAGGGACAGCGAGAATCGAGCCAGGATGGCGACTCCAACGAGGAGGGGGACGAACAAAGGGTGAGGAAGCACGAAAAGGCGGGATCAAAGCGACAAAGCCACTTTCCTTTACCGGGCGGGGCCTGCACAATGGAGCGCCGTGGAAGCACTCTCCCTGAAAGGACTCGCCAAGGTCTATCCCAACGGCGTAGAGGCGCTCAAGGGCATCGATCTCACCGTGCGCGAGGGCGAATTCTACGCTCTGCTGGGCCCCAACGGCGCCGGCAAGACCACCGCCATCGGCATCATCACCACGCTGGTCAACAAGACCGCCGGTAAGGTCCACGTGTATGGCCATGATCTCGATACGAACCCGGCCGCGGTAAAACGATGCATAGGCGTGACGCCGCAGGAAGTGAACCTCAACATGTTCGAGCGGCCGATGCCCACGATGATGCACCAGGCCGGGTACTTCGGCCTGACCCCGCGGCAGGCCCGGCGCAACGCCGAGAAGTGCCTCAGGGCGGTGCGTCTATGGGACGAGCGCAACATGCTGACCCGAACGCTTTCCGGCGGAATGAAGCGGCGACTGATGATCGCCCGGGCGATGGTGCACGAACCGAAACTGCTGATCCTGGACGAGCCCACGGCGGGCGTGGATATCGAGATCCGCCGTTCCATGTGGGACCTGCTGCAGGAAATCAACGAACGGGGCGTGACCATTATCCTGACCACCCATTACCTCGAGGAGGCCGAACACCTTTGCCGGCGTATCGCCATCCTCGACCGGGGCGAAATCGTGGTCGAGGACCGCATGGAGCAGGTGTTGCGGCAGTTGCCGGAACAGCACTTCGTTATTTCATTGCAGCAGGCGGCCAGCCCGGGTCAGAAATTCGCGGGATTCCAGGTTCATTGGCGCAGCCGCTATGAAATGGAAGTGGAAGTTCCGGCAACGCGCAGTCTCAACGAGTTCTTCGAGTTGCTGAACGCCGCTGGCATACAGGTGCTTAGCATCCGCCACAAGACCAACCGGCTGGAAGAACTGTTTGTCCGCCTGACCATGCCCGACCTTCCCAAGCTGCCCGACCGCGAACCCGGGTCCGCCCTCGAACAGCCCGACGCGGCGAAGGCGTAATGCCTTGCTCGACTTTCCCGGGAGCGAGGGCATGACCCTCGCGGCGTCTCGCCTTCGCGGAGGGCGGGACGCCCTCCCTCCCAGGTAGCCGCGATTACTCGATAGTGCGGAGCTGTCCGGCGACCGCCCGCCAGGCGCCGAGCCAGCCGGTAAGGGCGCCTATCCCCAGGATCGCCAGTTCCTGTCGCCACGAGGCGCCGCTCAGCGCGCGGTCGCTCTCGTACAGGGCCATCAGGTCGGCGAAAGTACCGCCCAGCGTCCACAGGCCCAGCCGCACCAGCAGGACCGCCAGCAGGCCTCCCCCCAGGCCGTACCAGAACCCCTGGTAGAGGAACGGCCGGCGCAGGTAGCCGCGGCTGGCGCCCAGCAGCGACATCACCTCTACGGCGTCCCGCTGCCTCTGTATTTCAAGCCTGACCGTGTTCCCGATAATGACGACAAGCGCCACCAGGACCATGACCAGGATCAGCAGCATGGCCTGTCCGGCCAATGCGAGTATGGCGCTCATTCTCTGCAGCCATTGCGTGTCGGCCCGCACCTGGTCCACTTCCTCCAGCGTTGCCGCGGTGTCCTGCAGCGCCAGGAATTCATTCTCCGAGGCGCCCGGCGCCGGCGCTATGACGAGCGTCCACGGCAGGGGGTTTTCCTCCAGGGTCTCGATCGCCGCGGCAAACTCGCTGCGGCCCTCCATGATCGCAAGGGCTTCCCCGGGGCTGATCCGCCGGACCTCCCCGACGGCGGGATTGCGCTGAAGGTCGGCGGCCAGTTGTTCGGCCACCGCAATGCTTACGTTCGGCTTGAGGTAAATCGAAAACGAGCGCGCTTCGCCCCAGGCCGCAGCCAGGCCCTCCATGTTCTGCAATACCGCGCTCAGGCCCGCGGGCAGGGCCAGCGGCAGACCGATCGCGGCCACCGTCAGCAGGCTGCCCATGGGCTGGCGGACCAGCCGAACGGCTTCCGACCGGCAGCAGGCGAGGTGCCGCTCGAGATAGCGCATCAGATTCATGACGGCGAAGTGCCGGAGTCCACCCGGCCCTTAAGCAGGCTGATTCGGCGTGCGGGCAATGACTCGATCAGCCCCACATCGTGGGTCGCGACCAGCGCGGTCACTCCGTAGCCCACCAGCCGCCGAAACAGCTTCATCACCTCGCGCGAAAGTTCGGGATCCAGGTTGCCGGTCGGCTCGTCGGCCACGAGAAGCTCCGGCCGGTTCACGACAGCCCGGGCGATGCCGAGGCGTTGCTGTTCTCCCTGCGACAGCAGCCTGGGGAACCTGCGGGCGCTTTTCAGCAGTCCCACGGAATCGAGCGCCGCCTCGGTCCGGCGCCGCACCTCGCGTGGACCGAGGCCGGAAATATGCAGCGGCAGCGCGACGTTGTCGTACGCGCTTCGATCCTCCAGCAGAAGGTTGTTCTGGTAAACGATGCCGATTCGACGCCGGTGACTGCAGACGGCCCGCCGCTTCAGCCGTCCGACATTGCGGCCCAGCACGAACACCTGGCCTCTTGTGGGCCGCTCTATCGCCGCCAGCAGCTTGATCAGCGTGGTCTTGCCGGCGCCCGAAGGTCCTGTGAGATAGGTGAATTCGCCCGGATCGACGGAGAGGCTGACCTCCGACAACGCTTCCGCGCCCCCGCGGTAGCGCATGGTTACTTCCTGAAGGCGAATCATGGACCTGCTGTCCGTCCTGCCGGTGCCTTTGCTTCAACAGCGGGCGTGAGCGCGAAATGATACTCTCGCGCCATGCCATCCAGTAAACATCGGGGCCAGGTTCGGATCGCCGGCGGAAGTCTGCGCGGCCGCCTGCTTGAAGTGCCGCCCACCGCGCGGCCCACGCCCGTGCGCGCCCGCGAAACCCTGTTCGACTGGCTCGCGCCGGAAGTGCGCGGGGCGCACTGCCTGGACCTGTTTGCCGGCGCCGGTGCGCTGGGTCTGGAAGCGCTGTCGCGCGGCGCGGCTCATTGCGTATTCGTGGAGTCGGGGCGCTCGGCGGCCGGGATGCTGCGGCGGGTCGTTGACGAGTGGCAGGTGGCCGGCCGAGTCGAACGGGCCGACGCCGCCGGTTGGCTCGAGAAATGCGGCGCGCGCAAGCGCATGGACATCGTGTTCATGGATCCGCCCTTCGGAAGCGGCCTTGCGGCGCGCTGCTGTAAACTGCTTGCCCGAAACGGATGGCTCGCGGACAATTGCCGCCTGTACCTGGAAGCCGGCAAGCGCGACCCGTTGATTGAACTACCGCTGGAACTGGAAATGCTGCGCGAAAAAGTTGTCGGGGACGTACGCATGACGCTGGCCGGCCGGAAACGGCCTTAGCGTCGCGACACCAAGCCAGAAACATGAACGCAAGGCGGAGCAGCGCGGGTGCCCGGCGGGGAATCATGTATCCCGGCACCTTCGACCCCATTACCAACGGCCACTCCGACCTGGTCAGCCGGGCCGCGGCGCTGTTCGACGAAGTTGTCGTGGCCGTGGCGGCAAGTCCCTCGAAATCGCCGATGTTCGACCTGGAGACCCGAATCCGCCTGGCCGCCGAAGTGCTGGCCGACGTGCCCGAGGCGCGCGTTGAAGGATACGAAGGTCTGACGGTGGAATATGCGCGCGCCAACGGGCTGCACGCGATCCTTCGCGGACTGCGCGCGGTCAGCGACTTCGAGCACGAATTCCAGCTCGCCAGCATGAACCGGCGCCTGGACCCGTCGATAGAGACGGTATATCTGACACCCTCGGAGGGCTACGCCCATGTCTCGTCGTCCCTGGTCCGGGAGATCGCGGGAATGGGCGGCGACGTATCGAATTTCGTACATCCGGTAGTAGTGACCGCGCTCAAGGAGCACCTGTAATGAAATTGATTCTGCCCCGGGCCGGCCAATTCCTGCTGCCGGCCCTTCTGCTATGGATTGCCGCGGCCGGCGGCGCTCACGCCGAAGACGGGATGGGCAAGGTTGCAAGGGCAACCGGTCCCGGGCACGCAGCCATAGCGAGCGCCCATCCCGCCGCCACCGCTGCGGGCTTCGAAATTCTCTCCCGGGGCGGCAACGCTTTCGACGCGGCCGTTGCGGTCAGCGCCGCGCTTTCGGTTGCCGAGCCGCATAGCTCGGGTATCGGCGGCGGCGGTTTTTTCCTTCTGCATAGGGCGGCCGATGAGTCCAGCGTGTTTGTCGACGGAAGGGAAACCGCGCCCGGCGCGGCGACCCGCGACATGTACCTGGATGAGAACGGCGAGCCGGTCCGGCGCGCCTCGCTGTCCGGTCCGCTGGCCGCGGGCATCCCGGGGCTGCCGGCGGCGCTTGAGCACATCGCGAACCAGTACGGCCGCCTGCCGCTCGAGCAAAGCCTGGCGCCGGCAATCCGGCTGGCGCGCGAGGGCCTGCCGGTAACCGAGGGGACCCAAAGGCTGCTGCGGGCCTTTCCCCGCATGGGCTCGCCCTCGCCCGCGTTCGTCGAAATGTTCATGCCGGGCGGAGAAACGCCGCCCGTCGGCGAAATGATCCGCCGGCCCGACCTCGCCGATACTCTCGCAATCTTGAGTTCCGAAGGTGCGGCGGGCTTCTACACCGGTCCCAGGGCCGAACTCCTCGTCACGGGCGTGCGTGACGCAGGCGGCATCTGGAGCATGGAGGACCTGGCGGCCTACCGGATTATCGAGCGGCAACCGGTCCGCTTCGACTACGGAGGGGTCGAGGTCACCACCGCGCCGCCGCCGTCGGCCGGCGGAGTGGCGCTGGCGCAGGTGTTCAACATGCTCCGCCACCGGGGTTATGCGCAACTCGAGGATCCGGCCCGGACGCACCTGCTGGTCGAGGCAATCCGTCGCGCGTACCGGGACCGGGCCGAATATCTCGGCGACCCGGACTTCGTTCCGGTTCCGGTCGAGCGGCTGATCCATCCCTGGTACGCCGACGGGTTGCTGGCCAGCGTGCGCATGGATCGCGCCACGCCCAGCGACACCCTGCCCGGTCCGGTCAGTCAGCGGCCCCTGGGGACCGACACCAGCCACTTCTCGGTGCTGGACAAGGACGGCAACCGCGCCGCGGTAACGCAGACGATCAACACGCTGTTCGGTTCCGGCTTCGTCCCGCCGGGCACCGGCGTGATCCTGAACAACGAGATGGACGACTTCTCGGTGAAGCGCGGAGCGCCCAATGCGTTCGGGCTCGTGCACTCGCACGCCAACGGTATCGAACCGGGCAAGCGCATGCTCTCCAGCATGACGCCCACCTTCCTTGAGTCCGGACGCGGTCTGGCGATCCTCGGCACGCCGGGTGGCAGCCGCATCGTGACGATGGTGCTGCTGGGCGCGCTGGCCTGGATGGAGGGCGCGGACGCGGAAGGCATCGTCAGCCTGCCCCGCGTTCACCACCAGTACATCCCGGACTCGGTGTCGTTCGAGGCCGGCGCGATGGACGAGGATCTGCAGGCAGCGCTCGCGGAGCTGGGCCACGAATTGCGGGAATCTTCCCGTCCCTGGGGCAATATGCAGGCGATCACCCTCGAATACGCCGACGCTACGCTGACGGCCGCCAGCGATCCCCGCCGCAACGGCGGCTCCGACGTCCGCTGATCCGGGAGCGCTTCGATTTCGCCTTTTCTTCGCCCCCTTCTTCCGGGAGACGCATGAATCCATCCATGGAGCTTTGTTCCGCCATCCCTGGCTCACAAACTCCCGGAAGAAGGGGGTGAAGAAAAGGCTACGAAGTGTCCCGCCCTCCATCGCCTGCTATCCCTGGCAGCGCGCGCAGTAGTAGCTGGCGCGCTGCCCGATGACGCGCCGCCTGATCGCCGAGCCGCAGCGTCGGCACTCACGCCCTGCCCTGTCGTAAACGTCCAGCCGCTGTGCGAAATAACCGGGGCGGCCGCTTGCGTCGGCGAAGTCGCGCAATGTGGTCCCGCCCGACTCGATGGCTTCGCCCAGCACGTCGCGAATGACCCGGGCCAGCGCTTCGTAGCGGCGCAATGCGATCCGGCCGGCGGCGCGGCGCGGGTGTATGCCGGCCCGGTAGAGCGCCTCGCTGGCGTAGATATTGCCCATGCCCGCAACCACCGCCGGCATCATCAGAAACGACTTCACGGCGACCCTGCGTCCAAGCGAGCGCTTCTTCAGCCAGGCTCCGCTGAATTCGGCGCTGAAGGGCTCGGGACCGAGGTCCGCCAGCAGTTTGTGGCGCAGGGGTTCGCGGCCGCCCCAAAGCAGGCTGCCGAACTTTCGCGGGTCGGTAAACCTCAGGGCCTTGCCGCCATCGAAAATCACGTCATAGTGATCGTGGACGCCCGGCTCGGTCCCGGCCGCCACGACGGAGAAGCTGCCCGACATTCCCAGGTGGGCAATGGCCGTTCCGCGCTCGCTTTCCAGGAGGAGGTACTTGGCCCTGCGCCGGACGCCAAGCATTGTGGCGCCGGTGAGCTGGCGCTCCACCTCCCCGGGAATCGGCCATCTGAGCCGCCGTTCGCGAACGGCGACCCGCTCAACCCGAGAGCCCGCCACCAGCGGCTCGATGCCGCGGCGGGTCGTCTCGACCTCCGGCAGCTCGGGCACGCTGCCTCCGCGCGGGTCCGCGCGCTACCAGCCCATCTCGTGGAACTGGGCCATTCGCAGCACGAAGGCCGGCAACTGCGATTGGTAGCCGCGCAGGTGCTCGAACTCCGGAAAATGCAGCTTGCCGGCGATCGCGGCAACCGGCGTGCCGGCTTCCAGTTCCCGGCCCACCGCGTCAATGATCGTTTCCATCCAGCGGCGCCGGATCACGACCGCGTCCTTGCCCGCTCGGGCCGGTCCGTGCGCGCCGATCATCAGGTCAAAATCCATGGCTTCGATCTCGCGCAGCGAACGCAGGTATTCGATGAGGTCGTAATCCGGCATTGTGCCCAGGCCTATGAAACCGTCGGTCGCCAGGTCCGCCAGGTAGATCGCCCGCTCCTCGGGAAAGTCGAAAACCAGCAGGCAATCGCCGTGGTTCTCGCCCAGATAGCGCAGATGAAAACTCTCGCCGCCCAGGCTGAAAAGCGTGTTTCCGGAGATGGTCCGGTCCGGGATCACGAGGTCCGGGTTCGGATTGCGGAAGAAGAACTTCAGGCAATTCTCGTGGCTGATGAACTCGGCGCCCTCGTCCTTGAAGATCTGTCCGCCCAGCACGTGGTCCCAGTGTTCATGGCTGTAGATCACGTAGCGCACCGGCAGGTCCGTAACCTTCGCGATTTCCGCCCGATAGACTTCGGCGGCCTCCGGACTGATCGGATCGGTAGCGATGACCCCTTCGTCCGTGACCACGAAGATATTGCGGATTCCCCTGCGCCAGAAGGTATAGAGGCGATCGGAAATCTTCGTGGTCTCGTATTCCCTGCTCCAGTCCTGCGCCATTGCCCCCTGGTTCCAGGTGAGCGGCAGCGATGCGGCCAGAGCGAGCAGCAGCGTTTTCTTCATGTAGTACTCCCGGTCGGAAGCCGTAAATTTACAGCCATTCACAATATCTTGCGCAATTTAGCGGATATTCAATCTACCCCTTGCTGATGTAAGATGTTTTGCTTCGCTGGCGCGAGTCGCCGGCGCAGGTAGATTAGTGCCGTGTCGAACAGATACCTTCGCATCAGAGCGAGCGGGGCGGGCCAATGCAAGGCGCAGACCGCAGGGAATACTGCACGTATTGCCCAGGGCTGCAACGCCGCAGTGGCGCGCCCCGCTCGCTCCCGAAGGGCGCGTTCCCCATGGCCCGTAGCCGCGTTGCGCCCCTGGGCAATGGAATCACCATTCCCGGCGAGACGCGCCTTGCCACACGCCATGGGGAACGCGCTGATGCAAAGGTATCTGTTCGACACGGCACTAAGCCTGGGGAAATGAGAAGCGACACCGTAAAACGTGGCATCGAAAGGGCGCCACACCGCTCCTTGCTGCGCGCCACCGGCATCGTCCGCTCGGACGAGGACTTCGAGCGCCCGTTCATCGGCATCTGCAACTCGTTTGTGGAGCTGATCCCCGGCCATGTACACCTGCAGAAGCTCGGCGCCATCGCCCGCGACGCGGTCCGTGAAGCGGGCGGCGTTCCGTTCGAGTTCAACACCATCGGCGTGGACGACGGCATCGCGATGGGCCACATCGGCATGCGCTACTCGCTGCCGTCGCGCGAACTGATCGCCGACTCGGTCGAGACCATGGCACAGGCCCACTGGCTGGACGGCCTGGTGTGCATATCGAACTGCGACAAGATCGTGCCCGGAATGCTGATGGGGGCGCTTCGGATCAACATTCCGACGGTGTTCGTGTCCGGCGGTCCGATGAAGGCCGGCAAGCTGCCCGGCGGCGGCAAGGTGGACCTGGCCAGCGTGTTCGAGGCGGTGGGACGCCACCAGAAGGGCGACATGAGCGATGAGGAACTCGCCCAGCTCGAGCAACTGAGCTGCCCCACCTGCGGCTCATGCTCGGGCATGTTCACCGCTAACTCCATGAACTGCCTGGTCGAGGCGCTGGGCCTGGCGCTGCCCGGCAACGGTTCCATCCTGGCCGTGGATCCGCGCCGCGAGAAACTGGTGCGAAAGGCCGGCGCGCGCGTAGTGGAACTTGTTGAACAGGATCTCAAGCCCCGCGACATCGTGACCGCCGACGCCTTCGACGACGGCTTCGCGCTCGATATGGCGATGGGCGGTTCCACCAACACGGTGCTGCACCTGCTGGCGGCCACGCACGAAGCGGAAGTGCCCTACGACCTGGACCGGATCAACCGCATGGCCGACCGCGTGCCCTACATCTGCAAGGTTTCGCCGGCCACGCCGGACGTGCACATGGAAGATGTGGAACAAGCGGGCGGCGTGCAGGCCATCCTCAAGGAATTGGACGCCATCGGCGTTCTGAACTCGGACCGGCCCACCGTGGCCGGGAACTTCGGCGAGCAGCTCAGGAACGCCGAGGTGCAAAACCGCGCCGTGATTCGCGATCGCGCCACCGCGTTTCGCGCCACCGGGGGCCTGAGCGTGCTGTTCGGCTCGCTGGCGCCCGAGGGCGCGATCATCAAGGTCGGCGCGGTGCCGGAGCACCTGCAGAGGTTCGAAGGCAGCGCCCGCATCTACGAATCGCAGGACGAAGCCGTGGAGGGAATCATGGCCGGCGAGGTGCGCGAAGGCGACGTGGTCATCATTCGCTATGAGGGTCCGCGGGGCGGTCCCGGCATGCCCGAAATGCTGCAGCCGACCTCCGCAATCGCGGGCATGGGCCTGGATACCGCCGCCGCGCTGCTGACCGACGGGCGGTTTTCCGGCGCGACCCGCGGTCTTTCGGTGGGTCATGTCTCGCCCGAGGCAGCCGCCGGGGGTCCCATCGCGCTGGTCGAGCCGGGCGATCGCATCGTGATCGACCTGAAGCAGCGGCGGGTGGACCTTATGGTAGACCCGGATGAACTCGAACGCCGGCGGGAACGGCTCAAGCCGTTCCGCCCGAAGATCAGGGGTGGCTGGCTGGAGCGCTACACGCATTTCGTGACCAGCGCTTCCACCGGCGCCATCCTGCGCGTGGGCAGTCCCGAAGGGGCCGAAACGCGCAAGGTTTCCGAACGTCATGAGGAACTTACCCATGTCTAGCACTAGCACTGCCGCAGCGGTGGCGGAAACGCCGCAGCGCCTGCGAGGCAGGGACGCCGTGCAGCAATACATCGGCAAGAAGATGTCGGGCGCGGAGATTTTTCTACACGCGCTGGAAGCGGAGGATGCGCGGGTTGTCTTCGGACATCCCGGCGGCGCGGTAATTCACGTATATGACGAAATGGCGCGCGTGAAGCCGAACTTCCAGCATGTACTGGTGCGCCACGAGCAGGGCGGCACGCATGCGGCCGAGGGCTACGCCAAGGCCACGGGCCAGGTCGGAACCGTCCTGGTGACCAGCGGTCCCGGCGCCACCAACACCGTGACGGGCATTGCCGATGCCTTCATGGACTCGGTACCGATCGTGGTGTTCACGGGCCAGGTGCCCATGCCGCTGATCGGCAACGACGCGTTCCAGGAGACCGACACGCTGGGCGTGACCCGCAGCATCACCAAGCACAACTACCTGGTGCGCTCTCCGGACGACATCCCGCGGATCGTGCACGAGGCCTACCACCTCGCGCGCACTGGCCGGCCCGGGCCGGTCGTGGTGGACCTGCCCAAGGACGTGCTGATGGCCGAGGGCGTGTTCCAGTTCGACGACGAGATCCACATGCGCGGTTATTCGGTTCCGGACGAGTGCGACGAGATCCGTCTGCACCGGGCGGTGCGGATGATCGAGAAGTCGCAGCGGCCGCTGCTGTACGTGGGCGGCGGAACGATCAATTCCAACGCCGCGGAAGTGCTGACCGAGTTCGCGCACCATCTGAATATCCCGGTCACCACGAGCCTGCATGGGCTGGGCGCGTTCCCCGAGGACGACCCGCTGTCGCTGGGCATGCTGGGCATGCACGGCATGTGGTGGGCCAACCAGGCAGTGCAGCATGCGGACCTGATCATCGCCGTGGGCGCGCGCTTCGACGATCGTGTCACCGGCATGGTGGACCGCTGGGCGCCGCATGCCGCGATCATTCACATCGAGATCGACAAGTCCTGCATCTCCAAGAACATCTACGCCGACCTCGCGTTCAATGCCGACGTGAAGTCGGTGCTGGAACAGTTGCGGCCGCTGGTCAAGCCCAAGAAGGTCAAGCGCTGGCTGAACAATATCCAGGACTGGCGCGACGAGTGCCCGCTGACCTACGCCGACGACGGCGAACTGCGCCCGCAGTACGTGCTCGAGAAGCTGCGGGCGAAGAGCGGCGGCGACGCAGTCGTGTGCACCGATGTGGGACAGAACCAGATGTGGGCCGCCCAGTACCTGAAGTTCACCCAGCCGCGCACGCACATCACTTCCGGCGGCCTGGGAACGATGGGATTCTCGCTGCCTGCGGCCCTGGGCGCGGGCTTCGGTCTGCGCGCCTACGGCATAGACAAGACGGTGATCTCGATCAACGGCGACGGCGGATTCATGATGAATGCGCAGGAACTGGCGGTCGCGGCGGCGCACGGCATCCCGCTGAAGGTCGTGATCATGAACAACAACTTCCTGGGCATGGTGCGCCAGTGGCAGGAACTGTTCCACGAGAACCGCTTCAGCCACACCGATCTCACCGACACCAACCCGGACTTCGTGCAGCTGGCGCGCGCCAGCCGTTGCGCCGCCCTGCGCGCCGAACGGCCGGACCAGGTCGATGAAGTGATCGAGAAGGCCTGGAAGATCAACGACCGGCCGGTCGTGATGGAGTTCCGGGTGGTGAAGGAAGAGATGGTGTTCCCAATGGTGCCGGCCGGCAAGTCGTCGGACGAAATGATCACCTCCCGGCACGCGCCGGAGACCTTCGTATGAACGAGGAAGCGATAACGCTGACGCCGCAGCAGCTCATCCGCAAGCGGGCGGCGGGCGAGCCGGTGGAGCCGGGCGGGCCGCCCCAGTCCCAGCAGCACATCATCAACGTGCTGGTGGAGAACTCGATGGGCGCGCTGATCCGGGTCGTGAACATGTTTTCCGCGCGCGGGTTCAATCTGGACAGCGTGACGGTGGGCGTAACCGAGGACTCGACGATTTCGCGCATGTGCATCGTGACGCGCGGCAACGACCGGGTCATTTCCCAGATCATCCGCCAGCTCAACCGGCTGGTGGACACGATCGCCGTGTACGACGTCACCGGCACGGACTTCGTCGAGCGGGAACTGTGCATGATCAAGGTGCGCTGCACCGGCGCGAAGCGCTCGGAGGTGCTGCAGATCAACGAGATCTTTCGCGGCAGGGTCGTGGACGTGACGCCGGACATCCTGGCGCTGGAGATCGTGGGGCCGACCAGGAAAGTCGATGCCTTCGTCAATCTGATGAGAACGCACGGGATCGAGGAAGTCGCGCGCTCGGGGCGCGTGGCCATGCAAAGGGCGCTGCAACCCGCCGGCAGCGAGATTTAAGTCCAGGTGTCGCCTCGCCTAAAGGTTGCTTCCGCATCCTGTTCCCCGGAGCTTGTGAGGCAGGGATGCCGGAACCCGAGCCCACAGGGATGTGCTCGTCGGCGTCTCCGGGGAACAGGATGCGGAAGCAACCGAAGGGTTGACGCCCCGATCCGCACATTCCAGATAAGGGAACGAACATGAAGATTCATTACGAAGCCGATCCGTCCATCATTCGCGGCCGCAAGGTGGCGGTGCTGGGTTACGGAAGCCAGGGGCACGCGCATGCCCTGAACCTCAAGGAAAGCGGCGTGCAGGTCGTGGTGGGGCTGCGCGAGGGTTCCTCCTCGCGCGAAGAGGCGGAGTCGCAAGGCTTGAGCGTGCTCGAGATGGACGCGGCCGCCGCCTGGGGCGACGTGATCATGATCCTGGTCCCGGACCAGCACCACCGGCGCGTCTATGAATCGGCGGTGGCGCCCAACATCGAAGCGGGTCAGGCGCTGGCCGTGGGACACGGCTTCAGCGTGCTATACGGCCAGGTCAAGCCACCGGCGGACGTGGACGTGTTCATGGTGGCGCCGAAGAGCCCCGGACACCTGGTGCGGCGGATGTACCTGCAGGGCGCCGGCGTGCCTTGCCTGGCCGCCGTCCACCAGGACGCCACCGGCGGTGCGCTGGACCTGGCGCTCAGCTATGCCGACGGCATTGGCGGGATCCGCGCGGGCGTCATCGAGACCAACTTCAAGGACGAGACCGAAACCGACCTGTTCGGCGAACAGGCCGTGCTGTGCGGCGGCTCGGAGGAGCTGATCAAGGCCGGCTTCGAAACGCTGGTGGAAGCCGGCTATCCACCGGAACTCGCCTACTTCGAAGTGCTGCACGAACTGAAACTGATCGTGGACCTGTACTACGAGGGCGGCCTCAAGCGCATGAACTACTCGGTCAGCGACACCGCCGAGTACGGCAACTACTCGCGCGGACCCAGGGTGGTGGGCGACGCGTCGCGCAAGGCAATGAAGCAGATCCTGGCCGACATCCAGTCCGGCGCCTTCGCCCGCGAATGGATCGAGGAATTCGAGAACGGCGAACCGCGCCTGCACGAACTGCGGGCCAAGACGGCCGCCCATCCCATCGAGGCCGTCGGCGCCGACCTCCGCAAGATGATGAACTGGCTGCCCAAGGACTGATCCTGGGAGCGAGGGCATGACCCTCGCGGCGTCCTCGCCCTCAACCCCGGGAGCGAGGGCGTCCCGCCCTCGAAAGCAAGACGACAGTGACCGCCCCGCAATGAACACCCCCCACAAGGTTTCGCAAGCGGCGCTGGACTTGCTGGCCGGTGAGCATCGCGCGCTCGTCGGCGAGGACTGGGTCGCCGGAGCAGGCGGCGAAGCGAAGCCGATTATCGATCCTGCGGATGGCAATCCGATCGCCAGCGTTCCGCCCGCTTCACTGGAGCAGGCGGACGACGCGGTCGCAGCGGCGCGCGCGGCCTTCCTGGACCGGCGCTGGAGCGGACAGACGCCGGCGCACAAGCAGCGGGTACTGCTGCACGTGGCGGAGTTGATCGAGCGGGATGCACAGACGCTGGCGGAACTGGAAACGCTCAACGGCGGAAAGCTCTACGCCGCCGCGCTGCACGGCGAGGTCGCCCACGCCGCCGAGACTTTCCGCTACTACGCCGGCTGGTGCACAAAGCTGCCCGGCGCCACCTTCGATCCCTCGGTTCCGGGTCAGCGCTTCCACGGCCTGATCCGCAACGAACCGGTGGGCGTCGCGGTGCAGATCGTGCCGTGGAACGGGCCGCTGGTCATGGCCGCCTGGAAACTGGCGCCGGCGCTGGCGGCAGGCTGCAGTTGCATTCTCAAGCCTGCGGAAATCACTCCGTTGACGGCCTTGTACCTGGGGCGCCTGCTGCTGGAAGCCGGCGTGCCCGAAGGAGTGGTGAGCGTTCTGCCCGGCCCCGGCGGCAGGCTGGGACAACACCTGGCGCGCCATCCGGAGGTGAACAAGGTAGCGTTCACCGGATCCACCGAGGTGGGCAAGCAATTGCTGGCGGATGCGCGCGGCAACCTGAAGCGTCTTTCGCTGGAACTCGGGGGCAAGTCGCCTGTATTGATCTTCGGCGATGCCGACTTGCCGCGGGCGATTGCCGGAGCTGCCGACGCCATTTTCGCCAACGCCGGGCAAGTATGCGTGGCGGGCTCCCGCGTTTATGCCGAACAAAGCGTTTACCGGGAAGTCCTTGACGGCCTGGCGGAAACCGCCCGCGGGCTCAGGCTGGGACCCGGCCTTGATCCCGACTCGGAGATGGGGCCGCTGATCAGCGCTTCGCACCGCGATTCCGTTCACGACCTCGTTCAATCCGGCGTGAGCGAGGGCGCGCGGCTGGTCGCCGGCGGAGAACCGCTCGCGGGCCAGGGCTATTTCTATCCGCCGACGGTTTTCGCCGATGCCGGCGAAGAGATGCGCATCACGCGCGAGGAAGTCTTCGGGCCCGTCGTGACCGTAGCGCCTTTCGACACGGCGGAGGAGGCCCTCCGCCTGGCCAATCAAAGCCGATACGGTCTGGCGGCCAGCATCTGGACCGGCGACCTGGCGCGTGGACACGAGACCGCCGAGAGCCTGGAGTCCGGCATCGTCTGGATCAACTCGCACGGCATCCCGGAACTCTCGATGCCGATCGGCGGCTACAAGCAGTCCGGCTGGGGCCGCGAGCACGGCCTGGAGGGCCTCAATATCTACATGGAAACCAAGTCGATCATGGCGAGGATGGACTAGGGCGTGTTCCCGCTAATGCCCCGGATCGCCGAAGCGCGCGTGATCGTGACCTGTCCGGGGCGCAATTTCGTTACGCTGAAGATCGTCACGGACGATGGCGTCCACGGCCTCGGCGACGCCACGCTCAACGGGCGGGAAATGGCCGTCGTCAGCTATCTGAACGACCACGTGATCCCCACTCTGATCGGGCGCGAGGCCGACCGCATCGAGGACACCTGGCAGTACCTGTATCGGGGCGCATACTGGCGCCGGGGGCCGGTCACGATGACCGCGATCGGCGCGGTGGACACCGCGCTCTGGGACATCAAGGCCAAGGCGGCCGGGATGCCGCTCTACCAGTTGCTGGGCGGGCGAAGCCGCGACGGTGTGCTCTGCTACGGCCACGCCAACGGTGAGACCGTTGCCGACACCGTGGCTGAAGTGGGCCGCTACCTGGAACTCGGCTACAAGGCCGTGCGCGCCCAGTGCGGCGTACCCGGGCTGGCGGGAACCTACGGCGTAAGCAAGGACCGAATGTATTACGAACCGGCCTCGTCGGCGCTCCCGGAGGAGAACGTCTGGTCGTCGGAGAAATACCTCAACTCCGTGCCCGAGCTGTTCGCCGCCCTGCGCGAGGAATACGGCTTCACGCCGCACCTGCTGCACGACGTGCATCACCGCCTGACGCCCATCGAGGCCGGCCGACTGGGCAAGGCGCTGGAACCGTATGCACTGTTCTGGATGGAGGACCCAACGCCGGCCGAGAACCAGGAGTCCTTCCGGCTGATCCGCTCGCACACGACCACGCCGCTGGCGGCGGGTGAAGTCTTCAACACCATCTGGGACTGCAAGGACCTGATCGAGAACCAGTTGATCGACTACATCCGCTGCACCGTCCCCCACGCCGGCGGCATCACCCACCTGCGCCAGATCGCCGCGCTCGCGGCGCTCCACCAGGTGCGCACCGGCTGCCACGGCGCCACCGACCTCTCCCCGGTCAGCATGGGCGCCGCGCTGCACTTCGACCTGTCGGTGCCGAACTTCGGCATCCAGGAATACATGCGCCACACCGACGAAACCGACGCCGTTTTCCCCCGCGCCTGGCGCTTCGAGGACGGCTACCTGCATCCGGGCGAGGCGCCCGGCCACGGCGTGGATATCAATGAAAAGCTCGCAGCGAAGTATCCCTACCGCCCGGCTTCGCTACCGGTCAACCGCCTGGAGGACGGCACCCTCTGGCACTGGTAGGGAAACGGACGATTGAACAGATGCAGACGGTCAGGATCTTGACCGCCAGCGGCATTGGCGAGTTTGGCCGATATCTGGCGCGCTTGAGACGCAACGGCAGTTTGCCGCCGCCGGTTGCGCTCCTGACCGACGCAGTGCACTCGGCTCCGTGCGTACTCGGCAATATAGCTGTCGAACCGCGAAGCTTTGCAAGCCGAAGGGAGTTCGCGGAGTACATCGATGGGCGGTTCGTGGAAGGCGGCGTTACAGCGGATGCCGACGAAGACGGCATGTGGGAATGGCTTTCACTCTACTACTTCGATGCCGTGTGCCCGGCAAGCCGTGCCGGAGTACGAAAGCCGGGTGCCGACGGACGGCACTTGCTCGAAAACCCCGACGCGCGGAGACGCCACCGCCATCTTCTGCGTGGCCCCTACATGTTGCTGCGCCGTTACAGCGGCGGCCCCAATGGTGAGTTGGACCTCCTCCTGTCTTACGCCTTGCCGGTACACGGGATCGCGGCTACTCACCTCGGCGAACGTATGCGGGTAATGGCCAGCCCGGGTGCGCTGATCGCGGCGAGCCGACTTTACGGACACCCCAAAGCGGGGGGCCCCAGACGCGGTTATTCCAATGACGAAAACGGACTGCGCGCCTACTGCAGATTCCTCAACAACCTGCCCGATTGTTTTGAGCTTTCGAGCCTTTCAGCCGACACGATTATTGCGCTACTCCCTGAACATTTTTCAGCGTGGTTGAATAACGGGGAAGTTGGGCAGGAACCGTCACTCCAACCGTTCGATGGGATGAGGAAAATTGGCGCGCTGCCAGATAGCCAATCGGTCGCCCGGCATTTGAATGACCTTCTTGAGAAGTTGGGCACCAGAGGAACCACGGAACGCCGAATGAAGATCCGGTCCGACATGTTTCGTACTGCGGTGTTGGGCGCATACGATTCTCGATGCGCTATATCTGGGTTGGGAATTGCACACACACAAGGGATGGAAACCGGATGCCACTTCGAGGTTGAGGCGGCACACATCATACCGGTGTCCCGTGGCGGCAGAGATGTGGTCTATAACGGACTTGCGCTGAACCGCACGATTCATTGGGCATTCGACCATGGAATGCTTTGGATCGACGATGACCTCCGTGTTGGCTTGGCCGAAGAAGTTGATACCAACCCACGCAACCACTGGCTGCGACAATTTCGAGGGCGGCGGCTCAGGAAGCCCGCGTGCGCGCAACATCGTCCCAATCGGGAAGCACTACGGTGGCATGCCCTGAACGTAGCCCGCTCCGCCTAGAATCGATATCAGTCCCCAATTTTTGCCGTCAAACCAGATTTGCATCTAGCAGCACTGTCTTCGGTGGCGCAAGTGAACGAAACTAGAGATGGATGAATACGAGTATTACGAGTTTCAGGCGGTAGATCAGCCGCTGGACGAAAGCGCTAGGAAATCATTGCACAAGTTGTCGTCGCGGGCGCGCATTACCTCTGCAGGCTTCTCGGTTCACTATGACTGGGGCTATTTCTAGGGCAAACCTCTCGAGATGATGAAGCGCTGGTTCGACCTGTATGTGGGGGTGGGCGGGACCTATCGGCACTTGATGATCCGGCTACCGAAGCGACTCGTGAATCGCGCGGAACTGGAAAGAGTACTGGGCGGCACGAAAATTGTGGAAGCCATCGAATCGAGGGACAACCTCATTCTCGATATCTTCTGCGAATTTGAGCCGAGGAATTACGAGGATTGGGACGACGGCAAAGGCTGGATGGGCGTATTGGCGCCGCTGCGGAGAGATCTGTTGTCCGGTGATATGCGGCTCGCATACGTACTTTGGCTCTGGGAAGTGGAACACGGACGCATCGCGGAAAGCAATACAGAGCCGCTGCCGGGCATTGGCCCGCTCACCGGCGGCCTGGAGGCCCTGGCCGAATTCTTTCAAATCGATGGTGATCTCTTGTGCGCTGCGGCGGAGATGCCTGATATCCCGACAGCGGAAACGCGATCCGGCAACGCCATGCAAGCCGCCCTGGAGGCGATCCCGCATGCGGAGAAGACACGCCTGCTTCAGCGGGTCGCCGAGTCCGACCCGCATGTTGCGGCAGAACTCATCAGGCTAATCAAGGAAAGCGCGGAAAAACAAACGCCTGACCAACTTCGGCCTGTGGGCGAATTGTGGGCGCGGGTGGAAGCGATCAGGATGGCGCGTCACGCTGAGGCAGCCGAACGGAGAGAAAAAGAGCGGCGGGAGCGGGAGCGCTTCGACGAAAAAATGCGCAATTCCCGGCTCAATCAGCTTCGCGGGCGCGAGCCGGAAACATGGCTGGAAATCGAAGCCTTGGCCGAGAAGCGCACGTATACGAGCTACGACCGTGCGGCACAGCTGATTTTCGATTTGCATGCGCTGGCCGAAAAGGACAACGATCAGGCTGAATTTTTCAATCGCCTGAAGGGCCTGCGAACCCGGCATCACCGCAAGAAGCGCTTCATCGAACGGCTGGCCAAACTCGACCAATAGAGTGATTTGGCCTGGACACGTACTGGGGACATTGCAGCGGAACTAATCGCTGGCGTCCATGCGGCTTAGCTTCCGGGGCCAATTCAGAATGCGGCGGTCTGCCGTGAGCAGTTGATGGCCCTGCAGGGCGGTGGCGACAATCAGACGGTCGGCGGGGTCGCCATGCATTTCGGCGAGCAGGCCTGCGCACGCGGCGATGGCTCCATCCACGGGAATCTCGTTCAATCCCTGGCCCATAAGTTCGCGGCGCCATGCGTCCAGGTCAAAGAGAAACTCAAGCCGGCCCTTCTGGATTCGCATGCCGATTTCCCAGAACGATATGGAAGACACCGCCGCGTCGCGCTGCCGAAACGCGCCTTCTATCTCGCGGCGGGCTTTTGCACCCAGCCTTCGGTCGCCGCGCTCATACCAAAGCAGTACGTGCGTGTCGAGGACTATCAAAAAAGAGCTTCCCCGGAATGGTCAGTATCCTCGAACCATTCAGCGGGCATGGGCTCGACGATGTCGCCCAAGATTCGAATATTGTCCCGATTGCGGCCGAAAGTCATCTGCGATTTGCGGCGATATGGCGTGAGCCGCGAGACCGGCAGGCCGTTTTTGGTGATTACGATCTCTTCGCCGCTTTCGGCGACCTCGTCCATCAGCTTGAGGCACTTCGCCTTGAACTCGGACGCCTTGATCGTCCTGGCCTGACCGGCCACCTTTGTCGTGCTTGTGTCCATAACCAAGTTCTGGTTTCGACGGATGGCCTGATAATACTATGGTCACGACCATGGTCACAAATAAGATGACCTGATCCGCTTGAATCCGGGCGCGGGAAACAAGCGTATATTTCTTGTAGGGAATTGGGGGCGAGGTTGAGGATTTGACTATGAAAACTTCAAGCCCTGATCAAATCTATTCCGTAAACAAATTGCGACGAGCGGCCGGGAGACCGCGCAAATCCATTGCGGCCGGAGTGATCGGCGTTGCGACGGCGATGTCAATGGCGGCGTGTTCCGCCTTTGGGGGAAAGGCGGCGGAAGAGCCGGCCTTTCGTGTTGTTGTTGAGGACGGCGATTTTCAGATTCGCGACTATGACGGGTATGCCGTCGCGGAAACGATGGTGCCGCGTGATTTCGATTCCGCCAGCCGGGTTGGCTTCCGTTGGCTGGTGCGATATATCTCCGGCGCCAATGAAGGCAAGCGGAAAATCAAGATGACCGCGCCGGTGGAACTACAGCCGTGCGGCGAGAAAATCGCCATGACCGCGCCGGTGCTCCTGAGCCCCGCCGAAGATTCGGACGCGGCGAGCAGCTCAACACTGGCAGGCGACGATATCCGCAGCTGGTCGATGGCTTTCGTTCTGCCCGAGGGCTACACGAAGGAGACGGCGCCCACGCCAACAAACCCAATGGTGAAAATTCGCGACGTGGCGCCGCGCCGGGTGGCCAGCGCCCGTTTTGGCGGCTTATGGCGCGACAGAATTGCCGAAGAGCATCGCACGAAGCTGGCCGTCTGGCTGGATGAGCGCGGCCTGGAGCACGAGGGCGATTGGCGGGTAGCGGGCTACAACCCGCCCTGGACGATCCCGCCGCTGCGCCGCAACGAAGTGCTGGTTACGCTGCGGTAGCGGAAGTTTCGCGAACGCGCTAGCGGGAAACGGCGCCCCCGTTGACTGCGTAGCGCATGACCTCGGCGGGCGTGGCGCGTAGCTGATCGCCCATGATGGTGTGTTTCAGCGCGGCCGCGGCGAGGGCGAACTCGGCGGCCCTGACCACCGGCCAGCCTTCCGCCAGGCCGTGCAGCACGCCCGCCGCGTAGGCGTCGCCCCCTCCGACAGGATCCACGATCTGGCCCAGGCCATGCGGATCCAGCTTGGCGGACTCTTCGCCGTTGGTCGCGAAACCGCCGAGTTTGGGGGCGCCGCTTTCGTCCTTGTCGTGCAGGGTTCCCGCCAGCACCGTCATGTGCGGGGCAACGTCTCCGAGCAGGCCGAAGCCGTGCGCCGGGTCCGGTGAAATATCGTCGGGCCGGGGCTGGTCGAGGATCCAGCGAATCTCCCGGCAACCGCAGAACACCAGGTCGGCCAGCGCGACGATCCTGCGGCAGGCCGCCCCGAAGGAACGGGTATCGGCCCACAGCGCGGCGCGGTAATTGCAGTCGAAAGACACCCGGCAACCCGCTTCCCGCGCCGCCCTCGCGGCACTCTCGCAGGCGTCGGCAGCAGATTCCGAAAGCGCCAGCGTGATCCCGCTCAGATGCAGCCAGTCGGCATCGGCAAGCAGCCGTGACCAATCGAGGTCCGACCAGTCGCAGACGGCGAAAGCCGAGTTCCTGCGGTCGTAAATCACCCTGCCGCCACGCAGGCCGGCGCCGCTTTCCAGAAA
The DNA here is from genome assembly GCA_009844425.1 of Gammaproteobacteria bacterium. GTDB lineage: Bacteria > Pseudomonadota > Gammaproteobacteria > Steroidobacterales > Foliamicaceae > Foliamicus. Next base: position 58,152 of record VYBN01000003.1, on the reverse strand, counting down.
GTAGGTTCCCATGCGCGCGCCGTCGATATACCTCGTACTGCGCCGCACGCCGGCGGAAGCCAGCATGGCGGCTGCGCGGCGGCCCCAGTCGTTGTCCGGCAGGCCGGTCACGAACTGCGCGTCGTGGCCCAGGCGCGCGAGCGCGATGATCGTGTTCGCTTCCGCGCCGCCGAAATCCACCTCCAGCGATTGGGCGCCGTTCAGCACCTGACCGCGCGGCGTGGCCAGCCGCAGCATGATTTCGCCGAATCCCGTGATTTTCGCCATAGCTATTTCCCAGTCCCTCGGCCTTTCCATCACCCCTCTTGGGGGGAGACGCATGAACCCATCCATGGAGCTCGTCGGCGACTCCTGTCGCCGACGCTCCCCCCAAGAGGGGTGATGGAAAGGCCTCTAGCTCGTATTTTGCAATACGGAGGATAGCCTACCAAGGTTTATTGAGCCCGGTGCTCTCGCGCCGCTCGCGCCAGGCCGGATTATCGGAGGAACCGGGAGCGTCGGCGTCCCCGCCTTCGTTGCGGGCGGGACGCACACGCCCCCGGGCCGTTGCCGTTGCGCGCGCCGGGCGCGAGAACGGCAGGCGCAGCAGGAAGCTCCAGACGGCGCCCGACTTCAGCACCTTTCCCAGCATGCTGCGCGCATCCGAGGCGTCAATACGGATGCGCGCGTCCAGGCTGCTTCCCGGCGCGCTGTCCACCACCAGTTCATCGCCCTGGCGGCTGATGCGCCCGAGCTTGATATCGAGGTCGGCCAGGTCGCTTTTCACGCGCATTCCGCTGGCCTCGCCTAGTCGCTCTTCTTCAGCGTGCCACGGTCCTGGGCGGCGCCGACGCGCTTGCGGTGCAGCTTGGGCATGTCCTCTACCGTCATGCCGGCGGGCGGCATGAACTGGCCGCGGCCGTAGATGTCCTTGAACACGGTGTCCAGCGGCGCCATCTTGTCCGCCAGCGTGCGCGGCGGCTTGCCCGGCGGGAACTGGTTGGGCGGGTAGATCGGGTTTTCGTAAATCTGTTTGAAGCCCTCGGTGCGCACGTCCACCCAGCAGTTGTGGCCGCAACGCGATCGATGTTCGCGCAGCGCCTCGATGTCGATGGTGGCGCCGATCACCTGCTCGGACGGGTAGTTGGCGTGGCGCAGCATCATGCCGGTGTAGTCGATGATGAACGAGCCGCCGGGGCAGAAGGCCCTGGGGTAGTAGTCGTAATCGACCGTGCCCCAGTTCGAACCCAGCAGGTAGCACATGTTGTCGTGCGCGCGCGTCCGGCGGGTGAAGGTCCAGAAGTCCCACGGCTCGCTCACGCCTTCGATCTCCTGCAGCGCGGTGGGATGGCAGAGCACTTCGCAGCCGTTGTAGCCCAGCGCGCGCGAGACTTCCGGCGTGCAGCCGTCGTGGCAGGTCATAGTGCCCAGCTTGCCGATTTCCGTATCGATCACCGGGAACAGGTCCTTGATGTCGGCGCCGAACACCTCACGGTATTCGTCCAGCAGGTCGTGCGGGCTGGTCCCCAGGCCGATATTGGCCGGGATGTGCCACTTGTGATAGCGAAGGACAACCTCGCCGGAAGGCCCGATCACGAAGGCGGCGTTGAACCAGCGGTCGGGAAACTCCGGAACCTGCTCCACCACTCCCCCGCCGGAGATGTAAAGACCGTACTCGCGCGCCTTGTCGCCGAGCGCGCGCATCTCTGGTCCGTCGAAGGTGATCGCCTTTTTCATGAAGCCCTCGATGCCGTGCTCGCCCTTGCCCGGCGTGGTCACGCCCTGCAGGAAATACTCGGGAAGCACCACCAGCTTCACCGGCAACTCCCAGAAATAACCGACGCCGAAGTCGATCATGTTCAGCACCCGGTCCAGGTTGCGCTCGATGTCGCCGCGGTCCTCGGCGACGACAACGTGCGGCTGTATCACCATGCCCGTGTATTTCTCGATTCTGCTCATCTCATTCCTCCAATGTCGCTGCCCGTCGTGTATGGCCATTCCGGGAGACGCATGAATCCATCCATGGAGCTTGGTTCCGCCATCCCTGGCTCACACACTCCCGGAATGGCCATACACGACGGGCAGCTAGTCGCATTACCAGAAGTCCGCCTCGCGGATGCCGAAGTCGTCCAGCATGACGCGCGCGGTGATCGTGCCCATGGCAGAGATCCCGCCGCCGGGATGACAGTGCGGCCCGGTCATGTACAGGCCCCGCACCGGCGAACGGTAGTGCGCATAGCCCGGAAACGGCCGGAAATAGCCGAGCTGCGAAGCGATCCGTTCGCCGCCGTTGGTGGTTCCTTCGACGAACGACGGATTGGCGCTTTCCAGGCTTTCGCCGGTTTCCACATGCTGTCCGAGAATGTTGTCCCCGGCGATGTTGGGTGCGTACTGGCGCAGCTTGGGCAGCAGCACGTCGCGCGCATAGTTTTCGCCGATTTCGCTCCACGTGCGCCCGTTGGCCAGCCAATTGGAAACGAAGGTATCAAATATCAGGGTATGCCCGCCGTCGGGCGCCCGGGTCGGATCGAGCAGCGTCCAGCAAGCCGACCACAGGAACGGGTCCGACGGCGGCAGGCCCATGGCCATTTCGCCGTAGAACTTCAATAGCTGCGGCATGCTGTCGGTCATGCGGTGGAAGGCGCAGCGGCTCATGCTCTCGCCGTTGACGAAGCGCGGCGGTTCCTTCAGCGCCAGGTGCACCCGGCAGACCGTGATCCTGCCGAAGGAATAGCCGCGCACCATTTCCAGGAAACCGTCGTCGAGCAAATCGTCGTCGAGCAGGCGCAGGAAAGTCTGGCGCGGCTCCAGCGCGGACACGACCGCCCGGCCCGCACGCAACGTCTCGCCGGACTGAAGACGCGCGCCGCAGGCCCGGCCCTGTTCCACGACGATCTGCTCGACCGGGGAAGAAGTCATGACGCGGCTGCCGTTGCCTTCCAGGAAGGCCGCCATCGCCCTGGGCAGTTGCTGGCTCCCGCCTTCGGGGATCGCCTGGCCGTAGTGGTGAATTGCAGGAATCATGATGTAGAAGGACTGCCCGGCGCCCTCCTGGTCCGGGAGTATCTGCGGCGCCAGCGCCCAGTTCAGCATCATCGCCTGCACGAAATCGTTCTCGAAATTGGCCTCCACCCAGGCGCGCGCCGACATGGAAAACTCGCGAAGGCGCTGCAGGCCGTCCACGCTCCGCTCCAGCGCGCGTGGCAGCGTACTCGGCGGCGTCGGGGGCGAGAAGAAGGCCTTGATGAAGCCCTCGCGAATCTGCTCGAAGTCATCGCAGATCGCGGCGTAGCGGCGCGCGTCCGCGGACGAATACGCGGCGATGGACTCGCAGGTGCGCTCCACGCTCTTGTAAACCACGATGCCGGGCCCGCCACCCTGGTCCGGATGGCCGGTGATGTGATCTGCCGGCTCGATGTATTTCAGCCCGAACCGCTCGAGTTCCGGCTGAATCGCCTTGAAGTCGGCGTTGCAGTGAATCCATACGTGCGAGGAGCCGTACAGGTCGTGCCGGAATCCCGGCAGCGTCACTTCGCGCGTTACCGCGCCGCCGCCCACGTAGCTGTTGCGCTCAAGCACGCAGCAGCTCAATCCCTCGCGCGTCAGGGTCGCCGCGCAGGCAAGGCCGTTGACCCCGCCGCCGATCACGATCACGTCAAAATCCGACATCAGACCGGCAAGTGTAGGCGGCGAGCGCGAGGCGCCGCAAGCATCGGCCGAAGCTGTAAAACCGGCGGGGCCGTCCCCATATACTTGCTGTTCCGAACCGACGCACCGGAGTACCCGCATGTTCACTCGCATCGCGCTATTCATTCTGATCAACGTGGCCGTGCTTTTTGTGGCCGCGGTGGTGCTGCGCCTTCTTGGGCTGGACCAGATGCTCAATGAGCGAGGCGGCCTCAATTACGAGTCGCTTCTGGTTTTCAGCGCGGTGCTGGGCTTCGGTGGCGCGTTCGTATCGCTGTTGATCAGCAAGTGGATTGCCAAGCGCATGACCCGCGCGCGGGTGATCGAACGAGCGCAAAACAGCGACGAGAGCTGGCTTTTGAACACTACAGCGCAATTGGCGGCGCAGGCCGGAATACGGACTCCCGAAGTGGCGATCTTTCCCTCGCCGGAGCCGAACGCCTTCGCCACCGGCGCCAGCCGCAACAAGTCGCTGGTTGCGGTTAGCGAAGGATTGATGCGCGGCATGAACCGCGAGCAGGTGCGCGCCGTGCTGGCGCATGAGATCGGTCATGTGGCCAACGGCGACATGGTCACGATGGCTCTTTTGCAAGGCGTTCTCAACACCTTCGTGATTTTCCTGTCCCGGATCGTCGGCCATTTTGTGGACCGTGTGCTGCTGCGAAACGAACGCGGTTTCGGACTGGGTTATTTTGCGGCCACGATTGCGGCGCAAATCGTTTTCGGCATTCTGGCGAGCGTGATTCTGATGTGGTATTCGCGCCGCCGGGAGTTCAGGGCCGATGCGGCCGGAGCGCGGCTGGCCGGGCGCGGCGCCATGATCAGCGCATTGCAGGCGCTCAAGCACAGTTACGGCAAGGACCGCACGATGCCGGAATCAATGGCAGCGTTCGGCATTTCGCCCGCGGCGCGCTCAGGCATCCGGCAGCTGTTCATGTCGCACCCGCCTCTGGATGACCGCATTCAGGCGCTCAACTCGATCAGGCGGCTGTCGTGAGGGATCCGGTCTGCGCCATGACCGTCGATCCGGACGCGGACATGCCGACTTACGAACATGACGGACACGTCTATCGATTCTGCTGCGCGGGATGCCGCGACAAGTTCGCGGCATCGCCGGAAGACTACCTTCAAGCCGAGGATCCCGTCTGCGGCATGACCGTGGCGCGAGCGAGCGCCCGGCATGTCGCCAAACACGCCGGCCAGCGCTTCTATTTCTGCGCGGCGCGTTGCCAGGAGAAATTCGAGGCAGACCCTGCCGCTTATCTGGAAGGTCTCCCCGAACCCGAACCGGTGCCCGAGGGCACGCTTTACACCTGTCCCATGTGTCCGGAGATCGTCCGGGACGGCCCCTCCGACTGCCCGAGCTGCGGCATGGCGCTGGAGCCCATGGGCGTACCGGCCGGAGACCAGGGACCCAATCCGGAACTCGCGGATTTCACGCGCCGCTTCTGGATCGGGGCGGCGCTGACCGTTCCCGTGCTGACGCTCGCGATGGGTCCGATGGTCGGTCTGCCCCTGCGCGAGTGGATCGGCGGGACGATCGCCGGTTGGGCCGAACTCGTCCTGGCTACTCCGGTCGTCCTCTGGTCGGGCTGGCCGTTCTTCGTCCGCGGAGTGAAGTCCGTCATCAACCGCAGCCTGAATATGTTCACGCTGATCGCCATGGGCGTCGGGGCGGCCTATGCGTTCAGTGTGGTCGCGACGGTCGCACCGGGGATATTTCCGGCCGGCTTCCGCGACGCCGGAGGCCATGTCGGGGTCTATTACGAGGCTGCGGCCGTCATCGTGGTGCTCGTATTGCTCGGCCAGGTGCTGGAACTGCGCGCCCGGGAGCGGACCGGCGACGCGATCCGCGCGCTACTGGACCTGGCGCCGAAGACGGCGCGCATCGTCCGCCCGGATGGCCGCGAAGAGGAAATCCAGCTCGACGACGTTCAGGTCGGCCATCGCCTGCGGATACGCCCCGGCGAGAAGGTGCCGGTGGACGGGGTGGTTGCCGAAGGCCATTCTTCGATTGACGAGTCCATGCTGACCGGCGAGCCGGTGCCGGTCGAAAAGGCCCTCGGCGATCCGGTGACTGGAGCAACGATCAACCGTAGCGGCACGCTTGTCATCGAGGCCAGGCGCGTCGGCGCCGACACCATGCTGTCGCAAATCGTCGAGATGGTCGCGCAGGCGCAGCGCAGCCGCGCGCCGATCCAGAAACTGGCCGACGTGGTGGCCGGTTACTTCGTACCTGCCGTCGTCCTGGTCGCGGTGGCGGCGTTTGTCGTCTGGTCGAACCTGGGACCGGCGCCCGCCATGGCCTATGCCCTGGTTGCGGCGGTCTCGGTCCTGATCATCGCCTGTCCCTGCGCACTTGGCCTTGCCACGCCCATGTCCATCATGACGGCGACCGGCCGGGGCGCGCAGGCCGGTGTGCTGATCAGGAACGCCGAGGCGCTCGAGCGGTTCGCCGGGGTCGGCACGCTGATCGTCGACAAGACCGGCACGCTGACCGTGGGCAGGCCGAAACTGACGGACGTGGTCGCGGAGGCCGGGATTGACGAGGCGGAGTTGCTGCGGCTCGCGGCGTCGCTCGAACGGGGCAGCGAGCACCCGCTGGCCGAGGCGATCGTTGCGGGAGCCGAGGATCGTGGTTTGATCCTTTCGAGAGTGGAAGAATTCGAGGCGATCACCGGGAAAGGCGTCAAGGGACAGGTCGAGGGCAAGGCAGTTGCGCTGGGCAACGCCAGGCTGCTTGCCGACCTCGGGCTCGACGGCGGCAAGGCAAGCGAAATGGCGAACCGGCGCCGCGACCAGGGCGAGACGGTCATGTTCGTCGTGGTCGAGGGTCGGCTGGCCGGGCTTGTGAGCGTCGCCGATCCAATCAAGGACACGACGCCGCAGGCGTTGGAGGCTCTGCATGCCGAAGGCCTGCGCATAGTCATGGTCACGGGCGACAACGAACGCACCGCGAAGGCCGTGGCCTCCAGGCTCGGGATCGATGAGATTCGCGCCGACGTGCTTCCGGAAGACAAGGCCCGCATCATAAGGGAGCTGCAGGAATCCGGCGCCAGGGTCGCGATGGCGGGCGACGGCGTGAACGACGCGCCCGCACTGGCCCAGGCGGACGTGGGGATCGCGATGGGCACGGGCGCCGACGTGGCGATCGAGAGCGCGGGCTTCACGCTGGTGAAGGGCGACCTGAACGGGATCGTCCGGGCCCGCCGGCTGGCGCATGCGACGATGCGCAATATCAGGCAGAACCTGTTCTTTGCGTTCATCTACAACTCGGTCGGCGTGCCCGTGGCGGCCGGAGTGCTGTATCCGTTCGTCGGCCTCCTGTTGTCGCCCATGATTGCCGCAGCCGCAATGAGCCTTTCGTCGGTCTCGGTCATCAGCAACGCGCTGAGACTGAGGAAGGCCGGACTGTGAAATCCGGGGAGCGCCGCATTACAGTACCCCCAAACGGGCAAAAACCGCCTTGCAATCAAAACAACCTGATGACTGTTCCGATGCTGACCCGTCTCTTCACCTTTCCGCATTTTGTGATCGTGATCGCATGCGCGGCCGTGTGTCTCACGGCGCGCGCCGACGGAGTGCTGGAAGAAATCGTGGTTACGGCCCAGAAGCGCAGCGAGAACCTTCAGGACGTGCCGATGTCCATCAGCGCGCTGGACGGCGAAGCGCTGGAAGCAGGCCGGGTGGAAAAGATCGGCGACCTCGCGCTGCGCATCCCGAATTTGTCCTACTCCACCTTCAGCAGCGGACGCCCGGCGCTCTCCGTGCGCGGAATCGGCCACACCACCTTGCGCAGCGCCCTGGAGAAGTCGGTGATCCTGTTCGTGGATGAGATTTATATCGCCCGCCCCACAGCATACTTCTTTGAATTGTTTGATCTTGAGCAGGCAGCGGTGCTGCGCGGCCCGCAAGGTGTTCTGTTCGGAAAAAATGTGACGGGAGGCGCCGTGAGCCTCACTACGCGGGCGCCCAGCCTTGAAGACGCGGAAGCAAGGCTGCAGGTGGGCTACGGTTCGTACAATGCGGCGGAACTTAAAGGCGTGCTGTCCGCCCCGTTGACGCGCAATGCAAGCGGCAAGCTTTCGCTGGTTCGCAAGACCCGCGACGGTTACGGCATGGACCTGTTGAGCGGCGCCCAATCGGACGACGAGAATCTGCTGGCCCTGCGCGCGCAATGGCGGGTAGCGGGCGCCGGCGGTCGCGATATTCTGATCAGCGCCGACTACAGCCGCGAGGACAACGGCAGCCAGACCCGCAGCGTAACCCGGTGGGACCGCTATCCTCCCTCGGCCTCCACCGGCCGGCCGCGGCGCTCCGAGCACGGCCTGCCGATCGGCTATGACGCCTCGCAGTGGGGAGTTTCCGCTCGATTGAAGCAGCCGCTGCGGCGCGCCGAGCTTACCGCGCTGGCAGCCTACCGCGATGTCAGTTCAGTAACCGCAGACCAGTGGGGCGCACGCAGTATCGCCGTAGGCCAGAGGTACGACGACCTCTTCGGCCAGGACGAGTTCGCCGACCAGTTCAGCCTGGAAGTGCGCCTTGCGTTTGAGCCGGCCCAAAGCCTGCGAGCGATCGCAGGGCTGTATTTCATCCGCGAGGCCGTCGATCGGCTCGAATACGAGGAAATCGTGGTGAACGAAAACGGAGTGCTGAACGGCAGCCGCGGCGACTGGCTGGGCATTTCCACCACCACGGGCTGGGCCGCGTTTGCCGACACAGCGTGGGAACCAAGGCCGGCGCTTACACTCCGGGCCGGCCTGCGCTATACGCTGGACAGGAAAGACAATCGCACCATCGGCACACTCACCGACGACGCTGTGCCCGGCATTCCTCTGCAGATCATCTTCGAGAGCTACGACGTGGCGGCGGAGGCGTCTTTCGACGCACTCACGCCGCGGCTGGTGGCGGAATGGCGACCGTTTAACCAATACGAGATCATGGCCTATGCAAGCTGGTCGAAGGGTTTCAAGTCCGGCGGATTCGACAGCAAGGTGAGCCGGGCCTCCGAGGCCGGCCGGCCAATCCGGGAGGAAATCGCCAACAATTTCGAATTGGGCCTCAAGAGCCGCTGGCTGAATGATTCGCTGCAGGTGAACGCGTCGGTGTTCTTTACTGACTTCCACGATCTGCAGCGGGTCACTCTGCTGTTCGACGAAGTGTCCGGCGTATTCGACGGCCTTAGGGTGAAGAACGCCGCCCGCGCCAGCATTGAGGGCGCCGAATTGGATCTGGCTTGGGCGCCGTCCGCCAGCCTGCTCTTCAACCTTGCCTACGGCTACCTGAATGCGCGCTTTGACCAGTTTCTGGTGGGCACAATCCAGGGTTTCGACATCCGCCGGGACGGCAACCGCAATCCGCACTCGCCCCGGCATTCCGTAAGTGCGGCGGCCGGCTACCGGATGGAACTGGGTGACCGTGGCGGCTTGGATTTCAGTATTGATTACGGCTGGAAGCACCACTTCTGGTTTCACAGCGACAACGCGCCCGGACGCTTCGAGCGCCAGGCTTCGCTGCAGAATGCCTACGGCGTGGCCAATGCTTCGCTTGCCTGGAGTTCGCCTGCCGGGCGCTGGAGGGTCACGGCCTGGGGCAAAAACCTGAGCGACACGCTGTACGCCGACCAGCGCATCAGCTTCGCCGACGCGAGCTGGGCGCACTACACTCCGCCGCGGACCTACGGCGTTTCGTTGCAATTTCGAGCGCAGTGACGTTCTCCGCCCGACCCTGCCGGTCCAGCGTAGCGCCTATTGCATTGCTGGAAAATTTTTCGATCCGGCGGCATGAATATACGTAAACTGGCGCTGCTGGCCATGCCCCTGGCGCTGGCCGTGATCGTCCTGGGCGCGTTCGTGCGCCTTTCCGACGCGGGACTTGGATGCCCCGACTGGCCCGGCTGCTACGGCCGCATCGACGTCCCGCAAAGCGCCGAGCAAATCGAATCGGCGAACGCCGCTTTCCCCTATCGGCCGGTGGACGTTACGAAAGCCTGGATAGAAATGATCCATCGCTACGCCGCGGCGACGCTGGGACTCCTGATTCTCGCCATCGGCGCGTTGGCCTGGCGGCAGCGCCGCGAGCCGGACGCCGTACTCGCCACGGCCTTGTCCCTGGTAGCACTGGTCGTTTTTCAGGGGCTGTTGGGCATGTGGACGGTCACTTGGCAATTGAAGCCGATTGTGGTCATGGCGCACCTCCTGGGCGGGTTCGGAACGCTGGCATTGATGTGGTGGCTGATCCTGCGGCAAAGCCCTGCCGCGGCTGCCTGGGCGCAGGGCGAGGACCGCCGCCTGTACCGCTGGGTTCATCCGGCTCTCGCCATCGTGATCGTTCAGGTGGCCCTGGGCGGCTGGACCAGCGCCAATTACGCGGCATTGGCCTGTCCCGATTTCCCGGCCTGCCAGCGGCAGTGGTGGCCGGAAATGGACTTTGCCGAAGCCTTCGTGATGTGGCGGGGGCTGGGGACGAACTACGAATACGGCGTGCTTGACTATGCCGCGCGCACGGCCATCCACATGACGCACCGGCTTGGAGCGCTGGCGGTCCTGCTGTATGTCGGCTGGCTTTCGGTGCGTAGCGCGTGCTTCGCATCCCCAAGGAAGGTGCGCATCGTCGGCGCGGCGGTGGGCGCGCTGACGCTGGTCCAGATCGGCCTCGGCATTGCCAACGTCTGGTTCTACCTGCCCATGTCCAGCGCATTGGCCCACAATGCCTGCGCGGCCCTCCTGGTACTGGCGCTGGTGACGATGGCCCACGGGCTGCGGCCCACGGGAACTGGAGCATGAATACAGAAATATTACGGGCGCCCGAAAGGTGGCGCGACTACCTGGAAATCACTAAACCCAAAGTCGTGGCGCTGCTCACCTTCACGGCAACCGTGGGCATGCTGCTGGCCGCGGAGCCGTTTCCGCCCTGGACCGTTCTGGTTTTCGGTTCGCTCGGGATTGCGCTGGTATCGGGCGCCGCGGCCTCGATCAATCAGGTGGTCGATCAGCATATTGACGCGGTCATGGCCAGGACCCGCAACCGCCCGCTGCCGCGCGGCGTTCTGGAAACCCGGCATGTGCTCGCTTTCGCCGCGCTGCTGGCGGTGGCCGGCATGTGGCTGTTGCTGACCTTCACCAACGTATTGTGCGCAATCCTGACGTTTGCCTCGCTGCTGGGCTACGCCGTGATCTACACGATGTTCCTGAAACGGGCCACGCCCCAGAACATCGTGATCGGGGGCGCCGCCGGCGCGGCCCCGCCGCTGCTGGGCTGGATCGCCGTGACCGGCCAGTTCGATCCCGGGGCGGCAGTGCTGTTCGCCATCGTTTTCGTATGGACGCCGCCGCATTTCTGGGCGCTGGCCATCCATCGGCGCGAGGATTACGCCAAGGTCGATATGCCCATGCTGCCCGTCACCCACGGAGTCGAACTGACCCGTCTGCATATCCTTCTGTACACGGTGTTGCTGTTCGTGTTCGGGCTGCTGCCGTATCTGGTGGGCATGAGCGGCCCGCTCTACCTGCTCGGGGCCGTGATACTGGGAGGCCGGTTCCTTTGGTACGCATTCCGGATGTACCGGCGCGGCGATGATTCCCTGGCCATGCCCACGTTCGGGTACTCCATGGTTTACCTGTGCGCGCTGTTTGCGGTGCTTCTTGCCGACCACTACCTGTTGCTGATCATGCGATAGGCTGGTCCCGTGTCTCGCAGCGTTCTGATCAGCGGGGCCTCGCGCGGACTGGGCCTCGCAACCGCCAGGGAACTCGCGGCGCGCGGCTACAGGGTCTTCGCCGGAGTTCGCGCTTCCGGCGCTCTGCCCGCCGATTCCGGCGCCGACGAATTACTGCTTGACGTGACCTCGCAATCGTCCGTGGACGAGGCGATGGAGCGGGTCCGGCGGGAGACCGGCGGCATCGACGTGCTCATCAACAACGCCGGGCTGCACGCTTTCGGCGCGCTGGAGTCCGCCGGCGAGGCGCGCCTCCGCGAGCTCCTGGAGGTCAATCTGCTCGGCGCCTGGAGACTCACGCGCGCGGCCCTTCCCGACATGCGGGCGAGCGGTTCAGGCCACATCCTGATGGTCTCGTCTCTTTCCGGCCTGGTGGGACTGCCGGCGGACGGCCAGTACGCGGCCAGCAAGTTCGCGCTGGAAGGAATGTCCGAGTCGCTGGCGCTGGAGGTGCAGCGCTTCGGCGTTCGGGTTACCCTGCTGGACGCCGGTCCCTATGACACCGACATGCTCCGCCGCGACGAAAGCGCCCTGCATCAACTTTCTTCCAGCCGCCATGGCGCGGCTTACGAGCCTCTGCACCGCACGCTGCTCGGGCAGAAGCGCAGTGGTGAGCCGCCCCGAAACGCCGCCGCGGTCATCGCTTCCGTCGTGGATGACCCGCCCGGCCGGTTGCGCATTCCGATCGGACCGGTGGCCGAGCAGGTGTTTGCAAGCCTGGAGATCGACCGGCGCGAACGGGCCAGGCGGGTTGCCCTGCAAGCGGCCAGCGCAGGCTGGTGGATACGCGGAGAGGAGCCGGAATGAGTACTCAGCCGGCCGCGACAGCCGCCGTGCGAGCCCGAGGGGTCAGCAAGTGGTACGGCGAATTCCGGGCGCTCAACGGGATTGATCTCGAGGTGCGGGCGGGCGAGAAAATCGTGATTTGCGGTCCGTCGGGATCAGGCAAGTCCACGCTGATCCGGTGCATGAACGGCCTTGAGGAGTACCAGGAGGGCGTCATGGAAGTGGCCGGCATCGCGCTGGACTCCGACGCCGCGCGCAGCCGGGTTCGCCTGAAGGTCGGGATGGTCTTTCAGCAGTTCAACCTTTTCCCTCACCTTTCGGTCATGGACAATCTGTGTCTCGCGCCGGTCAAGGTCCGCAGACTGAAGCGCGAGACCGCCGAGGAACGCGCCGCCGAACTGCTTCGGCGCATGGGCCTGGATGGCCAGGAAGGCAAGTACCCCGCCGAGCTTTCAGGAGGTCAGCAGCAGCGCGTCGCGATCGCCAGGGCGCTGTGCATGCAACCCGAGATCATGCTGTTTGACGAGCCGACCTCGGCCCTGGACCCCGAAATGGTCCAGGAAGTCCTGGAAGTGATGGTGGAACTCGCCCGCCAGGGCATGACCATGCTTTGCGTAAGCCACGAAATGGGCTTCGCCCGCCAGGTGGCGGACCGCGTGGTGTTCATGGACGGCGGAGAGATTCTTGAGGACTCGCGTCCCGAACAGTTCTTCGAAAATCCAGAAACCGAACGCCTGAAGACCTTTCTCGGTCAATTGCGGCAATAGTCATATTCGCGCCTGGCGATCATCGGCGCCACAGGGGCGGAGCGCATAGCGTTTGCTTCCGGCGTCAATCCGTGCTAAATAGATAGCAGCGTTGAGTCTTTCTCCGCAATGGGGACGAGTTGAACAGGTTCTTTTGAACTGGACAACTCAATAATTTCAACCTGCAACTTGGGAGGATCAAAATGGGAAATAGAGTAGTCGTAGGGCTGATAGCGCTAGGCGGTTTATTGCAGGGCTTGTTGCCCGAAGCGATTCCCGGCGTTCCGATGGCTCTTGCAATTCTCGGCATTATCTGGGGATTCATGGGCGTTGACGCGGAAGATGCGACCGCCTATCTGGCTGTTGCAATCGGCGTTGGAATGGCCGGGTATTCGGACGCCCTCGCGAACATTCCCGCGGTAGGTGGCTATCTGGACGGAATCATTGACGCGGCGTCGATCGCACTGTATTCCGGCGTAGCCTCGGTGCTGGTCATGAGGACTTGGAACCGCGTCAAGGGCTAATCGCCCACGGAAATAACGAATCCCCTTGCGCCTGGTGCGCAAGGGGATTTTTTCTCTCGCCACGGCGCATTAGCCGCGCTGCGGCTCAAGGGTGTTGTCGCCTGGCCTTGTCAGGTGGCGGCGGCCCGGTAGCGCGTAATGCGCCGCTCCAGGCGCGAACTGGCGCGCGAAAGGCAGAAGCAGGCCGTCCAGAAGAAAACGGCCACGAAAATATAGCCGGCCGCGGTCGTGCCCGTTCCCAGCCATTGGGGATCGCTGGCCGCGCGCTGCACCTCTCCCAGCAGATCGAACAGGCCGATCACCAGCAACACGGTCGTCTCCTTGAACAGCCCGATGAAATTGCTGGTGATCTGAGGCAAGGACACCGCCAGGGCCTGAGGCAGCACCACGTGCAGGCGCGACTGGCGCCAATTCAGGCCCAGCGCCCGGGCCGCTTCGTACTGTCCGGCGGACAGGCTCTGCAATCCGCCGCGCACGGCCTCGGCCAGGTAGGTGGACATGAGGATGGCGAATGCGATCATCGCCCGGCCGAGCTTGTCGATCTCGATGTTCGCCGGCAGGAACAGCGGCAGCATGATGATCACCACGAACAGCAGCACCAGCACCGGCACCGCGCGCCAGAACTCGATCCACACCGTGCAGGCCTGACGCACCAGCGCCAGGCGGCTCTGTCTCCCCAGGGCCAGCAGGACTCCGGCAAGCAGCGAAACCCAGAACACCGATCCCGTCACGACCAGGGTGAGGAAAAAACCGCCCCACAGGGACGTCTGGACCGGAGTCAGTCCCCACGTTCCGCCGCGAAAAAGCCACCACGCCAACGGCGGATAGGCAAGCAGCAGGAATGCTGCAATCCAGCGCCGGGCCGGCATACGGCGAACGGCCAGCGCCGCTCCCAGCAGCGCGCCTGCCGCCAGGCCCAGATTGACTCTCCATACCTCCTCGGACGGATAAAGGCCGTAGAGAAACTGCGGCCAGCGCGCCCGCACGAAAGGCCAGCAAAGGCTGGTGGTGTCGGCGCAGGCGGACGGGGCGCTCCCGGCCCATTGCGCGTCGATGATCAGCCACTGGAAAAGCCTGACCGCCAGCATCGCCAGCAAACCCAGCAGGACCAGGCTGACCGCCGCATTCCACCACGACGAGAACAGGTTGCGCCTGAGCCAGCCGGACAAGCCGGCGCGTTGGCGGGCAGCGGATGTCGTCAATTCACTGGCCACGCATCGTTACCCGCTTGTTCCAGCGGCCCATGAGCCAGGCCACCAGGAAGCTGACGCCGGCATAGAAGACCAGCGAAACGGCCATCACTTCCACCGGCCGGCCGGCCAGGTTGTTGACCGTGCCCACGAACACAGAGACGATTTCCGGATAGGCGATCGCGGCCGCCAGCGAAGTCGCCTTGAACATGTTCATATACACCGTCGTCAACGGCGGCAGCACGGCCCGCAATGCCTGCGGTAAGGCCACCCGGCGCAGGACGGTGGCCGGCTTCAGCCCCAGCGCGGCTCCGGCCTCCCATTGACCGCGCGCCACGGACTGAAAGCCCGACCGGACGATCTCGGAGATATAGCTTCCGTTATACAAGGAAAGGCCGATCCAGAGCGCAAGGAACTCCGGCATCAAATAGAAACCGCCTTCGTACGCAAAACGTCCCGGCACAGGCGGACTGATGGCAAAACCGTTGGCGAACTCGATGAACGGGAAATAGAGGCCGCGGTTGTTCAGCACCAGGTAGTCGGTGATGAAGATGCTGGACTCCAGTGACGGCAGGGCGCGCAGTGCGACGTAATACCAGAAGAAGATCTGCAGCAGCACCGGAATGTTGCGGAACAGTTCCAGGTAGGCCAGCGACAGTCTGGAAACCAGCCAGTTCGAGGACAGCCTGCCGATGCCTACGGCCAGGCCCAGCAGGCTGGCCAGGAAGATGCAGAACACGGCCAGCAACAGGGTATTGAGGATTGCCACGGCCAGCGCAACCCAGATTGGCGAGTCCTCCGTGTACGGAATCAGGTGCTGCGAAATCGAGAAACCGGCTTTCTTCCACAGGAAATCGAAGCCGGACTGCACTCCCAGCAGTTCCAGGTTGGACTGGGTGGTGCGGAAAACCAGGACGACCAGCGCCACGAGCGCCAGGCCCAGCAGGCACTGCAGCCAGAAGGCGGAATTCTTGCGCATCCCCGGGAGCGAGGGCGTCTCGCCCTCAGCCAGGCGTTGCCGCCGCAAGCCGGAGTTCCCGCGCATGCATGGGTTACAGCCGCCGGACCGGCGCCTACCGATACGGCATGGCGATCATGAGTCCGCCGTCGCGCCACAGCGCGTTGAGCCCGCGCTCAAGACCCAGGGGCTCGAAATGCCGGGCGAAGACTTCGCCGTAGTTGCCGACCTGGGCGACAATCTGGTAGGCCCAGTCGTCGCGCAAGCCGAGCTGCCGGCCGAAGCCGCCCTCCACACCGAGAAACCGGCGTATCTCGGCATCTTCGGTCGTGGCCCGCATTTCTTCCACGTTGCTCGTGGTCAGCCCGAATTCTTCGGCCGCCAAGCGCGAGTTGAAGGCCCAGAACACGATGTCGCGCCAGCGCGGATCTCCCTGCCGCACCAGGCCGGAAAACGGCTCCTTGGAAATCACATCGCCCAGAATCCGGTGCTCGCCGGGGTTCCTCAGCGCCACGATCCGCCCGGCCAGCGAGAACACCTCGGTGGTAAAGGCGTCGCAACGGTCCGCCAGGTAGGCGTTGAG
The DNA here is from genome assembly GCA_009844425.1 of Gammaproteobacteria bacterium. Classification (GTDB taxonomy): domain Bacteria; phylum Pseudomonadota; class Gammaproteobacteria; order Steroidobacterales; family Foliamicaceae; genus Foliamicus. The sequence continues at coordinate 41,982 of VYBN01000003.1, read as the reverse complement.
GCCGCGCTCCACGTCGGCGAACGTGACGATCGAATACTTCATGCGGCGGGCGCGGAAATAGTCCGCCAGGTTCTGTTCGTTGGTCGTGCCCTGCGCCACGCAGATCGTGGCGCCTTCCAGGTCCGGAACACTCGATACGCCGGATGCGCGGCGCACCACGAAACCCTGCCCCGCGTACAGGTAGGCGCCGGTGTAATCCAGCCCCATTGAAGTGTCGCGCAGGAAAGTCCAGGTGGCGCCTCCGGGGAAAACGTCCACGCCACCGGATTGCAAAGTGGTGAACGCGGTATTGGGGTTGATGGGCACATACTCGATCGCATCGGCGTCGCCCAGGACCGCGGCCGCCACCGTTCTGCAGTTGTCGATGTCGAAGCCGTACCTTCGGCCGTTGGCGTCGATGGAACTGAAGCCGGGACTGGCTTCGATGACGGCGCAGCGCAGCATGCCGCGCTCCAGCACATCGGACAGCGTATCCGCCGACGCTCCGCCCGCAGGCAAAACCGCCAACGCGCACAGTGCCAATCCCGGGACCACCCTCAATACGGCCTCCACCATAGCCGAGCGAGTTTAACCCTTCGCAACCCTCGGTTCCTCTTGCACACCGGTTCCGGGAACCGCCAACAAGCACATCCCTGTGGGCTCGGCGTCGGCATCCTGCCTCCGACGTTCCCGGAACCGGTGTGCAAGAGAAACCTTCAGCCGGCGGCGCCGACTAAAGCCCTTCGTTCGGCCCCCTCCTCGTGGGAGCGTTGGAGCAGGGACAGCGAGAATCGAGCCAGGGATGGCGCCTCCAACGAGGAGGGGGACGAACGAAGGGCGAGGGAGCAGGGACAGCGAGAATCGAGCCAGTGAGCGCCGATGCCCCGGCGCGAACAGCGCCTCCAACGAGGACGGGGGCGAAGAAAGGGCGAGGAAGCACCTTAGAAAGGGGGCGGCGTTGCAAGTGGGCGGCGGCGCGCTACAATGCAGGGTAGGCGGGGCAGGAAACCGGGAGCGGATTTCGGGGCGCCTGCGCCATTGCATTCAAGGCCAGATGAATTCAAACGTCGAAACACAGGTTTTTGCCAATCGGGAAAGAATCAAGCAACTCAGGGACGAGCACAGGGATCTGGATCTCGCCATCGCGGAAATGTCAAAACACGCGAGCGCCGATCAATTCATGCTGAAACGTATGAAGAAGCGCAAGTTGCGCCTCAAGGACATGATCACGCGCCTGGAAAGTGAACAGATTCCGGATCTGAACGCCTGATTCCCCGGCGCCGGCCGGGGCGCTATCCAACAGCCGGCACCAGCGGACCGCCGCCCGGTCCCAACAGCCGATTGCCTGTCCTGCCGGATCAGTTGCCGGTCATGTCAAGCAGCACCGGGGCGAACAGTGAGATCATCAGGAAGCTGACCCCGCCCACCGCCGCGGCTGCGAACAGCCCGAGAAGGAAGGGCCGCAATCCGATACTGCGAATTCCGGCAAGGCTGGAGTTCAGGCCGACTGCGGCCATTGCCACAAGCAGGCAGATTTCGGCCGCGCTCCGGAGCAGGGACACGGCTTGCGCCCAGCTGTTGGGATCGAGAAAGCCGAATGCCTGGTCTCCGGCGTCACCCGCGGTCCGCAGCGCCGAAAAGACCGCGAATCCCACCACGAACCAGGGCACCATTCTCAGGTAGTCTCCCGCAGTCCGGCCGCCGCCCGCCCCGCGTTCGGCGCCGAAAAGCATGCCCGCCAGAGGGATCATCGCAATCATGCACAGGTTGCGGACAAGCTTGGTCACCGTCGCGATATCGAGCGTCACCGGCGCGTCGTACTGAGCCTGGTACATCATTCCGGCGCCGGCCACCTGCGCCGTCTCATGTATCGACGTGCCGAGAAAAAGGCCGGCGAGCTCAGGTCGATTTTCAAAGAAGCCGTGCGCCAGTATCGGGTAGACGAACATCGCAGCAATTCCGAAAACCGTTATGCAGGCGATCGCGTAGCTGACTTCGGATTCCCTGGCCCGTATCAACGGCGCGGTCGCCACGATGGCGCTGGCGCCGCAGATGCTGGTCCCGATGGCGATCAATCCCCCCAGCCTCCGCGACAGCCCCAGTCGTCGGCCCAGAAAACCCACAACCGTCATGCCGGCGGCTATCGCCAGAACCACGAAGGGCAATGCGACCAGCGTGAATTTGCCGGCGCTCAACAGGCTCAGGCGAATTCCAAGCAGGGCGATGCCGATGCGCAGAATGGTCGTGGAGCAGAACTTCAGCCCGTCGGCTGCAAGCGGCGCGAGGTTCAGCGAGTTGGAGAGGATCATGCCTAGAATGATGGCCAGCATGATCGCGCTTACCGGGCTCCTGTCCAGACCGAACACCGACTCGCCGATCCAATCGGCCGAGTAGCCGGCCAGGAGCGCAACCGCAACGGCCAGCGCCAGGCCCAGCCACCATGCACGCGATCGCAAGTTGACAGTCACCTATCGCGCACTCGCGTGATTAGCCCGTGCGAGAGCTAGCCCTGGGAGGGGGGGCGTCCCGCCCCCCGCGAAGGTGAGACGCCCTCGTTCACGGACGGAAGCCGGGAAGCCTTCGCATCCGAAGTTTCCGGCTGCGCCGATGAGGACGGACCAGCCGGGCAGATTTCGGGCGCGCTGTAGCCGAGCCCGAGGAGGCGGAAGTAGTTTTCACCCAGCGCGATATTGCGGAATGCCTCGTCGCTCAGGTCGGCCAGGATTTCGCTGGTAACACGCAGTTCCTCCGAATAGACATCGAAATTCTTGTCCGCCGAGGCCAGAAAATCCGAACCGGGGAGGATTCGGGCGGAATACTCTTCGATGAACGGCAGATAGGCGGCCCGTAATTCGGGCCGCGAAAAGACGTTGTCGTGGATGACCCGCCAGGAAATGTCCACCATCAGCGCGGGATAGCGATCGAGCAGCCGGCGCAGCACTCCGAGATGCACACCCGGGTTGATTCGGGTCAGTTCGCGCGACAGGCCCAGGTGCATCCACACGATCGGATTGTGTGGGTACAGCCTGAGCACCTCCTCAATCCAGGGCAGGTAATGCAAGGGCTGGCCATCGCGGCCCAGGTCCGAATGGACCGCAAATGGAATGTTGCGTTCCCGCAGCCTCTTCATGAAGGGCGCCCAGGCGGCGATCGCTTCAAGCGGGACCGCCCGGTGTGCATTCGCGAACAAAGCCTGCTTCACCAGGTTGACCTCCCCCATCCAGCCGAACACGCCTGGAAACTCCCGGTCGAGCAGCTCCATTCGGGCGAGCACCGACTCGGGACGCGCCAGATCGGGAAAGGTCATGGACAGGGTCAGGTGCACGTTTTCGGGCCGGGCCGAAGCGAAGTTGGCCGCATTCACGAAATCGTTCTTGAGCGTGGGCAGCACCGGCTCGCCTGGACAATCGAGGTAGTAGGTGCAAGGCGAGCCCACCGGCAGCATCTGCCCGATGCCGTACACGTTGGCGAACCGAACCCCTGATCGATCCAGAAAATCAACCATGTCTTCAAAGGAAACGGCGGGCCCGCCGAACGGTCGGAAGTGCACGTGGGTATCGACAACCGCGGTCTGCGGACCGCGGCTGCGGTCATGGCACGGAGCTTCCGGGGAGCGGAAATCATCCAGGCTCGGCTGGGCCCAAGCGTGCACCGCAAGCAGCGCCGTGCTCAGCAACAACGCGCGGAACCTGCTGGAGAACCCGTTCACTTGTCTTGCCTCACTCCCAGTTCGCATACACTGAATCGTACCCCAACGGTACTCGCAGAGGTTGGCGCACGGTCTTCTATAATCGGGCGACCGTACTGATCGGGGGGTGGTCATGAACCGGGAGGCCGGCATAGAGGGCAACGGGAGCGATCAGGCCGCTCGCGGGACAGGCGAGCAGCTGCGCGCACAGCAGCCGAACGCCACGGAGGAAAAAGCGCCCGCGGCGCAGGCGGACCTCGGTCTCCCGAGCGCTCCCCACTCCGCCGACGCCATAAAGCGCGTATTCCAAGAGGGCGTCTATCCCTATACCGACAAGATGCGGCGCAAGGAATACGAGGCGCACAAAGCCTCGCTGCAGGTCGAACTGCTCAAGGCTCAACGTTGGGTCAAGGAATCGGGCGCAAAGGTGCTGGTTCTGTGCGAAGGACGCGACGCCGCCGGCAAAGGCGGAACGATAAAGCGCTTCATGGAGCACTTGAATCCGCGCGGCGCGCGCGTCGTGGCCCTGGAAAAGCCCAACGACCGGGAGCGCGGCCAATGGTATTTCCAGCGCTATATCCAGCATCTCCCCGCTGAAGGCGAAATCGTGCTGTTCGACCGTTCCTGGTACAACCGCGCCGGCGTGGAGCGGGTGATGGGCTTCTGCACCCGGGCGGAATACCTCGAATTCATGCGCCAGTGTCCGAACCTGGAGCGCATGCTGGTGAACAGCGGCATTCATCTTTTCAAGTACTACTTTTCCGTCTCCCAGGAGGAGCAGGCGCACCGGTTCGACAGCCGCCGGACCGACCCGCTGAAACAGTGGAAAATCTCGCCGATCGATCTTGCATCGCTGGACAAGTGGGAAGACTACACGGAAGCGAAGGAGGCGATGTTCTTCTATACAGACACCGCCGATGCGCCCTGGACGGTTATCAAGTCCGACGACAAAAAGCGCGCCCGTGTCGCCGCCCTGCAGCACTTCCTGATGAAGCTGCCTTATCCCGACAAGGACCGCGAAGTCGTCCGCGGCCCCGACGCCCTGATAGCCGGCCCGGCCCGCCGCGTCGTGGACGGCGAAACGCCCATGGACTCCGACTGACACGCATCGAGCTGGATCAGCCTGTGTCGGCAGCCGCGATGCGCAGCCTGCCTCCGTCAGTCGAGCGCGGCGGGCGGATCACGATGTCGATATCGCGGCCGAGAGCGGTCAGCAAACGGAACAGGCGCTCCAGAGAGTATTCGCGGAAGTCGCCGCGCAACAGCCGTGATACATCGGGCTGGGCAAGGCCGAGAAGGCGTGCGGCCTCGGACTGGGTTATGCCGCGCTGCCGCACGAGGCCATCAATGCGGGCGACGAGCTCAGCCTTCAGCAGGTGAGCCTCGGCCCCCGGGTGACCGAGGTCTGCAAACACGTTGCCGCTACCTGGTTCCACGTTCGAGTCGGATGTTGTCATGTTCTTATCCTCTGCCTTGTATGCCGCGGTGATCCCTGTCGGCTATGCGCAGCCTCTGCCGGACGAGGTCGAGTTCCTTCTTCGGCGTGGCGATGCCCCGCTTCGCCTTCTTCTGAAAGGCGTGCAGCACATATACCGCAGCTTGGAACCGCACGGTGTAGATCGCCCTGTAGGTGTCTCCGTCGTGGCGCGCCGCGACCTCAAGGATGCCCGGACCAAAGCCCTTGAGCAGCTTGGCATCGCGGTGCCGAAGGCCGATCTGTGCTTGGTAGATCGCAAAGCCCATGCAGTCTTGCACGGCATCGGGAAACCGCCTCAGATCCCCCTTGCTCGAACCGACCCATCGGAGGGGTTTCAACAAGGTACCTATAGCGGTGGATTATAGGGATTCCACCATATCACGGCAATGCCGTTTTGCGAGCGCTGTTACTTGGCAGGAAAGGTCCTCAGATCGATCGCGGCGCCAGTTTGGCAAGGATTTGCGACCGGGCATCCTCCCCGTTGACCGATTTTTCGGCCATCACGAACACGCACTTGCCATTGCTCTCGCGTTCCCAAAGCGCACCCACGTTGCGCTTCTCCGCCGTGGCTGCGCTTTCAGCAATGTGACCACCCTTATATTCCACTACCAGCAGCCGGCCATCCTCAAGCATCGCCACGAAATCTGGATAAAACCTGCCCGCCGCCGTGGGCAGCCAGAAAGAATCTCGGTGCCTCGCAACGTTTCTCAGCCAGAACTTCAGGCCCGGTAAGCGGTCGATTTCCTGCGCGCACCGAAACTCTTCACCGCCTTCGGCGCCATCAAAATCCGGAACGCAGTCGGGGCCGAGAAAGTGCTTGAGCGGCTTCCAGCGTCCTCGATAGCGTTGCTGGCCCCGATACATCCCATCCTTGAAAGAAAAAGCGTGATCGAACGAGATTTCCGGCTTGGCGCCCGGCTCAAACAGATGCCGTTGATAGACACATTTGCGTTCAATCGTCCTTATCGCGGCGAGCCTGTCGCGCACGCTGCGGGCCAGAATGAACTTGCAGCGCATGAGAGCGGCAATGGGCATTCCACGCGACACGGCCAGGTGGTTCACCAAGCTGCTCAGCCAGCCCACCAGGTCGCTCTGGCCAATGTCCGGCTGTCTCACATGGCGATCGAGCCACAGCACAAGCGCCTCCGGCGTCCAGCCTTCGACTTCTACGTCCAGGGCCAACTGCTCTTCCTCCGACGCGAACTGGTAGGCGATGCGGTTCCCGTCGAGATCAATCTCAAAACTGCGGGATGTTTCCCGAACATTGAACTCGCCCTCTCCCGGTCTCCATGGGTGATTGCGAAGCGACCAGTCGTGGCTCTCCATAAGAATGTCGGTGTCGGCAAATTCAATGACACCTTGCACCTCGGCCATAAGGCGCGGCAGAGCAAAACTCTCGCCCCGTTGTGCCGGAGACAGCACGGTATCAGTCGTGCTTCGATAGGCTGCGGCCGCCTTCGTGAGCGCCTTGCGTTCCCGGGTCGGCAGCAGTTCCGCAATTGCTCGTTCCGTTTTCGCGTCCAAATGGCCCCGAATGCGGATTTCAACTCCGCCGTCATCGGCATCACGCACCAGGAGACCGTCCAGCGCCTCAAGCTGTGAGACCAGCCCCCGGCCTTCGGGAAGCGCGTAAGTGAAAACCGGCAGGATTTCGTTGCGCCGAGAAAATAAATCGTTATCCGCATCATCGGTCTCGGCTTGCATGCGCTCGATGCTTTCGCGCGCCTCCTCTTCGTCGAATCCCATGGCGATCAGCTTGTCCACCAGCGCCTTCGCCGCCGCGCCGAACGAAGGCTCGGACAGATGGGCGTAAGCCCGGTTCAATGCGTCCGTCTTTCGCCGCTTGGCATAAGGCATCCTTAGTACGCGGCCAAGCAGTTGTTCAGCATCCTTCGCGCTCTGTATGCGCGACACGGAACAAAAAACGTAGGCGAACGAGCAGTCCCAGCCCTCCTTTAGCGCCTCTACTGTGATGACGTGCTCGATGGGACAGTCGGGATCGAACAGATCGATGCCATCCAATCCCCTTTGGTCGCCCGTCGCGATGGCAATTCGGTCTTCGGGAATCTGCTCGACTTCAATCAGGTGCCGCTTGAGCGCCGCGGCCGGCACTTCGCCGTTCTTTTTCTGAGCCTGGAACAGGACAATCGGCCGGATGTGATCGGGATCGTCTGCGGCCGTTTCGGCCAGCGACATGCGCGCAGCGACGGCGCCGTTCACCGCGTTTTGCCATGTGTCGTACTCGGAGAGCATCACCGGCAGCTTAACCATCTCCTCGGTTTTCAGTTCGCTGGCCGTGACGCTATGCAGGATGTTGGAATGGGTGCGGGGCGTTGCGGTGAACTCGACGATGGCGCAGGGGTTGACCCGCGCCTGCATTTCGCGGGTCAGGCCCGTCACGGCGTTATGCGCCTCGTCCACGATCATCAGCGGGCGTTGGAGATGCATCAGGTTGGCGAAAGAGAACTTCGGACCACCGTTGGGCGCCTCCTCAAGTCCGGGCGGGTGAGCAGCCAGCTTCGAGAAATGCGCCTCCAGGTTCTCGTTATGGCCATACACCTTGCGGCCTTCGGTGCTCCGGGTGCGAAGCGTCTGAATTGTGCCTACTACAATGCAGCAATTCTCGCGGATGTCGTGCGGGCGGATATGCGTGAAGTCGGCGATGTCGAAGACGCGCACGCGGCCACTGAAGGCTTCGTCCAGAACACGGCGGTAGGCGTGACGGTGGTTCTTCAGCGCCTCCGCGGTCTGGCGGCGAATCGTGTTGGTCGGAACCAGCCACAACGCCATCGGCCAGTCCTTCTCGATCCAGGCATCGCGGACGATGCTCACGGCATGCGCCGCCAGGATCGTCTTACCGCCTCCGGTCGGCAAACGCAGGCAAACATAAGGAACTTCAGGCAGTCCTTTCAGCGGCTGGTAAGCGCCTCCGTAAGGACCGAGCCGACCGGCCTGTTCCGGTTCCTGTGTGAAGGACTCGTAGGAATTCTTCGGCCCGCCCATCCGCGATTCCTCGAAAAAATGGCGCAGGGCACCAAGCGTGTCGGTCTGATACTGCTTGAGTTCCACCGCCCCGCTCAGGTTCGCGAGTGAATGTCGTAGGGTGTCTGTTTGAAGGCGACGCGCTCACGTTCCAGCGTTGCAGGAGTGAGCCGTGATTGCTGACCATACACGGTCAGCGTCCCGTAAAAGTCTTGGGAGGCTTCCGTTAACGCCTTGCGAATCAAGGCGAGTGTCCCTCGGGTCAGCACGTTGCCGCCTCCGGGGCTTTTATCGCCCAGGATTCCGTTGTAGAGCAGCGCAAAGGCCCGCCCGTCGTGAATTCCGAGCAACGGTGAGTCGCCGATGCCATCCCACGGAGCGCCCGTTTCGGAGAACCAGATATGCGCGGCAAGCACAGGGAATCCAATTTCCGGCCGTATGCGTCCGTCCGCGTCGAACGCGGGCGGGCCCAGCCGATAGAAGCGGAATCCGCCGCCACCTTTCCAACCGACGCTCTCGGAAATGCCTCCCTGTTCCCCGTCGATTACCTTCTGAAGCCGCGGCGCGCAGTGCGTAATCGCATGATCTCCCATCTCAATACCGATGTAGCGCCTGTTCATTTTGTGAGCGACGGCTACCGTCGTTCCAGAACCGAGAAAAGAATCAAGAACAAGGTCGCCGGGGTTGGTTGCAATATGAATAACTCTCTCGATTAGCGCTTCGGGTTTGGGAGTTGAGAATGGTGTCTGGCCTCCGAATAGTTTTACAACCTCGCTCTTGGCCGTACCGGTAGTTCCAACGTCTTTGTGCGACCAATACGTTGAGGGAACCAAGCCACTCTGAACTTCAGACAAGAAGTTCTTGAGCCGTGGCGCGTTATTGCCCTGCTTTCCGAACCATATTCGATTGTCGGCGCACATTTGCCGAAATCTCTCCTCTGTGTACAACCAACAACGACCCGGCGGTGGATCAATGTTTCTTCCCGAAGGAAGAGTAATCGTAAAGAACTGTTCCTTTCGACGCCCCTTCTCAGCTTTTGCGTGAATGGGAAGAGATGACCATCTTCCACGAGGATCGTCGTCTGGATTCTTGAACCGTTGCAGTTGTTCCTGAGACTTGGGAAGCGGATTTCTTAGGTAACGCCAAGTATCGCGGTTCTTCGCATACACAAGGATGTTGTCATGCACGTTGGAAATATCGGTACGATTTTCTCGTGTGTGTGTACGCTGCCAAGCAATATCAGCTACGAACGACTTGCGGCCCAATAGCTCGTCCATGACGACCTTTAGGTAGTGCGCTTCGTTATCGTCGATGGAAACCCAGATCGAACCGTCCTCCGACAGCAGTTCGCGCAACAGTTCCAGCCGTGGCCACATCATGGCGAGCCACTTGGTGTGCTCAAGATTGTCGTCGTAGTGCTCGAAGGCCGATCGCGTGTTGTACGGAGGATCGATGTAGATGCACTTCACCCGGCCGGCGTAGAACGGCAGAAGCGCCTTCAACGCTTCGAGATTGTCGCCCTGTATCAGCATGTTGCCGGTACTGCGGTCGCCCGCGGAATGCTCTGAAACCTCTTCGAGCAAACGATAGGGTACACGCTTCGTCGCGCCGATGTCCTGTTCTCGCGTGAGCCACGTCAATGTCGGCATGCGTTGCTTCTCGTTCTACGCGCTTGAGTTTGGGAAAGGGAGCATCAATTCATACCATGAAATGAGCAAGGCAGCTAGCGCCCCGATCGGATGCAAGTGGCGCCTCGGAGCGTGCGTTAAGTGATATGCTTCACTGCAACTGAAGCAGGGACACGCCATGCGCTACAAGCGGGACATCAGGACACGATCGCTCACGTTGGCCTTCACAGACGGCATTACGTCAATGGGCCTTTTGTATCCCTCAGGTTTTTCGCCAACGAGGTACCCAGGTTCCTACGGGGACGATATGGAAGCGATCGGCAGAGACATGTGGCGCGCGGTCAGGAGGCAACGGAATGTCAAATCGCACGAAAAGCAAACACGCGCGTTCGGCTAAATCACGCATCCCCGCGCACAAAGGCCAAGGCAGGCAAGAGCCTTACCAGGCCCTGCCCAAGGAGATACTGGAAAGCCTGCCCGATCGAACGCGGGTGGCATACATTGAAGCTGCGTCGTTCATAGGGCCTCTCCCACCACCAAGCCTGCTCGAAGGTTACGAGTCAACTTTGCCCGGAGCGGCGGAGCGCATCCTTCGATTGGCGGAAAAGGAACAATTCCATCGCCAGGACTGGGAAATGACTGCCTTGAGATCACAAAAGTTGGACATCCGCAGGGGGCAATGGATGGGATTCGGGCTCGGTATCATGGGTTTGATAGTTGCTGTGATTTGCGCGATTTGGGATCGACCTTTTGTCGCCGGCGCATCTGTTAGCACCGTGCTGGCAGGTATCTTGACGGCTTTCGTTCGCGGTCGCACGAAAGACGACTAAATCCAGGCCACTGGCAGTTGCTGCCGCCCCGCCGTCGAGGGTTAAGCAATTGAAGCAACAGCAGTGTAATCGCATTCCAGTACGGTAGTGAGGCTACAATTGGCGGCGAGCATGAAGCCGCCGGCGGGAGCGCGAAGCCAACGGAGCGAAGCGCAGTAATCGAACCAGCGCCGTAGGGGTCACAAATCCTAGGCAGGAACCACCCTCGGCGGCTTCGCGCTCATTCTCGCACGGAATCCTGCCGGTCGGATACCATAAGGGCGATGCGCATCAGGATTGATCCTGCTGATCCCTCAACCTTCCCCAAGGGACGGATCAACCCGGCAGTCGTGGACGGCACAACGGAGGCGGATATCGCACTGCAGGAGCAGGATGACTTAGAGCAGGCCATGCGCTTCGACCACGCTGCGCTAAGGGACCGGGCCGAGCGAATCACGCAGGATCGTTCCGACCACCTTGGACTGCGCGTTCACCGAGCATTGAGTTGGCTGAAGCGGGCCGAGTTGTGCGAAGACGATGAGGACGCACGGTTCATATTCTTGTGGATTGCACTTAATGCCGCCTACGCCGACGAAATCCAGCGCGCTGCGGACGAAGGGGAACAGGTCTCGCTACAGCGGTTCCTGAGAAGGCTTGTTTCGCTCGACCAAGACAACCTGCTTTACACGCTGGTGTGGAACAGGTTCTCGGGGCCGATTCGCATGCTGCTCGAAAACAAGTTCGTCTTTCAGTCTTTCTGGGACTCCCACAATGGAAGAATCGGGCAAGAGGAATGGAAACGAAAATTCGAGCGGGCGAACAGGGCGGCCTTCAGGGCGTTGGGCAACAAGAATCAGACGGCTACCGTGCTCGCGATCGTTCTTGCCCGCCTCTATACCCTGCGCAATCAACTGGTGCATGGCGGCGCCACCTGGCGAAGCAGTGTCAACCGGGAGCAGATTCGTGATGGGGCGGCCATACTCGGCGAATTGACGCCGCGCGTCATTTATCTGCTGATCCAGAATCCCGATGAGGACTGGGGTGACCCTCGCTATCCGGTGGTGAACGCCTCAGCGTAGTTGCAGTTCCCTGACCAGGAGGAATACAGCATGATTCGCAAGCAGTACGTGGATGGGCCGCACGGGCAGGTGCATCTGCGCGTGGCGGGCGCCGAGGCAGGCTCGGGACGGCGGTCGGTTATGTGTTTTCACATGAGTCCGAATTCGGGGCTGGTTTACGAGAGCATTCTTGCGGAGCTGGGGCGGGACCGGTTGGCGGTGGCTCCGGACACGCCGGGCTTCGGCGCTTCGGACGCACCTGCCAAGCCGCCGGAGATCGAAGACTACGCCGATGCCATGGAAGCGGTTGCCGACCAGCTTGGCCTGGACGAATTCGATCTGATCGGCTACCACACAGGCTCCAAAACAGCCGTTGAACTGGGGTTGCGGCGGCCCGAGCAGGTACGCCACGTCGTGATGATCTCGGCGCCGCTGTTCACCAAAGAGGAACTCGACGAGCACAGAAGCCTCTACGCCGCCAAGCCGATCGCGGAGGACGGATCACACCTGGTCATGCGCTGGAAGGGATTCATCCGCTGGCATCGGAAACACCACGGCCTGGAAAAGGCCGCGGCCATGTTCACCGAATCGCTGCGCGGCGGCGACAAGTACTGGTGGGGCCATCGCGCCGCCTTCAACTATCCCTTGTGGGAAAGGATGCCGACCCTTAAGGTTCCGCTGCTGGTCCTCAACCCCGAGGACGACCTCTGGAAGCAAAGCCTGCGCGCGCCCGAATTGATCAGAAATGGCGGGATGGTGAACCTGCCCGGCTGGGGGCATGGGTTTCTGGATGCGTACACCCCGATTGCCGGCGCCATGCTGCGGGAGTTCTTCGACCGGGACCGCCTGCCCGAAACGCCGGCCGAGTGCGGGTGAGTCAACGCCGCATCGTTCTGTTTTCACACGGCCAGGAGAGCGGCCCCTGGGGAACCAAGATCACGGCGCTCGCACAGGATGCCCGCGACGCCGGCCTGGATGTGGATTCGATCGACTACCGGGGTATGCCCAATCCTGCGGAAAGGGCCGCGAAACTGGTTGCGCGGATGCGCGAATCAGACGATGAGATCCTGCTGGTGGGCAGCAGCATGGGCGGCTATGTGGCCGTGGCCGCCGCTCAGCGGCAGCCCGCCGCCGGGCTGTTCCTGATGGCGCCGGCCCTGGCAGTGCCGGATTGGCCGCCGCTTGAGGACACAGTGGACGCGCCAGCCTTCGTCGTGCACGGCTGGGAGGACGACATCGTTCCTCCTCAATGGAGCATCGAGTTCGCGCGCGCCAACAAGGCGCGCCTGCATCTTCTGCGCGCCGGCCACTCGCTGACCGAAGCGCTGGAAGAAATCCGGGGCCTGTTCAGGCTGTTTCTGTCAGCCTGCGACTGAATTCAGCAGACCCCTGGAGCCGCCGACCAGCAGGGCGGTGTCGCTCCCTATGCCCAGGAACTTCGCGCCGTTGGCCGTGTGCGTGCGAACCGCTTCCGGGGAGCCGGCCAGGGTTCCCGGTGCCTTGCCCGAGGCGGCAATGTCCCGCAACGCCTGGGCGATCGCCGCCTGCACCTCCGGATGACCGGGCTGGCCCAGGTAGCCCATGGATGCCGACAGGTCGGATGGTCCGACGAACACCGAATCCACGCCGTCCACCGCAGCGATGGCCTTCAGATTGTCCAGCGCGGTAACGGTTTCCGCCTGCACGATCAGGCAGATCTGCTCGTCGGCGTGGCGGGCGTAGTCCTCGATTTGAGTCCAGCGTGAGGCACGGGTAATCGAAGTGGCCAGACCGCGGATGCCGCGCGGCGGATAGCGCACGGCTGCCGCCAGCCTTTCCGCCTGTTCCGCCGTGTCCACCATGGGTATCAGCAGCGACTGCACGCCCATGTCCAGGTAGCGCTTGATCCGGACCGGATCGTCGTCCGCCAGCCTCACGATGGCCGGCGTCCCGGCGCCCTCGATGGCCTGCAATTGCGAATAAGTCGAGCGAAAATCGTCGGCTCCATGCTCGCCGTCGATCAGCAGCCAGTCGAAGCCGACGCATGCGCACAGTTCCGCGGCCACCGGCGACGCGAGGGCCAGCCACAGGCCAAATTGCACGCCTTCTTCGCTCAGCGCGCGCTTGAATCGGTTTTTCGGTAATTCCATCTTCCTGTTCTATATAAATCGGCAGCCAATCCGCCCGAGCGGGCCGAAGTCTGCCAGAAATTCATCGTCCGCGCGCGCCGCCACCGGCTGCGTAAACGATCCGCTCAGGATTACGTCGCCCTCCTGCAAGGCGATGCCGTGCGCCGCAAAACGGCGCGCCAGCCAGACCACGCCGTTGGCGGGGTGCCCCATGATCCCGGCCGCAAGACCGGTTTCCTCCACTTCACCGTTGCGGTAGAGAATCGCGCCGGACCAGGGAAGGTCCACTTCGCCCGGTTCGAAGCCCCTGGCGCCCAGGACCACGCCGGCGGAAGCCGCGTTGTCGGCGATGGTGTCGATCACCGTTCGGGTGCGTCCGGTTTCAGGATCGACCCGGTAGCTGCGCGCCGCGATCAACTCCAGCGACGGATACACGGCCTCCGTGGCCGCCAGCACCTCATCTACCGTTACGTTCTCTCCCGCAAGCGGCCTGCCGAGCACGAATGCGATCTCCACTTCCACCCGCGGATCAAGAAAGCCGGCCGCTTCGATTTCCGCCCCATCGCCGAAGAACATATCGTCCAGCAGGGTGCCGTAGTCCGGCTCACCGATGTTCATGGCCCGCTGCATCGCCTTGGATGTCAATCCCACCTTCCGTCCCCGGATATTTGCGCCGCGAGTCACCTTCATGTGGATCCAGGCGTCCTGCACGGCGTGCGCGTCCACCAGGTCCATGTCCGGATAGTCGAAGGTAAGCGGGGCCATCTGGCGCCGCGTCCGCTCCGCCTCGTCGAGGCGCTCGGCGGCCCGCTGGGCCTGTTCCGGCGTAAGGGTCGGCATGGTCTTCTATCCCGATGCCGCCTCGGTCTGCATCATCCTGTCCCGTTCGCGCAGGCCGGCGACGATTTCGGCATGGCGGGTCCGCGTCAGGCGGAAAGTGGACAGGACCGCCAGGCCGGCCAGGCCGGCGACCGCGCAAAACACCCCGGCGTAGAGTGCAAGGTCGCTCGCCACCTGCGGAGTCACCTCCACGCCGGACTTCACGTCCGGGAAGCCCACCCACTCAAGAATCCAGCCCGAGACCACCTTGCCCAGGCCGCTGGCGAGCTTGTTGCCGAAGGTGATCAGGCCCAGAATCAGCGCGGTGCGCGAAACGTTGCGCACGAACCGGTACTCGTCGGTCGTTTCGGCGAACATGATCAGCGAACAGATCATCAGCAGGCCCGCGCCCAGGCCGGCCGCCAACTGAAAACCGAACAGGACACCAGCCAGAGCGCCACTCCCGAATTCGGGCAGCAATCCCGGCAGGGTCAGAAACAGCGGCGCCACATAGGACGTGAGCAGGATCGTATAGCCCGTCAGATAGAGATATTTCGGCTCGGTCCGCGTAACGATGAACCGCGCGCCCACGGCGGCGGCCAGCATCCCGTAGGGCACCGCCTGCTGCCAGGCCTGCATCTGCTCCGTGGTCAGCCCCCAGAGATACGGGCCGAAATGCAGATTCAGCGAACGGAAGCAGGAGCCCATGGTCGTGGCCAGCAGCAGACCCCAGAACAGCGCCCGCGTATTGCGCACCTGGAGGATCAGCTCGCCCCAGGACCGAAGCGTCTTCATCCAGTCGAACCGGGTCCTGGAGGGCGGTGGCAGCCTGTTTTCAAAGCGCCGGATGTGCCGGTAGGTTCCGGCCGACGCCACGATCATGAACACCATCAGCGCGATGGCGGCAGCGGCGCCGAACGGCGCGTAGGCGGCGGGGTTCTCCTGGCCTACCGGAAACGCCTCGGTGGTGTTGAAGAAAACGCTGAAGGCAAGGTAGAGGATGCCCAGGTAGGCAACCAATCCCGCCACCTGGCGATAAATGCCCATTTCGGCCCGATCGGCCGGGCGGACAGCCACCTCGGCCGTAACCGCCGCCGCAGGAGCGTCGAAGAAGGTCAACATCACGCGAGCGCCGACGGACATGACCAGCAGCCACAGGAACAGGCCCTGCTGCGAAAGGCCCGCCGGCGGGGTGAACTGCAGGAAAAAGAACAGTCCCATCGGCAGCACCGAACCGAACATCATCGTGTGCCGACGTCCGAACCTGGCCCGCAGACGGTCGGACCAATCGCCGATGACGGGATCGGTCAGGGCGTCCACGACCAGGCTGATGAAAATGGCCAGACCGACAAGACGGCCGTCCAGGCCAACGACGCGCTGATAGAAGAACAGCACGAACAGCTCGAACACCACGAACACCAGGTTCCCCACCGATCCGGTGAACCCGTGCAGCGCCTTGATATGGAATGGAGCCCGTTCGTGCATCAAGCATCTCGTTCGCGCCGCGCTACTATAAGGCCCCTTCGAAACAGAGGAAACGCCCATGCCCGAATCGAACCGCGAATTGAACCGCCGGGACCTGCTTGGAGTGTCGGCCCTTGCGCTTGGCGGTCTGGCGGCGGCCTGCGCTCCCGGCACTCCGGGGGACGAGGGCGCTCCCACTCAAGACCTGAGCGACGCCTGGAGCGCCACCCCCGAGAGCCTGTTCCGCAATTTCGTTCGGGTGCGCGCGGATTTGAACGGCGGCGTTTCGCCCTGGTGGTGGAGCGGCGTTTACGTGGCGGTGACGCCGGATGACAATCCGCGCGTGCTGTTCGCCGCCGAGGGCTGCGAGACCAAGCGCGTGGAACGCCTGGACGAGAACCGCTACGAAATCTGGTCGAAGGTGATGACCGTTTTCAAGGATCCCGAAACGGGCGATATTCTCAACGGCAAGGAATACCGCAATCCGTTTACCGGCGAGATGAACCAGGTGGAACCCAACGTGATCGGCTCGCACATGATTCTGGAACCCGACGACCAGGGACGCATTACCGAACGGCCGACGGCCGGAGGCGATCCCGAGGCGCTGGACCTGAGTTGGGTGCGCAGCGGCGACAAGCTGCTGATGGTTGGCTCGCGGGACTATCCCGAGGAGCGTCCGATACCGCTGGCCGAGTACGGCACGACGGTAGTGGACGTGCCGGCGCTGAACGACCCGGGACCCAGCCGCGTGGAAGCGGTCTTTTCTTCCGTTTATCTGGCTCCCTGGCAACGCTTTCTTGCGATGCCCGAAAAGGCGGGGCACGCCGTCTGGCATGCGGTCGGGCGCAAGACCCACGGATTTCACGAACTGACGCCCGCCTACCTCGCCGAAGCCGAACGCTACATCCCCGACGTCCTCGCCTGGGCCGACTGACCCGCGACTAAAAGCTACGGTAGGTAGTCGAGCCAGTCGTGTGCGGGGTCGCCGCAGGCGATGAACGGCGGAACGCGGATCGAGTCCTTGCCGTAACGCAGCCGCCTGCCCTGCAAATCGAACACGGCGCCGCCCGCACACTCAAGCACGGCTTGCCCGGCGGCCGTATCCCACTCCGAAATGGGCCACATGCGCGGATAAACGTCCGCCTCCCCGCGTGCGATCAGGCAAAACTTGAGCGAACTTGAGATGGCTCGCCGGTGCGTGGGCCCCAGCGCGCCGATGTAAAGCTCCAGCGCCGAGCCGGCATGCGAGCGGCTGGCAAGCACGCGCAACGGATCCGCGGGCGGCCGCCGGACCGAAATCGGCGCCGGAGTATCGGAATCCGCAGTGCAGGAATGAGCGCCGCCGCCCTCATGACCGAAGAACACGATCCCCTTGGCCGGAGCGTCCACCACCCCGAGCACCGGAGCCTTGCCCCGGATCAACGCAATGTTCACGGTGAATTCCTCGCCGCCGCGAATGAACTCGCGGGTGCCGTCGAGCGGATCGACCAGCCAATGCCAGTCCCAGCCGGATCGCTCTCTTGCGTGCTGTTCCGCGCCGGACTCCTCCGACAGCACAGGAATCCCCGGCGTCAGGCGCTCGAGACCGGCAACGATGTGTTCGTGCGCGGCATGGTCGGCTTCGGTGACCGGCGTGCGGTCCAGCTTGTAGTCCACGCCCAGGACATCCGAGCGGAACAACTCGAGGATACGCCGGCCGGCTTCGCAGGCCAGTTCGGTGACAGGCCCGATCAGGCCGGCCAGATCCGGCGCCATGCTCACGACCAGCGAGCCAATGTCATGCGGCGCAGGCATCGCGCGTCCGGGGAGGGCGGGACGCCCTCCCTCCCGGGCGTCAATCCCGATCTGGCGCATGTTTTTCCCATGGCGGGCTAGCGGCGGCGGCCGCCTTGACCGCCCGTGCGCCGGGACTTGCGGCGGTATGCCCTTGGAGACGGCGCCTGCATATACGGCGCCAGCATGTCCTGGTCGATCGGCATTCGCTCAATCGAGTGGCCGATGAAGGTCTCGATTTCCGGCAGCGAATAGGCGTAGTGCTCGCACGCGAAACTCACCGCATGGCCCATCTCCCCGGCCCGCGCCGTGCGCCCGATGCGATGCACGTAGTCCTCAGGGTTCTGCGGCAGGTCGTAGTTGAAGACGTGGCTGACGTCGGGCACATGCAGACCCCGGGAAGCGACGTCGGTGGCGACCAGCACCGGAAGCTCGCCGTCGTGAAAGCGTTTGAGCATGCGCATGCGTTTGGATTGCGGAACGTCGCCGGAAATCGCCCTGGCGCTGATCGCGGCGCCGTCGAGCCAGCGGGACAAGTGGTCGGCCTCGCGGCGCGTGTTCACGAAAACCATGCTGCGCTCCACTCCATCCTGCGAAAGCAGCGCCGCCAGAAGCGGCGCTTTTTCCTCGCTGGATGGGTAATAGAGCCATTGCTCCACTTCGTCCACCACCTTCTTGTCAGGTTCGATGCGCACGATCTCCGGAGCGTTGAGATGCGTGTTGGCCAGCTCCAGGACCAGGTAGCCGAGAGTGGCCGAGAACAGCATGCTCAGGCGCTTTTCGCGCGGCGGCAGGCGGCGCATTACGTAGCGTATGTCGCGGATAAAGCCGAGGTCGTACATCCGGTCCGCTTCATCGATCACGATCACCTCGACCGCGGCGAGCGTGAAAACGCCCTGACGGTAATAGTCCAGAAGCCTCCCAGGCGTCCCGATCAACAGGTCCGTTCCAAGGCTCAGGCGTTCCCGCTGCGACTTGTACGCCGCGCCGCCATACACCACCATCATGCTCAAGCCGGTGGCCGCGCCGAGCAGCTGAGCGTCGCGTTCGATCTGCTGAGCGAGTTCGCGTGTCGGCGCCAGCACCACAGCGCGCGGCGAAGCCACTTTCGAGCGCTTGGGGCCCGGATTGCGTAAAAGCCGGTTAAACAGAGCCAGCAGGAACGCCGCCGTCTTGCCTGTGCCGGTTTGCGCCTGACCTGCGATGTCGCGCCCGGCCATCGCCGCGGGCAGAGCTTTCGCCTGGATGGGAGTGAGCGTCTCGAACCCGGCGCGCCGAACGCCCTTGCGAAGCGGCGGCGGCAAGTCGAGCGAGTCGAAACGAATTGGTTCTTCGGACAATGTCTGGACTGATTGAACGCCGCGTATTGTAAGTGCGGACCTCGCGCCCGCATGGCCCTGGCGGCGGCCCCGCCATTGACGGTCGCGGCAAACGCGGCAAGCGCCACGTCCATTTGGCAAGTTTTCATGTAGAATGACCGCCACGCCCGAGATCGTTCGGGGGCGCGTGGCCTTTCCAAGCCGGCGCAGCCGTTTTCGAACCATTCGCAGATTACCGACGCGGGCCGACGATTTTTTTCAGGCGAGGCGAGAGGCTTCGTCGATATTTTTCTTCTCCACATGCCTCTTGAGGAGACCCTGATATGAGCGTTACCCAGGTAGCGGAAGACAGTTTCCAGGCCGACGTGCTGAACAGTGAATTGCCGGTACTGGTTGATTTCTGGGCCGAGTGGTGCGGTCCATGCAAGATGATCGCACCGGTCCTGGAGCAGATTGCGGACGAATACGAAGGACGAATGCAGGTGGTCAAGCTCAACGTCGATGAGGCCCAGCAGACCGCCTTCCGATATAACGTACGCAGTATTCCCACGCTGATCCTGTTCAAGAACGGGCAGGTGGAAATGCAGGTTGTCGGGGCGCAGCCGCGGCAACAGATCACGAGGATGCTGGAAGAAAAACTGTGAGAAATTACGCCGGAAATCCTGGACGACAGCGCGGCCGGCGGCCGCGGCCCCGCAACCCCAACGCTGCACCGCGAGGCCGGCGCCGTGACGGGCGGTATCACGATGATGTGGGCGTCTTCGCGGTCGAGGAAACGATCACCGACGAGCAACTGGAACAGCTCGGCCATGTGCTGAAGCTGGGCGAGTTCAAGAAACTGCCGGTTGCCAAGGTGCTGGAGCAGGGACGCCAACTGGGGCTGGAAAGCCTGTCCCGGGCCCGCAAGCAGGACATCATCTTCTCTGTTCTCAAGGCCCACGCCAACGAGGGCGCTTCCATCTACGTCGAAGGCGTTCTGGAAATTCTCCAGGACGGCTTCGGCTTCCTGCGTTCGGCCGACGAGTCATACCTTGCGGGGCCGGACGACATCTATGTGGCGCCGGGGCAGATCCGCCGATTCAACTTGCGTACGGGCGACACCGTGGCGGCATTGGTACGGCCGCCGCTGGACAACGAACGCTACTTCGCGCTCCTGAAAGTCCACCAGATCAATTTCGAGGCGCCGGCAAATTCCCAGGGCAAGGTGCTTTTCGAGAACCTCACGCCGCTGTTTCCGCAGGAACGCTACACGCTGGAACAGGGCAACGGCAGCACCGAGGACCTGACTTCGCGCATCATCGATATGGCCGCTCCCGTGGGCAAGGGACAGCGCGGGCTGATCGTTTCGCCGCCCAAGGCCGGAAAGACCATGCTGCTGCAGAACATCGCCCAGTCGATTGCGGCAAACTACCCGGAAACCTTCCTGATCGTCCTGCTGATCGACGAGCGTCCGGAGGAAGTCACGGAAATGCAGCGCACGGTGCGCGGCGAAGTCGTGTCCAGCACCTTCGACGAACCGGCCACGCGCCACGTGCAGGTAGCCGAGATGGTCCTGCACAAGGCCCGGCGGCTGGCCGAACACCGCCGCGACGTCGTGATCCTGCTGGACTCGATTACGAGGCTGGCGCGCGCCTACAACACGGTTACGCCTTCATCCGGCCGGGTGCTCTCCGGCGGTGTCGAAGCCACCGCCCTGCAGCGTCCCAAGCGTTTCTTCGGCGCAGCGCGCAAGATTGAAGAAGGCGGCAGCCTTACCATCCTCGCCACAGCGCTGGTGGACACCGGTTCGAAGATGGACGAGGTGATCTACGAGGAGTTCAAGGGCACCGGCAACTCGGAGATTCACCTGGACCGGCGGATTTCCGAGAAGCGCGTCTTCCCCGCCATCAACATCAACCGCTCCGGCACGCGGCGCGAAGACCTGATTACCGCGGACGACGAAATTCAGAAGATCTGGGTGCTGCGCAAGCTCCTGCATCCGATGGACGAACTTGCGGCCGCCGAATTCCTGATCGACAAGATGCGCGACACCAAGCGCAACAAGGCGTTCTTCGAAACAATGAAGATGGGCTGAGCGGTTCGCTCACAACCGGCCCCGCCATCAGGGCGTTTTCCAGGATCGGAGCATCGAAAAGGCTGCATTGAGGGATGCGGTTCGGGAATCCGCTTGGCACGGCACTAACGGCGCTCTGGCGGCGGCTCGCCGATGCGTTGCGCGACCTGGCGCCGATCATTCTCGTGATCGCCTTCTTTCAGGCCGCCGTGATCCGGCAGCCATTCCCCGATCTGGCCGGCGTGGCGCTGGGGCTCGTGTGCGTCGTGTTGGGGCTGGCGCTATTCGTTCAGGGGCTGGAACTGGGACTGTTCCCGTTGGGAGAAGCGATTGCCCGCGCGTTCGCGCACAAGGGCAGCGCGGCGGCGCTGCTGGCCTTTGCCTTCTGCCTCGGCTTCGGGACCACGGTGGCGGAACCGGCCCTCATTGCGGTGGGCGACAAGGCGGCCGAGGTGGCGGCCGAAGCGGGCGCGATCGCCGGCAGCGAGGAAGCGCGCAACACGTACGCCTTTCGGCTGCGCATGGTGGTCGCCTTTTCCGTGGGCCTCGCGATCGTGCTGGGCGTGCTGCGCATACTCAAGGGATGGCCGCTGCACTACCTGATCATCGGCGGTTATGCGCTGGTCACGCTCATGACGCTGTTCGCACCGGATGAGATTATCGGCGTGGCGTACGACTCGGGCGGCGTGACCACAAGCACGATCACGGTGCCGCTGGTCACGGCGCTTGGCGTGGGGCTGGCGTCGTCGATCAAGGGCCGTGATCCGATGCTGGACGGTTTCGGCCTGATCGCGTTCGCCAGTCTCACACCGATGATTTTCGTTCTCGCATACGGCATGGTGCTGTAATGGAATTCGTGACGACGCTGCTGCAAACAGGGCTCGGCACGCTGTTGGACGTGGCGCCCATCGTCGCCATTCTGTTCCTCTTCCAGGCGGCGGTGTTGCGGCGGCGGCCGCCGAATCCGGGCCGGATCGCGCTGGGCTTCGTGTTTGTTCTGCTGGGCCTGACGCTGTTTCTGGTGGGCCTGGAGGAAGCGCTGTTTCCGATCGGGGAAACCATGGCGGTGCAACTCACTTCCGCTGCGCTCGAGAGTGCGGCGTCCGCCGTGGTCCGCTGGGACGACTACCTCATGGTGTACGCGTTCGCCGCGGCAATCGGGTTCGCCACAACCGTGGCGGAACCTTCGCTGATCGCCGTATCGCTCAAGGCGGAGGAAGTTTCCGGGGGCTCGATAGCCGCCAACGGGCTGCAAATCGCAGTGGCCGTGGGCGTGGCCGTCGGCGTGGCGCTGGGCTGCCTGCGGATCGTGACCGGCACGCCCCTGCCCTGGTACATCATCGCCGCCTACGCCGTCGTGATCGTGCAGACCTTCCGGTCCGGCCGAAACATCATCCCGCTGGCATATGACAGCGGCGGCGTCACCACATCCACCGTGACGGTTCCGGTGCTGGCCGCGCTGGGGCTCGGTCTGGCCGCCTCGGTGCCCGGCCGCAGTCCCCTGATCGACGGTTTCGGCCTGATCGCGTTCGCCAGCGTTTTTCCCATCATGTCCGTGCTCGCCTACGCGATGGCCGTATCCGCCATCGCGCGCCTGCGCGGTCCCAAAAATAGTCACAGCAAGGAGTAGTGCGCGATGCAGATGAAACTAATTGTCGCCCTCGTGCCCAATGACAGGACAGCCCGCATCATCGACGCCGCGCGCGAAGCTGGCGCCACCGGGGCCACGGTGATCACCAGCGTGCGCGGTGAGGGCCTGAAGCCTCAAAAGACGTTTCTCGGCCTGGAGCTTACGTCGATGCGCGACGTGCTGCTTTTTCTGGTGGCGGAAGCCCGCGCCCGGGAAATACTGGAGCGCATCCGCGATGTGGGCGAGTTCGACACCGAACCGGGCGCGGGCGTTGCGTTTCAGATCGCCATCGAAGACGCAGTGGGACTGCGAACCCAGTTGCCCACCATTATGAAAGCGATAGAAGAGCAACCGTAAGCGCCACGGATTGCGCCGTTGGCGTTTTCCTGCAACGGGGCGTCGGTTATGCTTTTGGAGTTGGACCAGGCTTCGCTACGAGGCCTTTGCCTGCGGCTCTACTCAAGGCCGCATTGTTTGGAGGGGACTGAGGATGAGACGTTTTGTTATTGCGGCCATCGCCGCGGCGATCCCTTTGTTCGTGCTGTCAGGCACACCGGCCAGCGCACAGGAACTGGCGCTGGAAGAAATCGTGGTGACCGCCCGAAAGGTCGAAGAGAACCTGATGGAAGTGCCGTTGGCCATTACGGCCTTCTCCGCCGAGGAACTGGAAGCCATCGACATGTCGGAGTTGAACGACATTCAGTTGTATACGCCCAGCTTCAGCTTCACCAACCAGCAGGGCGGTTCGGGGCGTAACGACCGTTCGTCCAATTCCCTGGTGTTCCGGGGCCTGTTCCTGAGCCTGAACGTGGGCATCACTGCCGGCGGCCTGCTGTTCATCGACGGCGCCCCGGTGGTGGGCGGTTATTCGCCCAGCATTGTCGATACCGAGCGGGTCGAAATCCTCAAAGGCCCGCAGAGCGCCTATTTCGGCAGGTCCACCTTCGTCGGCGCCCTGAACTTCGTGATGAAGGAGCCGGGCAACGAATTCGGCGGGCGGGTTTCCACCGACTTCGCCAGATTCGGATCCAACGAACAGCACATCATGGTGGAGGGCCCCCTCGTCAGGGACAAGCTGTCCATGCGGGTCAGTGGCCGGCACTGGCGCCAGGGCGGCTACATCGACAACTATGCCGACCCCTCGGACGAACTGGGCGAACGCACCACCAATTCCATTTCCACCTCGGTCGTCTTCACGCCCACCGACTCGCTGAAGGCCAAGCTGTTCGTCAATTTCTTCGTGGACGAGGACTGGGCCGCCACGCAGTTCGCGCTCAAGCAGGATCAATACAACGGGCGCGGCAATATCGACGGCAGCTGCGATCCGTTGAGCGCGCCGCTTCGCCCGGGCGTGCAGGAAGGTTCGCGCGCCGCCTTCGGCTATGTTTGCGGCGAACTGCCCAGCATGGGCGAACTGGATCCCGCGGTCTTCTCCGCCGACACGGTGATCGATCCGATCCTCGAGAAGACCCTGTTCGATCCGAATCCCAACTGGCTGGTGTTCGATCCCGATTTCCACCGCGAACCGGGCCTGAAGCGCGAGGCTTTCCAGACCAGCCTGCGCATCGACTTCGACCATTCGTCCGGCTATTCGTTCACCGCGCTGACAGCGTTCCATACCGACAAGAACCAGAACATCATCGATCTCAACTACCGCGACGGGCGGTCACGCGCCAACCCCTTCGCGCCGCTGTTCATCGGCGTGCTGGGCCGCACGGACATCCGCCCGGACTGGAACACCACGCTGGCGATCCAGAACGAGCAGGAGGACTGGAGCCAGGAATTCCGCATCACGTCGCCTCAGGACAGGCGCTTTCGCTGGGTTGGGGGCTTTAATTACTTTGATGCCTATTCCCCGGGGCAGTCGGTGTACGGCAACCTGATCGTGGGCCCGTTCTTCGTGTCGGCCATCGTGGAGCGCGAGGTGGAAACGCCCGCCGTTTTCGGCGCCGCTTATTACGACATCACCCCAAAACTGACTCTGAGCGCCGAAGCCCGCTACCAGTGGGACAAGATTTTCGAGAATACGCTGATCGGCACGAACCAGCTGCCGCCCGAGTCGCCGGTGGCTTTCGGCACAACGTTCAAGAGCTTCGCTCCGCGCATCTCGCTGGACTACAAATACGCCGATAACTCGACCGTTTACGTGCTCTTCTCACGCGGTTTTCGCCCGGGCCGATTCAACGCCGTGCTGGCCAACGCAACCCCGGCCGTGCTGGCCGCACTCAGGGCCGTGGCGCCCACGGCCGACCTCAATATTCTCGAGGAGAAGCTCGATAACTACGAGATCGGCTGGAAAGCTACCTGGCTGGACGGCCGCGCCCGCACCACGCTGGCGCTCTACTACGGCGAATGGCTGAATGGTCAGGTCAGCAACAGCATCCCCGTGGTTGCCGATGGCGTGGCCAACCTGATCCCCGTGGTTCTCAACAACGGTCTGGCGGAACTCCGGGGCATCGAGTTCGAAGGCCAGTTTCAGGCCACCGAGAACCTCACGCTGTCCGCCTCTTACGGCCTTAACGATACCGAGGTCAAATCGTATGTTTGCGGCGACTGCAACCTGATATACGGCAGCTTTGATGGCGTGGAGGGGAATGAATTGCCCAGCGCGCCACGGGTCACCTGGACCGTGTCCGGGCAGTACGACGACAACCTGATGGGCGACTGGGACTGGTACGGCCGGGTGGACTGGGCCCACCAGGGCAGCCGCTACACGGACTTTTCCAATATCGCGAAAACATCGCCTTACGACAACGTGAATTTCCGTATCGGCGCCCGCAATACGAGTTTCTCGATTGAGGCCTTCGTCCAGAACGCGCTGGACCACGATGAATTCATTCAGGGCGCGCTGGGCGTGGACGTGTTCACCTTCATTCGCGGCCCCAACAAGAACGAAGTCCGTGTCTCCGCCCCCATACCGAGGACCTACGGCATCCGCCTGTCGTACAACTTCTAACCCGGGAGTGAGGGCATGCCCCTCACAGCGTCCCGCCCTCCACGAAGGCGAGAGCCTGATCGCCCGTCAGGACGTCTACGATTCGTCTTCGGGGATCACGCAGACTTCGCAGTCGCCGCCCAGGTCCATGTTGCCCTGGCCGGCGACCAGCGCGCCCACGGCGCTGAGGTTTTCGGGATTGGGTTTGGGGTAGGCGGCGTCGCTGTGGCGCACGCCGAGCGTTAGCAGCGCTTCGGCGGTCTTGTAGCCGGTGCGCATGGACTCGAAGACGGGCACGTTCACCTGCGCCGCGACGTCGGGTCCGACGGGCGCCATGCAGGTGCAGCCCAGCATGATGGTGTCGGCGCCGTCTTCGGACACCGCCGCGTTGATGGCGTCGACGATGCGCCTCTTCAGCGATTCGTTCCGATCCTTCAGGCTCGCGGTGGTCGCGGCGGCCTGTTCGACCCCTTCGACTTCACGGTCCTCCTGCACGTTGCGAATGGACGCACAGCGGTCCTGCATCCCGCAACTGCTCAGCCGCTCCAGCTGAATGAAGTTCAGTTTGGGGGGCCAGATCGTGACGATGGAGAAACGGCGGCCGGTGTTCACGCACATGGCCATCGTCGCTTCGCCGGCCCCGACGACCACCATGCCGGTAGCCGACTTCATCTCGTCGATACCGTAGTCGCCCACGGTATTGATGAACACGGCGTCGAATCCGGCCTTCTCCGCTTCCAGCGCGCAGTCAAGGTAGGCCAGCGCCGTCAGGCCACGGTCGTACGGCGTCATGGGGAAGGTCCGCAGGCGCGGTTCGATCAGCTCCGGCGCGAACCCGTCCGCGGCGATTTCCCTGATGGCCGCGGGCGGGACGTTTGATCCCGTCGGCGCCGCGCCGGATCCGATGATGCCGATGCGATAGGTCATGCGCTCACTCCCGCCAAGCCCGCACATAGTTCTGGTTTGGGCAAACAAACACCACGGAAACTGTCATCGTCGGTCAGATAGTGAACGAACATTACTATCAACCGTCCTCATGGCGCCGCTTTGCCTCTGTGAGGATGCTGGCGTCCATTTCTTCAACAGTCTTTGGCGCGCCACTGTATTTCAGGCATCCGAACACCTCGCTGGTTTTCGTGGGAGCAAACACCGGGAACGGCTTGAGTACCACGCTTTCGTGAGTCTGGTGCACGATCAACTTCTTGCCCGCTTCCCAGCCCATTGCCCGACGAACGGCTTTGGGCAGAACGACCTCTCCCTTTGTGGAAACGGTGGTGGTGAAACCTTCTTTCGCGGGCATGGCAAATTCTCCAGGAAAAGATTCAGCAATGAGCAAACGCATTTGCGGGCCGCTCATCCAACCGCCCAGGGATCGACAACCTCAATGCCCATGCCCCCTTTCTCTTCAGTCCTCCTCGAAACCGAATGACTCCGCGTCCAGTTTGAGGTCGCGGGCGTTTGCCTTGACGGTATCCACTACATCTTTCGGGTAGCCTTCGCGTGCCGAGGTTCCCTCGATCTCAAGAGTTAGCTTGAGTTCCGATCCATCGGTGCGCGTTAGCTCTACGAGTAGTCCGTCCATGATGCGCGCCACCTCAAGGCCCGCGCGGTCCGATTCGATTGGAATACTTGCGTAAAACCGCTTGGGGTAAGAGTCGACAACCGCCTGCTCCTTGTCCCGGACCCCAGTCTTTCCAACCGTAGTGTGCTGCTGTGCATCTCTTGTCACTTCCTGCTCACCGTCGCTCCCTGCCGTCTGAAGCGCTTCCCGGCGCACAAGCAAGCCAGTCGCAAGCTCCGTCAGTGGTCCGATTTCGCCCTCTAGAACGCCTTCATAAGTGTTAGCCGATTCGTCGAACGAGGCCGCATACACATAAGGCGAAGCCAAGTCGGCAACCAGACGGCGCCATCAAGCGCAACTTCATCACGCAGACGGGGTAAGTAAACGTACGACGCGAACCAGTCTCGAATCTTCTCGATTGTGATGTGATTCGTGTCCTGCGGCCAGACAGGTTCCAGGCTTTGTGCGAGATTCGCGGGACCCATCTCAGCGATCACTGCGCCGTCGGCGCTCACCTTGTCCCAAACCGCCTGCGGAATGCCCTTCCCTCCGCCCCGGTTCACGAGCCGTACCGAGCGTATTACGTACCCCGCGCCGGGGCGGGATTTCGTTTCCTCTTCATCGGGCGGCGACGGATAAAGCACATGAACCCAGGCTGTCCGAATGCTCAGGCGAAGCGCATCAAGGCTCCGATTCGCTTGTGTTTGTGCGTCATCGATCTGCGCGCCAGTCAGGTTTTGCTGGAGATCGCTATCCTTGAGAATTGAGGCCCACGCCCGTTCACGGCGAGCATTTTCGCGAGCTGAGATCAGGTTCGCACTGTCAGGACCCAAAAACATCAATGCATTGCGATAGCGGCGCTGCCCGCTGCCTCGCCGCTCGAGTGTTTCGGCAGCGGCAAGAGCGGCATTGGAGTTCGACCCGGCGCTTGCATCGTGTAGCTGCGAAGGAGGCAGGATCACCAGCGCCGTGGAGCGCTGATCGTCGATATCCGTCGGGTGATCGGGCACGGCATGAACGCGGGCAAAACCGGCGCGGTGTTGCCGCTCCTGGCGCAGGAATTCGATGATGCGCTGATCCGCTTGCTCGTCGCTGATGTCCCGAGCCCGATCAGCGGCAAGCTTGTTGAGAGTCGGCTGGGGAGAGAACCAATAGCGGCTCTCGTCCCGGTAAAGGTGTGCGGAACGTGTGGCGATCTCCTGCAGCGCCTCGCCGAAAATGGCGATCTGATCACCAGGCTGGGCGCAGGAGAGACGCAATTCGGCGCCTGTCATCCCGCCTCGCACGGCTCCATTGTGAGGCGCGGTAGCGAAGAATACCGAGCGAGCAGCGAGTGTGGCCGCGTGCGCTCTTAGCAGCCGCGGCCGCTGCGCTTCGATACGGGCGGTCAGGGCTTGCTCGCCATCCACTTCGGAGTCGAGAATAGCTCCGAAAACCGGGTTGAGAGGCTCAAGCAGCGCCGTCCGTGATTTCGCTTCCCGGAACGGCAGAAGCGCCGGCAGAATCAACGGCGCGTTGCTCTCACCGCTCCAAAGCGCATACACCACGCTGGCCATGATCTTGAGAATTCCTCGGGTGCGTTGAAACTTGTCGAGCACCGACCAGTCGCCCGAAAACCGGCGCAGCACTTCCGGATGGATGGGCCAGGCCCTGCGCATTTCCTCCGCATAATCCGACTGACGAACATGTGCCGGAAAGTCGGCGCGATTATCCCGGTAGAGCTTGCGAAAAGCCGCGATGGTTGCATCCCGTGCCTTCTCGCCTGTTTCGTCCAAAGGCTGGAATAAGCGACGGCGGATGATCTCAAAGGTCTCAATGCCGCTAGCTGGCGCCCAGGCCGACTGCACACGACCGAATATCTTTTCCAGGCGCCTCAGTGCATCACGTCCCTGCTCATCGCCCACTTCCGCGCCCGATTCCGGCAGTGAGCCCACAACCACCGCTCCCTGAACCGCTGCAGCCGCTTCGGTGAGCGACTGAATGAAAGCATGAAAGGCGTCGTACTCCAGTCCCCGCAACTGGCGTGCAAATGCAACGACCTCATCCATGAGGATCAGACAGGGCGCGGCATTCCGAAGAATCGGAATCAATCGCTCCGAGCCCGGATTAGTGCGCGCCGCCTCCGAGGCGGCTATGTGATCAACGGCTTCCCAACCGCCAAGACGCCAGGCGATATAGCCCCATAGGGTCCGTATTGAACGGTCGCCTTCCGTGTGCATGGTCTCCGCGGCACCCTTGTGAGTACCCACGAACACGGCCCGCTTCACCTGGCCAAGCGTATTAACATCGGCAACCTCGAAGATTTGCGCCAGTCCCTCCAATTGCTCCGGCTTGTAGCCAGCCTCGTGAGCGCCTGCCACGTGATTAAGCGCGAGCATGGTGTGTGTCTTGCCGCCGCCGAAATTGGTCTGCAGCCCTATCACGGGGTCGCCGCCCGCGCCGGCCAGTCGGGAGATAGCGCTTGTCATTACACGGCGCAAACCCTCCGTGGCATAAGTAATGCGGAAAAAGGCCGCAGGGTCTACGTATTCTTCCCCGCCTTCACCCTGATCCACTTGCGCCAGATTGGCCGCGAATTCCGCATCCGAAAAACGAGCTTCAAGAACGTCCGGGTGGGGCTCGCATACCTCCCGCCAAGGTGCAAGCCGGCCAGTCGCGGGCAGCTCTTCGTCGAGAGGCAGTCTGGCAGGTCGGCTCTGCACACTCGCAGCTTTTTGCTGGTCGTAGAGTTCTCCAGTGCGCTTCTCTTGCTCGCGCGCAGTCGCAGCCGTGCAGAGTTCGCGCATGGCGTCGAGATAGCGCAGCGCCTCCCTATCCTCCATGCTTCCCGCGAAATGAGCCGCCGCATTTCGGGCGTCCAGACTTATCGATATGAAGCTGCGCCGCTTTCTAAGCCCCAGATCATGGCGAAACAGGTCATTCCAATTGTCGAGCAATGTCTTTAGAAGACCATAAACGTCGAGTTCCCCGGCAGAATCCTTCACTCGCGCCCGACTCGCGTAGCGGCGCCAGTCTGCGCCGTGCCGGTCACGCATATGCCTGGCGACATAGGGAGTGAGCGCGAGACGCAGCGCTTCAAGTCCCTCTTCCACCCGCTGTTTGGCGGCCCGTGCCGCGCCCGCGGCTCCTTTTCTGCTCATGCTGCGCTGATCATTTATCTATCCACAAACGCGCCCCGGACTCCTGCTCCGGAAAAAGCCCTAAAAGGCCAAGGTATAGAGTCCCGCCGAGCCGTTGTAAACCAGCACGCATCTGGAAAGAATGTCCCTTCCAATCAGCACATGAAACCCCTGATTCAAAAGCGGAAACTCCGCAACGGGAAGAGCGGGTATCACAAGGGGCGCGTCATCAAGGGACGAGAAAATGGCAACACCTACGTCATACTGATACACAGCAACGGACTCAGCCCCGGTTGAGGGCGTTACCATCCTCATTTCGCCTACAGGCGACAGGCCCAATGCAGCCACGACACCCGGATCAACGCTTGTGCAGCTCGCGCCGGTGTCAACAAGCCCTTTGGCGGGAAAAGTTTCGGGAATCGGCTTTTGCGCCTGTGTCAATGCTGCCGCGTGCGGGGCGCTAACCGACAACTGCACGTTCAGCAGCGGGCCATCGTCCTCAATTCTCAGCGTGAAGTGTGCCATTTGCAGCCCTCATGAGCAGCGGAACAAAGTGCGTGTTTTCTATAACCCTGACCTGCTTTACCAGGAACGGCTTAAGGCCGCATTCGCTATAGCCCACTTGAACGGCATCGGCATAACTGGAGTAGAAGCCAATTACCTTCTTGCCCCTGATAACTGCAAACTCCCCAACGTGGTCGATCCAAGCATCCACATTGGATCTATAGGTTTCAAGTTCGGTTGTCAGATGTGCCATAACGCAAGCTCCTTGATTCCGGGCAATCGAGCATCACTAAGGGTGGGCCGATAAGTTTACCCTTCAAAGCAGCTGACCCAACCCGGGTTGCGTGTCAACGCTGGCGGCGGCGGCTTCGAGCGCAGTCCACTCCCGCGCCAGCATGTTCCAGATCTGCGCCTCCGCCGCGCGATCCCTGCGCTCGCAGATGTCGTAGAGGCAGTAGGCGAGCATTCGCGCGGCCTCGCTGCGCTCCGGCGGCATGTTCGCATAGAGCTTCGCGGCGGCCTCGATTCCACCTGCGGGCGATTCAAGCGTGCGGGCCAGATGCTGAGCGCATTCCCAGTCGGTCAGTCGCCTATCGGTGGCGGGATTCCAGTCGCCCGGCAGTTCGTCGCGACGCAGCAAACGCGCCGACCCCCCGCGGGCATCAAACACGCCCGCAATTTCCAGGTCCTCGATGCCAATGTCGTAGGCTTGGGCCATGGTGATGGCATCCCCGGACTTGCCCTCGTCCATTCCGAAGTTCTCGAACCAGTCGATGCAGAAACGAGTGTCGGCATCGTAGCCCGTTGCCTCCTCGCCCGAAATTTCGTCCCGAATCTGGTTGATAAGCGCGATCGCCGTGCGCACAGTCATGGGCGTGTCGTCGGGCTCCAGCACCGTCGCCGCCGCCGTGAACACACCCATGCCCGGACCGATTGAGGCCTGCGCCATGTCCACCGGACCGACGCCACCGCTGCGAATCTTTGCCAACGCAGCCGGCAGCGTCGAGCGAAGCCGCGCCACAAACTCCCGGCGGGTGATGACCGGCGCATCCGGCTGGCGTTTTCGGCAAACGAGAACAATGGACGAGGCGAGAACATTTGCGTTGATGGCGATGATCTTGTTGACGAGTTCCGTCCTTACCGGCCAAGTGCCACCGATTACATAACCGGCCTTGATCACCGCCTGGAGAAACGTTGCCCAACCAGGCGAAGTCAATCCCTCCTTGGCAACCTCCGACTGTTTGAAGGCGTAGTAGATGGTTACGGGAGAATCGTCCTTCCCGGACGCATGCATATTGGCCAGCGCATTGCCGATGCCTTCCATAAAAAAACGCTCGGCCTGCTTCTTGCGGCCGTCTAATTCAGTATATAAGCCCCTCTCGATAACCTCTGGTGATTCCTTGTTGCCCCAGAATGCGTCCTTCTCAGAGAGAATACGAACGGCGATCTTGCGCCAAACATCGTCGTCTTCCAAGCTCATTTGTTGCCAGTGGTTCCAGAGCGCCGCCGGAAAGTCCCAATCACGGATGCAGAACTTGGGTGCGCGATATTTGTGCTCAACCGAGGCGGGGCAGCCTCTGGATCGCAGTGCCCGCTCCAAGCCACGGCGCGAACGGTACGACTTGCTCGATTGAACTGGGCATACAAACGTCTGCAATCCGGCATCCCCGGAGGAAATCCACCGATTCCATTCCTCATTTGAGCAGGACGTGAACTCCTCGACGTAAGCAGGATGAAGAACACTTGAGTCCCTGAGCTTTTTCGGCAATAGGCTCCAGAGGCCTCCGTCCGCATCGAAAAGCAGTCCGTAGCCAGCACTTCGGAGATTACTTTTGGCGGTCATGAACTTGAATGCACCGCTAACCTTTGCGCCCAATTTTGCAGCGATCTGGCTCAATCGAACGCAGTCCTGAAGGTCAACGCGCTCATGTGAAAAAAATTGTCTCCCAACCTCCCTGACCACCTTGCTTACGTCGCTGGTCTTATCAAGGCCTGCTTTCTCTAGGACTTCGTAAGCCATGTCAACTTCGTCGCTCAACAACGGCTGATCGTGATCCGCAGCGTTGCGACGCTGCTTAGCAAGAAAACGGGGCCAGTTCGGATTCAGTACTATCAAATGTCTGTGCAGGAATTTCCAATCGCTGTCGGAATTGAGCAGTTTCCTTTTGCCCAATCGAACAACCTTCTTTGGCGCAAAGAGAACCTGCTTGCCCTGCACCGGCGCAATTCGTAGATTCGCCGCAGAAAAACGACTGCTGTATAGCCCAATTCCGGCGACTTCCGGTGCCACATAGGCCCACAACTTCAATAATTCCTGCCAACTCCGGGGTCTTGGCGCACTTTTGGTCTCTAGAATTCGAATGAAATCCTGCTTGCCAATTTCCTCAATGAGGCCCCAATTGAGAAGCTTCCTTCGGTCATCCGGCGCAATGTACTGGCTTAGAGCGGGGCGTTTCCTATAGCCGAGAAACTTATCGATTTGCTCTCCCGGCCATATATCGAATAATTCCAGCGGAACGGCTACGCTGCGTTTTTGAGCAACAAGACTGCCTGCTTCCGTTAGCAGGAGGCGCTCGGACTCGACTTGGGCCTTGAAGGAACATTCAACGGACTTGCCGCAAACGCCATTAAGTGACTCATCCGCTCGGTCCACATCGGGAAAGAGGCTGTACGCTTGAGCTCGCTCAGCGGCTGACAAGTCGGTATTGCGAAGCCAGCCAAGCATGGTCGAAGCTGCGAGTTTGCCCGCCCTTTCAAGCAGCCAGCGGTTCGTCGGCGAGGTCTCCGGATCCTTGATTTTCAGACGAGCAGGGTCTTGGATAAACGGCGCGTTGCAGGCGAACGGAAGCTGAGTATCGACGCCGGTCGGCAGAACCACATACAGCTTTCCTTTCAGGCCTACCAGGATGTCGATCTCGCACGAAGGAAACTCCTCCTCTTCGTCCCTCTCAAGCATGCGCTCGCTGCGGATTTCTTCTATCGCATCGTCCGGAAAGCTCTCAGCATCAGATCGGATTAGAAGATAGTCGTGAGTTGTATCTTCATTGAGCGCCATCCATTCGCTGTTTGCTACGGGGCCGGGACCCAAACTACCCCATTGCAACTCGGTATCCGCAATGCAGATTCGGCGTAAATTCTTGAAGAACAGTAACGAGAAGGGATTCTCCAGCCATTCCTCAAGGTTCTTCTCGACCTGCCCTTGCCGGTTAGGGTCAGCCATCTGGACCATGACGCGAGTCTTGCCAAGCGTATCTGTCTCCCCGTCGACCCACTGGGGTTCGGTGAAGCGCTTTTGAAAGAAACAAATGGACAGAGTGGGCGTAACCAACTTGACGGGATCGCCCAGGCAGAAAGTGCTCTTGAAGCCTACTCCCCGAAAACCAATGGTGTGCAGCGCCCTCTTATTCGAGTAGCCGAATCGGCAAAGCGAAGCGAATTGCTCTTCGGTAAAGTCATCGCCGTTATGCTCGAATATGAACGTCTGATTCTCAATACGTACCGTGGCTTCGGTAGCGCGCGCGTCGTCTGCGTTCTGCAGCAGTTCCGAGAGGATGTGCCGCGGACTTTGGACCTGCTTGAAGAGTTGGTGCCAAGGACCCGCCAGCTCGGGATCCTGCTCAAGCTTTTCCCATAGCTGTGCCGCGTTTTGCCGGACCTGTTCGTAGTAGTCAGGCGGTGTTCTCACGAACCTGCCTCTGGACGCGGCCGCAACCTCGTGAAATCGTGGCCCACACTCATAGTTATTTGCCTGGAAAGATACGTGCGCCAAGAACACGTACAAAGCCTCCGCAAATCATTCGCTTGCCCGCCGTTCAACAAAAATGTGGGGGAAGTGCCCTTTTTAGTCGCGTAGGTGTTCCAGGGCGCGGGTGCCTATGTCGGAGCGGTGGAAGGCGCCTTCGAAGGAAATATCCGACACCGCATCGTAGGCTCGCTCGCGCGCCGCGGTTGGAGAATCGCCCAAAGCGGTTACGCACAGTACCCGGCCGCCGGCAGTCACGACCTCGTCGTCCTTCATGGCGGTGCCGGCGTGAAACACCTTCACGAACGAGTTGTCCGCCGTGTCGAGGCTGGCAATGGAATGGCCCTTCGCGTAGCTGCCGGGGTAGCCGGATGAGGCCATGACCACGCCCATTGCGGTGCGTGGGTCCCATTTCGGCTGGACCTGGTCAAGCCGGCCGGCGCGGGTCGCCTCGATCAGATCCAGCAGGTCGGTCTGCAGACGCATCATCAGCGGCTGACATTCCGGGTCGCCGAAGCGCACGTTGAACTCCAGGACACGCGGGGCGCCGTCGGGCGAAATCATCAGGCCCGCATACAGCACGCCCCTGAACGGTGTGCCGTTGTCCCGCATCGCCCGGACCACCGGGTGCATGATCTCGTTCATCACTCGCGCTTCCACGTCCCGATCCAACACCGGTGCGGGTGAGTAGGCGCCCATGCCGCCCGTGTTCGGTCCGCGGTCGCCGTCGTCGCGGGCCTTGTGGTCCTGTGACGATGCCAGCGGCAATACGTGTTCGCCGTCCACCAGCGCGATGAAACTGGCCTCTTCGCCTTCAAGGAAGTCTTCCACCAGGACCCGTCGACCGGCGTCTCCGAAGGCGTCCTCCTCCAGCATGTCCTTGAGCGCCACGTGGGCCTGCTCGTGGGTCTCGGCCACGATTACGCCCTTGCCCGCCGCCAGGCCGTCCGCCTTCACGACCATCGGCGCCGGCCGTTCTTCGACATGCCGCAACGCGGCCTCAAGCCCGGTGAATTCGCGATAGTCGGCGGTGGGCGCGCCGGCGGCATCCAGCACTTCCTTGGAAAACACCTTCGAACCCTCCAGCCGGGCCGCGGCCGCCGTGGGGCCGAAGCAGGGTATCCCGGCCCTCTCCATCTGATCGACCAGGCCCGCGACCAGCGGCGCCTCCGGGCCGGGCACTACCAACTCCACGTCTTCCGTAATGGCGAACGCAACCAGGCGCGCGTTCTCGTCCGCTTCCAGCGGCACGTTGCGCACGCCGGGTTCGCGGGCGGTCCCGGCGTTGCCGGGCGCAACCAGGACTTCGCTGATGCGCTCGGATTGGGCCAGTTTCCAGGCCAGCGCATGCTCGCGGCCGCCGCTACCAGTTACGAGCACCTTCACGTGGCACTCACTCCTGCTTCGGCGCGGTGGAGGGCGAGACGCTGTGAGGGCATGCCGCGAGGGCAACGCCCGCGCTCCCAGGCGCTCCCTCGCACATCAGTGGCGGAAATGGCGCACGCCGGTGAACAGCATGGCCACTCCTCGCTCGTCGGCCGCGGCTATGACTTCCTTGTCGCGAATGGAACCGCCGGGTTGTATGACGACGGTGATCCCTTCGTCGGCGGCAGTCTCAAGACCGTCGGCGAAGGGCAGGAAGCCGTCGGAGGCCATCGCCGCTCCCTTCAGGCTGAAGCCGCAGTCCGCCGCCCGCCAGGCGGCAATACGGGCGCTCATCACGCGGCTGGTCTGTCCGCCGCCGATACCGAGCGTCTGTCCGTCACGCGCGTAAACCACGGCGTTGGACGAAACGAAACGGGCCACGGTCCACGCGAACCCGGCGTCGCGCAGTTCCTCGTCGGTGGGCGCCCGCCGGCTTACGACTTCGTGTCGCTCCGAGGCGACGCTATCGGAAGTCTGCGCCAGAACGGCGCCGTCCAGCACCTTCAGCCCGGGCAAGCCGCTGCCACTGCTGCCGTCGCCGCAATTGACTTCGCCAAGGCGTCTGCTACCACTGTCTCCGCCGACGCAGGGCGCGGCTTGTTCGACGATGCGCAGATTCCCGCGCTTCTTCAGGACCTCAATGGCGCCGGGCGAGAACCCGGGTGCGATCACGACTTCGGCGAACTGTCCGGACACCGCCCGGGCGGCGTCCTCGTCCACCGCGCAGTTGAAGGCGATGACGCCGCCGAAGGCCGATTCGGGGTCGGCGGCGAATGCGCGTTGATAGGCCTCGCTTGCACTGCCGCTCACCGCCACCCCGCAGGGAGTCG
This sequence comes from Gammaproteobacteria bacterium, assembly GCA_009844425.1. Classification (GTDB taxonomy): domain Bacteria; phylum Pseudomonadota; class Gammaproteobacteria; order Steroidobacterales; family Foliamicaceae; genus Foliamicus. The sequence goes on along the minus strand of VYBN01000003.1, from coordinate 5,079 downwards.
CGTGCTTGACGATGGCGCAGGCGTGATCGGGGAGGGCCAACGCACAGTGCCGGGCCAGGTCCGCGTCGGCCAGGTTGTTGTAGGAGAGGGGCTTGCCGCCGAGCAGGCGCGTCCCGTCGGCGCCAGGCGCGCCTGAAGGCGCGTATAAGGCGGCCTGCTGATGCGGGTTCTCTCCGTAGCGCAGACCGGCCTGCTTGACCAGTTCCAGGGACAGCCGTTCCGGCAAGGTAACGGCGGCGCCTGGCTCAGCGGAGGGCGGAACGGCCGTGCGGGACATGCCCGCACTCCCAGGGGCTTCCGCGAAAGCCTCGCCGCCGGCGCCTTCCAGCCAGCCGCAAATCGCCCGGTCGTAGCGGGCCGTGTGGTCGAAGGCCTTGACCGCCAGGCGTCGACGCGTGTCTTCGCCGAGCGCGCCGGCGGCTTCGATCTCGGAAGCGACCGCATCGTAGTCCGACGGGTCCACCACCACGCCCACGCGCTCATGGTTCTTGGCCGCCGCCCGGATCATGGCCGGGCCGCCCACGTCGATCTGCTCAACCACCTTCGCAGGTTCGGCGTCCGCACGGGACGCGGCTTCGACAAACGGATACAGGTTGATCACCGCAAGGTCAATCGGCCGTATGCCGTATCTCGCGATGTCCCCGGCGTCCTGTTCCGGCCGGCACAGCAGGGCGCCGTGAATGGCCGGATGCAGGGTCTTTACGCGCCCGCCCAGCATCTCCGGAGAACCGGTTACGGCCGCGACTTCCTCCACCTTCAGACCCGCCTCGCGCAGCAGCCTGGCGGTACCGCCGGAGGCGATGAGGTCCCAGCCTGCGCCGGCAAGCCGGGCCGCGAAATCACTCGCCCCGGCCTTGTCCGAAACGCTGAACAGCGCCCTGGGCCGCATTACCGTTATCTGGCTCTGGTGTTTCCTGCGCTGGCGCCGTGGCAAGCAGCTATGGGCCCTGGGGACCGCATTCAGAAGCTGTGCCGCCGCAGCTTGGTGCGGAGCGTGCCGCGGTCGATGCCAAGCATGCGCGCCGCCCGGGTCTGATTGCCGCCGGCATACTCCATTACGCTTTCCAGCAAGGCCGACTCCACTTCCGTCACCACCATGGAGTAGAGATCGGTGGGCCAGTGACCATCCAGTGTATGGCAATAGTCGCGCACCGCTTCACCGGTCAGTTCCCGAAGCGTGCGGGATCCGTTTGAATTGCCATCGCGGCCCGAAAGGTGCGCCGATCGGCGCCCAATACCTACCCCGTTGTCGGCGGTCAAACCAACTCCCCCAATGGTGTTTTTCCATGCCCGCTCAACCGGGGGATCCGGGAGCGGGCGCACACTATAGCACGGGATTGAAAGGCCCTTCGCCAGACTCGGAATCGGCCCTTGATGCGAGCCAGTTCTCGAGGAAATGGATGTCCGCGCAGCCGCCCGTAAAGCCCTCGCTTGCGAGGATTAATTGATGCAGGGGAACGTTTGTGACCAGGCCCTCGGTCACGATTTCATTCAGCGCCAGGCGCATGCGCGCGATGGCGGCATCGCGGCTTGCGCCCCAGGCGATCAGCTTGCCCACCAGCGAATCGTAGAAGGGAGGCACGGTGTAGCCGGTGTACAGGTGGCTGTCCACGCGCACGCCGGGGCCCCCGGGCGCATGCCAAAGGGCGACCTGGCCGGGCGACGGGGCGAAGGTCTCGGGATGTTCGGCGTTGATGCGGCACTCGATGGCGTGTCCGTTGAACGTGACGTCCTCCTGGCGGACAGCCAGCGGCTCGCCGGCGGCGATCCGCAACTGCTCCCGCACGATGTCCAGGCCGGTAATCATTTCCGTGACCGGATGCTCGACCTGCAGGCGTGTGTTCATCTCGATGAAATAGAACTCGCCGTCCTGGTACAGGAACTCGAAAGTGCCGGCGCCGCGGTATCCCATCTCCAGGCAGGCGTTCGTGCACAGGCGGCCGATGCGCTCGCGTTCCGCAGCCGTGATGCCGGGGGCCGGCGCTTCCTCCACGACTTTCTGATGGCGGCGTTGCATCGAGCAGTCGCGTTCGCCCAGGTGGATCGCGTTGCCGTGCGCGTCGGCCAGCACCTGGATCTCGACATGGCGCGGATGGGTCAGGAACTTCTCCATGTACAAGCGCGGATCGCCGAAAGCGGCTTCCGCCTCGCCGCGGGTCAGGGGTATCAGGCCGGGCAACTCGTCGCTCAGGTGCGCCACGCGCATTCCGCGGCCGCCGCCGCCGCCCACCGCCTTGACGATGACCGGCAGTCCGATGTCCTCGGCCAGGCGGACGATTTCACCCATGTCGTCGCCGAGCACGCCTTCCGAACCGGGCACCGTGGGCACACCCGCGGCCTTCATGGTCTGGATGGCGCGCACCTTGTCGCCCATGGTCTGGATGGCGCTGGCCGGAGGTCCGATGAAGACGAATCCGGAGGTTTCGACGCGCTCGGCGAAGTCGGCGTTCTCGGACAGGAAGCCGTAGCCGGGATGGATCGCGTCCGCGCCGGTCACCTCGGCGGCGGCAATAATCGAGGGAATGTTGAGGTAGCTCTGCGGGGAGGCAGGCGGGCCGATGCAAACGGACTCGTCGGCCAGCCGCACGTGCTTGAGCTCGGTATCGGCGCTGGAATGCACGGCCACGACCTGGATGCCGAGCTCGTGGCAGGCGCGCAGTATGCGCAGCGCAATCTCGCCGCGATTGGCTATGAGGACCTTCTCAAACACTGCGGTCCGCCCGGCTGATGGCGAAATACGGCACTAGGTCCGGATAATGAAAAGGGGCTGGCCGTACTCCACCGGCTCCGAGTTTTCCACCAGGACGGCGGCCACTTCGCCGGAGTACTCGCTCTCGATGTGGTTCATCGTCTTCATGGCCTCGATCACGCACAGCACGTCGCCGGCGTTGACCCGGTCGCCCACCTTGACGAACGCCGGCGAGGTGGGGGACGGCGCCGAGTAGAACGTGCCGACCATGGGCGAGGTCACCTGTTCCCCTTCCGGCTGGGCGGGAGCGGCCGGCTCAGGCGCAGGCGCCGGCTCGGGAGAAGCGGGCGCGGCAGCCGCAACGGCCAGCGCCGGGGCCGCGGGCGCAGTTGCGACCGCACTGGCGCGGCTCAGGCGAACCGACTCCTCGCCGTCCTTGACTTCGATCTCCGCCAACTCCGAATCCTGCAAAAGCTGAATCAGCGTCTTGATTTTCCTGAGATCCATCCGAACCCCCTTACGGGCTTGCCCGCAATTGCCCGGCGACGAACTGAAGCGCGAGCAGGTAACCCTGCGCGCCCAGGCCGCTGATGCAGCCGACGGCGATGTCCGTGAGCATGGACGAGCGGCGAAACTCCTCGCGGGCGTGCACGTTCGACAGATGCACTTCCACGAACGGCAGCGCCAGCCCCAGCAAAGCGTCGCGCAGCGCGATGCTCGTGTGGCCGTAGGCGCCCGGATTGATGATCAGGTATTGCGCGCCCGGCGCATTCTGCTGCAGCCAGTCCACCATCCCGCCCTCGCTGTTGCTCTGACGGCAGGCAAGCTCGTGGCCCAGCCGTTCAGCCTCGTCCCGGCAGCGCTGCTCGATTTCGGTCAGCGTATCCCGCCCGTACACCTCGGGCTCGCGCCGCCCCAACAAATTCAGGTTAGGCCCGTTAAGAAGAAGAATAGACGCCATTTGTCAGATATTATAAGAAAAAGACCCCTTGATACACGATTATAGCCCATATGGTAATAAATGATACGAAGCTGGGAGCAACGTCGAGCGAAGCCCGCGCCACGCCCGCGTGAGGGCATTGGACCAGGCGCGGCGAACGCGGCTGTCTACCCGTCGTTGCTCAAGCCGAAAACGAAACAATCCGGCAACTTCGCACCCGTTCGGAAAATTGCCTCGCCATATTTTGAACTGGGTGCATTGGCGCCAGGACGCCTACGGCGACGATCTGGCGCTGCACTATTTCCGCGACCGGGACGGACGCGAGGTCGATTTCGTTGTAACGGACCGCCGCGAGCCGAGTCTGCTCGTGGAATGCAAGCTTTCCGACGGCGGCCCGGCAAGAGGACTGAAATACCTGGCCGGGAAGTTTCCCAAGGCCGAAGCGTGGCAAATCGCCGCCACCGGCCGCAAGCGCTACAAGACGCCGGCCGGGATCCGAGTGGCGCCGGCGGAGGTCTTCCTGTCCGGACTGGTGTGAAGTTAGCCGCGGGAGTCACTCCCAGGGCGTGTTAGAACTACGCGCTAATCCGGGGAAAGCTGGTCGAGCATTTCGACCAATGCGCCAGGTGAATGCACGGGAATCGGGGACTTGGTGAAATCACGCTCATCGCGGGTGACGATACACGCCGCATTTGCCTGGCGCGCCGCTTCAACGACAACGGCATCCTCGTAGTCGGTTACTGCGCTGCCGGCGGCGCGCTCCAGAGTCGTCCGATTGACAGGCGCCACGTCAAGAATCGAAAGCAGGGCCGCGACGCAGCGGCGCGCCTCCGACTTGCCTAACGCCTTCTGCGCCAGATAGAAGATGGTCGTCATCGAAGTCGCACACACCAGGCCCTTGATCTGTCCGCGATCGGCCCGCGACAGAAGATCGGTGGCGGCATCCGCAAAAGGCGCACGATCAAGGAGAAAATCGATCAGTACGTTGGTGTCGAAGAGAACTTTCATCGAGCCTCCTGCTCGCTTCGTCAGGAATGTTTCTTCTCCAGGTAATCACGATAGTCCCGCTCGCCGCCAACATCCCTGTCCTTGAGGATTCCCCTGAGCGCCGAGACCCCAGGCGTTGCAGCGAAGGGCTTCGGCGCGGGCGACAGGAGCGCGGTGAAATACTCCGCGACGATTTGCGAAAGGGACTTGCCTGCGCCTTTGGCATATTCCTTGGCGCCCGATATCAGGCGGTCATCAAGCCGCAGTGTGAGCTTGGTCTGCATGCGCGCAGCTCTGGACGTATAAGTATGACATGACTATACGTCATAAAAGAAACATGGTCAACGCACGCACGCTCACTCGTGGCGCGAGGGAGACCGCCAGGGGTATATCAAAAGTCGCGGTTCAGATGCGGAACTGCGGCTGTTCTCCTCACCTGCACCAGTTGATGGATGCGGGCGTG
>VYBN01000018.1 GCA_009844425.1 Gammaproteobacteria bacterium | reverse complement strand
CCCCCCCCCCCCCCCCCCCCCCCCCCCCCCCCCCCCCCCCCCCCCCCCCCCCCGTACTATACATACACGACTCCGTCACGCAAAATATGCCCCCCGACACGTGGCCGGAAATGATCGGGCGACACCGTAAAGGGAGGGCGAAAGTATGACCAAAGATGTGGAAAGCGGCCTGCCGCAACTTACCCGGGCGCACATGCCGGCCGACTATTCCATTTCGCTGGCGCAGTACACGCGGGGCGGCACCGACCGGTTTCTCGCCGAAGGCCGCGACGACATGCCGGCCCAGTCCATGCGCGGTTTCGAGGGCCAGTACCGCAACATCATCGACTACATCGTCCGAATCACGCACCGGATCTGGGAAGAGAAGGACATCGGCTACATCTACGACACCTACGCGCACAACAGCCGCGTGTACGACGACTACGGACTGCAGTACGGGCGCGACAAGATCGTTGCCGACACCACCCACACGATCAACGCTTTCCCCAACATCCGCCTGGTGGCGGACGAGATCATCTGGGCCGGCGACGAGGACGTGGGGTTCTACACTTCACACCGGACGATCATTCAGGGCGACAACACCGGCTACAGCCGCTACGGCCCGCCGACAGGAAAGCGGGCATCGCTCTGGTGCATCGCCAACTGCGTATCGCGCGAGAACGAGATATTCCTGGAGCACGTGCTCTACAACACCTCGGCGATGCTTCGCCAGATGGGGCTGGATCTCGCCGGCGTGGCGCGGCAGATGGCCGAGTCGGGAGGCGCCGCGCTGCCCGACGACTACACCGCCGGCGAACCGGCCCGCCAGCGCGGCCAGGCCAAGCCCGCCTGGCCCGCGGTTCCCGAAGCCTCGGGAGAGCTGGACGTGGAGGACTTCATCAGGAGCCTTTACCAGTGCGTCTGGAACCGCCGGATGCTCGGTACGCTGCAGGGCCGCTACGCCGACAACCTGGTATTCAACGGCCCCACCGATCGCGCCTTCAGCGGACTCGGCCCTTACCAGGCTTTCGTGCTGTCGCTGCTCGCGCAGTTCCCTGACCTGGCGCTGGACGTGGACGAGGTCTACTGGATGGGCAATCCCGACGAGGGCTACCTGGTGTCCACCCGCTGGAACGCGTACGGCGCGCACCGCGGCAACGGCGTGTTCGGTCCGCCCACGGGACGCGAGGCGCGGATACGCGGCATTACCCAGCATCGCATCGAGGACGGGCTAATCACCGAGGAATGGATGCTCTTCAACGAGCTCGACGTGATGATGCAACTCCTCGGCGCCCCCTCAGAGGAATCTTCCCAAAGCGAAGAGGGGTCCTCGTCCGATTCGCCCGGCCTCGGGACCGCGCAGACTAGAGAGCGATGACATGATTCGATACCTGAAGAAAGGCATGGCCGCCGACCGGCAGAATGAGCGCGATGCGCGCATCCAGTCGGCGGTCGAGGGCATATTGGGCGACATCACGGAGAACGGCGACGAGGCCGTTCGCCGGTACTCGCAGCAGTTCGACGGCTGGTCGCCGGAATCGTTTCGGCTGAGCCGCGAACAGATCGACGATTGCTGCAAGCGACTGGACCCGCGGGACATCGCCGACATCCGCTTCGCCCAGGAACAGATTCGCAACTTCGCACGAATCCAGCTTGAAGCGCTGAACGACGTGGAAGTCGAAACCCGTCCCGGCGTGGTGCTCGGGCACCGCAACATCCCTGTCAGCAGCGTCGGCTGCTACGTGCCCGGCGGCAAGTATCCGTTGGTGGCCTCCGCGCACATGAGCGTGGTTACGGCCAGGGTGGCCGGAGTGGAGCGCGTGATCGCCGCTTCCCCGCCGTTCGAGGGCGCGCCGAATCCGGCAGTCGTGACGGCGCTGGACCTGGCCGGCGCCGACGAAATCTACTGCCTGGGCGGGGTCCAGGCGATCGGCGCGATGGCCTTGGGGACCGGCACGATTTCGTCCGTGGACATGATCGTCGGGCCCGGCAACGCCTTTGTGGCCGAAGCCAAGCGGCAGCTTTTCGGGCGGGTGGGCATCGACCTGCTGGCCGGTCCCACGGAAACGCTGGTGATCGCCGACGATTCGGTGGACGGCGAACTGTGCGCGGCGGACCTGCTCGGCCAGGCCGAGCACGGCCCCGATTCGCCCGCAATCCTGCTGACGAATTCCGAGGACCTGGCGCAGGCCACGATGGCCGAGGTGGAGCGCCAGCTTACCGTTCTGCCCACGGCGGCGATTGCCGGGCAGGCGTGGCGTGACTGCGGCCAGATAATCGTCTGCGACGACTACGCGGAAATGCTGGAGAAGGCCGACGAAATCGGCTCCGAACACGTCCAGGTCATGACCCGCGATCCGCAGTATTTCCTGGACAACATGCGCAACTACGGGGCCCTGTTCCTGGGTCCGGAAACCAATGTGTCGTACGGCGACAAGGTCATCGGCACTAACCACACGCTGCCGACCCGTCAGGCATCGCGTTATACCGGCGGCCTGTGGGTGGGCAAGTTCATCAAGACCTGCACCTACCAGCGCATCACCGAAGAAGCTTCGGTGGAGATCGGCGAGTACTGCTCGCGGCTCTGCGCGCTGGAAGGCTTTGCCGGGCACAAGGAACAGGCCGACATCCGGCTGCGCCGCTACGCCGGCTGAATCACGAATACGGGACCTCATCATGCTGCATTCCACCGAACGGATACTCACCACCCACGTCGGCAGCCTGCCCCGTTCGGAAGCCGTGACGGACATGGTGTTCGCCGAGGAGAAGGGCGAGCGGATGGAACCGGGAGCGCGGCATGCCCTGCTGGCCGACGCCGTGGACGCGGTCGTGGCGAAACAGTGCGAGGCCGGCGTGGACGTGGTCAGCGACGGCGAAATGAGCAAGATCAGCTACGCCACCTACATCAAGGACCGCATCACGGGATTCGAGGGCGACAGCCCGCGGCGGGCGCCGGCCGATCTCGAGGAGTATCCGGGTTTTCTGCAGCGCCAGACCGCCAGCGGCGGAACGCCCACCTATCGCAGGCCCCAGTGCGTCGGGGAAATCCGGGTGAAGGACACGGCGCCTCTGGAAGAAGACCTGGCGAACTTTCGCGCGGCGGTGGATCGGCACAAACCCACGGAAGCCTTCATGAACTCGGCATCGCCCGGGGTTATCGCGCTGTTTCAGCCGAACCAGCACTACCCGGACCATGAGTCCTACCTCTACGCGCTGGCGGATGCCATGCGCCCGGAGTACGAGGCCATCGTCGCGGCCGGGTTCCTGCTGCAACTGGATTCGCCGGACCTGGGGCTGGGCAGGCACATGATGTTCAAGGGACAGCCGGACGACGAGTACCGGCGTCAGGCGGAGCTGCACGTCGAGGCGCTGAACCACGCCTTGCGCAACGTCCCAGCGGACCGGGTGCGTCTGCATGTCTGCTGGGGGAACTACGAAGGCCCCCATATCCACGACGCGCCAATGGAGATGGTCCTGCCCATCGCGCTGAAGGCCAGGCCCCAGGCGCTGCTGTTCGAATCCTCCAATCCCCGTCACGCGCACGAGTGGACCGTTTTTGCCAGGGCGCAACTGCCGGACGACAAGATCCTGGTTCCGGGAGTCCTCGATTCCACGACCAACTTCGTCGAGCATCCGCGGCTGGTGGCCGAACGCATCTGCCGCTTCGCCGACATCGTCGGACGCGAGCGAGTGATCGCCGGGACGGACTGCGGGTTCTCGACCTTCGCCGGATTCGGCGCCGTCGATCCGGACATCACCTACGCCAAGCTGGCCGCCATGGCCGAAGGCGCGGCAATCGCCAGCCAAAGGCTATGGCCCTGACGCCATCCTTCCTGGGGTCTAAAAGCAAAGCACTGAATGAGTTAGAATCCGGTCAAGCCGGTCTCCCCGGCACTACGCAACAAGGGAAGGAAGCGAAATATGGAACACTGGCAATCGACTCTTGCGCTGGGAGCGCTAATGATTGGTCTTTTCGGATGGTTGGTCACGGACATTCGGAACCTGCGTTCTGAGGTGCGCGCCGACATTGGCGCTCTTCGCGGCGATGTCACCGCGCTACGCGAGCGGATGGCGGGGATGGAAGCTCTGATGTTGCAGAGTTCCGCTTCCGAGGAATTCGGCGGGCCTTAGCTTACAGTCGGCATCGACCCGGCGGTGAGGATGATCTTGCCGAAGTGGTTGCGCTCGTCCACCAGTTGATGCGCTCTAACGACCTCCGATAGCGGAAGGACGGTGCCGACGGGCGCCTTGAAGGCGCCGTCGGCGAACAGGGGCAGGGCCACCTCGCGGAAACGGTGCATGGTGTAGGTCATGAAGCGCTCACTGGTCGAGATGCTCATGCTCATAAGCGACAGGTTGCGAACGCCGATATTCAGATTGAAGCACACCTGGCGCCCGCCGGTGCTTCCGTACATCACGATCTTCCCGTCCATGCCCATGCAAGCGATCAGCGATTCGGCGGTTTCCTCGCCTATGGTCATGAGCCCGATGTCGATTCCCTGCCGGTCCGTGTCGCGTTGCACCAGCGCCGGCACGTCGTCCCGCTTGTAGTTGTAGACGGCGTCGCAGCCCCACTCGCGGGCGATTTCCAGCTTCGGGTCGCGGCTGGCGGTTCCGGCCACCCAGCAATCGCGCCACTTCGCGATCTGCAACGCCGCGCTTCCAACGCCCGAGGCGATCGCCTCGATCAGAATGCGTTGGCCTTGCCTGAATCCCGCCACCGCATCCAGCGCATGCCAGGCGGTCAGCCAGCTCACCGGGATCGCGGCCCCCTCGATGAACGAAACCGCGTCGGGGAGCGGCATCAGGTGATCGGCGTCGAACACGACCGCTTCGGCATGCGAACCGCGGGCCCGCCCGAAAACGCGATCGCCGGGCTTGAACTCGCCGACTTCGTCACCGCATTCGGCCACCACCCCGGCGCACTCCATGCCCATCACGAACGGCAGCTCCTGCCCCGAGTACGTGCCGGCACGCATGCGTGTCTCGGCGAAGTTGACTCCGGATGCCTTGACCTCAACGAGCACCTGGCGCGGACCAGGCTCCAGGGGATCCAGTTCGCGCCACTGCATGACCTCCGTGCCGCCGAATTGCTCGACCAGGAAACCGTGCATGGCAGGTAGCGGGGATCGCGGGTGCGCGTTACGGTGATCAGGGCGCCGGCTGATCCAGCCACAACCGCATTTCGCGCGCGAACTGCTTCCAGGCCAGCTCGAGAATGTTCACCTGGACTTCCGGAATCTCGACGTAATGCGCCTGCGGCAGCAGCTCGGCATGCGCCCGCCGGGTGTCTTCGAGCAGAAGCTCATGCGTCTGCAGGATCGCGACCGGGTGAACGAGCTGCGGCAGTCGCTCTGCCAGCGGATAATTCCAGACGGCGTCGTAGGCATACCAATGCTTGTCCAGCGGGCGGATCGCCTCCGCGAAGACCCGCGCCGCACGTTCCAGCGGCACTTCCTTCGACCGGTCGGCCACGAGCACCTGCCAGCGGTCCTTGATCCAGTCGCCGTCCTCGGTCAGCTTCTGGTCGCGGGGCAGCGACTCGAGAATTTCCCTGCGCGTTTCCGGCGACCGGTACGGAACGCCGCTCATCACGATGCGGCGCACCAGGTCCGGACGCGTCAACGCCAGTTCGGTCGCGATCAATACCCCCGTGTGCAGGCCGAACACGTCGACCGCGCCCTTGCCGCCGGCGCCAAAGCCAAGGCCGTCCAGCGCGTCGGCCATCGCGCCGGCGAAGTCCGCCATGGTCGGCACGTCGGGAGGGCCGTCGGAATAGCCGTAGCCCGGCGTATCGAAGGCCAGCGACTCGCGGTCGCGGCCCATTTCCCTGAGCAGCATGTCGTACTCGAACGCCGACTTGTGATTCTGGTGAAAGAACGCCAGCGGCATCCTGCCGCTCTGGATTGCCGGCCAGGCCCGGTGGTAGTGAATCTGCCCGAAACGGCAGTTAACGTACCCGCGCTGATAGTTCGACATCGCTGGCTATCCCCGGGGAAATACCTCTCTGGCAAGCGCCGGTCGGCATTTTTCGATCTTCACGAAAGAAAAGCGCCGGCCGGTGGATCGGCCGGCGCTTTTTCGAATGATGCTAGAAGTCGTAGACGAACCTCAGGCCGATGGTGCGCTTCTCGGCGGGGGTGACCGCCACGCCCTGGCTATACAGGAACGCGAACAGGAAGGTTCCGGAGAAATCGGACCAGCGGGCGCCGGCAAGGTAATTATCGTCGTCGAGCAGATTCTTGACGTATCCCTCGATGCGAAGATCGTCCCTCTCAAATCCGCCACGCAAGTTGAACCGCCAGAAATCGCCCATGGTGGAGAAGTTGGCTTCCTCGTTGTAGGCTTCGCCGAAGTACTCGCCGTCCAGGCGAACGTAGTAGTCCCAGTTGCCGCTCGCAAGGCTGTCGGTCCAGATGCCCGAGAAGGCGCCCTGCCATTCCGGATAACGCGCCGGGCGGCTGCCGGAGCAGTCGCGGGGACCGAACGTGTTGCCGGGTGTGATGGGCGGCTTGAACGGCGAGAAGCCGCAGGTAAGCGTGCCGTACTCGCCATCGGCGTAATTCAGCATGAAAGTGCCGGAGAAGTTTTCACCCAGCGAGAAGCCGCCTTCCAGCTCCAGCCCCTCCAGCTCCGCGTCGCCGGCGTTGAGCTGGAGATTGAGCACGCGCTGCACGCCTGTCAATGCGTTTACCACGGTAACACCCTGGCGGGTCTTGAGATTCGTCCAGTCCAACATGTAGAAAACCGCCGAGAAGTAGAAGTTGTCGAACTCCTGCTTGAAGCCCACTTCCATGTTCTCAAGGTTTTCTTCCTCGTTAAACAAAGAAATGCCCGGGATAACAGCCCTCACCTGATCTCTGGTCGCTTCGTCCAGTCCGCCAAAGTCCGTGTTGAAGATACCGGGCAGCGTGCCTTCGGAATATGTCACCCAACTGGTTCCACGCTCGCCAACATCGTAGGAAAGCGTGATCCGCGGCAGGAAACTGCTGAATGACTCCTCGTCGTAGGACGCGGCCACCATCAATCCGCTTGGATTCGTCACGCCCTCGTTACTTGGGGCTGACAGCGAGATTTCGTCGTTCTGGTAGCGCCACTCCACGTCCAGCGTCAGGTCATCGCTGAAGTCGTATGCAAAGGACCCGAATACGCCGGTGGTATCGTTGCTCTCGGTGGGCGGAATGGTGTTCATGAAGTAGTGCGGACCCCCGATCGTTACCGGTTCGGGCAGAAGTGTTCCGTCGGGCGCCGCCACCACCCGCTGAGTTACTCCACCGTCGGAACCCCAGATATTCATTCCACCGCTGCCGTGATTGACGTTGTCGGCCGTAAAGTAATTCACCCCGAATGTATACCGCAGCTTGCGGTCTTGCGGCGAAGTCAGGTTCAGTTCAATCGTCAGGTCATCGGCGACCACGGGATCCTGCGAGATGAAATTTTGTGCGGCGGTGAGGTCGAAATCACGCACCCAGCCGGCGCGCATCGTGCTCCATCCGATCACGGAATCCAGGCCATGGCCGTCCAGCATGCCGCTGTCGAAGTCATAGCTGAGCAGCAGCGCGGCCCTTTGCTGGTAGCGGGTCAAACCGGACGTATCCCTGAGCGGCGCGCCGGGCAGCTTGGGCCGGCAGATGCCGTCGCGCGGATCGCAGACGATCGGGCTGCGGAAGGCGGCCTGATCGGCAGGACTGACGGACGTGTTCGGCGCGATGAAGGAATCCACGTCGACTTTCGGTAGCGCCCCGCAGAAGTAGTCGGACGGCGTATCGGAGCCTTGGCCCCCTGCGGTAATGCCGTCGCTGTAGCAATTCGGCCCCGCATTTGCTGGCACGCCCGCCGTGTTCCCGCGGGCCGAGAAGGCTGTTCCCAGCAACATTCCGGCGGCCGGGCCGTCGTCGTCGTGCGACCACAGGTAACGGAACTTGGCCGAGAAATTCTCGGTGGGCGTCCAGTTGAGCACCGCCTGTATCGTTTGCGTGCTCTCCTCGCCCAGGGCGCCGCCGTCGGCATTGGAAGCGTACTGGCCGTCGGTCCCGTAGAGACGTGCCGAGACACGGTAGGCCAGCTTGTCGTCCACAAGCGGCCCTTCATGCGAGATGCTCACATCGCGCCCCCCCCACTCGGCGACATCGGCGATTACGCGGCCCTGGTACTCGAAGCCGGGCGTCCGAGTTACGTAGTTGACCGCCCCGGCGAAGGTGGACCGGCCAAATGTGGCCGACTGGGGCCCCTTGATGATTTCGACGCGCTCGATATTGGAAAAATCGATGCTCGTAACGCCATCGGATATGTAAACGCCATCCAGAAACACCGTGCCCACCTGCTGTGAAGGAGGGTTGGCGTTGCTGTTCATTCCGCGAAAACGCACCCTGCTGCTGAAGCGGCCCGGAATCTGACCGCCCTGCTTGTGGAAATGCATTCCGGCGGTCTGGAACGAAAGGTCCTGCAGGGTAGTGAACCCGCCGCGAATCAATTGCTCCGCCGAGAACGCGGTTATCGCTATAGGAATGTCCGCCAGCGCTTCTTCACGTTTCCGCGCCGTGACGACGATCTCTTCCAGCGCGGAAGCCTCCTGCGCACCGGCCTGCGGAGCCGCGCCCCACGCAACGGCGCCCACGGCCACGGCCACGGCAATCGAAAATGTCTGATTAAGTCGGTGCATATCGTTCCTCCCAGTCACGATCCGGTAGCTTCCCAAAACCCTGAATGTTCGTCCCCTTGGCACATGCCGCTGAACATCTGCAGGATTCGTGTTACCGAAGATTAGTTGCAAACACAGGTTTATGCAACTTCTTGTTACGCCGTGAACCATCCGTAATTGTGAGTAGTGCACGGGAAAGGCCTCACGCACGAATATCCTGCTGGGTCAGCGTTTTTGGCGCATCGTAACCGTATGGTGAACCAATTCAGCCTGCGCCTACTCGCGGTAAATGACCATTACCATGATGGCGCTTGAAGGCTGGATCAGGCTCGCAGCCTTTTGGATGGCCCGCGCATAACATACGGTGTTACTCGGCGGCAGAGCAGGGGGCAGCACTTGGTCTGACAGTGCTGACTGCGTTATGTGAAATCAAGGTTGTGCGTCGTGGTATTCTTGGCGCTGCTGAAATCCCCACATGATTCACTATTCCGACAGAGCGGTAAGGCTCGGGGTAGTGGTTGGCGCGGTGATGGCAGCCTTGGCGATTGTCGCAGCGCTGGTGTGGGGAGCAGCGTATCGCGGTGCGCCTGCGCCGGTAACGGCGAGCCATAGCGCCGATCCCGATTTCGTTCCTCCGCTGCCGGCCGAGCACTCGGCTGGCCACGCGCTGATGCCGTCGGCTGCGTCCTCTGTACCGCTGTGGCGCGTTCTCGACGAGCGCGTGGCGGCCTTCAAGCCACCGTACCCGGCGGATTGGTCCGAGGACGGCCGGGCGCTTGTGGATGTGTCCGCCGCAGCCCGAACGGCGAGTGCGTGGCGGGTGGGCGACAGGGTCTTGATGCGGCTGCCCCAACTCGGGGTAGCTTACGAAGGCGGCATTGAGCGCCTTGACGAAGGAATGGGCCACTCCCGCTCGGCCCGCGGATGGGCCACCGGAGCGGACGGCCGCGAGCGGCGTTTCGTGGTTACGGTCGGACCGACGCGCGTGTTGGCCTATATTGATACCCCTGAGGGTCCGTACGAACTCGTCGCCGACACCCGTTTGGGCTGGCTGCTGCCGTCCGCGAGCATGCTTGCGGGCTGGGACTTCAGCAAACCGGATTACATTCTTCCGGAACTCCCAGCCGAACCTGCAGGTTCGATTCGATGACTACGGCAGCGCTTTTCAGGGCTCGAACGCTGGTCCTGCTCGCCGGCGCCGTGCTGGCGGTCTGTTGCACCTCGGCATCGGCGGCCCCTGGCCGCGACATCGTCTTCGAGTGTCCGTGCAGCGCGAAGTGGGTCGCGGACGAATCCGGAGAAGCGGGAGTCCTGACCGTCCGGGCCGGTTTCCGCAGCCACCGCCTTATTCGGAGCGGTAAGGTGCGGCTTTCGTCGCGCTGGTGGGACGGAACGCACGGAGCAAGTGTCGGACCGCTACAGCCGGGGCCATCGGTTGCCGGCGAATGGACGGTCCCGATGAATAAATCCGACATTGAGGATGTCGTCCAGATGCATCTACTGGAAGAGTCCGCTCTGCACTCCGACGGAGCCTCTCAATGGTACCGTCACGAGACGCTTGCGCTTTGGCCCGTACCCCGCAACGCCGGGGAAGAGGAGGCGGGACGCATGAATTTCGTCGACATCCTCACGGACAGCGACGGGGACGGTGTCGGCGATGTCAACGAGCGTCTGGCCGGAACCGATTGGGAGGATTCCGAGTCCGCGCCCGGGCAATCGACCATCGACGTGCTGGCGCTCTATACGGATGCTTTCCGCGAGGCTGAGGGTGGCTACCCCTATACCCGCGTGCTGCATATGATCTCGCTGTCCTCCGCCTTGTTCGAGGATAGCGGAACGAATCTTCGCCTGCGCATCGTCGGCATGAGCGAGGTGGAACTCGGTGAATACGGAAGGATGGAACAGGAGATGCGCGAAGAATTGATGGACAGCCACGGCGCGGACCTGTCAATGCAGTTCAGTTTGGCCGGACCTTGCACCGCAGGAGCTTGCGCGGATCTGGGCGCCAGCCGGACGAGCCATTGGACTGACGCCCAGACATGGATCGGAAGCGGCTCTGTATCTGCACTGACGGCCGCGCATGAGCTGGGTCACGCGATGGGCCTGGTCCACTCGTACAGGCAGGGCGAAGCCTATGGAGCCTGGCGTTGGTCGCGTGGACACTACGTGACCCCGAGAAACAGTACCGAGCGGCGGGGAACCATCATGGCCTACGGCGCGGACATTTATGGCGGTGTTTTTTCGGATCCGCGGGCCGGCTGCGGCGCGGGCCCGTGCGGCGTGGACGCGAAAGAGGTGGACGGCGCCGACTCGGTCGCGACGCTCAATGCGCTGCGCTTTCAGATAGCTGCGCATCGCGTTCCGGGCGCGGATGCGGACGGAGACGGCTTCGTTGACGCTGCCGACGCGGCGCCGGAAGACCCGAACGACTGGTTCGACGTTGATGGCGACGGTATCGCTGACAACGCCGATGCGGACGACGACAACGACGGCTTTGATGATATCGATGACGCTTTTCCGCTCGACCCGAATGAATGGGCGGACGCAGACCTGGACGGCATCGGGGACAACGCGGACGACGATGTTCAGGATCCGGGCGCTGGTGTTTCCATCCGGGATCCGGCGTTGCGCCGCGCCGTCGAAGCCGCTCTGCGCAAGGCGCCCGGCAGTCCCATCACGGCTGAAGAGATCGCGGGGATGACCGATCTCAACGCCGGTTACCGCGGCATTCAGGACCTGAGCGGACTGGAGTCGGCAATGGCGCTGGAACACCTTCGGCTTGACGGCAATCGCATCCGCGATCTCTCGCCGCTGTCGGAACTCCAGGATCTCTCGAGTCTTCACCTGGATAACAACGAAATCACGGACCTCGCGCCATTGTTGGGGCTATCGGGGCTTTACCGGCTGCATTTGTCGGGCAACCCGGTCAGCGGCATCGGCGCCCTGTCGGGACTGACCGGGCTTCGGGAACTTTTCCTCAACCACACCGACGCGGCATACGCGGATGTGATTGCATTGCCCTATTTCCAGCGGCTTGAGGGTCTTGGGCTTGCCGGACTTGGCGTTCGGGACATTTCGGCGCTCGCCGGTCTTCCTCTCCGAAACCTGGACCTTTCCGGAAACCGGATTTCCGACGCGAGTCTGATCTCCACCTTTGCGCATCTGTGGAGATTGGTCCTGTCAGATACCGGCTTGACGGAAATTGGTTTTCTGGAGGGGCTGACCGGGCTGCGCGGGCTGGATCTTCGCGGCAACGCCATTGTTGACATCAGTTCGCTGTCTGGCCTTGTCGATCTCACTTCGCTGGATCTCGCGAACAACGGCTTTGTGGATATGTCTGCGCTTTCCGCGCTGACGGAGTTGCGCACGCTCGATCTTCGCGGCAACGCGATTATTGACATCGGTCCACTATCGGGCCTTGTCAGTCTTACTTGGCTGCATCTGGCGAACAACGGCTTTGTGGATGTGTCGGCGCTTTCGGCGCTGACGGAACTAAAGACGCTTGTTCTTCACGACAACGCCATCGTTGATATAAGTCCGCTATCGGGCCTTGTCGGTCTAAATTGGCTGGATCTCGCGAACAATGGCTTTGCGGATGTGTCGGCGCTTTCAGCGCTGACGGAGTTGCGCACGCTATATCTTCAAGAAAACGCCATTGTTGACATCGGTCCGTTGTCTGGCCTTGTCAATCTCACTTGGCTGCTCCTCGGGAGCAACGCCATTGTTGACATCGGTCCATTGTCTGGCCTTGTCAATCTCACTGGACTGAGTGTTTGGAACAACGCCGTTGTTGACGTCGATCCGCTGTCGGAACTCGCCAAGCTTACGTGGCTTAGTCTCAGCGGGAATCGCATCGTGGATATCGGTCCGTTGGTCGAGGGGGCAATCTTTGACGGCCTTGCCGCCTCCAGCGCCTTTGTGGACCTGGACGGCAACCCGTTGAGTGAAATCTCGGTGGAGGTTCACGTTCCGCAACTCCGCTCCTCGGGCGTCAATGCGCGGTTCACCCGGAGCGGCAGCGAAGCGCTCCCGACTCCGATTGCCGACCCTACCCTGCGTTCCTTGATCGGCGATGCAATTGCACACAATGACGCGCATGTCGACTCGCCCCTGGTCACATGGCCTATACACCTGCTGTTCGAGCTTCGCGTCCGCGGCGCCCGCATCGCGGACCTTGCCGGTCTGGAGTCAGCCGCTAAGCTGGAGCGGTTATATGCCGCGTCGAACGCCGTGGCGGACCTTTCGCCGCTCGCGGGGCTTTCTGAACTGGCGGGACTGGACCTGCGGGACAACCGCATATCCGATCTCGGTCCGCTGGTAGCGAACCTCGGTTTCGGAGAAGGCGACTGGCTGAACGTGAGCGGCAATCCGCTGAGCGAAGCGTCGGTCAACGAGCACCTCCCCGCTCTGCTGGAGCGAGGCGTGAGGGTCGCTCTGTCGCCCGTGCTTATCGAGGTCGCGGCGGGGGGAGAGCCGGTGCGCTTCCGGGTGTCGGGCTACTTCGAGTCGGTGCTGGACACCGGCTTCTGGCTGGAGGCGGCGATCGATGACGCATCCGTCGCGGCGGTGGACACGGCCGATGACGATACCCTGATCATTAATCCGGGCGTGTCGGGCCAGGCGAATGTGACCGTCACGGCGCGAGGTTACGACGGGCTGATCGAGAGACTGTCGTTCGTGGTCACCGTTCGGGGGACCAAGTTCGTGCCGCTTTTCCCGAGCAATTCGGGAGTCCGCCAGGGTTTCCTGCGGGTCATCAATCGCGGCGGGCAGGACGCCCAGGCGCGGATCGTCGCGATTGACGACTCGGGCGCGCGGTCCTCGCCGCTAACGCTGGCGATCGGCGCGGGAAAGACGGTCCACCTCGATGCCGCGGACCTTGAAGGAGGCAACCCGGACAAAGGTCTGAGCGGAAGCATCGGCCGTGGGACCAGCGACTGGCGGCTGGAACTGGACAGCGGCGGCGATCTGGACGCTCTTTCCTTTGTGCGCGCGTCGGACGGGTTCATCAACGCGATGAAAGACGTTGTCGCGGTGTCGGATTCAGCCTACCGAGTGCCTGTCTTCAACCCGGCGAGCGACATGCAGCAGGTTAGTTCGCTGCGGCTCGTGAACAGGGGCAGCGAAGCCACCGAGGCAGTGATTACCGGCGTGGACGATCTCGGCCAGTCGCCCGGGGGCGAGGTTCGCGTCCAGGTGCCGGCCGGCGCGGCGGTGACGGTCACGGCGGAACAACTCGAAAACGGCGGCTCCGGACTGAGCGGAAGGCTGGGCGACGGTACCGGAAAGTGGCGCCTTGAGGTCCGCTCGGAAGCCGGCCTCGATGTAATGAATCTGCTATCGAGCCCCGAAGGCCATCTCGCGAACCTGTCGGGCGGCGGGGTCGTTCAGCGCGGTGGCGTCCATTTTGTTCCCCTGGTCCTGTCGGCTGCTGACGGCCAGGGGCGGCAGGGTTTTGTGCGGGTCATCAACCGGTCGGACTCGGACGGCGTAGCGCGCATTCAGGCCTACGACGACCAGGGGTGGGCATACCCGCCGCTGGAACTCTCGCTAAGCGCGGGCCATGCAGCGCATTTCGACTCCCGGGATCTGGAACTGGGCAACGCGGAGAAGGGCCTGTCGGGAAGCGCGGGATCGGGGATCGGCGATTGGCGGCTGGAGCTGTCGAGCGATCTCGACATCCAGGTGCTTGCCTATATCCGCACGGAGGGCGGGTTCCTGACATCCGTTCACGACGGGGCGCCCCAGGTTGGCAGGCGCTACGAGGTCGCGACGTTCTATCCGGCGGACGATATTCACCAAAGGAGCCGGCTGCGCATCGTGAATCCGGGATCCCGTCCCGCGCACGTGTCGATCGCGGGCATCGACGATGCGGGGCAATCGGCCGAAGATGTGGTTAGGATGTCCGTTCCAGCCGGACAGTCACGCACGGTGACCGCCGAGCAGCTGGAGGCGGGGTTCAGAGGCGCGCAGGGCGCGTTGGGCAACGGGACCGGCATGTGGCGGCTGGTTGTGGACTGCGAACAGCCCATCGTCGTAATGAACCTGCTCGAAGGCGTGACCGGCCACGTAACGAACCTGTCCCCGAAATAGCCGCCCGGCACTGCGGCCTAACTAAAGGCAGGAACGCCTTCGGCCGCCGCCGATCCTGTCAAGCGCCTGTCCAGGCTGACCAGCGCACATCCTTCGCGAATCGCCAAAGCCAGATAGCTGGCGTCGTAGGCAGTCAGTTGATGGCTGCGCGCCAAAGACATCACCTGAAGGTCGTCCGTCTCGCCCGGACACATGATGGGTAGCAGCCGCAGCCGCGCGATGGAAGCATCGGCATGACGTTGATCGATCCGGCCCCGCCGCTGCGCCGTCAGCAGGAGATTCCTCAGTTCGTGCCAGAACACGTTCGGAACCTTCGCCGTTTCCGCACCCAGCCGGTCCAGCGCCGAATCAGCCAGCGGAGCGTCCTCGTCGGGAAGCACCCAGGCCGCCGCGATCGAGGCGTCGGGCACAAATGTCATCAGTAGCTGTGCCCTTCGTGACGCCAGGACAGGAGTTCAGCGGTTGAAACCGCGCGCTGCTTCGCACGCTCCCGGCGAAGAGTCTCGCATAACTCAAGGTGTTCTTCGGCAGCAGGCAGGCACGCTTTACATTTCCCCGGAATGGGTTCACAATACCGCTGTCATACGCGTATGACTTGCAATACGTGCAAACTTGTGAGTGAATCATGCTAGCCGTCCGCCTGCCGGAAGACATTGAAGAGCGCATTGCTGAACTGGCCTCTCGCACAGGCCGGACAAAGACCTATTACGTCAAAGAGGCGATCATGGGGCAGATTGACGAACTGGAAGACAAGTATCTCGCCCTGGACCGCTTGGAGAATCCCGCGAAACGATGGTCACTGGAAGACATGGAGCAGGGACGTGACATGGAAAGTTGAATTCGACGAACGCGCTGCAAGAGAACTAAGGAAACTGAACCCGCAGATACCGGGAGAAATCCTGACGTATCTGCGAAAACGCATCGCCACAACCGAGAATCCCCGGCGGTTCGGCAAGTCACTGTCCGGGGCTCTCGGCGGGTTGTGGCGCTACCGTATCCGGGACTATCGGCTGATTTGCTCGATATCCGAACGAGAACTGACTGTCCTGATATTGCGCGTCGGCCATCGCAGGAATGTGTATGTCTGAGGCCGTTTCGGGATAGGGTCGGCAGCGGCCGCCAAGGGCGAAACACCAGCCTTCTTGATAATGACCAGTTACGCCGCTTTTCGGTTTACAGTTTCGTGATGGCGCGCAAACGTACGGACAGGCGAGGCAGGCTGCGCATCGGCGATCATGGGTCCGCGATCAGCATCATCGCGCTTTCGCAGGACAATCCGCTCAAGGCGGTTGCGGAGTTCGTGGAGAACAGTATTGACGCGCGCGCCCGCAACATTGAAATCGTGCGGGGCCGCGAGCGCGGCCAGCCCTATCTCAGGATCACCGACGATGGCGATGGCCTTCCCCACGACAAGAGCGGCCGGCCGGACTTCAAGTACGTGGCCACCCACATCTGCGACTCCATCAAGAAGGAGCTGAAGCGGCGCGGCGCGCAGGGCATACAGGGCGAATTCGGCATAGGCCTGCTGAGCTTCTGGACGCTTGGCGAAGCGCTTGTCATGACTTCGCCCGGCGCGGACGGAACCGTTTACGAGATGTCGATGCGGCGCAACGACGAGGGCTACGCGGTGCGCAGCTCGCGCCGGACGCTGTTCGCCGGGCACGGCGTCGAAGTGCTGGTGCGGCCCCTGCTGAAGGGGATCCGGCAGTTCAGCGGTGAAAAGCTCCATTGGTATCTGGCATCCGAGCTTCGCGACCGGATTCGCGAAACCGGTGTTAACGTGCGCATTATCGACCGCACCGCCCGCAAGTCGTACACGGTCAGGCCACGCGCTTTTGATGGCCGTCTCATTCACGAACTCGATGACCCCGCCACGCGGCTGGGGCCGATCAAGCTGGAGCTGTACCTGGACGAACCGTCTCCGGCACGCCGCCCGGCCTTGTATCGAAACGGGACGCGGGTGGCGGAACTTGGCGCTCTGGGCGAGTTTCAGGAAACAGCGTGGACCAGCGGTTATGTGGACGGCATCGTGGATGCGCCATTTGTGAGCCTCACGCCAGGCACGCGAACCGGCGTCATTCGCGACGCGGCGTACGACGAATTTCAGCTCGCGCTCGGCCCGGTAACGGAAAGGCTGGACTCGCTGATCGCGGAATTGCAGCGGGCCGAGGAGGAGCGGGCCAGCCAACAGACCTTGCGATCGATTCAGCGTGCTTTCCGCGAGGCGCTGCTGGCGCTGCCCGCAGAAGAGTACGACTGGTTCGAGGTGCGCCGTCCCCCGCGCGGCGGTGGCGCCGGTGCCGGTGGCGGTGATCCCGACGTCGTTGATCCGGTCATCAACCCTGAACAGGCGCCGCTGGCCGGCCCGGTCGAGGATGCCGATGCGAAGGAAAGTTCGCGGACCGTTTTCTACGAGCGCGCCGGGCCGCTTTACAGCGTAACGATCTCCCCTGCTTCGTCGGTCATCAAGGTAGGACAAAGCCGCAGTTTTCGCGCCGTGTGCCGGGACCGTTCGCGGCGGCCGGTTGACGAGGGATTGACGTTTGCCTGGAACGTTGCGGAAGGCGGCGGGGAATTCGACGATCCGGGCGCCGAAATCGTTGAGTACCGGGCGGCTGGCGAGCCGGGGCTGGTGCGCCTGACGGTCGCCGCCACTCAGGGCGACGTCGTATGCGAAGCGGAGGCGCTGGTCACCGTTACCGACTCGCTCATTCCCGATCAAAGGGGCTCAGCACCGCGCCAGGGTCTGCCCGGCTATACCTACGAGAAAGCGCCAGGGCGGGACTGGCGCTCCCGTTATGACCTGGAGCAAAACGTAATCGTTATCAACAACGGCCATCGGGACTTCGTCTTTTCGTCCAGGACCAGAGCGTCGCAGGTTCGTTACATCGCCAGACTGTTCGTCAAGGAGCTGGTGCTGCGGAATTTCCCCGGGGCTTCTCCGTCCCAACTGCTCGAACGTATGCTGGAACTGATGTTGTATCTGGAGAAAAACCTCCGCTGATTCCGACGGAAGCCTCCTGCACCGACTCGCCGCGGAAGACCGGGGCCACGACGGCGCTTGAAGCGTGCATTGAGTTTGACATATTCCCATATCATGAATATGGTTCTCCATATGAAGACCACATTGAACATTGCCGACAGCGTCATGAGCCGGCTTCGGGAAGAAGCAGCGCGTCGCGGCGTGACCATGTCCGTTCTGGTGGAAGCGGGTTTGCGGCGTGTCCTGGATGAGCCTCGGGAAACGGGGGGACCAGGCGGGCGGCTGCCGGAGCTTCCCTCCTGGTCCGGCGGCGAACCTCGCGTGGATGTGGCGAACCGCAATGAGCTATACGCTGCGATGGACGACCGCTGATTGCTTGTCGTAGATACGAACATATTGGTTTACGCGGCCAATCGGGACTCCGGATTCCATGATCCGTGCCGGCGCCATCTCGAAAACTTGCGCTCCGACTCGGCGCCAAGCTACCTGAGTTGGAGCATCTGCTACGAATTTCTCCGCGTGACGACGCATCCGCGTGTGCTCCCTTCGCCCTGGAACTCCACCCGTGCGTGGTCCTTCATCAATTCGCTGCTGGCCGCGCCGGGATTTGAACTGCTGGCCGAGACGAATCGGCATCAGCAGGTGCTGGAGCAGACGCTGGCGGAACTGCCGGATCTGAAAGGAAACCTGTTGCATGACATGCATACGGCGGTGCTCATGAGAGAAAACGGAATCAGCCGTATATGTACTCGTGATATCGATTTTGCGAGATTTCCGTTCCTCACGATGGTCGATCCCGTGCGGCAGCGCGCCGGGAACTGACCGCGTCCGGGTGGGAGGTCGTCTCGACCTCCCCGAAAGCGCGACGCTTTCGCAGAGCCCCGGGCGCCAAGATAGGGTAATCTCTAACTAAAGGCAGGAACGCCTTCGGCCGCCGCCGATCCTGTCAAGCGCCTGTCCAGGCTGACCAGCGCACATCCTTCGCGAATCGCCAAAGCCAGATAGCTGGCGTCGTAGGCAGTCAGTTGATGGCTGCGCGCCAAAGACATCACCTGAAGGTCATCAATCTTGCCGGGACAAACAATGGGAAGCAGCCGGAGCCGCGCGATGGAAGCACCCAGGCCGCGGCGACCGAGGCGTCGGGCACGAATGCCATCAGTAGCTGTGTCCTTCGTGACGCCAGGACAGGAGCTCAGCGGTTGAAACTGCACCCTGTCTGGCACGCTCCCGGCGCAGAGTGTCGCATAACTTGCGGTGTTCTTCAGCAGCGGGGAGCCGCGTTACCTGCGCCACGGGCACGGAGCCCCGGCAAATGACCAGATCTTCGCCAGCCTCCACCTCCGCGAGCAAAGCGGAGAGATGTGTCTTTGCTTCGCCAATCTTGACTTGTCGAGTCATGATTTCATTTCCCCCGAGCGAACTTGACGCCATGCCGGAGGATTTGCTCCATCAGCGCGAGGCGGTCGAATACGGTCCATTCTCGCGCCACGCGCCCGCCGGTCAGCCACCAGTGGGTGATGCCCGTGAGGAACAGCGGTGCGCGTGTCGCCGGCAGCCCCTCGAATTCCTGCGCGTGTTCAGCTGCCGCGGTCCAGCGCGCCGCTAGCGTCCAGCCGCCGCCGCGAGCCTGCAACCCGGCATGATCGACGCTCAGCCTGAGCACATTGAGGCTTTCCCTCAAGGCAGCGTAGTGACTGAAGATGTCGCTTGCTCCGGCGACTTCACGGTCCGAATCGCTCAAGACGGCGTATGGTGCATAGGCGGCTTCGCAAAACTCCGACGGGTTCTGCCAGAGGCCGAGCAGGATCTCGCGGGCAAAGCCGAGCGGATCGTGCTGCGGATCCGGCGGTGAAGCCGGGTCCGAAGATAAAGCGGGTTCGGACGGCGAAGCGGGCTCTGAAGTGGGTCGAGAAGCGTTCAGAACGCGCTTGCGTTCGCTCGCAAGCCACCGCGAGTGTTCGTCCGGATGACTGCGGGCGGCTTCGCGCCGCGCCACCTTCAGCGGATCCAGGCCCAGCTGCCGCACCAGGCTCAGGTTGTCGCGCACCAGCCATTCCTTTTCGATCAGGCCGTTGCTGACCACGCAGTCGGCCATCACGTGGGTTGTTACTTTTCTGCCGGTAGCGGGGCCGTAGGCGTTTTCTCCCTTGCTGGTCATCGGGCTGCGGATGCGGTGCGAGGACAGCCACGCGCCGCCGTCCAGCGGACTGCATACGACATCCTCGCCGATCACCAGCCGGTCGGGGAAGGCGGCCTGCATGGCCCGCGTGTTTTCCGTGACCGCCGCCGCACCCTGCATGATCCCGCCCAGGGCGTGGATGCGCGCCTCGGGCCCGTAGTAGCGCATCACCAGGTCCGGGTTGCGGTCTTCCCAGATTTCGCGCGTTATGCGCAGGATGTAATCGACGATCTCCTCGGAGCTCGAATGGTCGGTCATAGTGCTCATTTGCCGGGCGGGTCGCCGCAGCGGTTGTGTGCAGGTGTTTTCGGCTGGGGCTAGTATATGGGCCACACTGAATCCGGGGAGGCGGCATGCCGGCAGCCAGTCAGGTTACACGGAAACAGATGCGGGCGCGGCTCGTCCGTTACGGCGAGCTGGTCCCGTGCCGCACCGCGTTTATCGATACTCGCACGCCGGGCAGCGAGTCGAAGGAGAACTTCACGATCATCGGCCCGGGCGTCGCCGAGAACCCGGACCAGCACGTGCACATTCGCGAGCCGCACGGCTTCAATATCGGCGCGGCGCGCCAGCCGCCCGGATGCGTGAACTCCCAGCACAGCCACGAGACCGCCGAAGTCTTCTGGATCCACTCGGGCCGCTGGCGCTTCATGACCGGCGAACACGGCGAAGACGGCGAGGTTGTCCTCGAACGCGGCGACACCATCTCCATTCCGATTCACGTGTTCCGCGGATTCGAGAACATAGGCAGCGGCGAAGGATTCATGTTCGCCGCGCTGGGCGGCGACGATCCGGGTCGCGTGACCTGGGCCCCGTACGTGTTCGACGACGCGCGCAAGTACGGCCTGGTTTTGCTGGAAAGCGGCCGGTTGATCGACACCGATGCGGGCGAAGCCGTCCCCGACGACGAACCCGTCATGCCCGCGACAACCGCCGAACAGGTCGCCAAGCTGACGCGACTGGACAGCGCCGCCCTGGAGTCATGCGTGGCGCGTCACTCCGACGCAAAATCCGCCGCGGGATCGGTCATGTCAGCGAGCGCCGAACATAGCCACATTAGGGAATTTCCCGTAATCGGGGAACGAAACGACTCGGAAGGGGTGCCGAAGGCTCCGCTGTCTTGGCGGCACGGTTTTCAGTTGCGGCAGCTTGCCTTTGAGCCGGGAGCCTCCACCCCGGTTCATTCCCGCGTCGAAGAAGAGGTTTGGACGATTCACGAAGGGCGGCTGCGGGTTCACTGGGGTGAGCATGCACTTGACCTCGGCCCAGGTGACGTACTGACCGTGCCCATTGGCCTTTCCCGGCGTTTCGAAAATCCCGGTTCGGAGCCGGCGGTGGCCTTCGTGGTCCGTGGCGGCAACGCCCCGTTTCCCCCGCAGTGGTCGCCAAGCAATATGGGCTGAAAGTTCGGGCTGCTTGAGCGCCCGCGGATTGCATTTTTCGATTGAAATGATATCCTAGCCTTCCTGTATATCTGGAGCATGATCATGCGGGTTTCGAAATGGGGCAACAGCCTGGCGGTTCGGCTTCCCAAGCCGCTGGTCAATGATCTTGGACTTAAGCCGGGCGACGAACTCGAAATCGTATCGGCAAAATCGAGCGGCATTGTCGTGGCGCGGGATGAACGCAGGGAAAAAGCGGTCATGCGGATGCGCGAACGTGCTCTATCCCTGCCCGATGGCTACTCGTTCAATCGCATCGAAGCAAACACCAGATGACGGCTTTTCTGGACACCAATCTGCTGGTGTACGCCCAAGGCACGGACGCAAAGAGTGAAATGGCTCGCCAGATCATTTTGGAGGGCGGAGTCATCAGCGTGCAGGTGCTCAACGAGTTCACGAGCGTGCTGCGGCGCAAATTCAGCATGAGTTGGGACGAAATAACCGAGGCGCTGGAAGATGTGAAAATCGCGCTGGACAACGTACGTCCGATAGGCTTGGAAACGCATTCCGCGGCGGTGGAGCTTGCCCGCGAACATGGATTCAGTTTCTATGACGCCCTTATCATTGCCGCCGCGCTCGAAGCCGGTTGCGACCAGTTGCTTACCGAAGACATGCAGGCTGGTCGCCGAATAGAAGGTCTTGCCATCGTCAATCCATTTGCCGGATAGAGAGGTGCAGGCCTGTGGAGCCTCCGCTTCGCGAGACCGCGAGCAACTCTTATCCGAGCCTGTTGCGCTGGCCTGGCAAGCCTTCGACCGGGCCGCCAACCTAGCCTGCCGCGTTACCCCGGCCGTACCGGTTCTTTTCTTTGGCAACCTTGAGGCATATCGCGCTTCGCCGCTGCGCGTGGTGACCGTCGGGCTGAATCCCTCGCTGCATGAGTTTCCGACCGGTGTGCCGTTTCGGCGCTTTCCGCTGGCAACGGGTAAGCGTGAGCCGCGTCGCTATCTCGACGCGATGTCGGACTATTTTTGCACCGACCCGTACGGAAGTTGGTTCAACGCCTTCCAGCCGCTTCTTAATGGTCTGGACACCAGCTATTACAAGGGCGCCGCATCGATCGCTCTCCATACCGACATCTGCTCACCTGTGGCGACGAACCCTACATGGGGCAAGCTCGGCAAGGATGATCGTGCGGCTCTTGAAGCCGACGGTATTCCGCTCTGGCACAAGCTGCTTGAGGAGTTGCGGCCGCAGATCGTGGCGATATCGGTGGCGAAAGTTCATCTCAAGAGCATCAAGTTCAAATCAGAGAAGAATTGGAAGAACATCCATACCTTCGAGCGTAGACCCGACGGTGCCCCGCGTGCTCCATACAAGATTTGCGCACGATGGCATAACGTGGGCGGCGAGCGCTCGTTATTCGTCTTTGGCGCTGCCGCGCAAAAACCTTTCGGACTGCTGGCCGACAGCCAGAAGCAAGAGGCGGGCGAACTGCTGCGAAAGGAATATTGTCGAACAGCGCGAATGCGTTGAAATCTGGTTCGATGTCAGGCAGCGTCTCTTTTCCGCAAATTCGGTGGGTGGCGGCGGAGCATTCCGGCCAGGTAGCGGCCGGTGTGGGAGCGCTTGACGCGCGCCACTTCCTCGGGCGGTCCCGCCGCCAGTAAATCGCCGCCCGCTTCTCCGCCCTCCGGCCCGAGGTCGATGATCCAGTCGGCGGTCTTGATGACGTCCAGGTTGTGCTCGATCACTACTACCGTATTGCCGCCGTCGCGCAGCCTGTGCAGCACGGTCAGGAGTTGCGAGACGTCGTGGAAGTGCAGTCCGGTGGTGGGCTCGTCGAGCACGTAGAGCGTGCGCCCGGTCGAGCGCTTGGCCAGTTCGCGGGACAGCTTCACGCGCTGCGCTTCGCCGCCGGACAGCGTCGTGGCGCTCTGGCCCAGCCGGATGTAGCCCAGGCCCACGTCCAGCAGCGTCGCCAGTTTCTGCGCCACCTTGGGCACGTTGGCGAACACGTCGGCTGCCTGTTCCACGCTGAGTTCCAGCACTTCATGAATGTTCAGGCCGCGGTAGCGGATCTCCAGCGCCTCGCGTCCGTAGCGGCGCCCCTCGCACACATCGCAAGGCACGTAGACGTCCGGCAGGAAGTGCATTTCCACCTTGATCAGCCCGCCGCCCTGGCAGGCTTCGCAGCGTCCGCCCTTGACGTTGAAGCTGAAACGGCCGGGCTTGTAGCCGCGCGCCCGCGCCTCGGGCGTCAGCGCGAACATTTCGCGGATCGGCGTGAAAACGCCCGTGTAGGTTGCGGGGTTGGAGCGCGGCGTGCGCCCGATCGGGTCCTGGCTGATCTCGATGACACGGTCCAGGCGTTCGGTCCCTCGCATCGCCCGAAATTTGGCGCCCGGACAGGGTTTGCGTTCGATCGCCGCGGTGACGCCGGGCAGCAGCGTTTCGTTGACCAGCGAGGACTTGCCGGAACCGGACACGCCCGTGACGCAGGTCATCAGGCCCAACGGCAGCGTAACGTCCAGTTCCCTCAGGTTGTTCGCGCAGGCGCCTTCGATTCTCAGTTCGCGGTCCGCCCGGGGCGGTTGACGCAGGGCGGGAACGGGAATGCTGCGTACGCCGCTCAAATATTGCCCGGTCAGCGACGCCGTTTCCCGCTTGATCGCCTCGGGCGGGCCTTCCGCCACGACCTGGCCTCCGTGGTCGCCGGCCCCCGGACCCAGGTCCACGACGTGATCGGCGCTGCATATCGCCTCCTCGTCGTGTTCGACCATCAGGACCGTGTTGCCGAGATCGCGGAGCCTCGCCAGCGTGGCCAGCAGGCGCTTGTTGTCGCGCTGGTGCAGGCCGATGCTCGGCTCGTCCAGCACGTACATGACGCCCACCAGCCCCGATCCGATCTGGCTTGCCAGCCGTATGCGCTGCGCTTCTCCGCCGGAAAGGGTCTCGGCGCGGCGGTCCAGGTTCAGGTAGCCGAGGCCCACGTCGGCCATGAAACGCAATCGCTCCACCAGTTCGCGAACGATGCGATCGGCGATTTCCTGTCGCCAGCCCTTCAGGCGCAGGGTGGTGAAGAACTTGAGCGCCGCCTCGACGCTCATCGCGCTCAACTCGGCGATCGAGCGCTCGGATACCAGCACGTTGCGGGCCGCCTCGTTCAACCGTGCCCCGCCGCAGTCCGGGCAGGGCGTGGAGCCGAGGTAGCGCGACAGTTCCTCGCGCACGCGGGCCGATTCCGTTTCCCGGTAGCGCCGTTCCATGTTGGGAAGGACGCCCTCGAACGGCCGCGTGCGGGAGAACCGGCGGCCGGTCTGGAACCGGAAGGTGAACTTGATCCGGGTCCGCCCGCTGCCGTAAAGCACGACCTGGCGGATCTTCGCGGGCAGCGATTCGAAAGGCGCCTCCGGGTCGAATCCGTAGTGACGCGCCAGGCTCTCCAGGATGGAGTAGTACCAGACGTTTCGGCGGTCCCAGCCGCGCACGGCGCCGCCCGCCAGGCTGAGGTGGGGCCGGACCACCCGTTCCGGATCGAAGAACCGCTTGGAGCCCAGGCCGGCGCAAGACTCGCATGCGCCGGCGGGATTGTTGAACGAAAAGAGCCTGGGCTCCATTTCCGGAATCGCGAAGTCGCACATCGGGCAGGCGAAGCGGCTGGAGAAAAGGACGTCCGCCCGCGTGCTGTCGTCGATGAAGCCGACCAGGGCGACTCCGCCTGTCAGGGTCAGGGCGGTCTCGAAGGATTCGGCCAGCCGCTGGCGTAATTCCTCGCGCACCCGCAGCCGGTCCACGACCACTTCGATCGTGTGGTTGCGCCTGAGATCGAGTTCCGGCGGATCGTCCATCTCGCATACGGAGCCGTCGACGCGGGCGCGAACGAAGCCGCGCGCCACAAGATCTGCAAACAGCTTGCGGTGTTCTCCCTTGCGGTTGCGCACCACCGGCGCCATCAGGTTGATGGCCGTGCCCTCGGGGAGCCGGAGCACTTCATCGACCATTTCGCTGATGGTCTGCGCGGCCAGCTCGCGCTTGTGGACCGGACAGCGCGGAACGCCGGCGCGGGCGAACAAAAGGCGCATGTAGTCGTAGATTTCGGTGACCGTCGCCACGGTCGAGCGCGGGTTGTGGGAGGCCGAGCGCTGCTCGATCGCGATGGCCGGTGAAAGCCCCTCGATGTGGTCCACGTCGGGCTTGCTCATGACGCTCAGGAACTGCCGGGCATAGGCCGACAGGGATTCCACGTAGCGCCGCTGGCCCTCGGCGTAGATCGTGTCGAATGCCAGTGAAGATTTGCCGGATCCGGACAGTCCGGTAATCACGATCAATCGATCGCGCGGCAGCGACAGGTCGATCCCCTTGAGGTTATGCGTGCGCGCCGAACGGATGCGGATGTCACTCATGGCAGCCCACCAATATAACCCTGTCCGGCCGCGCGGCGAAACCCGCACGTGTCAACTGTCAACGCAAAGTAGAAATGTCCCTTTTTGTCCAAAGTACAGATGTCCCCTTTTGAGAGGCTGAGGGTTCTTTGAAGGGGGCCGGTTCTCTTCGCACGCGCCGCCCGAGATGTCAATATCATGATAGTATCATCAAACTGACAGCTTCACCGAGCGTTGATTATGTTCGTCCGCCATATATCAGATACCGTGCTGTCCGCCGCCGGCCAGAACCCGGTGGTCACGATCATGGGGCCGCGGCAATCCGGCAAGACCACACTCTGCCGGGCGCTGTTTCCGGACCACGACTACCGCTCGCTGGAAGCGCCGGACGTTCGCTTGCAGGCGCTGGAAGATCCACGGGGCTTTCTGGCCTCGGCCAACCCCATGATTATTGACGAGGTGCAGCGGGCGCCCGATCTGCTGTCCTATATACAGGTTCTGGTGGATGAGGACTGTCGGCCCGGGCGCTTCATCCTGACCGGTTCGCAGAACCTGCTGCTGATGGAATCGGTATCGCAAACCCTGGCGGGACGGGTTGCGCTGCTGAATCTTCTGCCGCTATCCATTGCGGAGTTGCTTGCACGCGAACCGTTCGATCCTGCGAAGGCCCTCAGGTCGGCGCCGGACGCATCCCTTGCGGCGAATGTAAATCGGTGGGACACACTGTTCGCGGGTTTCTATCCCCGCATTCACGACCGCGGCCTATCGCCCAGGGAATGGCTCGGCGACTACTTCCGCACCTATGTGGAGCGCGACCTGCGCGAGGTGATGCAGGTTTCCGACCTGCGCGCATTCGAGGATTTCGTGCGTCTGGCGGCGGCGAGCACGGCGCGGGAACTGAACCTGAGCCGGCTGGCAAGCGACGTGGGCGTGGGTCAGCAGACCGCCCGCCGCTGGCTCAACGCTCTTGAAATCAGTTACCTCGCCGTGACGCTGCCCCCGCATTTCGCAAATTTCCGCAAGCGCTTGCGCAAGCGGCCACGCCTGCATTTCCTGGATACCGGACTGATCTGCTACCTGCTCGACATTCCGGACGCCGAAACGCTGGCGCGGCATCCATTGCGCGGCGCGATTTTCGAATCTTTCGTCGCGTCCGAACTCTTCAAGAGCTTCGCCAACCGCCGGAAAAAAGCTCCTCTTTACACCTGGCGCGACACAAGCGGCCACGAAATCGACATCCTGATCGACCTTGGCCAGCGGCTCATTCCGGTGGAAGTGAAGTCTGGCGAAACGGTGGCGCCCGACGCCATGCGCAACCTCGCCTGGTGGGCCGCCCTGCCCGGCAATCCCAACCAGCACGGCTTCCTTGTGCATGGCGGAACCCGCTCATTCCGCCACAAGAACTTCGCCGTGCTCCCCTGGCGCCTCAGCTGAACCGCGGCAATTTGGCGGGGCGGGAGTCGGCGTTCTCAGGAACTGCGAAGCGACGGTTGCGAAAGGGCCTGCCGCGCAGGGTGGAGCCGCATCCCCAAGGCCTGCACTACCCGGAGAATCGTTGCGAAACTGGGATTCCCGTTTGTCGAGAGCGCCTTGTACAGGCTTTCCCGGCCCAAGCCCGCTTCGGCCGCGACCTGAGTCATGCCTTTCCGTCTGGCCACATCTCCCAACGCCGCGGCAATTACGCGCGCGTCGCCATCCTCAAACGCCGCCTCCAGATACGCGATCATGTCTTCCGGCTCGTCGAGGTAATCCGCAGGATCCCATTCACTGATCCCGGCGGCGTCCTCTACACCTTTATTTTTCTTGGTCATTTTGCCTCCTTCCGGCGACTTTACGCGCCAACTCTCGGGCCATTTCAACATCCCGCTTCTGGCTCCGCTTGTCCCCGCCATACAAAAGAACGAGTGCTTTCTTTCCTACCCACGTGTAATACACCCGATATCCAGGCCCGTAATCGATCCGCAGTTCCCATAGATTTCCGCCCATGTTGCGAGAATCCCCAGAAATGCCCAATAGCAGCCTGGCAGCCGAATATTGATTCGCGACCGGGCGTGCCTGTCGCGAAGTTTCCGTATCCACTTCTCATACGCTTCCGTCTTGCCGATGCTGACCTTCGGGGCCTGTATTCTACAGGATACGCTCAACCCAAATGATTACGAGCTTGGGCAACGTCGCCATGCCCCTGACATATTCCGACCCGCGGAGTGGGTGCCCGTGATCAGCACACCCCTCCATTCAACACTATCGGTTTCGGTTTTTCTTCGTGTGCGCCGCAAGTGGAGCGCGCATCTTCTCGTATAGGGCGAACAGGTGCTCGACCCGCTCGCGTTCGGAGGGGAAGCCGCCTCGCCGGTAGAGGCGGTCCACGGCGCGGTCGAGCGCCTGGTGCGCCTTGCGTAGGTTCGGCGGCATCAGGTCGGGATCGTAGAGATTGGCCAGGGTCGCATCCGGATGCGCAGCGCGCGCATCCAGCACAGCCGTCGCCAGCGGCTCCAGTTTCGACATGTTCAACCCTCCGGTGGTGAAGCCCGGCGGGGTGGGGAAGGTGTTGTAAACGAGGCCGATGGAATAGCGGTACCGGCTCTCCAACCGACCACCTACGTGGCGCAGCCACGCCATGTGCATGGAAGATGTCAGCAGCGCGAAATCCGCCAGTGTGGCGTTTTCGAGAACGCGCACGAGATTGCTTGGAATCGCCGGCGGTTCCAGCCATCCGATGGGCGCGTATTCGCGGCGCTCCGAGCTTACTTCTGGAATCACCAGAAAAGGTGAAGTTGGAACGGTCGGAACCTCATATTGGGTTGGGAATTCGGCAAGAGCTCGTGTGGCCGCTTTGCGGCTCTCCGACCGCATTTTCTTTACGGCTGCAACTCGCGCTCGCGTCATGGGCAGTTTGGCAAGCTCATTGGGCTGGATGTTCGTCAAGTGCAGGATGTAGCGGTCTTTCCCCTGCAGAAACTCTCGTGAGCCAACAAATGGCCGAAAGTAAGCAGACGCGCCGGGTTCTGCCGCAGTGAATTCAGATTTTTCTGCGCGGGAAAACAGATAGTGCTGACCCACGACTGGTTTGGTACCCATCCGGGGCCGGGCAAGTCCATTGATTGGCTGGTTCTCTTCTTGCACCGTCAGGTGCGGGTCCGACAGCCTGCCCGCATCGAATAAGTACGGTGAGAGCGCGACATGGCGGCTTTCCTCCGGCTCGCCATTGATATCAGAATAGCTGAACAACCGCTTCTCTGTCCGCTGGGAATCACGCCGGTCAAGGCCGAGAATAATGACATGCACGTGCGCCTTGCCGCGTGCGTCTGAGCCCCAGGCAAATGTGCGGTGCGCGAATGCGATCTCCAGATTGCAGCGCTCGAACAGAAGAGGCCAAAGTTGAGCAACCTGCTCGCCCTGTGCAATTGAGTTGGTCGCGACGAAGCCTATCCGGACATCGGCGAACCGCACATACTCGCCAGCCCTGATGAACCAAGCAGTGACATAGTCTAACGACCCTGCTCTTTTCCCCGCTGGATCCAAGAGGCGCCGCATCTGCTGTCGCTGATTGGATGTCTGATAGCTTTGACCCACAAAAGGCGGATTGCCGAAAACGAACGAGCATTCATTTGGCGGCAGCAATTCGGACCAATCCGTTTCCAGCGCATCGCCATGCACGATGTTCGGGGCGCTTTCAAGCGGAATGCGGGCGTAGGTCTGGCCGAACACCAGGCTCAGCCGGGTGTTCATGATGTGATCCATCATCCACAGCGCGGTCTCCGCGATGCGGGCCGGGAACTCACCGAGTTCAATCCCGTAGAACTGATCCACGTCAATGCGGGAAAGCTGGTCGGATGGGAGATTGGAACCGCCCCGTAGTTGGCGTAGGCGCTGGAGAGTCTTGGCGTGAATTTCCTTCAGAACCTCAATCTCCAGTTCTCGCAACTCGCGGTAAGCGATGATCAGGAAGTTGCCGCAGCCGCAGGCCGGGTCAAGGAACTTGAGGCATCCGAGCTTCTCGTGGAAGCGCTCAAGATCAGCTCTGCGGCGGGTGTCCTTGCGCGCCTTCAGATGCTCGAACTCGGCGCGAAGGTCGTCCATGAACAGCGGCTCGATCACCTTGAGGATGTTCTTCTCGGTAGTGTAGTGCGCCCCCTGGGCACGGCGCTCGGACGGGTCCATCACTGACTGAAACAGAGCCCCGAAGATGGCCGGCGAGATATTCGACCAATTGAATCTGCATGCTTCCAGCAACTTCTCGCGCATGGACGAATCGAAAGCGGGAATGCGGAGCGGCCCGTCGAACAGGGAGCCGTTCACATACGGAAAACGCAGCAGATCCTCGTCGCGGGTCGCGTGGCGCTGGTCTTCGGGCGTGTCCAGAACCTGAAACAGCTCGATCAGCCGGGCGCCCGTGTCCGAGCCGTCCTTTCCGGTGCGGTCGTCAATGAAGTCCAGAAAAATGTCGCGCTCGAAGATACCGGTGTCATCGGCGAACAGGCAGAACACGACCCGCACCAGGAACTGCTCCAGATCGTGGCCGCGGTAGCCGGACTCGTACAGCGCGTCGCGCAGCCGGCCCACCAACTCGGCAGCCCTGATGTTGACCGGGTCCTGATCACGGAATTCACGCCGCCGCAATCCAAGCATGAAGGCGAACGCCTCCACGTTCGCGGGCAGTTCCGCCAGCGAAAAGCTCACGACTTTACGCGCACTCAGATCATGCAGTTCGAATGTCTGAAAGTCGCTGACCAGGATGTAGCGGGGACGTTCATCTTCCGGCAACGCATCGAAATACTCGCCGGCCTGCCCATAAGCCTTCGTCAGATCGCGCCCGGCGCTTTTCTGCTCAACGATCAGTTCACCTGGCCAGAAGAGATCGATGAAGCCGGACCGATTGTCCAGCTTGGCAACATGTTCCTCGTAGCGCGCCACCGAACGCCGCCTCATGCCGAACACATGGAAGAAGTCGTTGTAGAAACTCTGCGTCTCGCCCTTCTCGTAAGCGGCGTCCTTCCATTCCTCCGCAAATCCAGCCGCGCGAACACGGACCTCGTTCCAGGAAAGGCGCATCAACCGGAATCCAATGCCCCGCGCCATTCCTTGCGAATGCGTTCCTGGTAATCGAAGCCGTCTTCAGCTTCCCAGATGCCTGCCGTAAGATTCAGCACTTCTTCGAACGGCACGCCCGCGCGGCGTTGTTCCCGTATCCGATACTCGCTTACCGCCCGGCGAATCAGCGAAGATATCGACACACGGCGCAGAACTGCCTGCTGGTCCAGCCATGCCTTCTGGCTCACGGTCAAGTTGATTACGGTTCTGATCAGCGCTTTGCCCATACGCAGTAATGATATGGAAAGACGGTGCGTTTGCCCTATTTGCGCATGCCGGTGCTCATTGTCGCCGTATGCGTGGCAAATATCGGGCGCGTTCGCCGCGAGGATTCCGCCGAGTAATGGCACAATAGTTCAATTCCGCGGCGAGATGCGCGGAAATGCTTGGGAGAGTGAGAAATGCGCGGCGTAAACAAGGTAATACTGGTCGGCAACCTGGGGCACGATGTGGAAGTTCGCCAGATGACGAACGGAAACGCGGTGGCGAACATCCGGATCGCGACGAACGAGCGCTGGACCCGGCGCGACACCGGCCAGGTCCAGGAGCATACGGAGTGGCACAACGTGGTGCTTTTCGGCCGCCGCGCCGAACTGGCGCAGCAGTACCTGCAGAAGGGTTCGCGGATCTACGTCGAGGGGCGCTTGCGCACGCGCTCCTGGCAGGATCGTGAGGGACAGGAGCGGCGCAGCACCGAAGTCGTGGCCGATGACATGCAGTTCCTCGACCGGCGCGGCGGCGGCGGCGACTACGACCAGCGGCGCTCGTCCCAGCAGTCCGGCAACGCCCAGCGAAGCAGCATGGGAAGCGCGGACGCCGGCGTCATGGACGACGAGGTCCCCTTCTGAGCCTCCTCCCTCCGGGATCGGGCACACCGTGAGCCCTACATTTACCCCCTTCGTCAGGGAGTGTTGGAGGCAGGGATGCCGGAACCAAGCTCCATGGATGGATTCATGCGTCTCCCGGACGAAGGGGGTAAATGTAGGGCGTGATCGAAGCGTCTCCGGGAAGAGCGGGGCAATGAAAGGGCGTGATCAATGAGCGGCAAACTCTTCATACGCACCTTCGGGTGCCAGATGAACGAGTACGACTCCGCGCGCATGGCGGACGTGCTGCGCGAGAGCCGCGGCTACACCCTCACCGAAAATCCCGAGGAAGCCGACCTCGTCCTGATCAACACCTGCTCGGTCCGCGAAAAACCCCAGGAAAAACTGTTCTCCGAGCTTGGCCGCTACAAGGCCCTCAAGCGCAAGCGGCCCGAAATGAAAATCGGCGTGGGCGGTTGCGTCGCAAGCCAGGAAGGCGACGCCATAGGCAAGCGCGCGCCCTACGTGGACATCATTTTCGGACCGCAAACGCTGCACCGGCTGCCCGGCCTGCTTCAGCAGTCGGCGGACTCTTCCGGACCGGTAGTGGATATCGCATTTCCCGCTGAAGAAAAATTCGCCGAATTGCCGGCGCCGAAGACCGCCTCGCCCGTGGCCCACCTGTCGATCATGGAGGGCTGCAGCAAGTATTGCTCGTTTTGCGTCGTGCCGTACACGCGCGGCGAGGAGATCTCCAGGCCCGTGGCCGACGTGCTGGCCGAGGCGATCCAGCTTGAGCGCCAGGGCGTGCGCGAAATCAACCTGCTGGGCCAGAACGTCAACGGCTATCGCGGAGTTGCGCCGTCGGGCGGACTCGAGGACCTCGCCGGGCTGATTCGCTACGTGTCGAAACTGAAGGGCATCGGCAGGATCCGCTTCACGACCTCCCACCCCATGGAATTCGACGGCCGGCTGATCGATGCCTACGCCCGCTTCGACAAGCTGCCTTCCTACCTGCACCTGCCGGTGCAGAGCGGCTCGGACAGCGTGCTGGCCCGCATGAAGCGCGGCTATACGGCGGACGAGTATCGGGACAAGATCGCCCGTCTGAGGCGCGCCCGGCCCGGCATCAGCGTGGCTTCCGACTTCATCGTGGGTTTTCCCGGCGAGACCGAAGCGGAGTTCGCCGACACGCTGGCGCTGGTCGAGGACATCGGGTTCGACCAGTCCTTCAGCTTCATGTACAGCCCGCGCCCGGGCACGCCCGCCGAACGCATGGAAGAACAGGTGCCGCACGACGTCAGGCTGAGGCGGCTTCAGCGGCTGCAGGCATTGATCACCGGCCAGGCGCGCCGGATTTCCGCGCAAATGGTCAATACTTCACAGCAGATTCTCGTCGAGCGTCCGGCCCGCCGCGGCGAAGGACTGCTGGCGGGTCGCACGGGCAACAATCGCTGGGTAAACTTTGACGGACCGCCCTCGCTGACCGGGCGATTTGTTGACGTTGCGATTACCGAAGCATTGCCGAATTCACTGCGCGGCCGGCTGCTGCCGGAATCCCTTGCGGCCTGAGGCTTACACGCGCCCTGAATAGCCAGGCCCACTAATGTGCTGTTCCATGAGTTCCTTGCCTTTCAGCGTGTCTCCTGTGGCGTGTGGCAAGGCGCGTTCCGCCGGTAATGGTTTCTCCCATTGCCAAGGGACGCAACGCGGCCACGGGCCACAGGAGACACGCCCTGCGGGAGCGGGCCTGAAGCGCCACTGCGGCGTTGCCGTCCTGGGCAATACGGACGTATTCCCTGCGGACGGCGCCTTGCATTGACGCTTCAGGCCCGCTCTGAAAGGCAAGGAACTCATGGAACAGCACATTAGGGAGGTCGTCCTCCGGCCCGCGGACAATGGCGCGCTGGCGAACCTGTGCGGGGAATTCGACAGGCACCTGCGCCAGATCGAACAGGGCCTGGGCGTGCGGATATCAAGCAGGGGCAACCGGTTCCGCGTGCGTGGATCGAAGGAAGCCATCAGCGCGGGCGCCCTGGCGCTGACCGAGCTGTATCGCATGGCCGCCGAGGAATCGCTGGACGCGGCCCGCATCCAGGCCTGCCTGGCGGAATGCGCCGAAGGCGCCGGCAGCGATCCGGCGGCCAACGGCAGCGGCGCGGAAGGGGATTCGTCCGTCGGCCGGGACGGCGGCGAAGACGCGCAGCCGGTGGTCGTTACGCCCCGGATCCGCGTGCGTCCGCGCGGCGCCAATCAGCGCCGCTACGTGAAGGAGATTCGTTCGCGCGATCTGACCTTCGGCATCGGGCCCGCCGGGACCGGAAAGACCTGGCTGGCGGTGGCTTGCGCACTCGAAGCGCACAGCGCGGGACACGTGCAGCGCATCGTTCTGGTGCGACCGGCCGTGGAGGCCGGCGAGCGGCTGGGCTTCCTGCCCGGCGACCTGGCCAGCAAGGTTGATCCCTACCTGCGGCCGGTTTACGACGCGCTCTACGCGATGCTGGGGCCGGAACGGGTGGCCCGCTGGCTGGAACGCGGCGTGATCGAAGTGGCGCCGCTGGCCTATATGCGCGGCCGATCGCTCAACAGCAGCTTCGTCATACTGGATGAAGGCCAGAACACCACGCCCGAGCAGATGAAGATGTTCCTGACCCGGTTCGGCGCCGATTCCCGCGCGGTCGTCACGGGGGACATCACGCAGGTGGATCTTCCGTCCGATCGCGAGAGCGGCATGCGCCACGCGCTGAGGATACTCAAGTCCGTCCCCGGTATTGCGACCGTCTATTTCACCGCGCGCGACGTGGTCCGCCACGCCCTGGTGAAGAAGATTCTCGAGGCCTACGGCGCCACGGAAAAGTCATGATTCAGGTTGCGATCCAGGACGCCTCGGACCTGGTTCCGGAAGCGGAGCTGTCCGGCGCGGGGATACGCGAACTGGTGCGGAGCAGCCTGACGCGATTCACGCGCGATGGCGCGGTGACCGTGCGCCTGGTCGAGGAAGCCGAGAGCCGCGAGTTGAACCGCAGGTGGCGGGGCGTCGACCGGCCCACTAACGTGCTGGCCTTTCCGTCGGACCGCGAACTGGGAGAAATCGGCGACATCGTGATCTGCATGCCGCTGGTTCGCTCGGAATCCGGCGGCCGCGGCTCCACGCCGGGCGCGCACCTGGCCCACCTCGTCGTGCACGGATCGCTGCACCTGGCGGGGCTCGGCCACCACGATCCGGAGCAGGCCCGGGCGATGGAGTCGCTCGAATCGGAACTGCTGACGCAGGCCGGATGGCCGGATCCGTGGGCGGAGGAGCGCGAGTGAGCGGCGCCCGGGAATTCCTGGGGCGGCTTGCGGGACGCGGGCGGCTCACCCGCGACGGCTTGCTGAGACTGCTGGCGGATCTGGCGGGCGTCAAGGAGATCACGCCGGGCGAGAAGGCGATGATTGAAGGCGTCCTGGAGGTCTCCCGGCGCGAAGTCCACGAGGTGATGGTGCAGCGTTCCAGCATGGTGGTTCTGCGCCTGGACGACAGCCGCGAGAAGCTCCTGTCCACAAT
This sequence comes from Gammaproteobacteria bacterium, assembly GCA_009844425.1. Lineage (GTDB taxonomy): Bacteria > Pseudomonadota > Gammaproteobacteria > Steroidobacterales > Foliamicaceae > Foliamicus. The sequence continues at coordinate 34,111 of VYBN01000018.1, read as the reverse complement.
CATCAGTTCCGGCCACTCGCGTTTCCCGGTCATCGGCGAGAACCGCGACGAGGTCGTCGGGAGTCTGCTGGCCAAGGATGTGCTGCGGGCCCTTACGGATTCGCCGGAGGACAAGCTGGAGATCAAGCCATTGCTAAGGCCCGTCACGCTGATTCCCGAAACCAAGCGCCTCGACGCCCTGCTCGACGAATTTCTCCGCGGCCGCAATCATCTCGCCGTGGTCGTCGACGAGTATGGCGGGACCGCCGGGCTGCTGACCATTGAAGATGTCCTGGAGCAGATCGTGGGCGAAATCGGCGACGAGCACGATCCCGAGCAGGCGCCGGAACTGGTGCGGCAGGATGACGGCAGTTTCCTGGTCAGCGCGAAGATGCGGATCGAGGACTTCGACGAGGAGATCGGTTCGGAGCTGGATACCGGCGAATTCGACACGGTGGGCGGGCTGGTCATTCATCGCCTGGGCCGATTGCCCCGGCGTGGCGACTCCGTGGAAGCCGGAGGGTGGCGCTTCGAGGTCGTCTCCGCCGACCGTCGGCGGGTGAAGCGGCTCCGCGTCAGCCGGACCTGAGCCGAAAGGGGGCGGCGCGCCCCTCGCGGCATCCCGCCCTTCCACCCGGGAAACGAGGACGTTCCGTCCTCTAAAAACCTCGGGTGGAAGGGCGGGATGCCGCGAGGGACGTGCCCTCCCTGCTAGAGGGTGTTCAGGTAGGCGATCAGGGCCCGGCGGAGTTCTTCCCCGGGAAGACCCGCAAAGCTCATGCTCGTGCCGGGAACCATTTCCGCCGGCCGCTGCAGCCAAAGGTCCAGGTTTTCCTCGCTCCAGACAAAATCCTGGGCCCGCAACGCGTCGGAATAGACGGTACCCTCCGCGCTCGCCACCGGCCGATTGACGATGCCGGCAAGGTGCGGACCGATCTTGTCGCCGGGATCCGCCTCCGTGGCGTGGCAGGCCTGGCAGAGAATGTAAAGCCGTTTCCCCTGCGCCAGCATTCGGGGGTCGGGAGTTGCGTCGGCCGCGGCGTCCTGTCCCGGCGGGGCATCCTGGCCGGCAAGCGACAGGGCGGCGGTTCCGCTGAGCAGGACCGCGCACAGCGCGCCTGCCGCGATCAGCCTTCCCGGAATCTTCATGCGCGCTGAAGGATTTCGAACGCGGCCCGCTCGCCGCTTTCCAGCGCGGCCTCCATCCCGAAGTCCATGCGCCGGGTGTGTTCTCCAGCGAAGTGCAGGCGGTGGTGCGGCAAGATCATTTCTTTGGCGAACCTCGATATCTGGCCCGGACCGAACAGGTGGCGGCACCCCTGAATCAGGGGATTCTTGCGCCAGCCGTACAGGTCCACGAAGCGCATCTTGCCTTTGGTCGAAGGACGGATCCGGGCGATTTCCGATTCGATCAGGGCGAGGGCCTGGTCGTCGGGCATCTGGTCGATCCGCGCCGCGGACGGGCCGGTGAAAATGACCGAACACCGGTGCGTGTCCTCTCCGGTCAGCTTGTCCAGCACCACCACCGTCTGAATGGTTTCGTCGGTGAAGAACGACGGTTCCAGCCCGTCGTCTTCCCAGTACGGTTCCTCTATAACCCCCCAGGCGCGCGTCGTGCCGCGGTAACCCAGCGTCAGCACCGCTTCGGCCTGGCGGCCCGAGAATCCCGGCGAAACCGAAATATTGCGCAAGGTCGTGAACGGCATGGCGGAGACCACGAAATCGGCCCGGTAGCGGCTGCCGTCCAGGCAGCGGATTTCCGCGTCCGACCCGGACATGTCGATTCCCGCGACCACCTTGCCCAGCCGGACCCGGTCGCCCAGCGCGGCGGCCATCGCTTCCGGCAGTCTCGACGTGCCGCCCGCTATCGTCCGCACCGGGAAGGTTTCCTCGCCTTCCTCGCGCGTGGCCGCCAGGCCGAAGGGCGTGTCCGCGGCCTGGGTCTGCGTCCTTCCGAAATTCGCGTCGAACAGGGTCCGCGTTCGCTCCTGCATCATGCCGAGGCTGGAGGTCATGCGCAGATCCATGGGGACTGCCGCCAGCCGCAGGGCGGCCTCCGAGACGCCGTTGTTCAGGAACAGTTCGCGCATCGAGATGTCGTAGGCGGCGAATTCGGGAGACAGCCAGTCGTCCAGGTTCTGCAGCGGGTTCAGCCGCGACAAAAGGCCCATGCCCACCATGAGCGGCGGCAGTTCGCGCTCGTTGTCGGCCATCCTGTTGACCGGGGAATCGGCCCAGTCCCCGGACCTGACCCATGTTCCGTCAACGTAGTTGGACATCGGCATCAGGCTGCGGGTATCCGGCAGAAGCTCGACGTCCAGCCGCGAGCACAGGTCGATGGCCCGCGCATAAGAACGGCCCACCTCGCTGGCGCCGTATTCCGGGCGCGTCTCCACGCCGTCGGCCGTATGGGCGCGTCCGCCCACTCGGTCGGCCCCCTCCAGCAGGATCACGTCGATGCCGAACTCCGAAAGCAGCAGCGCGCAGTTGAGTCCCGACAGGCCGCCTCCGATCACGATGGCCGTGGCCTTTTCGGCGGCGAAACCGGTCACGGGCTTCAGGAGCGGGAAGGAAAGAGACAAGGCGGAAAGAGAGAGCGCTCCCTTGAGGACCTGTCTTCTTCTTACACTCATTTCCGCTCCTCCGAAGCCCCGAACGCCGCCCGCCCGCCTCTGCGGATTCTAACTGTTGCGGGAAGCGCGATTCCCAGCAGCAGGCACAGGACGACCACGGGCCATTCTCCGTAACGCACGTAGGGCGTCGAGCCCGCCAGCCGCGCAACGCTCACGTCCAGAAAACCGGGTTCGTACTTCGGCAGCCGGCCGATGACGCGGCCGCGGGGGTCCACCGCCGCGGTAATGCCGGTGCCCGTCACGCGCAGCAGGTAGCGGCCGGTTTCCATCGCACGCACTCGCGCCATGTCCAGATGCTGCTCCAGCGCCACGGTGTCGCCGAACCAGCCGTCATTGCTGACGTTGATGAGAACCTCCGCCGCCGGCGCCCATCGCCGCTGCTCCGAACCGAACGCCGCCTCGTAGCAGATGCTCACGCCGCAGACGGCCTCCCCGGCCGTGAGCGGCGCCTGTCCGGCCGGCCCGGGAACGAGGTCGCTGGCGGGAAGGTTCATGCTCAGCAGCCAGTCCCTTATCGCATCGGGCACGGGGAAGAACTCCCCGAAGGGCACCAGGTGGTGCTTGTGATAGGTCCCCCGGCCGTTGCCCAGCACGATCAGGGAATTGAATCGGCCAGCGTCGGTTTCGGTGAGAATCCCAAGCGCCAGGGCGATCCGCCGGGCGCGCAACAGGCGGTCCATTTCGTCGAGATAGTCGCGGACGAAATCCTGCGTTTGGGGGACCGCGACCTCCGGCCAGACGATCAGCGCGGGCTCCGGAGCGCCACCCGGCATCGGCTGTCCGAAGCTCAGCAGTTCGTAGCGGGTAAGCGTCGGCAGGAACTCCTCTTCCAGCCACTTCCGCTCCTGGGGAATGCCGCCCTGCACGAGCCTTGCGTGCAGTTGGCCGCGCGACGGGCCATTGCTTTCCGGAAGCGAAATCTGCCCCAGCCCGGCGGCGCCGCCAAGCAGCAGGACCAGGCCCAATCCCCGGAGCATGAGGCCGGGAGCGCTGCGCCAGACAAGCAGGCAGGCGCCGGCCAGCAACGCCGTCGTCAATCCCACCAGGTACATGCCGCCCAGGGACGCCGGCATTGACGGAATCCGGCCGGCAAACACGGGGGCGGTGAGGTATCCCGCGCTCAACCAGGGGAATCCGGTGAAGACCCAGCCCCTGAGCCACTCGGTCAGCACCAGGACGCAGGGCAGCACCACCAGCAGCGCCACCCAGGGCCTTTTCAGCTGCATGCGCGCCGCCCAGTAGCCGCCCAGCGCGTACCAGCAGCCCATCACGGCCGCCAGCAGGACGACCAGCGCCACGGCCAGCGCCACCGGCCCCCCGCTGACGATGCGCACGCTGTGATAGATCCAGTAGCAGGCGGCCGAGAAGGCGCACAGGCCGAAGGCAAAGCTTCCGGCCGCGGCCGCCCTCGGACTGCCGGCGGCCCGCTCGCCCGACCACAGCGAAAGGAGCAGGGTCAGTCCCGCCATGCCTATGAACCAGCGGACCAGCGTCCACTCCGGGTAGAAGCAGAACGCCGCGGCCCATAACAGTCCGGCCAGCGCGCCCGTGGGGATCGTCCTGTTCATGGCCGGCCGCGTGCTATGCTCGAAGCGCGGAGCGGGATTTCTTCCCGGGAATAAGGGGGCTTTCGCACATGTTGAAACGTATCGGTTTGAAACAGCCCTGGATCGTTCGGCAATTGTATTGGCGCAGTGCGGCCGCTGGCCGTATGGCAGTTCTAGCCGCAACGGCGCTAATGCTGCTGGAGTTCGCCGGTCTTCCGGCGCAGGCCGCCGAGCCCGGAGCGCCTCGAGTCTTCCAGGACTGCGGCGTCTGTCCCGTGATGGTGGAGGTGCCGCCGGGGGAGTTCGTCATGGGTGCGGAGGGCGGCGAGGAAGGCCGCCCGGACGGTCCGCCGCACGAGGTCAGCATCCCGAGAGCCTTCGCCATCGGCCGGTTTGAAGTCACCAACCGGGAATTCGCCGCGTTCGTGGCCGACACCGGCTATGAAACGGAACCGCCTTGCGCGGTGCGGGTCGGCGACGAGTGGCTGCTGCATCCGGAAGCCGTCTGGACCGATCTCAAGACCGGCCAGGCATGGGAACCGGACCATCCGGTGGCCTGCGTCAACTGGCTGGACGCGCGCGCCTACGTAGCCTGGCTGGCGGAGACGACCGGCCAGCCCTACCGGCTGCCCAGCGAGGCGGAGTGGGAATACGCGGCGCGCGGCGGCGCGAGCGGCGATTTTCCCTGGGGGTCGGTCCCCGACGAGGCTTGCGGCCAGGCCAATGTGTACGACTCGAGCGCGCAAGCCATGCACGGCTACAGTTGGCAGCCGGCGCTTTGCGATGACGGCTTCCCGATGCTGGCGCAGGTCGGCCGCCTGCAGCCGAACGGCTTCGGCCTGCACGACGTGGCCGGCAATCTCTGGGAGTGGGTGGAGGACTGCTACGTGGCGCCGTATCCGGCCGACATTCCCACGGACGGCAGCGCGTACGGCCCGCCGCCGGGCCAGTGCGATCGGCGCAGCGTGCGCGGCGGCAGCTGGACTTCGCGGATCAGCCGCCAGCGGCTTGCGTTCCGCGGCCGCGATCCGGAAGACCTGCGCTACTCGATCTTCGGCTTCCGCGTCGCCCGCTCCCTCCACTAATCGGATTAGTTCGCCGACCCTCCGCCCTTCCGCATAGCCCCCCTTTCCGGGAGACGCACGAATACATCCCTGTAGCTTGCTCCGGCATCCCTGCCTCCAATACTCCCGGAAAGGGGGGCTATGCGGAAGGGCTACGGCAGGTGGAACCGCCTAGCGAAGAGCGGGGGCTCGCGTTGCGGGCTAGAATGCGCGGCATGAATCGATATACGACAGCAATGGCCGTGCTGATCGGCCTCACTTTCGCGGCGGCGCCCGCGGCCGCCCAGGATACGCAGCCCGAAACATTCCAGGATTGCGAGCAATGCCCGGACATGGTCGTGGTCCCTGGCGGCAGCTTTGTCATGGGAAGCGAGGAAGCCGTGAGCGAGCGCCCGATGGGCCCGCCGCACGAAGTGACCATTCCCCGGCCGTTCGCACTGGGCAAGTACGAAATCACCAACCGGCAATACCGCGAGTTCGTGGACGCGACCCGCCACGAGATGTCGATAGGTTGCCGCGGCAACATCGACAACGAGTGGAAGGACGACCCCGAAGCGCATTGGACCAATTTGCGGCTGGGGCAGGAGTCCGCCCCCGAGCATCCGGTGGCCTGCGTGAGCTGGCTGGATGCCCGCGCCTATCTCGAATGGTTGTCGGAAGTCAGCGGGCAGGACTATCGGCTGCCCAGCGAAGCGGAGTGGGAGTACGCGGCGCGCGCCGGCGCCGGTGACTGGTACTACTGGGGGGAAGATCCGGACGAGGGCTGCAAGCACGCCAACATGTACGACACGAGCGCGCACGCCGTGCATGACTTCATCTGGCCCTGGATCGACTGCGACGACGGCCATACGACCCTGGCGCCGGTCGGCAGCTTCCAGCCGAACCCATTCGGTCTGCATGACATGGTCGGCAATCTCTGGGAATGGGTAGAGGACTGTTACGAAGTGCTGTATCCGGAGGACACGCCCACGGACGGCTCGGCCTATACACTCCCGCCGGGCCAGTGCGAAAATCGCAGCGTGCGCGGCGGCAGCTGGCTCACCAACCCCGACTGGCAGCGCACCACGTTTCGCGGCCGCGATCCCGAAGAGGTGCGCTACAGCTTCTTCGGCTTCCGCGTCGCCCGCTCCCTGCCGGAATAGCTGGAGGGAGGGCGTCCCGCCCTCCCTGGACGTGAGGACACTCGCCTTCACGGAGGGCGGGACGCCCTCCCTCCCAGGGTCCAGCCCTAAGGGCCGGCAGGCCGGCATGATTCGAGCCGCACTTCTACCGCTGCTTTTCGTAGGTTTCAGCCTAAAGACGGCGGTCGCGGACGAGGGTGGGACACCGGCGGCCTTTCGCGATTGCGGCGGGTGCCCGGAGATGATCGTGGTGCCGGGCGGCGGTTTCGTGATGGGAGCGCCCGGCGGCGAGGAGGGCCGTCCGGAGGGACCGCCGCGCGAGGTGCGCGTGGAACGCGATTTTGCGCTGGGCAGGTACGAGGTGACGAATGCGCAATTCGAAGCCTTTGTTTCGGCTACCGGATACCAGGTCGAGAAAGGCTGTCGCGGCAAATTCGACGGCGAGTGGGAGAACCATCCGGAGTCGAACTGGACCGACCTGATGCTCGGGCAGGAATCCCGGCCGGATCACCCCGTCGCCTGCGTCAGTTGGCTGGACGCGCGCGCTTACGTGGACTGGCTTGCCGAGATGAGCGGCCAGCCGTACCGCCTGCCCACCGAAGCGGAGTGGGAATACGCGGCGCGGGCAGGCGCCATGGGCAGTTTTACCTGGGGCGAGGACGCCGAAGCGGCCTGCGCCTATGCCAATGTGTATGACTCAAGCGCGGATCCCGTGCACGATTTCGGCTGGCGGGCGGCCGAATGCGACGATGGATTCCCAACGCTTGCCCCGGTCGGCATGTTCAAGCCGAACGCTTTTGGCCTGCACGACGTCGCCGGCAACGTCTGGGAATGGGTGGAGGACTGCTACGTCGAGCCCTATACGGCGGAGTTGCCGACCGACGGCTCGGCCCTTGAAGTCCCGCCGGGCCGGTGCGAACGGCGCGGCGTGCGCGGCGGCAGCTGGATTACGCGCCCGGACCGACAGCGCCTCACCTTCAGGGGCCGCGACCCGGAGGACATCCACTACACCTTCTTCGGCCTCCGCGTCGCCCGCTCCCTCATGGATTAGCGGCGAGATTTCCTTTACCGTCCGGACTTGATCAGGCGGCTTCGGAGTAGCCGAGGACGGCTTTGGTCTCCAGGAATTCCTCCAGGCCCTCCGGGCCCGATTCGCGGCCGTTGCCGGACTGCTTGTAGCCTCCGAACGGCGCGCTGGCGTCGCCCGACTGGCCGTTGAGGCAGACCTGGCCGGCGCGCAGTTGCGCGGCGACGCCTCGGGCCTGTTCGAGGTCGTCCCCCCACACGTAAGCGGCCAGCCCGTATTCAGTGTCGTTGGCGATCGCAATCGCCTCGTCCAGGTTGTCGTAGGGAATAACGCACAAAACCGGCCCGAAAATCTCCTCGCGCGCGATCGTCATGTCGTTGCTCACGTTGCCGAACACCGTCGGCTTGACGAAATAGCCCTTTTCGAGGCCGTCGGGCCTGCCGGGACCGCCGGTCGCCAGCGTGGCGCCTTCCTCGATGCCCTTCCGGATGAGTCCCTGCACTTTATTGAACTGCGCCTCGCTGACCAGGGGCCCCATCGTCGTGCTCTCCGACCCGGGGTCGCCGATTCGCGCCCGCGCGGCGGAGGCCACCGAGATTTCCACGGCCTTGTCGTGCAGTTCGGTCGGAACCAGTAGACGCGTGGGCGCGTTGCACGACTGTCCGGTGTTCATGCAGACGTTGCGCATGCCGTTGATTACGCCCTTTTCCAGCGAGGCTTCGTCCAGGATGAGATTGGGCGATTTGCCGCCCAGTTCCTGGCTGACGCGCTTGACCGTGCCGGCAGCCGTTGCGGCTACCGCGATCCCTCCGCGGGTCGATCCGGTAAACGAGACCATGTCGATGTCGGGGTGACCGGCGATGGCCTGACCGACTCCTGGCCCGTCGCCGTTGACCAGGTTGAAGACCCCGGCGGGCACGCCCGCGGCTTCGATGACTTCGGCGAACACCACGCCGCTTAAGGGTGCGATCTCGCTCGGCTTCAGCACCATCGCGCAGCCGGCCGCCAGCGCCGGCAGGACCTTCAGTCCGATCTGGTTGATCGGCCAGTTCCAGGGCGTAATGAATCCGCACACACCGATCGGCTCGCGCCGGATCAGCGTGCCGCCGCGCTGCTCCTCGAACTCGAAATTCTCCAGCAAACGGCGCGCCGTTTTGGCGATGACGACGCCCATGGCCGCCTGCGCCTTGGTGGAAAGGCCTTTGGGCGCGCCCATTTCCACCGTAATTGCCGCCGCCATGTCGTTGTAGCGCGCCTTGTAGGCGGCAATGAACGCGTCGATCAGCTTCAGGCGCTCCTGCTTCGAGGATCGGGAATATGCGGCAAACGCCTTTCGGGCTGCCGCCACTGCACGATCCACGTCGCCTGCGCCGCCCAGCGAAATAACCCCGGCGGGTTTCTCGGTGGCCGGATTGATCACGTCCAGTTCCCGCGGCTCGGCCGGATCGACCCACTCGCCGCCGATGAAAAACTTGCGGTACTCGTATTCGGCCATTGCTGCCGCTCTCCTTCGTTGATGGGAACAGGTTGGCGAGGATACACCGTCCCGGCGGTGCGTGACACGACAATCGGCGCCCCGTGCTATCCTGCCGCGCTACGCTCTGATTCGAGGCGCCCAAATAATGCAAACCAGGCTTGGCCGATTGACCCGGGTCGAGGGCACCGTTCCGCTTTCGTTGCGCGCGGGCTGGGGCGTCGGCGCCCTGGGCGTGGCGCTGCTCTTCAATACCTACGCCACGATCCTCCTTTTTTACCTGACGCGGGTTGCCGGGGTCGCGGTCCTTACGGCCGGAACGCTCCTGATGATCGCCAAGGCGTACGATTTCCTGACCGACCTGCCCATGGGCATCATCAGCGACCGGACCCGGAGCCGCTTCGGGCGCCGCCGGCCCTGGCTGCTGGTGGGCGCCTTCGTGTGCGGCGGGGCATTCGTGATGCTGTTCAGCACCCCCGCCGAGTGGGCGGATTTCGAGAAGGCGGCGTATGTGTTGGCGGGACTGATCGTGTTCAACACCGGCTATACGCTGTTCAACGTTCCGCATATCGCCATGCCGGCGGAAATGTCCACCAACTACGATGAACGTACGGCCATCATGTCGTTTCGCGCCGTGGCCATCATGATAGGCACCTTCACGGTGATCGGAGTCGGGCCTGCGCTGGCTGCGCAGTTCGGAGGCGGCAACGAAGGCTACGAACTGGTGGGCTGGCTGTTCGGCGTCCTGGCGCTGGTGGCGATGATTGCCTGTTTCTTCGGAACGGCCGGCGCGCGCGCGACCGAACACGTAAGGCCCCGCGAGAGCCCCTGGGGGCAGATCCGCACTGCCGCGTCCAACGTGCACTTCCTGAAACTGGCGGCCTTCAAGCTGCTGACCCTGCTGGCCACCGGCGTGGCGGCGGGGAGCGTCCTGTTCTTTATCGTGGACATTCTGGGGCATTCCCAGGACGTCATGCTCTGGTACGCGCTCGGCGGAAACCTGATCATGCCGCTATTGGCGGCTCCGCTGTTCTGGGTGCCGTTCTCGCGCAAGGTGGGCAAACACCGCGCCCTGATGCTTGCCACGTTCGGCTTCATGGTGGGAGCGCTCTGGTGGTGGTTCGTCCCCACGGACGAACCCGTATGGCTGCTGTTCGTGAGGGCCCTGATTCTGTCGTTCTTCGGCATGGGCAAGTTGCTGCTGGGCATGTCGCTGCTGCCCGACGTGCAGGAATACGATTACCTGAAGACCGGCCTGCGGCGCGAGGGCGTGTTCGCCGGCGCATACAACATGGTGGAGAAGTTCGCGTTCATGGGGGCCCCCGTGGTCATCGGCGTAATTCTCGGGATGCTGGGTTACCAGTCCACCGTTGACGCCGAGGCGATTCAGCAGGACCCGGGCGCGCTGACCGGCATCCGTATCTCCATTGCCCTGGTTCCGTCGGTCTGCAACCTGATTGCCGGCATCATCCTGTTGCGCTGGACCCTGACCCGGGAATACCTGGACGAACTGCGCGCCGGGCGCGAATCCGTATAGCCCCGGGCGAGCGGGGCATGTCCCTCGCGGCGTTTCGCCCTCAACCCCGGGAGCGAGGGCGTCCCGCCCTCGAAATAGCAGTCACGAACGAGGGCGAGACGCCCTCGTTCCCAGTCTACGCGGCCTGGTCGGTCTCCACGGCCCGCGCCGGCGTGGCCGGCATCAGCGGAATGGGGCCGATCACCCAGCCTTTCTTTCTGCGCCGTTCCGGACTCGGTATCGCGAACGCGGTATGGCGTTCCTGCTCGCGAACCTTGTCCAGATCAATGCGCCAGCCGCGCGCCTCCCATTCCTTCAGCCGTTCGCGGTAGCGCCCGACAGCATAGTCCGATGGCGTAAACAGTTCCTTGGTATTCACCCGCGGCGTTATTTTCGGGTGCAGGGTATAGAGAACGTCCCGGTCCTGAGTCGCCACGTACTCGTTGCGCTCCATAATGGTGTCGTCGAACATCTCTTCCAGCATGAAGTTGCGCATGTTCACCAGGAACAGCCGCGTGTTGTCCTCGTCAATCGGGCACTCGTATAGATACTGATAGATGTGCATGGCGGGCGTGGGATTGATGAAGGTCCAAACCGATGCGGGACCGTGGTGGCCGGTTCCCACTCTTACCATGCGGTTCTTGGTTTCTCCGGACGCCTCGCGCATCTTCTTCTCGGCCAGAGGCGGCGCATAGACTTCGTTGAAGAAGCCCGTGCCCCAGTCGGTTTCGCGCATGTCCAGCTCGCGGACCCGGTAGTTCTCGTCCATGCCCTTCATGCCATGGGTGGGATGCACGAACTCGTTATGCGCCGGATCGATGCCGTTTTCGATGGAGCGCTTGTAGTTGAAGTTCCAGTTGAATACCTGGCAGGTGGATGACCAGCCTTCCTGGCCCCACTCCTTGATCTCCAGGATTGGCGGCCGTTCCGGCTCGCTGAGGTCGCCCAGGAAACAGAAAACCAGGCCGTAGCGTTCCATGACCGGGTAGGAATCCACCCGCGCGCGTGCGGGCGGCTTGGCCTTCATGCCGATGGAGGGCACGCGCACGCACTGCCCTTCGCCGTTGAATCGCCAGCCGTGGTACGGACATTGCACGCAGTTGTCGGCCACCAGGCCGTCGCCGAGCGAACCGCCGCGGTGGCAGCAGGTATTGCTGAGGCAATGGGCCTGTCCTTCCTCGTCGCGCCACAGCACGAAGTCCTGGCCCAGCATGCGTTGCTTGAGCGGATTGTTTTCGAGTTTCTCCGACTCGACCGCCGGATACCAGAAGTTGATGAACATGAATGCGCTCCTGGATTACAGGGCGCCTAGTTTATACCGGAACCTGCCAGGCGTCGTAGCGGAACAGGCCGAGCGATTCCTCGTTCCGAGTATTGCGTTCGGCGAAGCGTTCCGTGTCCGGGGCGAAGAAACGGTGAATGATTTCCCCGGACTCCAGCATCACCAGCGTGGTGCGCTCCACGCGGGCGGCCTCGTAGCGCCGGAACGCTTCGGAAACACTGCCGGAATCCGCCATGCATCGCGCCAGCACCACTCCGTCCTCGATCGCCATTACGGCGCCCATCCCCATGAAGGGCAGGGTGGGATGGGCAGCGTCTCCCAGCAGCGCAACCCGGCCGAGGCTCCAGGACTCGAGCGGCCGCCGGGAAAACAGGCCCCACTTGTAGCAGAGTTCCGGCGGTGTGGCTTCGATGATCGCGCGCACCAGGCCGTGGAATTCCGAAAACTCGTCCAGCACTTCCTTCACGGTCGATCGTTGCGACCAGCTCTCCACCTGCCAGTCGTCCCGTTCCACGAATGCGACGTAGTTGACCGTCTCGCCGCCGCGGATCAGATAGCGCACGAAGAGATGCCCCGGACCGATGTAAGTGCCCGAGGGCGGGTCCACCGCTTCCGCCGGCACCTTGTCGGCGGGGGCCAGGCCGCGCCAGGCGACGTAGCCGGTGAATTTCGGCGCTTCCTGCTCGTGCATCTGCGAACGGACCGGCGATTTCACGCCGTCGCAGCCCACCAGTACCCGGCCGGAAGCGCTGCTGCCGTTGGCGAACCATGCGGTGACGCCGTTCGCGTCCTGGGTAAAACGCTCGAATTCATGGCCGAGGACAATGCACTCGGGATCGTTCGCCCGCACGGCGTTACCCAGCATGTCGTGCAGGTCGGCCCTGTGGATCTGGTAGTAGGGCGCGCCGTACTGCCGGGTCGTCAGGTCGCCGCGCTCGCGCCGGACCAGCACCTGACCCGTCTGATAGTGATGCACGGCCTGGTATGAGGGCGGGTCGGCCAGCTCCGCCAGTTCATTCTCCAGACCGAGGCCCATCAACGCCTTCGAACCGTTCGGGCTCAGCGTAAGTCCGGCCCCCACCTCGCCCAGTTCCGGCGCCTGCTCGTACACCTTAACGGCAATGCCTGCGCGCTGCAGGGCGAGCGCGCAGGTAAGGCCGCCGATGCCGGCCCCAATCAACATGACGGGCTGCTTGCTCATTTTCAGGTGCGCTATGTTAAGCGCACCCGGCTTGCGCTGCCCATGTGCGCCCGTTATCCAAGGTCACTTCACACCTGCGTGGAAGCCGTGTTCTCGTAAATTGGGGGGGGGGGCACGCTTCGCTGTCGTAGAACCCCACATCCCTGCCCGCGGTTCATCCCCGCGCGGGCGGGGAACTCGGGATCGCGGGTCTACATAGAGGGCCGGCTGCGGGTTCATCCCCGCGCGGGCGGGGAACTCCTTGACGGCGCGGCTTAAGTCCGCGCGGATCTGGAGCACGACGTTGAGATCACCGACCCCCACAGGCATGTCAGATCACTCCGGGCCGCCGCCCAACGCCATCCCGACCCCCGCTGCGACCGCCTTTGCGTCGCCCTCGCGGGCGGCCTGCTCCGCCTTCCAGAATAGCTTGATCTGCCGCCACGTCAGCTCGTGGAGGATTTGGCCGTGCCGTCCGTGCCCGGCGCGGACGAGGGCCGCGGCAACTTGCCCGAGCGGGACGGCTTCGCCACGGCCAGCGCAAGCAGCGCGGTCCACACGCCGGCGTGGGTGGTCAGCGCCGCGTCGACTGCGGCGACGCCGATATCGCCACTGGAATCGGTCAGCGCCGCCGCCAGGTCGGCCAGCAGCGGGGCCGCGACGCCCTGGGCCTTGAGGCCCTCCAGAAAGCGGAACTCGCGGACGGTGACCTCGACGGCCTTGCGGGTGTCCGGATCGGTGACCGTCACGTCGCGGTCCGGAAGCAGGATGTCGATATCGCGGTCAGTCTTGCTGCTCATGTGCTATTCTCATTCTCATGCTCCACAAAATTTTTATAGAAACCATTCACCTCGTGGTGAGGTTCTTGTCTTTTTCCATCGGACTGCTAGTGCTCTTGGCGCTCATTGAGGCACTCTCTGGCTGGGACCTTCTGTAGGCGATTTCACCATCACGCTCACGTCGCGATTCCTGCCCCTGGCCCCGAAACCTCTGTGCATCAGCTGCCGTACGGCGCGCCGTCCACCAGGATGGCCGGGTGCCCTTCTTCGCCGGCGATGGCCGGCACTTCAACGAGTATCTGCAGCCCGATGGCCTGCGGCGTGGAGCGGTCCTTGAGCGCCAGCTCTCCGGCGGGGCCGACCGTTGCCTGGCGGATATACCAGTTGCTGCCGTTGCCTAGCCCCGTCGCGTCGTCCTCGATGTAGCGCACGGCCGCCTTGATTTCCTTCGCGGCGCCGGCGCGTCCGGCGGCCGTGTTCTTGACGCCGAGCTGATACCACAGGCCGGCCTTGACCTCGATGGCCTCATTCGCGGACGTGGAACCGTCCGCAACCTCTTCGACCTCGCCGGCCAGGAACAGCGCGAAGTTCTCCGGCTGCATGTCCTGGATCGTGACCGACATCGTGTGATTCACGGACGTGATCTTATCCAGCAGCGTGCGGGCGACAGCGCCGTCGCCGCTGAATATCGTCGTGCGCTCCGTGGTGGCGCTCACGCTCGCGCCCGTCGAGTCGCCGACGTACCGTTCGCCGGTGCGCTTGCCGGCGGCGTCCAGGACATCGATATACACCTCGCCGGCGCCGAGCACCGTCTTGTTCGCGTGGCTTTCGATCGCTTTGGTCATGGGGGTTCTCCTATTGCTGTTCCTGGCGCTGGACCCAGGCGTCCAGCGCGTATTCGTCCTGCCACCACACGCGTCCGGCATCGATCTCCGACAGGCGGGCGCCGGACGGCGCCAGGGCCGTGGCGGCGCGGTTCATCCCCGCGCGGGCGGGGAACTCAGCGATGGAATCCCGCTTACCCAGGCCGGGCCTGGTTCATCCCCGCGCGGGCGGGGAACTCGCGGCGCAGATGGCCCAGCTGTGCGCCGCCGGCGGTTCATCCCCGCGCGGGCGGGGAACTCGACCGCGCCCAGCCGGCCGGCCGTCCTCCGGTCGGTTCATCCCCGCGCGGGCGGGGAACTCCAGTCGCCGATCTGGACGCGGTCAGGCGGTTGCGGTTCATCCCCGCGCGGGCGGGGAACTCTTGGATCACGCCGTCCGGCAGGGTCGAGAGGTCGGTTCATCCCCGCGCGGGCGGGGAACTCGCTGACCGCCCACGAGGGCCTGAGCCTGACCCCGGTTCATCCCCGCGCGGGCGGGGAACTCCACAACGAGGGCGCGGGTCAGTGCGGCCATTCCGGTTCATCCCCGCGCGGGCGGGGAACTCCGCCGAAGGCAGCGCTCAAGGGGGGTTGCGGCCGGTTCATCCCCGCGCGGGCGGGGAACTCGTCACGCGCGCGGGTCGAATCGCGCTGAAAGCCGGTTCATCCCCGCGCGGGCGGGGAACTCGCGCGCAGGTAGTCCTCGGAGCGGTCCTCGGCCGGTTCATCCCCGCGCGGGCGGGGAACTCCTCGCGATACAGGGTGCCGGCGATTCGGCCGTCGGTTCATCCCCGCGCGGGCGGGGAACTCGGCTGCAATCCCCGCATGACATCGTAGGCGTTCGGTTCATCCCCGCGCGGGCGGGGAACTCGCGCGCAGCGTGACAATCACGGTGTCGGTCGCCGGTTCATCCCCGCGCGGGCGGGGAACTCATCGACGCGCCCCTGGCGGCCATGCAGGAGATCGGTTCATCCCCGCGCGGGCGGGGAACTCTGCGCCTCGCCGCGCTCCACGTTGCCGAACTCCGGTTCATCCCCGCGCGGGCGGGGAACTCCGTGGTTGGCAGGGTAAGCAGGCCGGGCTGACCGGTTCATCCCCGCGCGGGCGGGGAACTCCACGCGGCGCGGCGGAATATTGGCACCTGGGGCGGTTCATCCCCGCGCGGGCGGGGAACTCCCTTTCTCTCGCCATTCCTCCAGCGCCTTGAAAGAGTGAAGCGCATACTCACACACCTCAACATCCGCAGCCCATGCGAAGACCTTGTTCGACCATCCCAGATGGTACACAGGGTTCTCCGCCATCTCGCGCTCGCGTCCCCAGTCTGCGATCTGCTGCTTCGTATCCCTGATACGATTCTCCAGCGTGATGATCGCAACATCGGTCGCCTTTTCTACTTCTAACATGTTTGGCTCCTTTCGCTAGCAGACACGACCTGCTAAAGTCTCATCAGCACGGTAGTGAACCGTGGACGCACGCTAGCACGCTAGCGCGCGTTTCGACAGCTAAGAAGCAAGCGCCGCTTCTAGTAGATAGTCGTAGACGTTGTCCTTACCGTACTGGTCCATAGCGAGTGCCTCAGTGTAGATCTCTATGAGTTCCACACCATCACATCCTTCCGGAGCGTTGTCGGAGAAGACATGAAACGCCTCCTTGTGATCCGCGAACGTCATCCAGAAGTGATTAAGGTTCCCTATCGCCTCGTAGAGGGCAGTTTGAATAGACATGTTTTGCTCCTTTCGCCGGCTGACTAAACCGGCAAAGTCTCCTCAGTGCGAGTGTCACTCGCAGACCGAACATCCCTGTTCGGTTTCGACTAGTGCGATATCGCGAATCGAGGAACGAAGTGCTCTACTTCACCCGTCAAACGATTGATGTGACGATGAACGCCGAACACGTCATGCGCGAACTGGTAGTCATCCGCCTCCAGCAGCGCCTGCAAGTCCATGGGCGTCGTGATCTGCGCAGCGTTCAAGTCCATGCCCAGAACCGTAGCATCCACTTCCGGACGCATCTCCTGGGCACGCTGAACGATCTGCTGAACCACGCGCACATCTTCCTCCTTCATCTTATTCCATTCGATCATACGATTGCTCCTTCGTTTGCTAGCAGGCTAGACTAGCAGTATCTCATCAGTATCGGTGCCTACCGATAGACGCCATGCAAAGGCTAGCATGACGTTTCGATCGCGCCTCTCGCCAAGGCTTTCAGGATGCGACGCGCCTCTGCACGAGAAGGAACCAGCAGATAGCTTCTATCCCGCGGAATACGCAATCCCGCGCGGCGAAACTTTTCGGCACCCTGCCCCGCACGAGGATCGAGCCATGAAGCGTTGTGCACCTTCAATAACCAACCGCTGCCCATGGGACCCTTGGTATGCGCAACGCATCGTCGCCCGTCCATCACAGTCATTCCATTCCGAAATTCGTGAAAATCCATCTCTTTGCTCCTTTCCCGGTTGCGAATCGGGTATGTCTCCTCAGTGCCGGAGCAACCGACAGACCCCGGTTCATCCCCGCGCGGGCGGGGAACTCAGTTCGGCATCCGCCGCGGCCTGGGCGGGTTCCGGTTCATCCCCGCGCGGGCGGGGAACTCATTGTCTGTAGCTCAATGGGTAGAGCAGTTAGCGGTTCATCCCCGCGCGGGCGGGGAACTCCTCCATGTCTCCTTCCAGTCCTTCTCATACTGCGGTTCATCCCCGCGCGGGC
Organism: Gammaproteobacteria bacterium; assembly: GCA_009844425.1. GTDB lineage: Bacteria > Pseudomonadota > Gammaproteobacteria > Steroidobacterales > Foliamicaceae > Foliamicus. Next base: position 16,941 of record VYBN01000018.1, on the reverse strand, counting down.
GGGGAACTCGGCATGGCGAGCGTTTTGTCATTGCGGATAGCCGGTTCATCCCCGCGCGGGCGGGGAACTCCCGTCCGGCGCCGCCTTCGCCTTCTCTTGAAACGGTTCATCCCCGCGCGGGCGGGGAACTCATTGGCGGGCTCACCTGGCTGTAAACCAGACGTCGGTTCATCCCCGCGCGGGCGGGGAACTCTTGGGGCGCAGCGGCTTCCCGTCCAGCTTGTACGGTTCATCCCCGCGCGGGCGGGGAACTCCTGCTCGCATTGGCCGTGCCGTTTCCGGTGACCGGTTCATCCCCGCGCGGGCGGGGAACTCGCTTACAAAATGCCGCCGACAAGATATTATTCCGGTTCATCCCCGCGCGGGCGGGGAACTCACCCTCGAGGAAACCTATGGGTCATACATCGACGGTTCATCCCCGCGCGGGCGGGGAACTCGTATGATAATCCACATCCGGCTCTGTGTTATACCGGTTCATCCCCGCGCGGGCGGGGAACTCATTAGGAGGGCAAGTGTAGTCGCGGAATATAGCGGTTCATCCCCGCGCGGGCGGGGAACTCGGCACCGGCGTGATGGCGATGATGACCGGGTTCGGTTCATCCCCGCGCGGGCGGGGAACTCATCTGTTGGGCGAGTGCTACTAAGCCTTCCCGCCGGTTCATCCCCGCGCGGGCGGGGAACTCATCATCTAGGCTGGCATCGGTACGAACGCGCTACGGTTCATCCCCGCGCGGGCGGGGAACTCAGCAGCAGACCGATGGCAGCCGCCAACTCGGACGGTTCATCCCCGCGCGGGCGGGGAACTCGCACGGGGGTCCAACCTGCAAGCCCTTACCTTCGGTTCATCCCCGCGCGGGCGGGGAACTCCCTTCTTGGAACATGCTGATTCAAAGGAAAATTTTTCTTGTGAAAGAACTTACCAGATTCAAGCAGACTGTTTTCGATGTTTGTTTGAAGTTCACGTGTTCGATCATTCTCAAGCAATTGCGCCGTTTATGCATCTGTGGGAGCGGGTACGAATTGGACAAGCTTCATGCCGTCCAAATCCACGGGGGAACGTCGATTTACGCCACAGGTATCGAAGTCGTACCCCGCATCATTTGTAGCCGCCCATGCGATGATGGCATCGCCCTCTTCGATTTCGTGTCTGACCTGTTTCCAAATCATCTCGCGTGTGCGTCGCGAATAGTTGCCTATGTACACTCCAGCGCGAATCTCCAATAACCAGACTGCCAGTCTGCCACGCAGACGTGGAGGCGCGTTGTTAACCGCGATGACCAACATCGCCACTGGGCTTTTCGGAGAAAGCAACGGGTTGAGCTTCCCTTGGCGGTGGTGGTGGATCGAAACCGCCTGCGTCGAGCATTTCTTCAATACCTGGAACCAGCCGACTTAGTAATCTGGTTTTTCGGAAGCTATTGCGGCAGCCCCGCCTTACTTCGCCAACCGGGTCTCCAGCGTCCGGTTGTTTCCCACTTTGCGCTCGGCCCGCTACCCGAAACGCAATGGGCACTACGGTTTCAAACTTGTATACATCCGCAACGTCGTAAACGAAAGACTGCGGTTTGCCGGTGTGGAGAAAGCCGATGGCAGGCGCATAGCCTGCTGCGAGAACAGCCGCTTCGCATAAGCCGTACAAGCAGGCTGTGGCCTGACTAAGACAGCGATTTGGCAGATCAGCGGTGTTCCACGCCCGAGGATTGTATCGACGACCTTTCCATTTGACGCTGTGTTGCCGGGCCAATGCCTCGTAGAGCCGTTTCACGCGAGCGCCCTCAATCCCACGCAGCTGATCAACTGAGCGCCGTTGAGGGGCCGGCTCGCCGAAGCGCATGTCGTACATCTTGCGAACAACCTTTAGTCGGGCATCGGGATCAAGCGCAAGCCGCGCTTGATGCAAGAGCCGGTCCGCGCGTGCTCCACCGGGTTGACCTGCAGAGTACAGCCGCACGCCAGCTTCACCGGTCCAGACCAAAAGGCATCCCACGCGCGCCGCAAGGGCCGCTGCCGCATGGGAAACCCGAGAACCAGGCTCCAACATCAGACACGCAATGCCGCCCACTGGTATATGGGTGCGAACACCATTGCGGTCAACTACCACAAAGGCTCCGTCAAGGACATCAAGTCTTCCTTTTTCGACGAAAAGGATGGATGCCCGGTCCCTTATTGGTATTGGCCGAGGCGGGGCAATACCTGGCATCTCAGACATAGGACTTGTGAATCGTTTGCCCGGTGGAAAGATTACCAGCGACTGCCAAGGTGAAATGTGACGCGTACAAACGTCTCGGACTTATCTTCGACCAAGTCAGGTTCCGTTCCATTGAAATCTCGCATCTCGCTGCGCATTATCAGCCAGCCCCTGCCGCGTTGCTCGACGAACCCCATCGCGGCCATGAAGTGAGCCATGTACTCGTTTCTGGAACGCGGATTTGCGCCGGCCCGCACCCGTTCCACCGTCATGTGATTGGGCAGGGCGCCCGGACTGGTCACGTCCACGCGATCGTCGAACACCTCCAGAAGAATCTTGGATCCGGTTATTGCGTAATCGCGATGCGTGACCGCATTGGCGAGTGCTTCGCGAATGGCTCGGCGTGGCAAAAGATGACGATCCTCGCGGATCAGGTTCTCATACGATTCAAAATGTCCAAGCCCCATGAACCATCCGACGGCTCGCTCAACTTGCTCGTTGATGCGACCCGACGCGCTCGCTACCTGGAGAGTTTCGCTGGCGCGGTCGGATCCAGCGTACGCCGCGCACTCGATCCGGAAGTTGCTTGTTCGCCGGTAACGCTGAGGGTCTCGGCCGAAAGCCATGACACCGTATAGCGTCGCGCAGAGCTTGCCGTCGATCTCTATGACGACCGCCCGATTTCGCAGGTCATCCTCGGCGTCAGGCTGGGGATCGTTTGCGGTGTCAATATGCATCCGCTTCAAGTAGGCACGGAACGCTTCAAGGTCAATATGCGACGGTGTCGCGTCCAGTATCGCGCGCTCCTCTGTGAGCACATAACCAAAGGCGTTATAGAGTTCCTGTAGTTCGCTTGCGGATGGTTCCACGCTGGTCCGGTCTCGACGCACCCAAACGCGGCCGCTGTGCCGCATCGGTTCGAATCCCCGTTGGCGCGGAACTTCGATCCAGAAAACCCAGCCTTCCGGCAATTCGCGCCGTCCGATTTGAGCATGCACCGGTGCGCTGCAGCCGGTCTGGAGAAATGAAGCCAAACGCTCATGGAGCGTGTCCGGATTCTCCCGTACGCCAACCACTTCGCGCGAATCGGCAATGCCAAGCACAAGCAAGCCACCAACTGTGTTGGCGAAAGCGCAAATAGCTTTTCCTACTGCGGAGAGATCACCAGCACCCCGCTTGAATTCCGTTCGCGGGCCTTCGCCGCGTTCGATTCGTTCAGTTACCGCTGACCAGTCCATTTCCGATCATGCGCGCCAAGTTTGCTACCGAGCTGAACGGCGGATCAACAAGAGGCCACAGCCGTAAGCCTTGGCCGAACCGAAACCTTGGGCAATCCGGGATACCAGAACAGGAGGTTCCTGGACGGTTAGCGTACCTTCGAAGTCGAGCGTGGAATATTTCATTGTCGGAGCAGTGCCCTTGCGAGCCACGCTATGCTGGGTGTATCCATCGACCCAAACATCACTCTCGGACAAATTGAATCCTGCTTTATTCCCCATTTGAACCAGCCACTCAATACCCGCGCTACGCATGACTTCGAGGCGGCGAAGGGGTCTTTTGGACGCCGGTAACGATCGTAGCGCATCCATTACCACATCGTGTTTGGTGGAGCGCCGCCTCTTTTCATGTCTGCGGCGAACAACCGGGTTTGCACGCAGAGAAAATTTCAAGCGATCGCCAGATTCGAGATTCGGATTGAACAGCTTGGGCTTGTCAATGTCGAATAATCCGTGGCGATCAACGGGATGTCTATCGGAAAGGACAAGGAACACGCCGGTACGCATTTCGCGCCACAAGAAATCGCGGCTTCGATCAGCATGGTCAGCAAAGAGTGACCATATGAGATGATGGGCGGGATGTCTGGTCTTGCTCTCGTTATGAGCCTGGCCCAACAGGAGTGGCGCAAGGGCGCTTACAGACGCATCCTGTCTTAGGCAGACCCGGGAAAGATAGGGCATCCGTATACCCCTAAGGATTCCCTTCCTGAGACGGAAGAATAATCCGCTCAATGCGGTCGCTAAATTGCCAGCGCGACCGGTTGAGAATGGAATCGCGCCTAGTTTGAATCTGTCCTTCCGCGGGTGCCCCAGACGCATCGCCGTCGCAGGCAATCATGCCGCTGGCCACCCCACCGGAAGTCGTCTGGCTCCATATCCACTGTTCTTCATCGGTGGCGATGCGTCTGGCGAAAGCATCCACGAATGTGTCGGCTTCGATCAACTGTGGGTTGAGCGGCAGGCCCAAGGGCGCAGATTTGCGACCGAGATAGAGAACAAAGCGAGGTTGCTTCAGGGCGGAAGCGATGCAATCCAGGTCGATTGATTGCCCGTCTCGCCGCCACAAGATTGCTGTGAAGCAGGCATCCGTCCGCCATTCCCGCGTTGAAAGCACGGTATTGAGGTTGTCGGAGCTCAGTTCATCGCGGCGGGTCGCATATTCCACGCCGCGCCTTGCTTTGGGCGTTTGCGCTGTGTGGTAGTCAACAAACGGTCTGCCGGTACGGTCGGCGCGAACGGCGAAGTAGAGACCGGCTTCAAGTTGCGCGTGCGCGGCCTCATCGTTGCGCTCAATGCCTTGCGCGGCCGCGACTAATCCAAGGACGGCGGAGCGTCCGGGCATGGCCCAGCTCATTCTTCGTTCGCCAACTGCGATTTCGCCGAAAGAGCACATTGGCGCATACAAGGTGAAGCAGAGAAATCGCATCAACTGACCGCGAATTCAAGCAGACCCGGCAAGTTCCCTTCCCCGCGCTCAATGTGCATCGTATAGCGACCATCGGCACATTTACCGTAGGCCGTGTCCAGTCGATCCCTGTAAGCTTCCAGAGCAGCTATGGAGTCTTCGCCGTAATCGCTTCCGCGAACCGGCTTTAGAAACGCCGCCGCCAGACTGCGCGGCTGCGCCGTTCCTTTTTCCGCCAGCACGTAGAATGCGCGCGCCCGGCTGGCGAAGCTGTTCTGTTTGCCGCCCGGGGAAATAGTCGCGGCGGCCTCGATAAGAGCGGAAAGACTGGCGTTTCGAATGGCGTCGTCGCCAGCCAGATTGCGGGAGAGCAAATCGCGATCAACACAAACATAAAGGTAAAAGACACCTGATCCGAATTCCTGAACGCCGATAAATCCCGCGCCCGCGTCTTCCGGCTCCTCCCGAGACTTCAGATCATCAATTGCCGTGTAATAGTCGTCCTCCGCGATAGCGCGATGCGTGGTGATTGCATGCGCGACCTGAACGGCGGCCTCGCGGTTGAACTTCGGGGTATCGGCAAGCATGCGTCCGAACATGGCGATATCCGCTGCCGTATCGGTGCGTTGGAGCAAATCCTCCGGGCGCGGTTCGGGAAGCGTTTCTCCAGCGATAAAGCGATTCGCTAACGCAAGCGCCTTTTGCCGCTCCTCGGGCGAAACAAACGCAAGCTGTTCAATAAATGTTGACTCGCTGTCTTTTTCGCTCTTGAGCTTGCCGAACAGTCCCGCGATCTGGCGAGCGGCCTTCAATGCTTGGGCCTCTTCCATGCCTCCTTCGATGAGATGCGCAAAAATATCTTTTCCAAGCCGTTGTGTGCGGCTGGCGAGATGACTTTGCAACCTAGCGGCAAACACATCGGAGGTGCGCCATGCTCGCTTCAGGCTTTGCGACGAAATGCGCAGGCGCGGCGCTCCTCCAAATACAACACTCTTGGGACGGCCAGTGTCGTCTCGGTTGAGATTGGATGGACCATATGCGGTAAGCAAGTGAACTTGAAGGAAGTCGCTCATTCGGTTTGTCCTATTGTTGGTTCTCGGAAGTAGTGGATGACTCAGGCGTATCGTCCTGTGAATTGAGACTGCTTGCCACGCCGTAGTAATCGAATATCCAGCGTTTCTTTACGCGATCACCCCAGTACAGAATCGCGTTTGACAAATCAAGAACATTGACCTTGCCTTTGGTCATGCGCACAATACGCCGCATTGATTCCATCAGTTCGTCGTCGTGAGCCTGAAGCAGACGGCGAAAGCGGCCTTCGGAAACCAGAGCGGATGTGTCGTTATCCAGGGATTTGCGGCCGATTCTGCTTGCTACCGTTTGATTCTCCGACTCACGGACCAGTGCTAGAACACCCGCGAGGATTACGGCGCGGTTTCGACTGTGCGGCAATCTCTCAACCAGCCGAAGGGCTTCCGGCTCCTGCATCACCGCTAGTGGTGTGCCTGCACGGCGCAAGCGCGCAAGCGCGGCACGGCGACCGCCGTTCACTCCGGCATCCTGACCGGAAAGGCGTCGCCACCACTCATAGGCGATCTCTGCGCCACCGTGTGTGCTTCCTCCCATTATTCAGCCTGCTTCTTTCTTGTGCGTGAACGAGGGCTTGGCGGGAGAGGGAATTTCCAAGTCTGTTTCAAACAGAGACTTACCGGTCTTTCCTCGCCCGCCGAGCGCGAGGGTCAAGTAGTGTCTTGCGCTGACGTGTCGGAGCATATCCCGATTTTCCATATTCCCGGGGTCGGCCAATTCATCAAAGAGTTGTTCCGCCGCCCGCGCCAGCACTTTTGCCCACTCTTGGAGCGGTGTCATGGCAGGATCTTCTGAATCTGGATGATTGCGTACGTGCCGCTTCGTCATGTCGAGCGCAGAGTAGAAATCCTTCTCGGTATCCCGAAAGAAACGCTCAGAGATAAATCCAAAGTCGCCAGATGCATCCACAGGGCGGGCGTGTAGCGCAGACTTCACGGCGCCGGTCAGCAATCTTGCGACAGTGTTGGCGCCCGCAGTAGCGCGACGGATGAATATCTCAAGCCAGGTTCGTGTTTCCTCGTCGAACTCGTACAGGGGCATTTCGCCCTCCATCCATGCCCGTGCTTTCATGTTGTCCATGTCATAGCCGAAAGCAGCGAGCCGTGCTGCAACTCTATCCGGAATGCGGGCGTGGCGGTCATGTCTCCAATGTCGGACAGCCTGTGCAGGTTCGCGGAGCCTATCCTTGCTGGACACAACGACTCTTGGCCACATGCGGTAGCTGAAGCCGCCGGGATTGGGGTGCTCTGGCAACTTGGTCGTAATCTTGGAATTCTGCCGATAGTAGGGAGTCAGCGGGTGCTGGAAGCCGTCCGAATAGTTTGTCCCGTAGTTTTTGGTCCTGAAGTGCTTCACCATGACGGTGTCTTGCATACCGGACAGTCCGCAACGTTGATTTATGGCTTCCTCGAAGTGTAGGCGTATGCGTCGCGGCATCCCCCAGTACACCTGTAATGGATGAACGTCAGCAGGCGTGGTGTCCTTGCCACCGGCCTTTTCCGAAGTGCGAGTATGTGACATCCAGGGAAATGTTCTAGGTAGGTCATCCGATCCTGTTCCGTTGACTGCGCGCTCAGCAATCTGCTCCAGACTTTCGACATTGGGCCAGGTTCGCCCCCAAAGGTTAGCGCCGTATTCTGCATGCTCGGCGATGATCAACGAAGTCAATGGCCCGCCACCTCGCAAAGACGTTCTATGTCCGGCGCCTCCAGACGGTGCGTAAGTGTTGAGTGTGAAGAGTGCCATAGCGGCCGTAGCTCGGGATAGAGCAGGAGCCGCCCCGCGCTTCACGAACAAGTCAGCATTATTTTGAAGCGTTTGGGCACCAGGTGTATCAATCAGCAATACGGCGATTTCCTTGTGCGGAGCAGTCTCAAGCGCATCGGAATCCTGCATGAAGCGAGCCCGGGTTCCGTCCAGATCAAATGCCGAGGAGATTGTCGAGAATCTTTGTTCCAGGAGATACGGCGTGGGTGGGTGGTTCCACCAATCCGCCCACGCATCTTCATCCTCAGGCGGCGAAGCAGTTGACAACAGCCCGATCAACAACTCATGAGCCGCTCCATTGAAATCGGGGCGTGGCCATGCGAATCCTATGATTGGGTCCTCGGCAATCCGGTCAGTAATGCGCCACGGGGGAATATGATCAACGATACCGCTGCGCCGCCGAACGGGCAGCCACGGTTCCCGGATCAAATTGAAGGTCATGTACGTGCGTAGCCCAAGCCGGCGTGCGGAGTATAGCCAAGCCTGACTTTCTCTTTGGATTGCCTGCCGGATGCCGCCCACCCAAAGTGCGAATGCGTGCTGGCGTCAGTCTCGTCAAGCACTACCAGTATCTTTTCCGCATCAAATCGTGTCCAACTCGACTTGGCTGCGTTTACCGCAGCCTTGAGATCATCTGAAATGAATTCCCTGTTTATTTTTCGCTCGGGAACACTGATTTCGCTTAGCCTCCAGGCACGCCAAAGCTGGTCTGGCGCCGCGCTCAAGGCATAGGGCTGAACTTGACCTTTTGTCAGCAGTCCCAGCCGTAGCGTGACATGAGGGTCGTCGTCGAGACGGGTCGGCGTGCGGATGTCTGAATCCCAAGCGCCGGCGTCGCGCAGGTATCCGCTGGATACTTTAAGAAGGTTGGTGTTCGCGATGCTTCTGTCTGCACCCTCCCGGCCCTCTGCCTCCCAGAGTCGATCCGTTAAACCGGAGGGAACAGAGTCGGAGGCGCTTTCACCGTAAACGGCTTCGATCAGCGGCCGCAGTCCCTCTGGACTGACTATCGCCTTCGTTTTCTTAAGCGTGCGGGCCGTCAGCCAGAGCCGGGCATGGTCCCGATAAACGTATTGCGATCTCGGAAAGACTCTGCGGAACCAGTCCTCATCGGGGGCATCTGCCGGTTCAGGCCCCATTACGAGCAATTCGGGCCGTCCCTCACGCCCGGGCCGATGGTGCCGCCACAGTCTGCCAGCGCGCTGAATCAGCAAGTCGATGGGCGCGAGGTCGGTGACAAGCGCGTCGAAGTCGAGATCAAGCGACTGTTCGACCACTTGGGTTGCAATAAGTACACGACCCCGGCGCTGGTCAGTTGTACTGTGCTTGCCGAAGGCATCAATGATCTGGCGTTCCCGGTTCAATCGATCGATTAGCGCGAACCGGGCGTGAAACAGCGTTACTTCATGATTGCGGACCGCCAAAGCCTCGTAAGCCTCAAGTGCATCATCCACCGTGTTGCGGATATAGAGAACAGCTTTTCCGGAGCGAGAAGCCACTTCGACTTCTTCCAGCGCACTTTCAAATGAGGATATGAACCGCACTGGCAGCGTACGCGCTCTGCCCGTCTGACCCGAAACGCCAGTGCAAGAAACTGCGCTCGCTGTGCATATCGTGGCCAGTGGATAGGGCTGGATGGTTTCACCGATGGCGGTATGGGTATCGGTATCAACTCCCAGCCCTTTAGCGAATGCGTCGGTCAATCGTCTTCTTGCGGACTGCGGCAGGGTCGCAGATAGCAAAATGGCAGAACCGCCGAGCCCCGCCTGAAACTCAAGCAACCGTTCCATCTCACGATGCATATAGGCATCGTAGGCATGCACCTCGTCAAGAATGAGCACTCGCCGGGTCAGGCCGAGCAGTCGGAGAGACTGATGCCGGCTGGGCAAGACCGACAGGAGCGCCTGATCAATAGTGCCCGCGCCGGCATCGGCCAGAAAGGCACGGCGGCGGTCATCCGCAATCCACTGGGCGCAAGCGGCCGATGCGGTGACATCTGAGGCATTGCCGGTAGACATTCCCGAATAGGAGTCCTCGCCTTTATTTCTCCAGGCCATTGCTGCTCGGAAGCGGTCGTGCATATCGCGCGCACCGTGAGCCAGTGCGATGGATGGTGTGGTGTCCTTTGCAAACAGAAGGCGGTAAGCGTCTGCGAGTCGGTCGAACATGGCGTTGGCGGTCGCCATCGTTGGCAATGCGACATACAAGCCATCTGCAGAACCGGCGGCCATCAGTCGGTACGCCAGCATGATGGCCGCCTCGGTCTTTCCGCTGCCTGTCTCGTCCTCGATGATGAATAAGCCGGGGCCATCGGGGAGCCGGACATCCCGCGACCATACTTGCATGGGGCTTGGGGTGGCGTTGTAGGCAATCAGTTCGGAGTATCCAACAGCAGTAGCTGCCGGTGAGGGAAGCACGCCCGCATCCATGACTGCGCGCCTGGCCCTTCCTTTTGCCAACGGCCAATAGGAGTCCAGTTCATGTTTCGGATCTTGATACGGAAACCACTTTTCGTTAGACCCGATCCAGTCTGCGAGTACGGCCAGACCCGCTAATATGTGTGAAGCAAGCTTGACCCTGAGAGCGTTCAGCATTGGTAATTCGGCGGGCGGGACGAGCAGCGCATGCAATTTATGAAGGAATTCGCGAGCAGCGCGTATGCCCTCAGCGCCAAAATCACGCCGTACCAAGACAAATTCCTCCCCGAGGTCGAAATCGGGAGGTGCGCCATGGTGTCCGGCGACTGCCGAAATCAGAGGCCGCCAGTTTGAGGCGGACGTGTTTTCTGGAAGCCTGAAGGCTGCGGTATCAGCATTGAATAACCGGAGCCCACCTGCGCCGTGGTCGTAGCCAGTCACCACGTTGGCTGGTTGGCCGTTGAAGCAGTCGGGGTAGAGACCGGAAACCTTGGCCTGGAACTTTTTTGCAAACTTGCCGATGTCGTGCAGGGCCAGAAGGTAGCAAACCAGCGATCGTGCCTCTTGGCGCGAAATTTGGAGTAAGCGAGCAAAGCAGCTTTCGTATCCACACGCGGCCGACATGAGTGCTCCTCCTACCGCAGCCACATCGAGACTGTGATACGCCAGCGGATGCCATTGGGGACCGCTTTCCGCGTTTGAAGGCTGTGCTTTTCCCCAGAACTGAAGGAGATTCATGCTGCGATCTTTTGGCGCCGGGATAGAATGCGAATCGTCATGTTATGCGGGAATAGTCCATGCGCAATGCTTCCTACTTCGCCGGTTTTCTGGTCGCCCTTGTACTGATGTCCGCCGCGCAGGCGCAGACCGTGCTCGTTACCGGGTCCAATCGAGGGATCGGGCTGGAATTCGCCAAGCAATACGCGGACCGGGGATGGACCGTGATCGCCACCCACCGCCGCGACACGACGCCCGATACCCTGGCGGCGCTCGAGGAGCAGTGCCCCCAAGTGCGCGCGGAAAAGCTGGACGTGACCGACCACGCGAGCATCGACGCGCTGGCGGAGAAGCTGGACGGCATGCCGATCGACGTGCTCATCAACAACGCCGGCATAACGGGCGATTTCACCAAGCCGAGGCCCCAGACGCTGGGGACGCTGGACTATGACATGGCGGTCCATTTCTTCCGCACCAACGCCCTGGGCGCGCTCAAGGTCAGCGAGGCTTTCATGGACAATGTGGAGGCCAGCGGCCAGAAGAAGATCGTTGCCGTCAGTTCGCTGGCCGGCTCCTTTGAAGGCGAATCCGGCGGAAAAGGCGGAATCTACTGGTACCGCTCGAGCAAGGCCGCGCTCAACATGATGATGGTGGGGGTCGCCGCCGACTCGAAACGCAAGGGCGTTACGGTCGCGCTGCTGTCGCCCGGCACGGTTAAAGTCGAGAAGGTTGCCGAGATGGTCGATCGGATGGGGCTGAAGGGTTTCATCGAGCCGTCCGAGAGCATCGCAGGGATGATCCAGGTGATCGAAGGACTGACGCCTGAAGATTCGGGCAGCTTCATCCGTTACAACGGCGAACCGCAGCCCTTCTGATTCGATATAATCGCCCCGTAGCCAAGGGCTCTGCCCAAGGAGTAAGGCCATGAATTTTGAGAAGTACGTGCCTGCGGCGATCATTGCCGCGGCAATCCTGGGGACTTGGATTGATGTGCGTGGGGAGATCAGCGACATGCGGCGCGAAGTAAGTGGGGTGCGAGGCGAATTGTTCACACTCAATGGCCAAGTGAGCCATATCGAGGCCCGGGTGAATCATATCGAGGCTCAGGTGAGCGATATCAAGACGCAGGCGAGCCATATTGAAACTCGGGTAAGTCATATTGAGGGCCTTCTTTCGCCCAGGACCGCAGACTTCCCTTCCACGCCTGCGCCCGAGGCGCCATAGAAAAGCGCCGCGGCCAGGGAAAGCGCCGCTGCTAAAGGAAGGTTACGCCGCCGTCCACCATCAGGGTCTGGCCGGTGGTCATCCTGCTCAGGTCGCTGGCCAGCCACAGAACAGCGCCGACGACGTCCGAGCTGTCCAGCGGTCGTCGGATCGCCTGCTGCGAGGTCGTCGCGCCGATGGCCTTGTCGTACTTGTCGCCGAAGAATTCCGCTGACGCGTCGGTTGAGACGATGTTGGGCGCGACTGCGTTGACGCGCACGTTGTAGCGTCCCATTTCCCGCGCCAGGCCGCGCGTCAGGCCGATCACCGCGGCCTTCGAAGTTGTGTAGTGAATGACGTTGGCCATTCCGTAGGTCGCGGCCAGCGAGGCGATGTTGATGATGGACCCGCCGTCGCCGGATTTCATGTGCTGCGCCGCCGACCGGCTGGCCAGCCACACGCCCTTCACGTTCACCGCCATGGTGGCATCCCACAACTCTTCCTCCACTTCGTCGAATCGCGTGAGTTCGAGATTGCCCCACCAGCCGGCGTTGTTCACCAGCACGTCGATCCGCCCATAGGCCTCGGCGGTCCGGGCGGCCATGGCCTCCAGATCGGAAAGCGAGGTCACGTCCACCTTCGCGGTCAGGACCTCCGCGCCCTGTTCGCGCGCCAGCGCTTCGCTCTCGTCGCAATCCTTCAGGTCGCAGAGCATCAGGCGTGCGCCCAGGCGCGCGAATTCCACCGCGTAGGCCTGCCCCAGCCCGCCGGCCGCTCCCGTAATGACTACCGTCCGCTCGTCAAATCGCATCCGCTTGCCCTCGATCTCAGCAAGGAGGCGTGATGCTACCGCAACGACGCATTGGTGTCACAATATCCTCTCATGTATTCCCTGATCCTTGCGTTTTTTCTTTTGGCGCTCACGTTTTCCTTCTTCTGCTCGTTGTGGGAGGCGGTGCTGCTCAGCGTTACGCCGAGTCACGCGCGCCTGCAGTCTCAGCAGGGCACGCGCGTCGGGCGGTATCTCGAAGATTTCAAGGCCAACATCGACCGTCCCCTGGCGGCGATACTGACGCTCAACACCATTGCCCACACGGTCGGCGCCATCGGCGTGGGCGCACAGGCAGCGGTAATCTGGGAGCAGGCGAATCCGTGGATAACGAGGGTTGCGGTGCCTGCGACCATGACGATCGCGATACTGATCCTCTCGGAGATCGTGCCCAAGACGATCGGCGCGCTGTACTGGCAGCGGCTCGTGGCCTTCACCGTGCACTCGCTGCGCCTGTTGACGACGGTGCTGGCTCCGTTCGTGTGGTTGAGCCAGTACATCACCCGGGGCCTGAGGCGCGACACGAACCAACCGATACTGACGCGGACCGACTTTCTCGCGATGGCGGAACTGGGCACGGAGGAGGGCGTGCTCGAAGCCGGGGAAAGCGAAATGATCGGCCACCTGATCCGCTTTCAGGCGATTCAGTCGCGGGACGTGATGACGCCGCGCACGGTCGTTACCGTGGCATCGCAAAACGAGCCCATCGCCGACTACTACACGAAGGCCAGAAGCCATTCCTTTTCCCGGATTCCCGTGCACGACGAATCCAAGGACCACATCACCGGCTACGTGATGAAAGACGATCTGTTCGCCGCTATGGTGGAGGGGCGCGGAAACCAGCCCATGGCCGCCTTGCGCCGCGAAATTGTCGCCGTGGACGAGTCATTCGCCATCACCGGCCTGTTCGAAGAACTGCGTAAGCGCCAGGAGCACCTGGCCGTGGTGCTGGACGAATTCGGAGGCATGGCGGGAATCGTGACCATGGAAGACGTTATTGAAACGCTGCTCGGTCTGGAAATCGTCGATGAGACCGACTCGGCGGTGGATATGCGCGAACTGGCGCGGCGTCACCGGATCCGGCGCGCAAATGCCCTGGGCTTGCTTGATGCGCCCGCGGCAACTTCCGATGGCGCGTCCGTGAACGAATCGGGCTGGAGGGGCTAAGCCATGTCCGGGCAGCCCCGGGGAATGCCCTGGCATTTTCCCCGGGCCTTGCCTTCCGCCACGCTGATGCTGCTTCGGCAGTCTCGCACCGGCCTGGAGGTTCTGCTGCTGAGGCGAATCACTCGCGCCGCTTTCGGCGGGGCGTGGGTGTTCCCCGGCGGCGTGCTTGACGAGCAGGACGGGGATGCGCAACTGCACCGCCGCTGCCTGGGCCTCGGCGACAGTCGCGCCAGCCGTATGCTTGGCCTTCCCCGAAATGGTCTGGACTACTGGGTGGCGGCCATTCGCGAAACCTTTGAAGAGACGGGCGTGCTCGCCGCGGTGAACGGCTGCGGTCAAGGTCCTCGCGGTACGCTTGCGGAACGGCGAGCGCTTCTGGAGGGAAGGCTCCCGTTTGCGGAACTCTGCCGCCGCCGGAACTGGAGACTCCCGGTCAAGCGTTTGCACTACGTGTCGCACTGGATAACCCCAAGCGCCGCGCCTAGGCGCTTCTCGACGCGGTTTTTCCTGGCGGAATCATCGCCCGGTGTTCGAGTGCGTGCGGACGGCAGGGAGATACTGCAAACTCGCTGGTTTGAGCCGGGTCAGGCGCTGGAGGGGAAAATTCCATTGGCTCATCCGACCCGGCATTGCCTGCGAATCCTGAGCGAGATGGGAAGCGTGTCCAGGGCGAAGAAATGGGCTGCCTCGATGGCTGGCAGGCCGGTGCCCGTCACCCGGCCGGAGGTGCGGCGAATCGACGGGAAACTGATGTCCTGCCTGCCGACCGGCGAAGTGCTCGGCCCGTTCTACATGAAGGATTACCCGGGAGCCTCTCTGTGATCGGTTCTCACTCGCAGACTTCTCTACCTTCCCTTCCGGGAGGCGCCATCCTTGGCTCGGTTCCGCCATCCTGGCTCCAACGCTCCCGGAAGGGAAGGTAGAGAAGTCTGCTTACGCCGAGCCCTCAGCGCGATGCCCGCCGGAAATAACACCATCAAGCCCGGGGTACTGGTGGACCTTGCGCCCTCGATCCGGCGCCTGACCGCGTTCAATGCCGGAACCATGACCGGTCCCGGCACCAACACCTGGATACTCGGGAAAGATGAGATTGCGGTGCTGGATCCGGGACCGGACTCGCCCCGGCACGTCGAGAACATCGTGGACCAGGCACCGGGAGCGGTGCGCTGGATACTGGTCACGCATACCCACCCCGACCATTCGCCGGGCGCCGCGCTCCTGGCCGAGCTCACCGGCGCGTCGCTGATCGGTCCGCCGCCGCCGGGCGACCGTCAGGATTCGAGCTTTCGTCCCGAGGTGGAGCCGAAAGACGGTCAGGAATTCGATTTCGCCGGTTTTGTTCTTCGGGCCGTGCACACGCCCGGCCATGCATCCAACCACTTCTGCTGGTGGCACGCGCCGCGGGGCGTGCTGTTCACCGGGGATCACATCATGCAGGGCTCGACCGTGGTCATTGCGCCTCCCGACGGCGACATGAGCGCCTACCTGGCCTCGCTCGACCGCCTGCTCGACCTGCCCATCCGCGCCTTGGCGCCCGGCCATGGCCACTGGATCGATCGTCCCGGCCGGGAAATCAGGGGCCTGATCGCGCATCGCGAAATGCGCGAAGACAAGGTGGTCGCGGCCATGGAGGCGTTGGGTCCCGCTGCGCTTGAGGCTATCCTTCCCCGGGTGTACGACGATGTGCCCGGCCGCCTGCATCCGATGGCGGCCTTGTCTCTCGAGGCCCACCTTCTGAAGCTTGAACGGGAAGACCGGGCCATGCGCGACGGGAACTCCTGGCGGCTTGCGGAAGGCGCGGCGCGATGAGCGGGACCATCATCCGGCCGGCCCGCCCCGCGGACACTCCCACGATCGTCCGGTTCAACATCGCGCTGGCCGAGGAATCCGAGGGCTTGCGCCTCGATCCGCAGACGGTCGAGGCCGGCGTGCGCCGGATGTTCTCCGACCCGGCGCTGGGGCGCTACTTCATGGCCGTTTCCTCCACCGGGGAACGGCTGGGACAGCTGATGCTCACGACCGAGTGGAGCGATTGGCGGAACTGCATGATCTGGTGGCTGCAGAGCGTATATACGGCGCCGGAACACCGGGGCAGCGGCGTATTCCGGGCGCTTTGCGAACACGTCCTCGGAGAAGCCGGCGAGGCGGAGTGCCGGGTGCGCCTGTACGTGGAGCGCGGCAACAGCCGCGCGATCGCGGCCTACCGGGCCCTGGGATTCGGCCACTGCGGCTACGACGTCATGGAACACGGCGCATGACGCTGCGCCTTCCCGAATGGCGCCGCCTCGTGACCGTGGTCAGAGGCGTGGCCGGGTTCAAGGCCGTTTGGCTTTGCACCGTGCTGGGCGCCGCGGCCGGCAACGTCTGGCTCGGGCCGCTGGCGCTGCTGGCCTTTGCCGGAATGCAGGTGCTTTTGTCGCGGAACCGGCGAAGGGAGCTGCTGGTGCTGGCAAGCGGACTCGCAATGGGCCTGGTCATGGAGACCGTCGTCGTGCGGGCGGACTGGGTCAGCTATGCGCCCGGCTGGCCTGATTCGGTCCTTGCGCCGGCCTGGATACTGGCCTTGTGGGGCGCTTTTTCGCTGATGAGCATAGACGGCCTTGCCTGGCTGCGCGGAAGGCGCATGCTGGCCGCCGTGCTGGGCGCCACGGGGGCGCCATTTGCGTATTTCTCGGGAATCGCCCTCGGCGCCGGATCGGAAGCTGGGGTGGCCTTCTATCTGACCGTGAGTTTGTTCTACGCGGCGGCGACGCCGCTGCTGGTCGAATTGGGAGGTCTTTGGAGGGCGCCGGCAGGAGGCGCGGGAAAAGGGTAAGGATTGAAGGTCATGGCTGGTGGAATCGGGAGACGCCCTAAAGGGCGGCGGGGCCGCCCCCGGGGGG
>VYBN01000046.1 GCA_009844425.1 Gammaproteobacteria bacterium | reverse complement strand
TCCGCCGAAATCACCGGTAACTTTCAAGTGAAATCAGTGGTAACTTTCAAGTGAAGTACGCAGCGATTCACGCAGCGCTCTTGGTTGATCGCTTGAGGGACGATTTCAGCCCCGCGTGGCGGAAAGAGTTTGCTCCTGCGTTGGATGATTTCTTGCTCACTCTCAAGGGGGCGGATAAGGTGGCTGATACTGATCCGAAGTATCGCTACTGGTCGCAGTATGGCAGCTGGACACGAACAAGCAGCGACCGGGGCTACACAATCAGTCGGCGGCATTCCTTCTATGTCTCGGAAATGTTGGCCAGAATGCCAACAGTTGTACCAAAGGACGAAAAGCGTGCTTTTTCTGCAGATCAGCGCGAGTTGATTTATTTGTCGCAGCGCAAAACTTGTGCTGTGTGCGAGAGGGGTGTGAATTGGTCAGACGCGGAGATTCATCACGTACAAGAGCATCACAAGGGTGGAAAGACGGCGTTGGCGAATGCCGCGTTGGTACACAAACTCTGTCATCCGAAATCTGAGGCAGATGTCAGAGAACTTGCGGAAAAATGGAGCTTGAGAAATTGAGTCCCGCATCGTTGTCGAACGCAGACGGTCAACGCAATCCACAATTTTTTCGCAATGCACTTGCCGATGGCATTGAGAGGTAAGCGAAGGGCTTTGACTTCTTGCGTCGCACGGCACAGCAAACCCGGGTGACTTCGATTATCGCGCTACGTGGCGTTCAGCGGAGGATCGTAGGTTTCGATCAGCATCGATTCCAATGATCTTCGCTCCATCTCATTGTGTACCACGCGCGCATGAACATGAGTTGCACCCTTTCGCTTTGCTTCTTTCCAGCGCTCGTGGCTGTTGTTCCCGCCACCCAGACGTTCGCTGAACGATGAAGTTTGACCGACGTACTTGGCTCGCCACCATCGTCCATCTGTGCTCATGCCCGCGAAAATGTAAATGCCGGGCACATCGTTCCAGTTTGTTTGAGCGGGGTCGTAGCTGTTGAAGTCGTAGCCACCCCACGAAACGACCTGTGCGGCACTCACTGACTGGTTGCCGGGTTTGTCGGCATCCCTGCGGGTGTTTCCTTGTAGAGGGCGACTACCCAATACCAGATAGACACGACAATAAGAAGCAGAACCAGCATAAGACAATGCGCAAACATCCCCACCGCTGCTCCTGCCGAAAGCGCGTCAAAATCGTTTCGGCCAACCAGCGCCAAAATGATGTGCGATACGGATACCCACGATCCCAGGAATAGCGCAAGGGCCATGGCGTTTACGCCTTTATTGGGCAGCAACCTTGCCTTATCCCGAACATCTGCGGCGGTCATGGCGGTAATCGCAACGAAGATGGCCAGGATGATGTATAGCGGCGCCTCTGGCAGCACCAAGGTAGCTGCTAGACCGTCTTGCTGCACGATTTACTTTACGCGGCCCGCACGGCATTCTTCAAACCGTGCTCGAAATGATTCCGGTACTGCTTGCTGATTCGATAGCGGGTATTGAATTCCCACCACCGCATCGCTTTGCGCAGTCGATATCCCCTCTCGCTGGCTCCGTGCTCGTGCCTGGAAAGATGAACAAGCCGCCCGCCATCCACAATCTTGTAATGGATGTCCGGCTCTTGCCTGCCGCCTTTCAGATACCAGATTTCGACGTGATTCCCGAACTCTTCCGTTCGAGCTAGATCCAGCAATTCCAGCGGCTGGTCCTGATCGTTAAACAAGCATCTGACCTTGATGTTGCTTTCTTGTATCCGCTCTCGCAATGCGTCAATGACTTCCAGAGAGTTGTACATCGAACCCGCGAAATCGTTGCCATCGTCATGGATGTCAATTTGACGGCGAGTATGCCTCAGCAGACCAATAAACATAGCGGTGGCTTGCTCGTCCGTGTTTAATCCGGATTCCTCCAGCCTGAGATCGCCCTGAACGGACGCAATAAGGCACAGGCTGAAAAGAAAGCCCGCTATCAGGATAGCTACCACTATCCACTCGGCTCCTTGAATCATATCCATGATTGTTCTCTTCGTTCCCGCTGCCTGCGCTGCCTTGGGGAGCAAAAGTAGCACGAATTGCGACAGAGCCTCGTCCCCAATGACTGGTGAGTTTATAGCAAGACTTGAGGACCGCACAATCGCAGGCCTCGGGCGCAGGCCTCGGGCGCAGGCCTCGGGCGCAGGCCTCGGGCGCAGGCCTCGGGCGAAACGAATACCCCGAAACGCAGTGCCCAAGGTGTAGCTCCCCCTCTTTGCTCCCCGGATATGATTACGCGCTCGGCAGGGGTTGCAAACGGATTCGTGAAGAGATTACTGCGCATCTTCGGATTGACCGTCGCCTGGGCGGTGGGCGGAGTCGTCGGACTGGTGCTTCTGACCGTGCTCGGTTTTCTCGTCGCAAAACCGACCGAAACGGTTCGCTTGTTCGGCCAGTTCGCCGGCAACCGCCCCGGTCATATGCAACGGGTCCCCGGCACCCCGGAGCAGCCGCTTCCCAAGGCCTCCTTCGGCGAACGCGCCCTGTCCATCGAAAGCCTGCAGGCGGCCATGGACTACGGCGCCGAGACCGGGTCCGACGCGCTGATCGTCTGGCGAGGCGGCCGCGTTCAGCTCGAGCACTACTACGAAGGCGCCGACGAAACCACGCTCACGTCAACCCAGTCCATGCACAAGTCGGTGGTCGCCCTGCTGGTGGGCGTTGCGATCGCCGAGGGGTACATCGGCTCCGCGGACGACCCGGTCAGCCTTTACCTGCCCGAGTGGGCCGGCGACGAGCGCGCCGCAATCACGATTCGCCAGGCGCTCTGGCAGAGCAGCGGAATCGATTTCCCGACGTTCGCCTTCGGCAGCCTGGGGCCGATGATGGGCTTGCTGATCGGCCAGGACATGCGCCCGATCACGTTCGAGCAACAGGCGGTGGAGCCACCGGCCACGAATTTTGAATACAACAGCATCAATCCGCTGATTCTGGGCCTGGTCATCGAAAACGCCACCGGCCGGCCCTACGCGGAATACCTGTCCGAAGCCCTCTGGAAGCCGCTGGGGGCCGGCGACGCCTGGGTGCAGATGGATACCGCAGGCGGAATGGCGCGCAGCTACTGCTGCCTGGACATTCCCGCACGCGGCTGGCTGCGGTTCGGCCTGCTGCACCTCGAAAACGGCCGCGCGAACGGCCGCCAGGTCGTGCCGGAGGACTGGATCGCGGCTGTCCGCACGCCCGGCCCGAATAATCCGAACTACGGTTATCTGACCTGGCTGGGCACGGAACACGTGGAACAGCGTGCCTACAATTCAAAGGCCTCGCTGCGCGCCTACCACTCCGAAGCTTTTGCGGCCGATGACGTGACCTACTTCGACGGCTTCGGCGGACAGCGCGTCTATATCATTCCGAGCGCCGACATGGTGATCGTGCGCACCGGCGCGCTTGCGACCGACTGGGACGATTCCCGTCTGCCCAACCTGTTGCTGGCCGGGCTGCGCTGAAAGGAGAAAGAATCATGAAGACAGCACACGGGATTGCGTTTGCGATGATGCTCGCTGCCGGCGGCGTGGCTGCGCAGGAGCAGCCCAACACGCAGATGACGCCCGAGGAAATCCAGGACCGGGTGGACTGGGTCAACGAAGTGGAAGCTCAGGACTTCCATTTCTGGCGGCGCTGGCGCGACCAGCCGGACCAGACCGCTTTCCGCCAGCCCCAGACCTGGTACAACCCGATGATCCTGGTGGACGGGGGCGTTACGCAGCCGTTCTTTCCCAGCGCCGGCCCCGATGAGTCGCCCACGATCGATCCCGAGGCCGTGGCCGTTGCCTCGGCCTACGCGATGGAGCGGGAAACGCAGGCCTTCATGATCTACCACAAGGGCAAGATCCGTCACGCCGAGTTCATGGACGGATTTCACGAGAGCTCGCCGATCAGCTCCCATTCCTGGGTGAAGACCCTGCACGGAATCGTCGCCGGATTCGCGCTGGCCGACGGCGATATCGACAGCCTGGACGATCCGGTCGAGAAATACATCCACGAGTGGAAAGGGGACCCGCGCGGGCAGATCACGGTGCGCCAGGTGCTGCACAACACCACCGGCCTGGAACTGCCGTTCGGCGAGCTTCGCCAGGGCCCGCAGCCGTACGCGAAGAGCATGCAACTGGTGGAGGGCAGCGACATCTACGGCACGGTGCTTTCGTTCGAGTTGACGGAAGAGCCGGGCACGACCTTTGCCCACAACAACCCGAACACGCAGCTCGCCGGCATGATCATTCACCGGGCCACCGGCAGGAATTTCGCGCACTACCTGGGGGAGAAGCTCTGGCGGCCGCTGGGCGCGCAGCGTGGCGCCATGCGACTGGACGGCGTGGAGGGCAATGTCATCTCGTATTGCTGCTTCCTCTCGGCGCCGGCGGACTGGATGCGGGTCGCGCACTTGCTGATGAACGACGGCAAGCTGCCGGACAGCACGCAGCTGCTGCCGGACGGCTGGGTGGACGAAATGCTCGCCGGCTCGGAACCCAATCCGAACTACGGTTTTCAGATCTGGACCGATACGGTGTTCATGGAGCGGCGCCCCTACTACCCGAGCATGCCCCCGAACTTCGCCAACTATCACTCGGAGCCCTTCGCCGTCGACGACCTCTTCTACCTGGACGGCGGCGGCAAGGTGCGGGTCTGGATCAGCCCCAAGCTGGACCTCATCGTGCTGCGCATGGGCTATCCGCCGCCGCGCGGCAAGGGCTTCGACGAAGCCGTCATCCCCAATGCCGTCATTCGCGGCATCCTGTAGTCTGTAGAAAATGTGGAGCGTCCCGATATGAAACGCGTCGCCGCTCTGGCCGTCCTGGCCGCGATGGCCTGGTGTCTGCCCGGCTCGCCCGCCGGCGCCCAGGAGCGCCTGACCCGCGATGCGCTGGGCGGGGCCGACTGGCCGCGCCCGGAAATCGACATCGCCGCGCTCGAATCTCCCAGGGGCGAGTCGCCCGCCGAGCGCTTCCCGAGCTTCTGGAACCATCTCATGCACAACACCACCCGTTACCGCTGGGTGGACGACCAGCAGGAATTCGTCTTCGACGCCTACTACAACAAGGACGGCTCGGTCACCTCCAGCATGGAGGGCGTGGACGGCTTCTGGCACATCGATGAGCGCGATTTCTTCTGCTACGCCCTGCAGGGGGCCGAACTACTTCGTCCAGTGCTTCCCGGTGGCGGCCATGGCCATACCGCGCTTCTCCGAACAGTTGTGGCAATCGCCGATGTACGGCGGAGCGGTGCTCTACGGGGGCATTCTTCCCGGCCGGCCCACGGACGACGCGGAGACAGCCACGCCCGAATAAGCGCGCGGCCCCGAAACAAGAAGGAGACAACATGCTCAAGCGCATACTCAGAGGACTTGCCAGGACCGGCAAGTGGACGCTGATCGTCATTGCCGTAATCGGCGTGCTGGTCTATCTGCCCTCGCGGCTCGGCTGGTACGGCATCTACGCCAAGCGTTACGTCATCTCGCTGTCCGGCAATCCCATGAGCCCCGC
The DNA here is from genome assembly GCA_009844425.1 of Gammaproteobacteria bacterium. GTDB lineage: Bacteria > Pseudomonadota > Gammaproteobacteria > Steroidobacterales > Foliamicaceae > Foliamicus. Next base: position 63,868 of record VYBN01000046.1, on the reverse strand, counting down.
ACGCGCCTGGTATGACCCGCAGGAACTGGTGGCCGGCAGCGACTTCATGCCGCTGGAGGCGTGGACGGAGGATGAAAACCCGATCGATGCGGCCGTATACGAGGAAGCCGCCTCGTGGGCCGGGCAGCAGAGAAGCGATTCGCTGGTGGTGCTCTACAAGGGGCGGCTGGCGCACGCCAGTTATTTCAACGACCAGGCCCCCGAGTCGGAGTTCAGCACCCACTCGCTCACCAAGGTCCTGACTTCGATACTGGTGGGCCACGCCATCGCCGACGGCCACATGGAGTCGGTCGATCAGCCGGCAGCGGATTTTCTTCCGGAATGGGACACGGATGAACGCCGCGGCATTACCGTTCGGGACCTCCTGAACATGGCCGGGGGACTTGAGGAAACGTTCGCCTTCTATCCGGGATCGGCGCGGCTGGCGCGCACGATGGGGACCGACATCGTTACCGCCAACCTGGATGTCGGCATCTACGCGCCCCCGGGAACGGCGTTCTCGCACGCCAATCCCAACAGCCAGGTGGCCGGGATCGTCGTGGAGCGCGCGATCGGCACGCGCTTCGCCGACTATCTTTCCGAGAAGCTCTGGGCGCCGCTGGGGCTGCGCGACGGCTGGCTGCTGCTGGACCGCGAGGACGGCATGGTGCACACCGACTGCTGCATGTGGACCGCGATCGAGGACTGGGCGCTGATCGGGCAGGCGCTGATGCAGAACGGCTGCTACGCGGGCTCCCAGGTCATTCCGGTCGGCTGGGTGGACGAGATGACCACGCCGTCGGCGGCCAACGAGAACTACGGGATGCAGCTATGGCTGGGAACGTCCCATGAGCCCCTGCGCAAGTACGACCCGAGCATCGAGTTCATGGGCAACGTGCACTCGGAGCCGTTCGTGGCCGACGACTTGTTCTTCCTCGACGGCGCGGGCGACCAGCGGCTTTACATGATCCCGTCGCGGGAACTCGTGATCCTGCGCACCGGAAAGGACGGGCCGGCGTGGGACGACTCGCTGCTTCCCAACCTGTTCACGCGGGCCGTGGATTCGATCGGCGGCCAGGCTGCGGAAACGCTCCCTACGCGCGCCGACCTGAACGCCGCCTGCCTAGGCCCCGAATAGCTTCCTGGGTGGGAGGGCGTCCCGCCCTCCGCGAAGGCGAGACGCCTTCGCCCCCAGGTTCAGCCGGTGGTCGCGAGGTCGTGACCGACGCAGAGCACCGTGCATCCGCCATCGCTGACGGCATCCGCCGGTACGCCTAGCGACGCTCCGGCGCGCCAGATCAGGAACGCCCCTTCCCGCAGCGCCAGCTCGCGCCGCGCACCTTTCTCCGCCAGCTGAATGCGCAGGTCGCCGGCAATAACGAACAACCAGGGCGACGGTGCTTCTGCCGACGCCCTCACGGGTTCGGATGACCCGCTCCAGTCCGCGGGAACGTGCACCAGGCTGACCGCGCCGGAGTTCTCGACGGCATCGGCCAGAGGCTTCCGCTTCCAGCCCGGCGCCGAGACATGCTCCTGCCAGGCGACTTCCGCCGTATCGAACAGTCGAGCGTCGGAAAAATCGGTGTGATCGGCATCGGCACTGTCGTCGAAAGGAAGTTCAACCGATTCCCTGGGCGCTTCCGGTTCCGCCACGCCGGTGCCCGGGCCCGTGTTCCAGTACAGCAGTACGCACCCGGTTTCGGACAGTGGTTCGGGCATGAGTCCGTGGATGGTCCTGGGTGGCCGGTCCATGAACAGGTGGCGGCGAAACAAGATCATCTCGCCTACATGGTCGCCGGTCGATGAGAACTCCCAGTGCGGAAAGTCGCCGGCCAGGGCGTAGGCCCGTTCCGACACGGTCCTGTGGTAATGGCGGTGCGGCAGCTCGATCACCCTGGGTATGGCGCCGGGTGGCACATAGTCCATGCGGATCTCGGACCGGGCGGCGTCGTCGAAGACCAGCAACCGGCGCTTGAAACCGGGAATGCCCGGGTTGTCTTCCCACGGCACAGCGTTGGTATCTATGAATGTGAATGCCGCCTTGACCAATGTTCTCTCTCCGCTCGAAAAAATCCGCCGCGTGAATCATCCGAAAATGTCGCGCGCCCGAATGCAGAGTCTAGATGATCCGAAAGTTGACCAACAGACATATGCCCATATAGTGCGGGTATGGCCAAACCCACTATCAAGTCAACCTATACCCTAGATGTGGGATCAGTCCGTTTGCTTGAATCGCTGGCGCTGCATTGGAAGGTATCCAAGTCTGAAGTCGTGCGAAGAGCTATCCGCGTTGCTGCATCCAGTGCGTACCCGGAGAAAACGGGGCCCTTGCAGGCACTGCACCGGCTGCAATCTTCCGTGAGGGAGCGCGGAATTGATCTTTCGGCGTGGGAGCAAAAAGTGACCGCGGAGCGCCTTGAAACAGGAAAGCGGGTGCTCTAGAAAGCGCCATGATCCAGTTGGACACCAGCTTCCTGATCCGGGCCCTTATCCGAGGGTCGCGGGAAGAGAAGCCGATTTTCGCGGGCTCGAAGTTTCGGGAGTTACCCTGGCGAACTGAATAACCCGGCAGCGGTCCGGACCCGCTGCGAGGACCGTGTCCGCGTCACAGGGGCCGCCCGATGATGGCAACGGTGGTCAGACCACGCCGTAGGCCAGCATGGCTTCGGCGACCTTCGTGTAGCCGCCGATATTGGCGCCCCGGCAATAGTTGATGAACCCGGACTCTTCGCCGTGGCCAACACACTGGTCGTGAATGTGGCGGATGATGTCGTGGAGCCTCATGTTCACCTCGCCGCGGGACCAGCTGAACCGCTGGCTGTTCTGACTCATCTCCAGTCCCGAAACGGCGACACCGCCTGCATTGGCGGCCTTTCCAGGCATGTGGGGCACACGGGCCTCCGCCAGGAACTTCATCGCCGCCGGCGTGCTGGGCATGTTCGCGCCCTCGGCAACCGCCCGGCAGCCGCCTTCTACCAGGCCGCGCGCGTCCGGCTCGTCGAGCTCGTTCTGCGTGGCGCAGGGAAAGGCCAGGTCGCAGGGCACCGACCAGGGACGCTCCCCGGCATGGAAATCGCAGCCGAATTCCTTGGCATATTCCTCGATGCGGCCGCGCCGCGACAGCTTCAGGTCGTAAATCCAGGCGAACTTGTCCGAGTCGATCCCGGCCGGGTCATGCACGAATCCAGAGGAATCGGATAGCGTAAGGACCTTGGCGCCCATATGAATCAGCCGCTGGCAGCAATGCAGGGCCACGTTGCCGGAACCCGATACAACGCAAACCCTGCCCTCCAGGTCCTCGTTATTCAGCGCCAGCATCTCTTCCATCATATAAACCACGCCGTAACCGGTGGCTTCCGGGCGCAGGTAGGAACCGCCGAACTCCAGCGCCTTGCCGGTAAGCACGGCTTCGAAAGCGTTCTGGAGACGCTTGTACTGGCCGAACAAGTAGCCGATTTCGCGCCTGCCCACTCCGATGTCGCCGGCCGGCACATCGGTGTTGGGGCCGATGTGCCGGTGCAGCTCGGTCATGAAGGCCTGGCAGAACCGCATGATCTCGGCGTCGGACCGGCCCTTGGGATCGAAATCGGAGCCGCCCTTGGCGCCGCCGATGGGCAGGCCGGTCAGGCTGTTCTTGAAGGTCTGCTCGAAAGCGAGGAACTTCAGGATGCTCTGGTTGACCGACGGATGGAAGCGCAGGCCGCCCTTGTAGGGCCCGATCGCATTGTTCCACTGGACGCGGTAGCCGCGGTTGATATGGATCCGGCGCCGGTCCGTTTCCCAGCAGACGCGGAAGGAAACGACACGGTCCGGCTCCGCGAGCCGCTCGAATACCCGCGCCTCGCGGAACAGGGGGTTCTTCGCCTCGAAGGGAATGATGTCCGCGGCGACTTCCCGCACGGCCTGGTGGAACTCCGTCTCGCCCGGGTTCCGCCGCACCACGCCGGCCATGAACGATTCGAGCGAGAAGTTTTTCACTTTGCGTTACCTCCCGTTTATTCCCGGGGAAGCGTGGACGCGCCCGGACGCAAGCCGCGCAGAAAGTCGGCGACGGGCAGCAGCCAGATTCCGCCGATGCGCTCCCGGACATCGCCGCGATACAGCAGCGCGGCATCCGCCTCGGGGTAGTCGCTGCGAAAGGCCCGCAGCGGGCGCAGGTCGCCCGGACCGATGCGCCGGGCATTCTTGACTTCAATCGCATGAAGACCGGCCTCGCCATACAGCACAAAGTCCACCTCCGTCCCCGCCGGGGTTCTCCAGTAGAACAATCGCGCGCCATCCTGGGAATAGGCCGCCCAGGCGCGCAGGTGTTGAGCAACAAGCCCCTCCAAAGCCTGACCGTCGATTTCAGCAGGCGCGTCCAGCGGGCCGCGCGGGCGAAGTGAACGGAATACTCCGGCATCGAACAGGTAGAGCTTGTCACGCGCGACCGTCCGCCGCCGGGCGCGGCGGCGGAACACCGGCACCCGGAACGCCAGCAGCAGGTCTTCCAGGATGCCGGCATAGCCCGCCACCACCTTGCGCTCAACCTCGCATTCCCGCGCCACCGCCGCGACGTTCAGCGGACTCCCGTGGCTCAGGCTTATGGCTTCCAGAAAGCGGACGAAGGCGCCGATGTTGCGGGTCAGCCCCTCCGCCTGCACTTCCTGCTCAAGGTACAGATTCGCATATCCGGCCAGCGCGTCGGCGGGGCTGGATGATCCGCGCACCAGCGGTACAAGACCGAGTTGCAAAGCTTCCGGCAATTCAAATTCTGGCATTTCCGCCGCCATGAAGGGATGCAAAGTGCGGTGCGAAGCGCGTCCGCCAAGCAGGTCCACGCCTCCGCGCCGCAGCTTGCGTGCGCTTGAGCCGGTCATGATGAAGCGCCGCGGGCGCGACCCTTCCAGCACGGAATGAATGACAGTGAGCAAATCCGGCACGCGCTGGATTTCATCCACCACCACGGTTCCGGCATCCGGCGAACCTGCCAGCAGGTCATGCAAACGCTCCGGGCGCGCAGCCAAGCGACGGTAAAGTTCCGGGTCGAGAAGGTCCAGGTAAAGCGCATCCGGCAGTTGGTGGCGCAGCCATGTCGATTTACCCGTGCCGCGCGGGCCGAACAGGAAGCAGCTTCCGTCAGGAATCTCAAAAAAGCGGCTGATAACTTCCACTTTATAGCCAATTATGGAATCAACGACTCCGCAATACTACCCTATTCCCGGTATTTAGTTCGCTGAAGCCCCGGCTTGATGAAAATTGTGCGTTGATCGCCCGCTCAGTCGAGGGCGTCGGCAAGGCCGAGCAGGCTGCTTACGTTGTGGGCCGAGCGGTGCTCGTGGACGGCCGGCAGAAGAGCCCGCACACCGCGCGCGCGCGGCTCGAAGCCCTCGTAGCCCAGCAGCGGGTTGAGCCACATCAGCCGCTTGCACGATCGGCGCAGACGCCCGGCTTCGAAGCGCAGTTTCTCCACGCGGGCCCGCTCCAGGCCATCACTGAGCAGCAGAACCACCCCCGGGCGGGCTAGCACGCGCCGTGACCAGAGCCGGTTGAACTCGCTCAGGGCGGAGGCGATGCGCGTGCCGCCTTCCCAATCGGGCGCGGCCTTCAGCGCGGCGGCTGTGGCCACGTCGCCGTCCCGCGCTCGCAGTTCGCGGGTCACGCGCGTAAGCCGGGTCGCGAAGACAAACACCTCGACGTTGCGCCGGGTACTGCACAGCGTATGGGCGAAATGCAGGGCCATGCGCGCATAGGAGGTCATGGAGCCGGACACATCAAACAGCAGGACCAACGCCAAGGGCTCGGGGCGGCGCGTCTTGCGTTTCAGCTGCACCAACTCGCCGCCGGATGCGAGGCCGGCACGCAAAGTGGCCTGAATATCGATGCGCGGTCCATGTGCGGCGGGCCTGAAACGCCTGCCCAAGCGCGTGGGGCAAAACACGCCGCGGCGCAGCAATTCCTGCGCCTGGGCCTGCTCCTCTGGCGACATCTGCCCGAAATCCTTCGCCGAAAGCGATTCCTGCGGCGAATAGCCGGCCCCCGCGACGGCCCGCTGGGCGCCCGGCGCGGCGATCAGTTGCGCGCTGCTCTCCTTGGCGCGCAGCAGGCGCAGAGCGCCGGGTGGCGGCTTGTTTTCCCCCAGGAAGCGCAGGCCCTGCGCCCGCAAGTCGCCCAAGCGCGCGAACGCTTGAGAATTGCCGAAGAACATCGGAAACGCGCAGTCGAACAGCACACCCTCGGCCGGACTTGCGGTGAGGACGCAGCGCAGGGCATTGGCAAACCCCGCGCGGTCGCCCACGTCAATGCGCTCCACGGCCTTCAGCGCCAGCGCGCTCCTGCCCACGCCCAGTGGCACTCCGGCCGAGCGAAGCGTCCGCACGAAGTCCACTACCCGTCCGGCAAGGCCCCCGCCGTTAATGGTCTCAGCCATCCGGCCTTATTGCTTGGCAGGAGCGACCTTCACCACTTTCATGACTTCGTCGCCGAGATGATTGATGGCCTTGACGGCGATCCGGCCTGAAACCGGCCTGTTGAAGGGGCGCGACGTATCCGAGCGAAGGCTCGCCCACGCTTCCTTGTCAATCTCCGCCTTAAGCGTGGTCTTAAGGGCCTTGTAGGGATCCCGCGTACCCAGGAAGTAGGCGTGGCGAACGAAAAAGCTGGCCATGTCGTAATCGGTGTCGATGAACCAGCAGGCAAGATCATCGGGTTCCGAGGAGCGCACTTCGCCGGTGCGCGGATCGAACAGGTCGATGCCCTTGATCCGCACCTGGATGCGGTCATCGGGCGCGTCGAGCACTTCGATATCGGGTTCGCCGAAGATCACGAACAGGTTGCCTGCCTTGGTCTTCTTCAGATCCGTGGACATATGCAGGTCGGCGTTCATCCTCGCCTTGAGCACCGGAAGCTTGCCGAGCCGGGTCACTTCCGAAGACTGTGCGTCGTAATTGAAGGCGCAGGCGATCAAGGCATCGAAACCGGCTTCGGCAGCTTCGCGAGCGGCTTGCGTGAGGTCCGCCCGGCCCACTGTGCCGTGCTCCGGGCCCACCAGAATGGCGGCGCGCCGCTCCTTGTCGCCCTCGCTGTAGCGCCCGTCGGCGCAAACCAGTTCGCCCGGCCAACCCTCAAGCGACGTGAAGTCGATCTTGTGGCGCTTGTCGGCCTGCTGCACACCGGCGGTCCGCAGTTGCTCGAGAATGATGGCAGTGAAGTCGTAGGCTGGCGCATCCAGCGTGTCCCGGGCCTCGTATTCCACCTCCTGGTCTCTGACCTCATCCGCCAGGGGTGCGACAGATCGCGCAGGTGACGCCTCGGCGGTCCGGTGCGGCGTCAGAGATTCCACGGTGAAAGGCCCTGCCACCCGAACCTTGCTTTTGTCCTCGTAAGGCTTGTCGTAGAGGTACTCGAAATCGGCGGAGGCGGCAATGGAAGCGTCGATTTCGCGCTGGCGTTCGATACGCGCCTCCCAGAATCGGGCAAGAGGCGCGTTCACGCCGTCCGGCCAGTCCTCCGGCGCTTCACGCGGAACTTCCCATTCCAAGAGCGCGCAGGCAGCTACCGACTCTCCGCTGGGCAATTCGACAGCTGCCTCCTTGTCCGCATCGAAATGGATCTCTTCCCCCTTTCGCCCTCCCGCCGAAACCTGAAACGGCGTGGGGTGACCGCGTAGCGCGGCGTTCAATTCGGCGAGTGCGTCCTCCACGGCAGGCTGGCGATTCTCATAGATGACATCGATTTCGGCGTTGTTCGCTATCGCCTTGAGCGTGATGTGCGGAACGCGCTCGTAAACGAAGCCCTGGCGAATGCTGCCGTAAACGGGCGCTTCCGAAGGCGCCTTGCGCGTGATCTGCGCTTCCTTAAGTTGCCCGGCTCGGCTGTCGGCAAGCAGGTAGTACGGATAGCGGGCGCCCATGATGCGGGCGCGGGCCAGCGCCAATGCCACTCGGGAGGTATCGATCGTGATCCAGCGGCGGCCCCACTGCTCGGCGACATAGGCCGTAGTGCCGGAACCGCATGTGGGATCGAGAACTAGATCGCCGGGATCAGTGGTCATCAGCATACAGCGCTGGATGGGCAGCACACTCGTCTGAACAACGTAGCTGCCTGCCAATTCAGCGTAAGTGTCACTCCAAGCCCCGGACAAGCGCATAGCTGAAAAGTCGTTGTGGAAAAGCAGGAAGTTCAAGTAAGTGCCGGAAGAGTATGCGCGACCAGCCCTGACTACGCGTCGCATCCCATCGGCCGTGGTAGCCCAACTCCTACCGCTGGGCGGAGGATAAATACTTCCCTCAAAGGCAAAGTCGAATGTACAGCTAGCCGTATAGCCTGTTGACCGTAGCGGGTTTAGTCGGTACACCCGCGCATTCTTCGGAGGGCGGGCAGACCCAGACTTCTCCGACGCTGACATCGAGCGCCGGGTTCCATCTGTCTCCTGCACATACTGATATTGAGTGCCGGAACCCAATGGCTTTTCTAGCCAGAGATTCCTGAACTTCAAACACGTTCTGTCTTTACCAAACCAAAGGATGTAGTCATATGGACTAGCAATAAACTTGACACCCAATGGACTGTGGGTGCGGAACGAAAGCATGGAGACGAAGTTTTCGGTTCCGAACACCTCATCCATAACAGCACGCACCCGGTGCACGTTTTCGTCCCCGATCTGCACAAAAACCGAGCCGCTCTCTGTGAGCAAGTCGCGTGCGACGGTGAGGCGGTCGCGCAGATAGGTCAGATACGAATGGATGCCGTCGCGCCACGTATCGCGGAACGCCTTTACCTGCTCCGGTTCGCGGGTGATGTGGTTGCGCTTGCCGTCCTTTACGTCACGGCTGGTCGTTGACCACTGGAAGTTCGAGTTGAATTTGATGCCGTAGGGCGGATCGATGTAGATGCACTGCACCTTGCCGCGCAAACCTTCGCGTTCAGCGAGGCTGGCCATAACCTGCAGCGAGTCGCCCAGAATCATCCGGTTTGACCAGTTCTGGTCATGCTGATAGAACTCGGTTGCTGCTTCGGGACTGGGCAGACCGTTGAAATCGACGAACAGGTCGGGAACGTCGCGTGCTTCCTCTTCGACCCTCGCCCGGCTCTCGCGCAGAAGGTCGTCCACCAGCGCCTTCGGTTGCACTTTCTCCTGGATGTAAAGCGGCGGCGCCTGCACCACGAGGTCCGACCAGTCCTGCTCGTCCTTGCCGCGCCACACCAGTTGCGGGTCGAGGTCGCGGTTGCGGCGCTCGTAGGCGATGCGCAGCGGCGTCTTGTCCTGGTCGCGCACCAGCGATTCCAGTTCGGACGTGGGGATGTTGCGCCGCGACTCCTCGGAGTGTGTGAGCGTCTCGATTTGCTTGCCCCGCTTGCGTTTACGCACCATCGCCCGCTTCTCCCGCCGCCGCGCCGCTGGCGGTTTCAACATAGGCCACGCCAAACTCCTCGGCGATACCCTTGAGCCCACGGTCGCGAGTCCAGAGGCATGCGCCCTGCCTTGCTTTCACCGCGCACAGCAAATGCGCGTCCACGAATCCGATTCCGCGGCCTGCCAGTGCCTCTTGCTCGATACGGGTAATGACATCTCCATTCGTGAGCTCGCCGATTTTGGGGATCGCGTCCAGAAGATTCATTGTCGCCGCTCTGTCGCGCAGGTTGCCGCAGGCCAGTTCGCCCATCACCATCGAATGCATGACCAGCTTTCCCGAACTCAGGTGTCGGATCAGCGTTGAATCGGCCGAACGCAGGTGGTCGATCCAAACCGAGGTATCAACGAGAATCATTACACGGCCTCACTTCTGCGGCGCGGAATGTCCTGCAGGTACGGCATGCTGCCGCCCAGCAGAATGGCGTGGTGGGTGGCCCGAACGGCGGGGCAGCGGGCATGCTGGGCAAACCAGCGGTGAAAGTCCTCCTCCATGGTTTCGATATTCGTCAATTCCAGGAAATCCCAGCGGCCGAACTCTGCGAGCTGGTTCACACCGGGCACCCAGGACGTGCGCATGGTTTCCGCCTTGATAATGGCGTCATCCTCGCGCTTGCCCTTGATTTCCACTACCAGATTCATCGGCTCATCAACACCGTCGTCCAAGCGCGCGATGAAGTCCGGGAAGTAGCGCCGCGCAATGCCGCCCATGCGGTAAGGAACGGAAAATCCCATGCCTTCGTTCTTCACGTAGGCGCGCACGCGGGGGTGGGATTCGAGGATACGGCAGAACTCAATCTCCCAGCCTCCGTCGCACACGGCCCAGTTCACGTGGCACAAGGCGGGATTGGTGGACCAGCGCGTTTGCCTTGAGGTACGAAAGTCCACCTCGGCGGTGGAGCCGTGGGGATTGTAGGGATCGAGCACTGCGCGGATTTGCCGTTCGCCGGCCGAGCGAGCGATGCCGGCGTGGATGCGCTCGCAGGCATCGTCTGCAAGCACCGCATAAAGCAGTTGGGCCGGACGCGTTCCCCCTCTGCATACCAGATGGCCGCCATCCAGCCACTGGCGCGCGATGCGCAGAAGATCGCCCATGAGGTGCATCTTGGGCAGGCCGTTGGCGCCGCGGAAATGCTTTTCCAAGAGCCGTTTGGCGAGGTGGAACGCCACGGTGGCCGGACGCGCGGCCTGAAGGTCGCTGGGTGTGAGAATTGCGCCTTCTCCGAGTATGCCTTTGGTGTGCGTTTGCGTGGGGCCGACTTTTTCCGGGGTTAGCGTGAGGGTGGAATCGTGGTTGAACTCTGCCGTAAGGTGGTCTTCTGGAAGCTCGTAGGCGTAGCCTTCCACCCGCGGGAACTCAATGGCCAGCTTGTCACGCTCGGGTTGCACGGCATGCACATGCACGGTGCGTTTCGGCTTGATTGGCGTCACTACGATGGGCTCGGCGGCAAAGTCGAACGGCACGCCCAGCACATCGGCGTACTCCACATCGAACAAGCCTTTCTCGTTGAGTTCATAGGACTGCCGGCGCAACGCCCTGCCCACCACCTGCTCACAAAGTAGTTGGGTGCCGAAAGCCCGCACGCCCAGGACATGGGTCACGGTATTGGCGTCCCATCCTTCCGACAGCATCGCCACCGACACCACGCAGCGAATGTCCCCGCCCAAACGCCCGGACTTGCCCACCGTGTTCATCACTTCGCGCAGAAGGTCAGCGTCGGTGAGGCTTTCACCGGCGGCAGAATCCCGCTCGCGCTCCACCCGCTCTCGGCGGAACCGCACGATTTCCTCCGCGTGCGCGGCGCGGAACGTCTTGTCCAGTGCCTCGCCGGACTCCAATTGTTCGCTGTTGATCAGCAGCGTGCGCGGACGGGCAAGGCGTTGCCCCGCTTCGTCGTAATTGCTGAACAGCGGTAAACCCCGGTGCGGAGGAAGCTGCGCGCCGTTCTCCGCCGCACGCTCAAACCCTGCCATGAACCGGTAAACCAGCTCGGAAGCGGCCATGTTGTTGCACACCACGATAAAGACCGGTGGCACTTCGATTTCCGCTTCCTGCCAAGCCTCGAAGGTAGCCGCGTAGTGCCCGTAGAGGGCATCGATGGCGCCCCGGAGGTCCTTTGGCAGGCCAAGCGGGTCCAGTTGGCCGGTTTTGGCGGAGTTCTTTTTCGGCATGTTGGGGCCGATGTGCCGCCACAGCTCCCGGTAGCGTGGCATTTCGGCCATGCCGGCGTTGTCCGCCACTGGCACCCGTGGCAGCTTGACGATTCCGCATTCAATCGCCTCGAGCAGCGAGAAATCACTCGCCGTCCAGGGGAACAGCGTGCCTTCGCGGTAGCCGGAGCCGCTGAGGAAAAAGGGCGTGGCGGACAGATCGAGAACGGACCGAACGCCAATCTGGCTCTGCACGGCTTCGATCCCGGCAATCCACACTCGCGCCGCTTCGACATTTTTCTTCGCTTCCTCGCGTTCGTCGCCTTTCTGTGCATCTTCCTCGGACTCCCCCGGCTTCTCCCTGTAGCAGTGATGCGCCTCGTCGTTCAGCACCAGAATGTTCTTCAGGCCCATCAGTTCGCGGCAAACGCGCTGCAGCATCTGGCCCTCGGTTTCCAGCGTTGAAACTTCCGGTCCGTGGCCCTTGAGCAGGGCCCGATTGCCCTTCGCCAGCTTGGTGCGTTCGCGGCGGAGAAAAGCGTGATAGTTGGTGATGACGATTTTGGCACGCTGCATGTCGGGCCGCATACCGTGCGGAACGAGATCGTGCTTCACGTAATAGCTGTCCGGATCGTTGGGCAGCAGCACGCGCAAGCGATCTCGAATGGTGATGCCTGGCGTCACCACGAGAAAACCCCGCGTGAATCGGGGACTGTTGGCCGAACGCAGCGCATTCAGCGTCTGCCACGCAATCAGCATGGCCATTACTGTTGTTTTCCCTGCGCCGGTGGCGAGCTTCAGGGCAATTCGTAACAGCCCCGGATTGGCATGCTCGTTTGCGCCCCGCAAGTGTTCGCGGATTCCCTTGTAGGCTGACGGGCCGCGGCCGCTAATGCAGCCTGCCACTTCCGTGAGCCAGATGATCGTTTCTGCCGCCTCAATCTGACAGAAAAACGGACGGCGTCCCAAAAAGTCGTGCTCCCGCCAGTGCCGCAGCAACTGCACCGTAACCGGCGTGACTCCGCACTGCTCTACAGGCAGGCGCCGCCATTTATCAAGATGGCTGCGTATTTCGTCGATGACGGGCATGGGATCGTATTCCTGCCCGCCGTCGGAAGTGATGGTCTCATGCAGCGTCAACCTTGCCTGGCCACTTATCTTTGCTGCGGGAACTGCCGTGATGTATTGGGCGGGCCGGCGGCCTGTGATCTTTTTCCCCGTTGGCCTGCGCTCGCTGTCCAGCTCCCAATACTCGCGGGGCGCCTGATACGGCGAGTTAAGGATGGGCTGTGCGAAAAAATCCGTCACGACGCGAAGAATACCAACCCTGCCCGCGCAATGCTTGTCATTAAATGTATGTATTTGAGGGTGGAGGGCGGGACGGCCTCCCCCCCGTGTTCAGGCAGAGGCGGCAAGGAGGCGATCCACGACCGACTTGTCGACCTGCTCCAGGTCCTCCTGGTACTTGAGCAGGGCGCCGAGAGTCTCCGAGACCGCTTGCGTGTCCACTTCGCGGGCGCCCATGGCCATCAGCGATTCTGCCCAGTCCAGCGTTTCCGACACGCCCGGCGACTTGAACAGGCCTTCCTTGCGCAGGCCCTGGACGAAACCGGCCACCTTAGCGCGCAGGACCTCGGGCAGTCCCGGCACGCGGGCCTGGAGGATGCGTTCCTCGGCGGCTTGCGTCGGGTAGTCCACCCAGCAGTAGAGGCAGCGGCGCTTGAGCGCGTCGTGCACCTCGCGGGTGCGATTGGAAGTCAGCACTACGACCGGCGCCTCGGGCGCCCGGACCTCCCCCAGTTCCGGAATGCTCATCCGGAAATCGGACAGGAATTCAAGCAGATAAGCCTCAAACGGCTCGTCGGCGCGGTCCAGTTCGTCCACCAGTAGCACCGGCGGTCCCTCGGGAAAAGGCGACAGCGCCTCGAGCAGCGGACGTTCGATCAGGTATTCGCGGGAGTAGAGGTCCTTCGCCATCTCGTCCACGCGCTCCTCGGCCTCCGCCAGACGAATGGCCAGAATCTGGCGCGCATGGTTCCACTCGTACGCCGCCCCGGCCAGGTCCAGTCCCTCGTGGCACTGCAGGCGGATGAGCCGGCGTCCCAGCGCCGCGGCCAGCGCCACGCCCAGTTCGGTCTTGCCGACGCCGGCCTCGCCCTCGAGGAACAACGGACGCCTGAGGCTGAGGGCCAGGAAAACTGCCGTGCTCAGGCGGTCGCCGGCGATGTAGTCCTGCCCCTCGAGCAGGCCGCCAACCTGCTCCACGGAGTCCGGTGTTGCGGTCAAACCTGTCAGTCGAGGGCCAGCGAGACGGCGCGGCGGGCCATGACGCTCACCAGGTGCGCGCGATAGTCGGCGCCGGCATGCATGTCGTCGTTCAGGTTCGCCGCCGAAGCCGTGAGCCCGTCCAGCGCAACTTCGGAGAAGTCGGCATCCAGCGCGTCCTCGAATTCCGGCAGCCGGTACACCGATGCGCCGGCGCCGGTCACGGCCACCCGAACGCCGGTCTTGAACTGCGCCACGCAGACGCCCACGAGTGCGTAGCGCGTGGCCGGGTTGGGGAATTTCGCGTAGCCCGCCCGTTGCGGTTTCGGGAACAGAACCTGCGTGACCACTTCTCCGCGCCCCAGGGCCGTCTCGAACATCCCGACAAAGAAATCGTCCGCGGAAATCTTGCGCTTGTTGGTGAAAATGGTCGCACCCAGGGCCAGGGCCACCGCCGGATAGTCGGCCGCCGGGTCGTTGTTGGCCAGCGAACCGCCCAGCGTGCCGCGATTGCGCACCTGCGGATCCCCGATCGACTCGGCGGCATGCGGCAGCACCGGAACCGCGGCCCGCAACTCCACGTTGCCCGCAACTTCCGCGTGCGTTGTGGTGGCGCCGATGTGGGCCCCCTTGCGGGTCAGCTTGACGCCCCTGAGTTCATCGATCCCGGCCAGGTCGATCAGTTCGCCGGGTTCGTTCAGGCGCATCTTGAGCGCCGGCAACAGGGTCATTCCGCCGGCCAGCAGCATTGCGTTCCCGCTCGCGCCGAGGCGCTTGGCCGCGTCGCGCACCGACCCGGCGCGGTAGTAATTGAATTCGCGCATTGCTCTGTCCTCCTCTACTCGCCGGTCTCAATCACCGGACTGGGCGGCCTGGATCGCCTGCCAAACGGCCTGCGGCGTGGCCGGCATGTCGATGTGCGTAACGCCCAGCGGGCGCAGCGCATCAAGCACGGCGTTGATCACCGCCGGTGGCGCGCCGATGGCGCCGGCTTCCCCGCAACCCTTGACCCCCAGCGGATTGAAGGGCGTGGGCGTGCAGCGCGTGGCCACGACGAAATTCGGCAGATCGTCCGCTCGCGGCATGCAGTAATCCATGTACGAACCGCTCAGCAACTGGCCTTCGGGCGTGTACCGGCAGTGCTCCAGCAGCGCCTGCCCGATGCCCTGCGCCAGTCCGCCGTGCACCTGTCCTTCCACCACCATGGGATTGATGATGTTGCCGAAGTCGTCGGCGGCAACGAAATCGCACAACTCGACTTCGCCCGTTTGCCGGTCCACTTCGACCTCGCAGATGTAGCAGCCCGACGGGAAGGTGAAATTCTCGGGATCGAAGAACGCCGTCTCCTCCAGACCCGGCTCCAGTTCCTGCAGCGGATAGTTGTGCGGCACGTAGGCCGCCAGCGCGACGTCCCCGAAGGGCACCGCGCGGTCGGTGCCGGCCACCCGGAACTGCCCGTCGGTGAACTCGATATCGGCCGCCTCCGCCTCGAGCAGATGCGCGGCGATCTTGCGTCCCTTTTCCTCCACCTTGTCGAGGGCCTTGTACAGGGCGGTTCCGCCCACGGCCAGCGACCGGGAACCGTAGGTGCCCATTCCGAACGGGATCTCGCCGGTATCGCCGTGGACAATTTCCACGTTGCCGAAATCGATGCCCAGCCGCTCGGCGACGATCTGCGCGAAGGTGGTCTCGTGGCTCTGGCCGTGGCTGTGGGCCCCGGTCAGGACCTGCACGCTTCCGGAAGGATGCACCCGGACGGTGGCGACCTCGTAGAGCCCGGCGCGCGCGCCCAGCTGCCCGGCGGCCTGCGACGGGGCGGCTCCGCAGGCTTCGATGTAGAAGCACATGCCGCGGCCGCGCAGTTTGCCCCGGGCCTGGCTCTGCCTCCGCCGTTCGGCGAATTCTTCATAACCGTTCAGTTCCCTGGCCAGGTCCAGGCAGCCTTCGAAATCGCCCGAGTCGTAGAGCTGCCCCACCGGCGACTGATAGGGAAACTCGTCGGGCTGAATGAAATTGCGCCGGCGCAGTTCGGCCGGATCCATGCCGATCTGCACCGCGGCCTCGTCCACGGCCCGCTCCACCGCGTAACAGGCCTCGGGGCGCCCGGCGCCCCGGTAGGCGTCGGTGGGCGTGGTGTTGGTGAACACGCCCTTGACGGTCACGTAGATGTTGGGAGTCCGGTAGACCCCCGCGAGCAGGGGCGCATAGAACACCGTGGGAATGGCCGGGCCGAAAGCGGACAGCCATCCGCCCAGGTTGGCAACGGTGTCCACCCGCATGCCGGTGAAGTGCGCATCGGCGTCCAGCGCCAGTTCCACGCGGGTCACGTGGTCGCGGCCCTGCGCGTCGGCCAGGAACGACTCGCTGCGTTCGGCGGTCCACTTGACCGGGACCCTCAGCCGCCGCGAAGCCCAGCAAACGGTCAGTTCCTCGGCGTAGTGGTAAATCTTCGACCCGAAACCGCCGCCGACATCCGGCGCCACCACGCGCACCTTGTGCTCGGGCATCTTCAGCGTGGCGGTGCACAGCAGCAGCCGGTTGACGTGCGGGTTCTGGCTGGTCGTATAGAGCGTGAGCTGGCCGGTGGCCGGATTGAAGTCCGCCAGGCTGGCGCGCGGTTCCATCGCGTTCGGGGCCAGCCGGTTGTTCACCAGCTCCAGCGACACGACGTGCGCGGCCTCCTCGAAAGCCTTGTCCGTGTTGCTCCTGGCGTCCGGCGCCATGGCCGCCGGCAGCCACTCCCAGTCGAAGCACATATTGCCGGGGGCGCCCTCATGGATCAGCGGCGCGCCTTCCTCCATCGCGGCCGTCGCGCTGGACATGGACTCGAGTTCCTCGTAGTCCACATTCACCATCTCGGCGGCATCCCGGGCCTGGGTCCGCGATTCGGCCACCACCACCGCCACCGGGTTGCCCACGTAACGCACCCGGTCGGTGGCCAGCGCCGGGTACTCGGGCTCAAAGGCGGGCGAGCCGTCCCGGCTGGTAATGCCCCAGGCCACGGGCAGCGGTCCGATATCGTCGGCCTGCATGTCCGCTCCCGTAAGCACCGCCGTTACGCCGGGCATCTTCAGGGCGTCCGCCGCGTCCACGCCGCGAACCTCGGCATGCGGGTGGGGCGAGCGCACGAACCAGGCGTACTGCTGCGAGCGCAGATTGATGTCGTCCACATACCGGCCCCGGCCGGTGATGAAGCGCCGGTCCTCGGTGCGTGGCGCCGAGACGCCGATCCCCATGCCGCCGGTCATGACGCCTGCTCTCCCATTGCGACCGCCGCCGCGCGCACCGCCTTGACGATGTTGTGATAGCCCGTGCAGCGGCACATGTTGCCTTCCAGCCAGTCGCGCACTTCGACTTCGCTGGGCCGCGGGTTGCGGCGCAGCAGATCGACCGCGCTCATGATCATGCCGGGCGTGCAGAACCCGCATTGCAGGGCGTGATGCTCATGAAACGCCTGCTGAACGGGATGCAGTTCGCCGTTCGCGGCCAGGCCCTCGATCGTCTCCACCGTGCTGCCGTCGGCCTGCGCCGCCAGCATCGTGCAACTCTTGACCGAGACGCCATCGACGTGAATCACGCAGGCGCCGCACTGGCTGGTGTCGCAGCCCACGTGAGCGCCGGTCAGTCCGAAATGGTTGCGAAGCAGATCCACCAGCAGCGTCGCGCCGGTCGTTTCGGCGCTGACATTCTTGCCGTTCAGCGTGAACGAAACCGTAGCGTCCATTCCCGCCCCTCCTTAACTTGCGATTACCCTCATCCGGCTATCGCCGGACCCTGGCGTGCCTTCCGACCACACCGCTTCCGATAATAACGCCAATCACGAAGTCAACAACAGGAGAACGGCAAGCGCCGCCAGGCCGAGCAGCACCGCCGGAACGGCCCAACGCAATGCCCGGTTCCGGAAGACCCGGCCCAGGGCCACCTGGAACCAGACTCCCGGCCGTTTCGCCCGCGCCGCGCCGACCGGCCGCTTGCCCTCCAGCACCTGTGCGAAGCGCTCGAAGAAGTTCGCCGCGATCTTTCGCGTAATGCCCGACAACAGGCGCGATCCGACCTGCGCCAGTTTCCCCCCCAGTTGCAGTTTCGCCACGTAGCTGAGCTTCGTTCCGCCCCGGCCGTCTTCCTCCAGGCGAACGTCGGCCTGGCCGCGGCCGAAGCCGACGGCCGCCTTGGCATTGCCTTCCAGGCGGTAGGAGTGCGGCGGATCCGGATCGGCTATCCGTATCTCGACTTCGAATCCTGCGCTCACCGGGCCGATATCGGCCTGCATGGCGGCGCGGTAGTGGTCCTCGGACACCCGCTCGAAGGACTTGCAGCCGGGCACGCAGGCGCCCAGCACGTCCGGGTCGATCAGCGCCGCCCACACGTCTTCGCGCGGGTGCGACAGGCTTTGTTCTCCCCTGATCTCCATCGTTGCGGACCGGAAACGGATTCGGGCGCTATCGTAACCGCAAGCGTTGCGGCGAACGCGCGGATCCGGGCCATCGCGCGCGTAGTGCTTGCGCCTGGCAATGCCTTCGCTGCGGCTGCGGGCGCCGGTTGTGAAAATAAACGCAAGTGATTAGGATTTCGCCTCAACCGGGGGGAATTCACATTGAGCCGGGGGGAATTCACATTGAGCCGGGGGGAATTCATGTTGAGCCTGATCGAAAGGCGCTCCGAAATCGTGCGCCAGACTGAGTCCAAGGGCAAGGTAGGGGTGGAAGAACTGGCCCGGATGCTCAATGTTTCGCAAGTCACGATACGCAACGATCTGAACGCGCTGAACAGCAAGGGGCTGGTCGTGCGCGCCCGCGGCGGCGCCGTCGCCAGCAACCGGCTGACCCGCGAGCTTTCCATGCAGGAGCGGCACAAGGACAACCTGTCCGTCAAGCGGCGCCTCGGGCGCGCGGTTGCGGGAATGATCGGCAGCGACGCCCACACGATAGCCCTGGACTCCGGCACGACGACCGAGGAAGTGGCTCTTTGCCTGCTGGACCATCACGACCTGACGGTCGTCACCAACGGCCTGAACGTAGCGTCGGCGCTGGCCCGGGCCCAGCACCTTGAAATTCTCGTCACGGGTGGAATCCTGCGCACCCGGTCGCTGAGCTTCTACGGCAAGCATGCCGAGGAAGGCCTGCGGCACATGCATTTCGACAAGCTGGTTCTCGGCGCCGACGGTATCGATACCGGGGTTGGAGTGACCACTCACTTCGCGCAGGAGGCCAGCCTGAACCGCCGGATGTGCAACATGGCCAGCGAGATCATCCTGGTGTCGGACTCGTCGAAATTTGGCAAGCGCTGCTCGCACATCATCTGCAAGTTCGACCGGATCGACACGCTGGTGACGGACGCGGGCATTCCCCCCGACATCGCCCGGCAATTGGCCAACCAGGGCGTCAATCTGCACATCGTCGACGAAGCCCACTGACGGCAGTCCGCCGCCGGGGAGCGGCCATAATGGTCGGCGGCAAGGCGTCGGACCCGACTATGGCCGGACCACATCCATGAAGCGCAATCCGGACTCCGGCTTCCGGTCGCGGGGTCTGTGGGCGAGGCTGGCGCGCGGCGAGGTCTCCAGCGAACAGGCGGTCGAGCGTTGCATCGCGCGCTACGAGGCCCGCGAAAAGGACGTGCGGGCATTCGCGGCCTTCGACGCGGAGCGGGCGCTGGGCGAAGCACGGGCCCGGGACCGCGAGCGCGAACTGCGCGGACCGCGCAGCGCGCTGCACGGCTTGCCGTTCGCGGTCAAGGACGTGATCGATACGGTGGACCTGCCCACGCAGCGCGGTTCGCTGCGCTACGAGGGCCGGCGCGCCGAGCAGGACGCGGCCTGCGTGCGACTGCTGCGCCAGGCGGGATGCGTACTGCTGGGCAAGGCGGACACCGTCGAATTCGCCGGCATCGGCCGCGACCCGCCCACCGCCAACCCGCACGATCCCAGGCGCACCCCGGGCGGCTCGTCGGCGGGTTCCGGCGCCGCCGTGGCCACCGGCATGGCGCCCATGGGGCTGGGAACGCAGACCGGCGGTTCGGTGATCCGGCCGGCTTCGTTCTGCGGCGTGGCCGGCTTCAAGCCCACGTACGGCCGGGTGCCGGTGCAGGGACTGTGGCTGCATGCGCCCAGCCTCGACACGGTAGGCTGGATGGCCGAGGACGTGGAACTGCTGGCGCGCACCGGGGAAGTCCTGGACCTGGGCGAATGGCGGGCGCCCGAAGCAGGCCGCGGCCTGCGTATCGGGCTTTACCGCACGCCCTACTGGCCCGACGCGGAACCGGCCAGCCGCTCGGCCGTGGAGACCGCGGCGGACAGGCTTGCTGCCGCGGGGCATGGCGTCGGGGAGATCGAGGAAATCCCGGACGCGGAGAATCTGAACGAATGGCAGGACGTGATCATGCACGGCGAGGCGCGCATCTCGCTGCTGGCCGAGTACGGCGCCGGCAAGCAGGGTCTGCACGATGACATCATCGAGGAGGTCGAGGTCAACCGCGGGATCACGCCGCGGGCGATGGCCGAGGCCTACGACGGGATCGGCGGCCTGCGCCCGGTGTTCGACCGGCGCCTGGCCGACTACGACGCCTGGCTGACGGCTTCGGTGCCGGGCGAAGCGGTCCCGCGCCGGGACGGAAACGGCGAGGCCACGTTCAACCGGCTGTTCACGGCGCTGCAGCTGCCGTGCGTGACGGTTCCGGGCCTTGCGGGGCCGTCGGGCCTCCCGGTTGGCGTGCAGTTCGTGGGCGCTCGGTTCGCCGACATGCGGGTGCTGGCCGCCGCCGCCGTGCTGGAAGAACTGCTGTCCGGCGATTGAATCAGAAACTGATATACAATATAGATATACCTAATATCATACTGATATATTAGGTATATCATCAATCTCACTAACGCCGCTCACTTCTTCCAGGCGCGACAAGCACTCGAACAGATCGGCAGCCACATCGTCGGGCACTGCGCCGGTCACCGTCGCGCAATCCATGAACTTGGCGCGCAGCTCTTCCGGCGAAAGCGGGTTCTGTCCATGCCCCCGGTAACGATGGACCGGCTCGCTTTCCAGTGCGGTTCCGTCGGCCAGCGCAACGCCCACCGTGTCATGGCGCGCGCCCACCGGGTAGATCGGATCGTCGTCCGGGCCTTCCTCCCGCTCCACCTTCCGCATCAGCGCCTGCACGTCGTCGCGCCGCACGCAATCGTCGTGCATTTCCGCGAAGCCCAGACGCCCGAAGATCAGCGGCGCGGCGACCGCGAACTCGAGGCTGAACTTGGCCTGCATGGCATCGGCGGGCAGGCGGAACTGCATGACCGACGAGTGATCCCGGCTGATCCGCGCAGTCACGCGCTCGATCGCCGCGACATCCGGACCGTGGTCGGCGTGCAGCTGCAGGGCCGCATCCACGCAGCGCTGGGCCGCGCCCACGACCGGGTAGCGCTTGATGTTCAGCCCATGTTCTTCCATGTACCAGTCTTCTCCGAGATCCGGCGCGGCTGACGCGCGGTCCACGCGGTCCGACGGCGAGATTACCTTCAGGAAGCCCCCTGCCCCGTCCAGCGCATCCGGCCCCGCGTCCACGCCGGCCAGAGCCCGACGCACCGCGGCAACGCCGGCCTCGGCCGCGCGCGCGGCCTGGTAGGGTTTGGCCTGGGTCCCGAAGTTGTCCATCACGCCGCCCCCGGCCGCTGCGGCGAGCCCCAGCGCGTTGCGGGTCTCGCGCCTGGACATGCCGCGCAGCCGGCTGAGCGCGGCTGCCGCCGCCACCGGGCCGTAGACGCCGGTCGGGTGCCAGCCCGCTCCCTGCATGTAGTCCCGCTCGCGCCGCGCGAGGACGCTCCATACCTCGAATCCGGCCAGGTAGGCTTCGATCATTCGGGCGCCGGAAGCCCGCACCACCTCGGCTTCCGCGAGGATCGGCGGCACGAGTACCGCGCTGGTGTGGTTACCGAAAGCGTAGTCGTCGAGATCGAGCGCGTGGGCGGCGGCGGACCCGATCAGCGCGGCGGCTGCTGCCGGCATGCGCTCGCCGCTCAGCAGCAGCCGCGCTTCCGGCTTGCCCCCGCCATCGGACTTCAGCAGGTTGCGCACCACCGGCTGGTCCGCACCGGCCAGGGCCACCCCGATACAGTCTATGAACCCGGTCACCGCAATACGCCGCGCATTCTCCGGCGCGCGCGCCGGAAGATCGCCGCACAGAAAATCGAGAACGGATTCAGTCAACGCACCCATGGCGGCAAGAACCATACACGACGCACGAACCACCTGCGGTTTCGCTGGTTCCGTTACAGGGCCCTTCCGGGAGTGTGTGAGCCAGGGATGGCGGAACCAAGCTCCATGGATGGATTAATGCGTCTCCCGGAAGGGCCCTGTAACGGAACCAGCGCGCCAGCCGTAACCGTCAGTGTGCGAAAATTCGCGGTCTTTATCGGCGCGCGAAGGGGCGCGGGCAACTTGGCGCGTATCGGCATCGACATCGGCGGAACGTTCACCGACCTCATCGCCGCCGGCCGCGACGGACAGGTGCTGGCCACCCACAAGCTCGCCTCCACCCCGGACGACCCGTCCCGCGCCGCCATGCAGGGCGCGGAGGAACTGCTGCGCAAGGCCGGCCTCGACTTCTCCGACATCGAATTCTGCTGCCACGGCACGACCGTGGCCACCAATGCGCTGCTGGAACGCAAGGGCGCCAGGACCGGGCTGATCACGACCCGCGGTTTCCGCGACGTCCTGCACATCGGGCGCAAGGACCGTCCGTACAACTTCTCGCACTACCAGGAGATCGCCCGCCAGAGCCGCCCGCTGACGCCGCGCCGCTGGCGGATTACGGTGCGCGAGCGGGTCCGCGCGCCCGACGGCGAAGTGGAAGTGCCGCTCAACGAGGACGACGTGCTCGAAGCCGTTGCGCTGCTCAGGGAACAGGGCGTCGAATCCATCGCGGTCTGCTGCCTTTTCTCGTTCCTCAACCCGGAACACGAGAGGCGCATCGCGGATATCGCACGGCGCGAGTTCCCCGAGGCCTACGTCACGGCAAGTCACGAGATCGCGCCCCTGGTGCGCGAATACGAGCGCTTCTCCACCACCGCGATGAACGCCTACGTGGGCCCGGTGACCGGCCGCTACGTGCGCCGGTTCGCCGCCGCGCTCGACGAGGCGGGCGTGCCGGCGCAACTGCGCCTGATGACGTCCAGCGGCGGCATGGTCGCCCCCGCGGAGGCGTGGCGGCGGCCGGTCAATCTCCTGCTTTCCGGGCCGGTCGGCGCGCTGATCGCGGGCATCGAGGCGGGCGCGGAAATCGGGCGCAGGAACGTGATCACGCTGGACGTGGGCGGGACCTCCGCGGACATCGGCGTGGCGCCCAACGGCGAAATGCGCATGCGCAGCCTGCTCGACACCCGCGTCGGCGACTACGACGTGATGACGCCGATGGTCGATATCGCCACGCTGGGCGCCGGCGGCGGCTCGATCGCCTGGCTGGACCCCGAGGGCATGTTCCGCGTGGGCCCGCAGAGCGCCGGCGCCGATCCCGGCCCGGCCTGCTACGGCAAGGGCGGCGACCGGCCCACGGTTACCGACGCGCTGCTGGTCAGCGGCTGGTACCGCGCCGACCACCTCGCGGACGCCGTCCCCTCGCTGGCGCCCGACCGGGCCCGCGACGCCATCCGCCGGCGGGTCGCGGAGCCGCTCGGGCTGACGCTGGAGGACGCCGCCGGAGGCATCTTCGATATCGCGGTCAACAACATGGTCGAGGCGATGCGCCTGGCCAGCGTGTCCAAGGGCTTTGACCCGCGCGAATTCACGCTGGTAGCCTATGGCGGCGCGGGCGGGGCCTTCGCCGCGCCGGTGGCCGAAGCGCTGGCCATCGGCGAAGTGCTGATCCCGCCGCACCCCGGCGTGGGCGCGGCCGGCGGGCTGTTGTGCGCGCAGGTGCGCTACGAGTTCAAGGCAACGCTTTGGGGCGATCTGGAAGACCTGGATTACGGGGCCGTATCCGGCCGGTTCGATGAGATGACGCAGGAAGCCACCCAGCGGCTGGCCGGCGACGGGTTCGGCGCGGACGAAGTGCGCCTGAAACTTTGGGCCGAGTGCCGCTATGCCGGCCAGGGCAACGAACTGGCGGTGGACGCGCCGCCCGGCGACATCGATGCCGGGTGGGCCGAGGCGCTGCGCGAGCGCTTCGACGCCGAACATCAGCGCGCCTATCTGCGCGCCTACCCGGACATGCCGGTGCGGGTCATCAATCTCGGCGTGTCCGCGTATGTGCCCGGCACGCCGCTGGTTTCGGCCCGGGCCGAGGAGGAGGCCGCCGGCGACGCCGAGCCGCTGCTGACCGCGCCCTGCCGCTTCCCCGGCGCCGGCAAGGCGCTGACCACGTCGTTCTACCGACGCTCCGCTCTCCGTCCGGGCCACCGCATCGAAGGCCCCGCGATCGTCGAGCAGCCCGACACCACCACCGCGATCCCTCCGGGCTGGCAGGCGAGCGTGGACCGCTACTCCAACCTCCGCCTCACCCCCGGGAGCACGGGCGTCTCCTGGGAGCGAGGGCGTCCCGCCCTCGGGGAAGGCGAGACGCTGTGAGGGCAGTGCCCTCACTCCGATCATGAGCCTCTGGCCCGGACTCGACCAGGCGCGCAGCACCGGACTGGGAGCGCACGCCGACCGCCGCTGGAACCGCGTCGACGTCGACCCCGTCTCGCTGCAGGTGATCGGCGGCGCGCTGCACTCCGTCGCCCACGAAATGGCCGAACTCCTGGTGCGCATGGCCTATTCCAGCGTCATGCGCGAGTCGCGCGACATCGGCGCGGCGCTGCTGGACTTCGACGGCCGGCAGTTGTGCGAGAGCGACTCCACGCCCATGCACTGCGGCTCCCTGCCCGCCTACGTGCGCGGCATCGACCGCAAGCACCGCGGGCGCTACCGGCCCGGCGATGTATATCTTCACAACCACCCGTATCACGGCGCTTCGCACAGTCCCGACTACGGCGTGCTGCTGCCGCTGTTCGTGGGCGACGTGCATGTCGGTTTCGCCGGCTGCACCGGCCACATGGTGGACATCGGCGCCGCCGACCCCGGTTTCTCGGTGGACGTGCCGGACTTCTTCGCCGAGGGCCAGATCCTCGACGCGGTAAAGCTGCACGCCGCCGGCGAACGGAGCGAGGGCCTCTGGTCGCTGATCATGGACAACGTGCGCACGCCCGAGGCCAATGCCGGCGACCTCGAGGCGATGATCGCCTGCTGCCGGCTGGGCGAGCAGCGTTTCGCCGGGCTCGTCGCGCAGCACGGCCTGGACCGCGTGATGAGCGCGGCCGAGGAGTGGATGAACTACGCCGAGCGGCGGATGCGCGCCCGGATCGAGGAACTGCCCGACGGCGAGTACCCGGCGCCGGACGCCTGGCTGGAGGACGACGGCAAGCATTTCGGCAAGCCGCTGAAGATCGCCACGAAGGTGCTGGTGCGCGGCGGCGACATCTGCGTGGACCTGACCGGCTCCACGCCGCAGACCGCGACCGGCTTCAACTGCCCGTTCGAGGGCAGCGTGCTGCCGGCGGTGAACTTCGCGGTGCGGGCCCTGCTGCTGGACGAGACCGCCGAGGGCGCGGGCGTGCCGCAGAACGACGGCGTTTTCCGCCCGGTCTATGCCCACGCGCCGAAGGGCAGCATCTTCAACCCGATTTACCCGCGCGGCTGCGAGGCGCGCTTCACCCAGATCAACCGGATCCCCGACCAGGTCCTGGCGGCGCTGAGCGAGGCGCTGCCGCAGCGCGTCACCGGTGGCAACTCGGCCAACGTTTCGTGCTTCGTGTACTCGTTCGAGTCGTACCGGGGCAAGTACCAGATCAACGTCGAGATCAACGAGGGCTCGTACGGCGGCCGTCATGGGCGCGACGGCCTCGACACCGTGGACACGCTGATGGCCAATACCCGCAACAACCCGCTGGAGGAGATGGAGCTGTCGGCGCCGATGCTCTGCGAGCGCTATGAGCTGCGCGACGAAGCGCCGGCCCCCGGACGCTGGCGCGGCGGCATGGGCGCGGTCAAGACCTGGCGCTTCCTCGAGGGCGCCGCGGTCAGTTCCACCGGCGATAACCGTTCCGGCGACCCGCCGCGCGGCATCTTCGGCGGCGGCGACGGGCTGCCCGGCCAGGTGAAGGTCAATCCGGGCACTCCCGACGAGCAGGAACTGCCCGCCAAGGTGTCGCACGCCCGTTTCGAGGCCGGCGACCGGCTGGAGATCACGCTGGTGTCCAGCGGCGGCTACGGCGACCCGCTTGAGCGCGATCCCCGGCTCGTGGCCGACAACGTGCTCGACGGGCTGCTGTCGAGCGATGAGGCGCGCGAACAATACGGCGTCGTGATCGACCCGGAAACCGGCGCGCCGGACCTTGCAGCTACGGAGTCCCTGCGACGCAAACAAGCCGGTGAGACAGCATGAGTGGCGCCAGCCCCGCTTCGATTGCGCCGTTTCCCGCCTTGTTCCTGCGGGAGACGCATGAACCCATCCATGGGGCTTGGTTCCGCCATCCCTGGCTCACATACTCCCGCAGGAACAAGGCGGGAAACGGCTCCAGCTGGGCGGACAGGGCATGAGCGTGGCGGAGAACGGGCGCAGCCTGGCGCTGGCCGAGGAACTGCTGGCCGTGGGCGACGCGCCGCTCGGCGAGCGCGACCTGAAGCAGATCCGGAACCTGATCCTGGATCACCTGGGCTGCTGCTACGCTGGTTCGCTGCTGGCCTGGGGCCGGCGCATGCACGAGTGGGCCGCGCCGCATGCAGGCTCGGGCAATGCGCCGCTGCTGGCTTCGCAAACGCGCCTGGCGCCCGGCCTGGCGGCGTTCGTGAACGCCACCGCCGCCCACGGCCTTGAACTGGACGACACGCACGACGAGTCGGTCAGCCACCCGGGCGCGGCGGTCATCGCCTCCAGCCTGGCGCTGGCGGCCCACCATGGATTGAGCGGCGAACGGCTGGCCGCCGCGATCCGTGCCGGCTACGAGGCGGTCGGGCGCGTGGGCGCGGCCACCAACGCCGCCGAGACCATCGAGCTGGGCTTTCATCCCACCAGCCTGTTCGTCGGCTTCGGCGCCGCCGCCGCCGCCGCCGTGCTGCTGAACCTCTCGCCGAGGGAACTGGCGCGCGGCTGGGGGCTGGTGCTGTCCATGGCCGGTGGCTCGATGCAGTTCAGCCAGGAGCCGGAAGGCACGACCGTCAAGCGCCTGCACGGCGGGTACGCGGCGCTGCACGGCGTGATGGCCGCCGAACACGCCGGGCTCGGCATCGCCGGCCCCGAACAGGCGCTGGAGGGCCGCTACGGCCTGATCCACAACTTCGGCGCCGAATCGGATCCCGAAAGGCTGAACCGACCGCACCCCGACGGCCCCGAGATCCACCGCATCAGCTACAAGCCCTACCCCTGCTGCCGCCTGTTCCACTCCACCCTCGACGCCCTTGCGGAGGTCACGGAAGGCTTCAGCATGGACCCGGAAGAAATCGAATCGATCGTCGTGGGCGGCCCCGACATCATGGTCACCCAGCACATGCTGCGCAGGCCGACCTCGGAGATGGCCGCACAGTACAGCCTGCCGTTCACGCTGGGCGCGGCGCTCTACTACGGGCCGGCCTCGGTTGCCGGCTTCATGGGCGAGGCGCTCGAGGACCGGCGCACGCTGGCGATCGCCGATCGGGTGGATGCGGTCGCGGCCCCGGACATGCAGGCGGCCTTCCCGGCGCACTTCGGAAGCTGGCTGGAACTGAAGGACCGCAACGGCGAAACCCGCCGCTCTGACGTGCTCGACAGTCTGGGCACGCCCGCCAACCCCATGCGCCGCGACGACCTGGTCGCGAAGTTCGATTCGCTGACCGCCGGCGACAACGGCATCGACGGCGCCCAAATCGCCGCCACTCTCGAAGATCTACCCCAAATGCGTCTAATTGACGCGCTTCTTGCACTCTTCTGCAAGTAAATACATCTAAAAGGATGATTGCAACGCCCATGCCCAACGAACGCACGACCGCCGATCCGGTCCCGCAGGAGCAGTTGCAGGCCGACGTGGCCCTGCTGCTCGACACCATCGCCGCCGGCGAAGTGGCGATCGCGCCGCTGGATGTCGCCTACGCGATCAACGCCTGCACCGAGCCGGGCATCCGGCGCATCTACGCCGCCAAGAAGCGCAGCTACGAGAAACCGGGCGGGCTGTTCGCCAACACCACGATGAGCCGCGCGATCCACGTCATGGACGACTGGAAGCACGACCTGGCCGAGACCATCGTGCGCGAGGAGGACATCCCCTTCTCCATCGTCGCGCCGTTTCGCGTCGGGCACGAGTTCTTCTCCCGCGTCGACCCCTTCGTGATGCAGTCCTCCACCAAGGCCGAAACCATGGACATGCTGCTCAACGCGGGGCAGTTTCACAACGAGATCGCGCGCCAGTCCTGGGAGCGCGGCATGCCGGTGTTCGGCTCGTCGGCCAACACCTCTTTGCAGGGCTCGAAATACCGCTACGAGGACATCGAGGCGCCGGTACGCGAAGCGGCCAGCGTGCATTTCGACTACGGGCTGTCGAAATACGCCAATCCGGACGGCCACTCCAGCACCATCATCGACTTCCGCGACTTCAGCGTGATCCGCGTGGGCGTCGTTTTCGACCAGGTCGCGGCCGCCTTCGCGAAGCACGGCAACGTCACTCTCAAGACGTAGCCTGGGAGCGAGGGCGTCCCGCCCTCCGCGAAGGCGAGACGCCTTCGCCCTCGGGCATTAGGCATTGCACGCGCAATCCGTTATCATTCGCGCCCCCCGGCGGCTAAGGGAGCCGCCGGATTCCCCAAGAACCAACTTAACAGGAGAAGTTCGCATGAAAACTCGTTTACTGCGGCTATCGCTGGCCGCACTTACCGTCGGCTGCATGATGGTTGCGGCAAACGTGACGGCACAGGAAAACGTCCTCGAAGAGATCATCGTCACCGCGGAGAAGCGCGAGGCGTCGATCCAGGACACGGCGCTCGCCATCACCGCCGTCAGCGGCGACCTGCTGGAGAACGGCGGCCTCGACGAAATCGAGGACCTGAGCCTCGACGTGCCCTCGCTGGTGTTCAGCCGGGCCGGCGGCGAAGCGCAACTCTACATCCGCGGCGTGGGCACCAACCTGTTCGGCATCGGCCAGGACTCGTCCGTGGCTGTGCACCAGGACGGCGTCTATCAGGGTCGCGCCCAGATGGGCCTGACCCAGTTCCTCGACGTGGAGCGCGTCGAGGTGCTGCGCGGACCGCAGGGCACGCTCTACGGCCGTAACGCCACCGCCGGCGTGATCAACATCATTCACCGCGCGCCTGGCGACGAGCCCGAAGGCTACGTGAACCTCAAGCTCGGCAACTTCAACCGCTACGACGGCGAGGCGGCCTACGGCGGCCCGATCGGCGAGAATGCCGGCTTCCGCCTGGCAGTGCGCTACGGCAGCGACGGCGGCTTCACCGAGGACCTCGATCCGCGGGGCGGCGACGAAGTGGACGGCGGCGAGACCATGGCCGCCCGCGCGACACTGACGTTCGCGGTCTCCGACACGATCAACGCCAAGATCATCGGCGATTACACCGACTTCGACGGCGACAACCGCACCATCCGCCCGCGCGGCGACCTGCATCGCTCGGCGGCGGAAGGCGCCCAGGCGCTGCCGGACTTCGACCAGACGCGCAACGAAGTGGACAGCTTCCAGAAGTGGACCATCTCCGGCATTACGGCCGAGGTGACCGCGGACCTGGGCGGCGGCCTGAGCCTCACTTCCATTACCGGCTACCGCCAGTTCGAGGACAGCTTCCGCTTCAACACCGACGGCACCGAGATCTTCGTCACGCAGACGCACTTCGAGCGCGATACGGACCAGTTCTCCGAGGAGATCCGCCTGGCCTGCGACTGCGAGGCCTATGAATGGATCGCCGGCCTCTACTACTTCACCGAGGACAAGGAAGAGGCCCTCGGCCTGCCGGCCATCAACTTCGGCGGCGCATTCAACATCTTCGCCACCAACAAGACCGATGCCTGGGCCGGCTTCGGCGAGCTGACCTGGCATTTCAGCGGCCGCCTCGACGGCATCGTGGGCGTGCGCTACAGCAACGAGGAGAAGGAAGACTGGAACCTTCGCGGGCTCACCGGCGGCAACTTCGACGGCCTGTTCGGCGCCAGCGATCCGCGCGCTTTCTCGTTCGCCTTCCCGCCGCGCAATACCACCGACGACTGGAACGCCTTCACGCCCAAGCTGGGGCTGAAGTACGACTACAGCGACGACATCATGCTCTACGGCACGCTCACGCGCGGGTTCAAGTCCGGCGGCACCAACTCGCTGAGCGGCGACCCGGCGTTCGATCCCGAGTATCTGTGGAGCCTGGAGGTGGGCGGCAAGTCCACATTGGCCGACGGCAGGGCGATCGCCAACGCCACAGCGTTTTACTACGACTACACCGACCTGCAGGTCTCGACCTTCGCGGAAGGAACGGTCAGGATAAGAAACGCCGCGGAAGCCACGGTGGTGGGCCTTGAGCTGGACATCTCCACGGTGATCTCCGACCAGTTCACATGGGACACGTCCGCGATGCTGCTCAACGCCGAATACAACGAGTTTGTGACCCGCTACGGCACCCAGGTGCTCGACGTGGAAGGCAACAAAATGGTCAACGCGCCGGAAGTCTCGCTCACGTCCACGTTGAGCTACAGCAACGACATCGGCCCCGGAACGTTTACGGCCCTGGCCCAGATCGCCTACCGCTCGGAGGTTTTCCACAGCCAGTTCAACGAGACCGAGGTCGGGCAGGACAGCGTCACGCTGGCCAACGTTCGCGCCGGGATCACGTTCCTGAACGGCGTGGAAGTCTCGTTCGTCGTGCGCAACCTGCTGGACGAGGAGTATTACCAGAACTCGGTGCGATTCACGTCGCTGAACGACCGCAGCAAGGACCTCACCGGCATCGGCGCGGCCCTGGGCTACCCCGGCGAAGGCCGCTCGATGGCGCTGCAATTGCACATGGGCTTTTGAGTAGCGAGGGCGCCCGGGAAAGAGGGCGCCCAACCTGGGGGGGAGGGCGTCTCGCCCTCCCCCCGGGAACTAAGGCGACCCTCCCTCCAGACAGGAAAGGAGGGCGGGACGCCCTCCCTCCTCAAGTAGCATGAACCGCAGGAGCTGGTACGTCGTCGGCGTCCTGACGGTCGCCTACATCTGCTCGTTCATCGACCGCTCGGTGCTGGGCCTGATGGTGGGCCCGATCCGCTCCGAGCTGGGCATCAGCGATACCCAGTTCAGCCTGCTGCACGGCTTCGCCTTCGCGATCTTCTACACGCTGCTGGGCATCCCCATCGCCTGGCTGGCGGACCGCGCCAGCCGGCGCAATATCATCGCCGCCGGCATCGCCGTGTGGAGCCTGATGACCGCGCTGTGCGGCCTGGCGCGCACCTTCGGCGCGATGTTCATGGCCCGAGTGGGCGTGGGCGTTGGAGAAGCGGCGCTGTCGCCGGCCGCCTACTCGATGATCGCCGACCTGTTCCCGCGCGAGAAGCTCGGCCGCGCGTTGGGCATCTACTCGTCCGGCGTGTTCATCGGCATCGGTCTCAGCTTCATCCTGGTGGCCGAACTGATCGGCGCGCTGGACACGGTGACGCTCCCGGTGGTGGGCGAACTGACGCCCTGGCGGCTGACGCTCATCGTGCTGGGCATTCCCGGTCTGGCGATCGCGGCGCTGTGCTTCACGTTCCGCGAACCGGCCCGCCTCGGGGCCGCGAAAGGCGGCGTCCCGCTGGGCGATGTCGGCCGCTTCTTCGGCAGCAACTTCAGCCTCTACGCGCTGCACTTCATCGCCTTTTCCATGCTCACGCTGCTCTTCAACGCCGTCATGGCGTGGTTCGCCGAGTACCTGATCCGCATTCACGACATGGACCGGGGCGCGGCCGGCTGGTACATCGGCCTGATCGTGACCTTCTTCGGCGGCGGCGGCATTATTTGCGGAGGGCTCCACGCCGACTACCTGAAGCGCCGCGGCGACAACGGCGGCGCGATCCGCTCGGCGCTGCTGGCGGCCGTCGTGCTGCTGCCCTTCGGCGCCGCCGCCACGCTGATGCCGAACGCCGGGCTTTCGCTGGTGCTGTGCGCGCCGCTGCTGTTCTTCTCGAGCTGGTGCTTCGCGCCGGCCACCACCGCCTTGCAGCTGTTCACGCCGCCGGCCATGCGGGCGCAGTTCTCCGCCGTCTACCTGTTCGTCGTCAACCTCACCGGGATCGGTTTCGGCGGCACCGCCGTGGCGCTGATCACCGATTTCGTGTTCCGCGACGACGACATGCTGCACTACTCGATTGCCCTGACCGCCGGGCTCAGCGGTCTGGTGAGCATCATCCTGCTGTGGCGGCTGCTGGCAATCTATCGCCGCGGAATGGACGCGCGCGAGCGGGAACTGGCAGGTCAAACCGCGTCGTGAGCCGGATCGCGCTGGATATCGACCATGTCGGCCTGGTGGGGCCGGACATTCTGCGCACCGTAGATGAGTTCCGGGCGCTGGGCTTTCGGGTCACCGACCCCGTCGAACTGATGGGCACCGGGCCTGACGGACAGGAGAAAAGCCTCGATCAGCAAAGCGCGCATTTCATATTCGGCTCGACCTACGTGGAAATCAGCGAGGTCACGCGGCCCGGACCGGACCACCACCTGGGCGCCTGGCTGGGCGACGACCCGGCCATCCGCATCCTGATACTTCGCGCCGCGGACATCGACGCCATCCGCGAGCAGGCATTGGCTGCCGGACAGGACCCCACGCCGGTGGGCGAGGCCAGCCGCGCGCTGCACTACGCCGACGGCGCGACAGCGCGCTTCAGGTGGCTGGCGCTGCCGCCGGAGAGTTTCCCGGAAGCGCTGTGCGGCTACGTCCAGCACCTGACGCCGGAGCTGGTGTTCTGGCGGGAGATGAACGCGCACCCCAACGGCGCGGTCGAACTGACCGGCATGACGCTGCACGCCGCGGACACGGACGACGCCGAGCACCGTTACGGGCTGCTGGGCCGGGCGGACGCGCCGGAATACGTCGACATCCGCCCGGCTGAAATTGGCCGAAGCGGCTTCACCGCCCTGCACCTCCGCACCCGCAGCCTGGACCGAACCGCCGACACGCTCGCCGCCGCCGGCAAGCCCTTCAAACGCGACGCAGGCAAGCTAAGCGTCCAGGCCCCCGGCGTCCTCCTCGAGTTTCACGAGTAGCTGGGTGTGAAGGCGTCTCGCCTTCACGGAGGGCGGGACGCCCTCTCTCCCAGGACCCCATCGCGTAAGCTACGCCGCGAACCTTCAGGAGGGCGAGGCAAATCGACAGGCTGAAGAAATGGGGGGCGTGGTACGCGGTGACCCTGCTCACCGTCGCGTACACCTTCGCGCTGATCGACCGCTGGATCATCGGCCTGATGGTGGGTCCGATCAAGACCGACCTCGGCCTGAACGATACGCAATTCAGCCTCCTGCAGGGCATCGCCTTCGCCCTGTTCTACTGCACCGTGGGCATCCCCATCGCACGGCTGGCCGACCGCTCCAACCGGCGCAATATCGTCGCCGCAGGAATCGCGCTGTGGAGCCTGATGACCGCGCTGTGCGGGCTGGCCCGCAACTTCGGACAGCTCTTCCTGGCCAGGGTGGGCGTGGGCGTGGGCGAGGCCGCGCTGGCGCCGGCGGCGTTCTCGCTGATCACCGACCTCTTTCCCCGCAACAAGGTCGGCCGCGCGATCGGCGCCTACCAGATGGGCCTATTCCTGGGCTACGGGCTGAGCGTGATACTCGGCGGCTGGCTGGTCGGAACGCTGGAACAGCGCCCGCCCCTGGAATTCCCGCTGCTCGGCGAACTGTCGGCGTGGCGGGCGACGCTGGTCATCGTCGGCCTGCCCGGCCTGGTGGTAGCCCTGCTGTGCCTCACGTTCCGCGAACCGGTCCAGCAAGGCGCCGTGGAGGGCGGCGTTCCGGTCCCCGTACTGATTGATTTCCTGAAGAAAAATATCGCGGTTTACGGCAACCTGGTGACCGCCTTCTGCATGATCTCGCTGCTGTTCAACGCGGTCCTCGTGTGGGGTGCGGAATACTTCATCCGGATCCACGAAATGCCCCGCGCCACCGTGGGGCTCAGGCTGGGCCTGATCGTGGGAACATTCGGCTGCGTCGGCTCCGTCGTCGGAGGCCTATACGCCGATTACCTCCACCGCCAGGGCGATCGCGGCGGCACCGTCCGCTCCTCCATAGTCGCCACCGTTGCGCTGGTGCCGTTGGCCGCGGTGACTTCGCTCATTCCCGATCCGAATTACTCGCTGCTCATGTACGCGCCGCTGCTGTTCTTCGGGAGCTGGGTATTCCCTCCCGCCGTAATGACGCTGCAACTGTTCACGCCCCCGTCGATGCGCGCCCAGACCAGCGCGATATACCTGTTTATCGTGTCCCTCGTCAGCATGGGCTTCGGCAGCACGTCGGTGGCGCTGATCACCGACTTCGTGTTCGCCAACGACCTGATGCTGCATTACTCGATGGCGATCGTCGGCGCGATCAGCGGCCTGCTGGGCCTGTTCTTCCTGTGGCGCCTGCTGCCGATCTACCGCAAGGCCATGGCCGCCCGCAACTTGCCTTAGGTGGGAGGGCGTCTCGCCCTCCCGGGGGACGGGACGTCCTCTCTCCCAGGGAGTAACCTACACACTCATGCAGACCGAGCTCACCGTCGCGCAGGCTGACCGGCTGATCCGGGAAACGGTCCCGGCCTGGCCGGCCGAGCAGGTCGCGCTGGACGCCGCAACCGGCCGCGTGCTTCGCCAGAACGTGCTCGCCGAACGCGACCTGCCCCCGTACGACCGCGCCACGATGGACGGAATCGCGCTTGTCTGGCGCTCCTGGTCTTCCGGACAACGGGAATTTCCGCTGGAAGGAATGCAGAGCGCGGGCCAGGCGCCCGGCGCAGTGTCAAACGCAGGCGTCGCATGGCGTATCGCCACCGGCGCACCGCTCCCGCAAGGCGCAGACACGGTCGTGCCCGTCGAGAGGATCAGCGAAACGGACGGCGGCGTCCGTATCGACGACGACTACCGCCCGAAACGCGGGCAGTTCATCCACCCACAGGGGTCGGACCGCCGGGCCGGCGCCCTGCTGCTGAAGGAAGGCCAGCGCATCGGCGGCGTCGAAATGGCGCTGTTGAGCGCCAACGGCGTGGCGCAACCGCGCGTCGGCCCCGATCCTCGCATCGCGCTGGTGTCCACCGGCGACGAACTCGTCGGCCTGGACTCCCGCCCCGAAAGCTGGCAGGTGCGCTCCAGCAACGGACCCGCCATGTCGGCCCTGCTCACGCGCCACGGCTTCGGCAAGATCGCCGCCGCGCACGCGCCCGACGATCCGGACGTGCTCGCGCAAAGCATCCGCGACGCGATGTCCGAAAGCGACGCGATGATCCTGAGCGGCGGCGTCTCCAAAGGTGCGAAGGACTACGTCCCCGGCGTGCTGACCGGGCTCGGCGCACGGCCGATTTTGCACCGCATCCGCCAGCGCCCCGGCTTCCCCCTGTGGTTCGGCATGCACGCGCGGAAACCTATATTCGGCCTGCCCGGCAACCCCGTCTCAAGCCTCGTGTGCCTGCGCCGCTACGTCATCCCCGCGCTCAACATGGCGCAGGGCGCGCAGGCCCCCGCCCCCGAACACGCCACGCTCACCGACGAAGTCGGCTTCAAGCCCAGCCTCACCTGGTTCCTCCCCGTTCGCCTGTCCACCGACCGCGACGGCCGGCTCCTCGCGCACCCGCGTCAAACCAACACCTCGGGCGACTTCGCCTCGCTCGCCCGGACCGACGGTTTCGCCCAACTCCCCGCCAACCGCAGCCGCTTCCCCGCCGGCTACGTCGCCCGCATCTTCCGCTGGCACAATTGATTCCCCGCTGAGGAAAGGGAGGAGAGAGATGAGAAGCGCGGCGATTGCAGGGCTGAGCCTGCTGCTGATGATTGGCTGTGCCGGAGAATCGACCGGCCCAGGTGCGCTTCCCTCCTCCGAAGACGACGGCCTCGGGCAATTGTCCGGCACGGTGCAGGGGACCGTCGAAGGACTGCTGCCGGTCGTCTACGCCTACAACACGGACAAGGACCTCGCCTACACCGTGTTCGTCGTGGACGGCGAATACCGGGCCGTGAAGATGATTCCCGGCCGCTACGACGTGACGATACACCGAGCGGTCGATCAGCTCGAGGGATTCGATCCCCAGACGGTCAGCATCGAAATCGGGCCCGGCGATGCGGTCGAACTCGACTTCGCGCTGACGGGCGTCGGGCCGGTGGTCGATTACGCGGGCGGCATGAACTATCCCAACGCCGAGATCCTGCCCTACGACGAGGTCTATCCGCCGGGGCCCGGCCGCGACATACTCGAGCGCGCCTGTCACGGCTGCCACACGATCCAGCTGTTCTCCTACAACGACGCCTCGCGCGCGTATCCCGGCTCGCGGGGGCCGAAGACCCGGGAGGCATGGGAAGTGGTCGTGGACCGGATGTACGAGGCGCCCGCGTTCGGCCGCGCCGGCAAGGCCTCGTTATTCGATCCGAAGTTCCTGCCGCCGGAGGATCGCGACATCCTGGTGGACTACCTGGCGGAAACCTTCCCCGCGGACCGGCCGCCGGTGGTCGTGCAGCTCACGCGCGAACCCGAACTCGACTACGAGGCGCTGAAGAAAGCCATGTTCGTCGAGTACATCTACCGCGAGTCCGACGAATACGAGGTCTGGCCCTGGCCGCACCAGGTGGACTTCGACCTCGACGGCAACGTCTGGATCGCCTACACCGCCTGCTGCATCGTCAGGTTCGACCCGCGCACCGGCGAACGGACAGCCTTCGAAGGGCACGGCGGGGGCCACGGCATTGTGGTGGACCAGACCGACGGCACGGTCTGGTATTCGGGCGACGTCGTTCGCCGCCTCGACCCCGCAACCGGCAAGGTGGACCATTGGGTGGCGCCCGATCCGATGCTGGGCAGCAACACCCAGATCTTCGATTCGAAGGGCAATCTCTGGCTCTCGCTGATCGCCGCCGGCGCGCTGGGGAAATGGGACCGGGCCACGGACTCGATCGTTTACTGGGAAGTCCCGGTCATGCGCAGCCGCCCGTACGGGATCATCGTGGACCACAAGGACAAGGTGTGGTTCTCCGACTATCACAACGGCGGCGTATCGCGCTTCGATCCGGAAACCGAGGAGTTCCGCCACTTCCCGGTGGTCGAGGACGACGCCACCACGTCGATACGCCGGTTGGGCGTGGATTCCAGGGGCATGATCTGGACGTCCACCTGGGGGAACCGCGCCTTCGACAACTCCATCCTTTATCGCCTGAACCCGGAAACGGGCGAGGTGTTCCGCCGCAAGATGGGCGTTCCGTACGCGGCCTCCTATAACGCGGAGGCCGATCCCGACGACAACATCTGGGCCGCCAACGACAACTACCTGTCGAAGTACGACCAGGAAGCCGACGCGTTCACCCACTACCCCATCCCCACGCGCTCCGACTCGCTCAAGACCACGATCACGCGCGACGGGGCGGTCTGGTTCATCTACCGCAACGCGGGCCGGTTCGCCGGCTACGGGGGCGCCGTGTCGGTGCTGTATCCGGACAAGGACGACATCCCCACGCTGGGCGCGTATCACTCCGAGGACAGCGCCGGCTACCAGTTGAGCGGCTACGACGGACCGCCCGCGCCCCCGGTGCTGGGCGAGGAGCGGCCGGTGCCGCTGGGCGCGCAAAACGTCGACGAGTACATCGACTTCGCGCTGGCCGCCGGCATCGTGGACGAAGAAGGCGCCGCCGAGCTGCGAGCGACTCAGCCGCGGCCGCCGAGCCAGGAACAGCAAGAACGCATCGACCGCGCCGACTGACCTGGGAGAGAAGGCGTCTCGCCTTCTCGGAGGGCGGGACGCCGTGGGGGACATGCCCCCACTCCCAGGGCTATGCGAGCGAGTCGAGGACTCGGGCGAGTTTGTCCACGAGTTCGGCGATGTGCGACTCTTCCGCGATCAGCGCCGGACACAGCGCGATGGTGTCGCCCGTGGTGCGCACCAGAAGACCGTTGTCGAAGCAATGCCGGAACGCCTCCTGCGCGCGGGCCGTGGGCTTGTCCGGCACCGGCTCGAGCTCCACCGCGCCCAGCATCCCGAAATCGCGGATGTCGATCACGTAGGGTTTGCCCTTGAGCGCCTGCAGCGCGTCGCCCAGCAGCTTGCCGGTCTCCTTGCCGCGCTCGAACAGTCCCTGGTCCTGATACACGTCCAGCGCCGCGTGCGCTGCCGCCACCGCCAGCGGGTGGCCCGAATACGTGTAGCCGTGCGCGAACTCGATGAGCTGCTCGGGGCCCTGCATGAAGTCGTCGTAGATGTCGCGCCGCACCAGCACCGCGCCCATCGGCACCGCACCGCTGGTCAGGCCCTTGGCGAGCGTGATGATGTCGGGCGTCACGCCGAAAGTCTGCGAAGCGAACGCCTCGCCGGTGCGCCCGAAGCCCGTGATGACCTCGTCGAAGATCAGCAGCAGCCCGTGCTCGTCGCAGATCTCGCGAATCCGTTCCAGGTAGCCCGTGGGCGGGACCAGAACGCCGCCCGAACAGGCGATCGGCTCAATGATCACCGCGGCGATGGTCGAGGCGTCGTGCAGCGCCACGATCTCCTCGAGTTCGTCGGCCAGGTGGGCGCCCCACTCCGGCTGTCCGCGGCTGTAGGCCTGCTGCTCGAGGTCCTGCGTGTGCCCAAGGTGGTCCACGCCCGACAGCATCGCGCCGAACAGCTTGCGGTTCGACGAAATTCCGCCCACTGAAATGCCGCCGAAACCCACGCCGTGGTAGCCCTTCTGGCGCCCGATCAGCCGCACTCGCTGCCCTTCGCCGCGCACCCGGTGCCAGCCAAGCGCGATCTTCAGCGCCGTATCGACCGATTCGGAACCGGAATTGGTGAAGAACACGCTCGACAGGCCCTCCGGCGCCATCCCGGCCAGCCGGTTGGCCAGCTCGAAGGTGCGCGGATAGCCCATCTGAAACGCGGTGTAGTAATCCAGCTTCTCGGCCTGCTCCTGGATCGCGGTCACGATGTGCGGATTGCAGTGACCCGCATTGCAGCACCACATGCCCGACACGCCGTCGAGCATCTGCTCGCCCTCGTGCGTCGTGTAATACATGCCCTCGGCGTCCACCACGAAACGCGGGTCGCTCTTGAACTGCCGGTTGGCCGTAAACGGCATCCAGTACGCCTGCAAATCCGGCAGGTCCGTCATCACACTCTTGCTCGTATCCATGCTGGGTACACTACCAGCATGGCAGGGATGCGGGCAATCCGAATTACGCCTGCAATGTGACGAAAATGGAACGGGAAAAGGGGATCTTTACGGTAGGTCATTCGGCGCATGAAGTGGCGCGGTTCGTGGACTTGCTTGCACGGCACGGCGTGGAGGCCGTGGCCGATGTGCGGTCGATGCCCTACAGCCGCAGGCATCCGCAATTCAATCGGGAAACGCTGAAGGAGTCGCTGAAGGCAAGCGGAATTGCGTACGTATTTCTCGGCAAGGAACTGGGCGCCAGAAGCACCGATCCGGACTGCTATGAGAACGGGCGCGTCCAGTTTCGGAAACTGGCCGCGACCCGCCTTTTCCGCTCCGGACTCAAGCGCGTGCTGGACGGAAGCGAGCAGATGCGCATTGCGCTGATGTGCGCGGAAAAGGACCCGCTCAACTGCCATCGAACCCTATTGGTCACCCGCGAGCTGGTTGCCCTGGGCAGGAAGGTCAATCACATTCTGGCCGATGGAGAAGTCGAGACGCATGAGGCGGCAATGAACCGGTTATGCAGGCAACTGAACATCGGGGAAGACCTTTTGCGCACCTCCGAGGAAATGGAGAACGACGCATACGCTGCATGGGAAGCAAAGGTGGCCTATAGCGACCCGAAGCAAGCGCAGCGATCCCGCCTGACTTAGAATCTCCGTAAACCCGGAGCGCACAACGAGTGAGCGAGAAGTCAGACACATTTTTGCCGTTGAATGTTGCGGTGCTGACGATTTCGGACAGCCGGACGCTGGAAACGGACGACTCGGGCGCGCTGCTCGCGGAGCGCATCGGCAGCGCAGGGCACAAGTTGCACGAGCGGCTGCTGGAGCAGGACCACCGGTACCGCATCAGAGCCGTCGTGTCCCAGTGGATCGCCGATGAAGACGTCGATGCGGTCATTACCACCGGCGGCACGGGCCTGACCGGGCGCGACGGCACGCCCGAGGCGGTCGAACCGCTGCTGGACAAGCAGATCGAGGGCTTCGGCGAAATGTTCCGGGTGCTGTCGTACGAGGACATCGGCACCTCCACGCTGCAATCGCGCTGCCTGGCGGGGCTGGCCAACGGCACCTTCGTGTTCTGCCTGCCCGGCTCGCGCAACGCCGTGGCCACCGGCTGGGACAAGCTCATCGAGGCGCAGCTCGACACCCGCACCCGCCCCTGCAACCTGGCCGAGCTCAGGCCCCGCTTAAGAGAAACCTAGTGGCGCTGCTGCAGATCCACCAGTTTCCGTGCCTGTCGGACAACTACGGCTTCCTGATCCACGAACGCCTGTCCGGCCTGACCGCGACCATCGACACGCCCGACGCCAAGGTCATCCACCGCGAGCTCAAGCGCAAGGGCTGGCGCCTCACGCACATCCTCAACACCCACCACCATCCCGACCACGCCGGCGGCAACCTGTGGCTGAAGGAACGCACCGGCTGCATCATCGTCGGCCCCAGCGCCGACGCCGCGCGCATCCCGGGCATCGACCTCCAGGTCGGCGACGGCGAAACACTCGAATTCGGCAATGCAGCAGCCCTCGTTTACGACACTCCCGGCCACACCAGCGGTCACATCGTCTATTACTTCCCCGACGAGGACGTGGCCTTCGTCGGCGACACCCTGTTCGCCATGGGCTGCGGCCGGTTGTTCGAGGGCTCGCCCGGGCAGATGTGGGACTCGCTGCAGAAGCTGATGAACTGGCCCGGCCGCACGCGCATCTACTGCGCGCACGAATACACGCGCACCAACGGCCGCTTCGCGCTCACCGTGGACCCGGACAACGAGGCGCTGGTCCAGCGAATGGAAAAGGTGGAACGGCTGCGCGCCGAGGGACGCCCGACCGTCCCCACCACCATGCACCAGGAAAAGCGCACCAACCCCTTCCTGCGGCCGGACAGCCAGGGCATCCGCGTGCAACTCGGCATGGAAGACGCAGACGACGTCGAAGTTTTCGCCGAAGTCCGCCGCCGCAAGGACCGCTTCTAGTCCTGGGAGCGAGGGCGTCCCGCCCTCACCGAAGGCGAGACGCCGCGAGGGACGTGCCCTCGCTCCCGGAGATAGCCGCTGAATCGGATGGAATCGGGTGGACAAACGGATGTAAACGTGGCATCCTGAAAATGGATGAAATTGGATGGATAAATGGATGCCAAAATCAACACTGCCAGTCTGGAGCTCACCAACCAGATCCTGTCACTGATCTCCGGGATTGACGAATTCAAGGGGGCGTGGCGCGCGATCGGCCGGATCGCCCCCGAACGGCTGACCGGCCTGCGGCGCGTGGCGACCATCGAGAGCGTTGGCTCCTCGACCCGTATAGAGGGCGCCAGCCTGACCGACCGCGATGTCGAAAAGCTGCTGTCCAGTATCGGGATCAGGTCCTTTGCCAATCGGGACGAACAGGAAGTTGCCGGTTACGCCCAGGTCATGGAGACCGTATTCTCGAACTGGAAAGCGATCGACCTCACGGAAAACCATATCAAGCAGCTTCATCGCGACCTGCTGATATTTTCCGCCCGCGACGAGCGGTATCGCGGCGAATACAAGAAGTTGCCGAATCACGTGGAGGCGTTCGATGAAACCGGCAAAAGCCTGGGCGTCGTATTTCGGACGGCATCGCCGTTCGATACCCCGCGCCTGATGACCGAACTCGTGGACTGGACCCGGACCGCCCTGGACAGCCGGAACCCCCACCCTCTTCTGACGATTGCCGTCTTCGGGGTTGTCTTTCTTGAAATTCATCCATTTCAGGATGGCAATGGGCGACTTTCGCGCATCCTGACGACGCTCTTGCTGCTGCGCGCAGGCTACGCCTACGTCCCCTATGCTTCGCTGGAAAGCGTTGTCGAGCAATCCAAGGAGGCCTATTACCTGGCATTGCGTCAAACTCAGGCAACCATCCGAACGGAGAGCCCGAATTGGCAGCCTTGGGTCGAGTACTTTCTCGATACGCTGAAGCGGCACAAAGACCGCCTGGAACACAAGATCGAACGTGAGCGAGTACTTCTCGGAGACCTTCCCGAACTATCGCTGCGGATACTGGAAGTTGCCCGGAAGCGCGGCCGGGTCACCGTCGCCGAAGCGGCCAGAGCCACCGGCGCCAGCAGGAACACGATAAAGGACCATATTCGGTCCCTCGCCGGCAAAGGCCACCTCGAACGCCACGGCGCAGGCCGTGCAACCTGGTATTCGCTCGCATGATCGGCCTGCCGGGATTACTTCTAGTGCTACATTGTTGCCCGCACACTCGTGGGAGAAATTCATGCACCGGATAACACGCAGGCAATTGGTTCAGGGAATCGGCGCGGCTGGCGTCGTGCTGCCGGGAAGCTGGCCCGGGGCGTGGGCACAGGCCTCAACGAAGTCCGACCCCGGGCTGATCCTCGGCAAGGGACCGCCCGGCTGGTGCGACGAGGCCAAGAACGGTGGGGCGACGGTCCGCTGGAACGACGAGGACCAGGCCTGGTGGATGTGGTACTACGCCCGCGACAACAACTACCCCGAGGGCGTGGCCCCCGCGTTCGGCACCGGCCGGATCGCGTTGGCCAAGTCCGCCGACGGCATCTCCTGGGAACGCTACAAGGGCCATCTGACGGGCGGCGCGATCATGGACTGGAGCAGCAACCCGGAGGATTTCGATTCCACGCATATCGGCAGCGGCGACATCCTGCGGCACGAAGACGAGTGGCTGCTCTGGTATTTCGGCGGCGACAGCACCACGCCCACGGAACTGGGCGGATACCCGGTGCCGGAGGGCTACCAGTTCAAGGGCTACCGCTGCCGCCCGGGCGTCGCCCGCAGCAAGGACGGCATCAACTGGACGCGGATTCGCGGCGCCGCGACCGGCGGCGCATCGGTGGACATCGGCGACAACATCTACGGCGCCTTCCCCAACGGCATCCACGACGGCGACCGCTTCCTGATGTACTACACGACGCTATCGCCGCGGATCGTCTATTGGGAAACGAAAGTCGCGGAGTCAACGGACCTCGTGAACTGGCGGGTTCTCGGCAACATCGAGTGGAGCGACGACCCGGCGCGCTGGGAGCTGGGCGGATCGAACACCCGCCACATCCTGCCGAACCCGGATCCTGGCGGGCGTCGCTGGCTGATGCTCTACACCGCGCTGGACGCACGCCTGCCGCGCTATCCGCGCGTGATCGGCGCCGCGGAATCGGACGACGGGCTGCTCTGGCACCGCAAGTACGACGATCCCATCCTGCACATGGGCCCGATCAACAACTTCGACAGCGGTGGCGTCGCCTACCCGCAGCTCGTGCCGCACGACGACGGCCGCCTGTTCCTCTACTACTACGGCTTCGCGCACATCCTGAACACGATCGAGCCCACCCGCGGGATCGGCCTCGCGATCAGCGAGACCGGCAGGCTGACCGACTTCCGGCGCGTGCGAACCTAACGGCGGTTCAGCGACTTCGCGAACTCCGCGATGCGCCGGTTGAACTGCGCGGCGTCGAACCAGAACGGCATGTTGCCGGAGTCGGCGAAAACGGACACTTCAGCCTGCGGCAGGCGGGCCGCGATCGACTCGATCTGCTCGCGGTTCGCGAGAATGTCGTTGCCGCCGATGACGAACAGCACCGGCACGTCCACCGCTTCGAGCAGGTCGCTGTTGTCCGAGCGGTGCTCGCGATTGAAAACGCGCACGTAATGCGGCGTCATCATCGCGGACACCATCAGCATTTCCTTCTCGGCCGCCGACGGCTCGCCTCCCGCCGTGATCAGGTCCACGTAGCCCTCCGTCCACTCCAGCAGCGTCGCCGCGTTCGGCGAAGTCGAGCGGGCGATCTGCTGTTCGCGTTCCGGCGTCATCGGCGATACCGGCCGGGGCACGAACCCCGCGTTGCTGCTCACGAACACGATGCCGCCGATCGCATCGGTCCCG
The DNA here is from genome assembly GCA_009844425.1 of Gammaproteobacteria bacterium. Classification (GTDB taxonomy): domain Bacteria; phylum Pseudomonadota; class Gammaproteobacteria; order Steroidobacterales; family Foliamicaceae; genus Foliamicus. The sequence continues at coordinate 19,910 of VYBN01000046.1, read as the reverse complement.
TAGTAGCGCACGTAGTCGAGCACGAAATGACCGCCGTACGACCAGGCGACGAGCAGCGGCTTGCCCGCGCCGGCGCCGCCGTCTGAGCCGCCGGCCTCCAGCGCCGCCTTGATGTCATCGGCCCATAGCTGCATGTCCAGGTAGTGCTCGGCCTGCCAAGGCTTGGCCGAAGCGCCGTGCCCTCGCATGTCCAGCGCCGTCAGGTGAAACTTGTCGGCGAGGTCCGATTCCAGTTGCTTCTTCCAGTTGAGCGTGCTGCCGAGAAAGCCGTGCACGAACACCATTCGAGGCGCGTCGGCGGGACCGTTGGTCGTGACCGCGATCGGCAGCCCCCCGCCGCCCTCGATCGTCCCGGTCGTAGGCGAATCCGCGTGTGCCCCGAACGACAAAACCGCCAACAGAAATCCCAGCAGGTAACGCATGGCGCCCTCCAGCCTCAAGCCCGCGTTCATTGTCGGCCAAGCCGGCGCGCTCCGCAAAATGCCGAATCGACATTCACCGATAAGCAGGTTTTATGCGACAGGATTCCCGTGCCACGATACGATGGAGGCCCACCGCACGCCCGAGCATCGAAAAGCAGCACCCGTGACCCACCCTGCGAGAAGCGAGATCAACCGGCGAACCCTGCTCGTCGCGATGAGCGGATTGCTGAGCGGCGCCGCTTTCGCCCGCGGCGAGGGCGACGCTCCCCAGCCGGCCGCTTCCGAGGCCTATACGCCGGCGGGCTTCAAACATGCATTGCCGCCTGAAGCGCTCGAAGAGCCGCTCGCCACGCTCGAGCAGCCCGGCGCGCTGGACCTCGACACCCCGGAGGGCCTGAGGCTGGCCCGCATGAAGACCATGTTCAGCCTCAACGCCGACTACGCCTACAGCGCCTACATGACCCGGCATTTCGTCATGCCGCCGGACGCGACGCCCTACCCGCTCGTCAACGAGCTCGAACTGAACGTGTCCTTCCTCACGACCGGCGGCCCGGAGTTCCGCGAAGAATACGAGCAGGGCAAGCTGATGCTGCACGGCTCGTACACGCGGGTCTTCCTCGATGCCGCCACGCTGCAAACCGTGGACGCGATCGACGTGCCGGCCATGAACCGGCAGCTCACGCTCGCTCCCACGCAGTTTGCGCTGAGCATTCCGATGGACCTCGCCCCGATCCCGCACGACCCCACGCTCAGCGAAGACCTCCGCTGGTACCGCTTCGGCGAGGACGTGCACCTCACCAACATCGCCCTCTTCGAGCCCAGCGAATCGCGCCCGCCCCGCATGGACACGTCTGTGTGGCGGGTCAATCACGCGGAGCTGATGGACCCCGCGCATCGGCGGCTCCACGCCCACTACTCGTTCACCGCGTCGTCCTACGCGGCGCTTTATGCCTGGACCGGCCTGGGCGTCCACGACCCCACCCGGGTCGTCACCAGCAAGGCCGGCATCAAGGTGCACACGATCGACGCATTGCCCGCTCTGGTGCGGGAAAGGATTCTCGAAAAGCACCCCGAGCGCGTTCCCCGGAAATGACACTCGCAATGAGGACCTTCCCATGAGTGACCACGACGACAACCTCGAAATCGACGAACAGCGGCGCGACGTCGTGCGTTCGCTCAGCGCAATCGCCGGCATGACCGCGCTGGCCGGCCTGGTCCGCTCGGAGATGGCGCTGGCTCAGGACGACGCAAGCGACCTGCTCCCCAACGGCCTGCCGCGGTCGTCCCTCGACGCCGAGCCGGCCGTCGTGGAGTTCGACCGCCCGCTCGACCTCACCGACCCGAGCGACGCCTGGTACGCGAAGATCAAGGCCACCAACAACCTGGCCGGCGTGAAGACCTACGTACCGATGTTCTCGCGCGCCTACATCTGCCCCCAGGGCCAGCCGTCGCACCCGGTGTTCGGACATTGCGGCATCTGGACCTGGCAGCTTCAGAAGGCGACCACCGGCGAGTTCGAGGACGCCCGCGAAGGCTCGATGATCCAGCGCGCGCTATATACCGGAACGATCCTGGACCCCTACACCTTCGAACCGGTCGAGACGCTCGAGAACCCCTACACCGGCGAGACAATCACCGTCGAGGATTCGATCTTCGCGATGAACTACCTGCTGCACCCCATGGGCGGCGGCCGCGACATCGACATCGCCGAGTTCTACAACCCCGAGGAGAAGCCGGACACGCCCTACGTGCGCTTCGGCGACGAGGTCGCGTTCGTGCTGGCCGGCCTGTTCCAGGGCGAGGGCGATTACCAGCCCCGGGCCGATTCCTCTTGGTGGACCACGAACTACGCGCAACTCATCGACCCCGATCAGCCGCTGGTGGAAACGCGCTACAACTTCACCGGACTCATGCGCGCCTGGGAACGTCCCTGGCTGGGCGTCGAAAAGCCCGACCAGACCCAGTTGCTGTGGGCCGTCGAGGGCCGCAAGGTCCACTCCATCGACCGCATCCCCGACCTCCTCCACAAGCACGTCCTGAGCAAATACGACGACCGCGTCTAGTCTCCTGGGAGCGAGGACTCCCTGGGAGCGAGGGCATGTCCCTCGCAGCGTCCCGCCCTCCCCCTACAGCGCCCGGCCGATATACCCGAACGGATCCTCCTCGATTTCCGGAAAATGGCGCTCAAGCAGCTTGCGAGAAACTGCCGGCACTTCATTGAGCGCATAGAGCTTCGTCCCCCTCGCCCGCGTATACAAGCCACCCGCGCGCCCGCCCATTTCCATCCAGGGCAGCCAGTCGGACACGATTTCGAGGTGGAGCGTGGAGTCCACGCGCGGCGCACTTGAACGCAGATCGCCGGTCCGCCCCCGGTAATCGACGAATTCGATTGAACTGAAGATCGGCGCTTCCGCCCCTTCAGGCGCAACCGCCACGCGCTTCTCTACCTGCACCCAGGTATCGCCCCCGATCGTGCGCGGCGGCTGGACCGACTCGGCGATGCGAATACCGCCCGGCGCAGTGCGTTCGGACGCCCCAACCTCGGCGTGGAACGAAGACACCGCGACCGGCGCGGGCACGATGACCTCGACCTCCCGCGACGTGTAGGGGTTGCGCCACGATTCGAGCCGTTCGCCGCTCACCAGATCGGTGTAGAAGACGACTTCCAGCGTATCCACGCGATAGCCGCCCTGCTCCGGATAGCGGATCCGCGAAAACCCGATCGTGTTGGTGTTCCACAACGGAGTGAGCGAGTTGCCCTCGCGCCCGTACTTGACCCCCAGGATCGACCAGATGACCTCGTCGTCCACCCCCGAATACACCAGCCGCCGGTACCAGCGCTGCTCTTCCTCGGAAAGCGCACCGGAAGCCGCGGCCACACTGCCACCCACAAGCCCCATCCCAATGAGCCCAAGCAGGCGCCGCCGCGACAGCGTGCCATAAATTCGAAGATGCGACTTTGACCCGGCCATAATTTCAAATTATATTGGTGGTAACGGAGGGCGGGACGCTGCGACGGCAATGCGCTCGCTCCCAGGGGCCATGAAATTCGATCTCAAGCAACTGCGGCACTTCGTCTGTGTAGTGGACACGGGGAACATCACGCGCGCGGCCGAACTCCAGTACATCACGCAGCCCGCGCTCACGCGCAGCATCAAGAAGATGGAGGAGCGCATCGGCGCCAAACTGCTCGACCGCTCGCCCCGCAGGATCACGCCCACCGAGGCCGGGCGCGTCCTCTACCGCTACGCCAAGATCATCATCAACCAGGCGGAACGCGCGCTGCTGGACGTCACCGCCGTGTCCCAGGGTGAGCAGGGCCACGTGCACATCGGCATCGCCGCGCTGTTCGCCCCCACGCTGATCAGCCACCTCATCCCACAGTTGTCGGCCCGGTTTCCGGGGCTTCATGTGCGCATCACGGAAGGCTTTTTCGAGGACCTCGTGGCCGGCCTGGTGGAAGGCGAAATCGACGTGCTGCTGTCCAACTTCCCGCCGGGCGTCGTGCCGCCGGACGTGGAACTCAAACCGCTGTTCGAGATCCGCACGGAGTTCGTGGTGGGCGCCTCCCATCCCCTTGCGTCCCAGGAAAACGTCACGGCAAAGGACCTGCGAGAAGCTCAATGGGCCATCATAAAACAGCCCCATATAATTGATTTCCTTGATAAGTTCTTTGCCGAAGAATCGCTGCCCCCGGTCTCGGTCGCAATCGAGGCCACCTCGCTCAACACGCTCAAGTCGCTGGTGCTGCTCGGCCAGTACGTGGCCATGCTGCCGCGCCGCTGGATCGAAAAAGAGCTTGAGACCGGCGAAATCAAGACCATACGCAAGGACGGCGCCGCCCTGGTCCGCGAGGCCGGCCTGATCCTTCGTCAGACCGAAACCCGGCGCCCGACCGTCGAGAACGTCATCCCGGTCATCGAGGAGTCCTGCCGCGAGTGGCAGATCGACCGCTGACACCAGAAAAAGGAACCACAGAACCATGACCATCCTGCTGACCGCCGCCAACGGCAAAACCGGCCGCGCGGTACTCAAGGCGCTCGCCAACCGCGGCGCCGACGTGAAGGTGTTCCTGCGCGACGAGGCGCAATGGCCCGCTCTGAACGAACTGGGCGCAAGTTCCTTCGCCGTCGGCGACATGGAGGACGCGGCAACGATCGACGCCGCGATGGAATCCTGCGACGGGATCATCCACATCGGCCCGCCCATGCACCCGAACGAAGTCGAGATCACGCGCCGCTTCATCAACGCCGCGAAGTCCCACGATCTCGCGCGCTTCGTCTATTACTCGGTCATGCACCCGCTCCGGCGCGCGGTGCGCCACCATCGGCTCAAACTCGATGCGGAAGAAGAGCTGATCGAGTCCGGTCTGCCCTACACGATCGTGCAGCCGATCCGCTACATGCAGCACCTGGCGATGATCTGGAAGAAAGTTCTGGACACGGGCGTGCACAACATGCCCTTCAACGTCGACGTCAAGTTCAACGTCGCCGACCTGCGCGATCTGGCCGAAGCCACGGCCATCGTGGCCACGGAGCCCGGACACCTCTACATCACCTACGAGCTGGCGGGCCCCGAAGCCCTGAGCCAGCGTGACATGGCCGCCGTCATCAGCCGGGTGCTCGGCCGGGTAATCCGCGCCGAGGCCCTGAGCCTGGACCAGGTCGAGAAGAACGCCCGCGCGGCAGGCGCCGGCGACGACCGCGTGACGCAGATGCTCACGATGAACGGGCACTACGACCAATACGGCTTTCGCGGCAACCCCAACGTGCTGCGCTGGATCCTGGGCCGCGAGCCGAACACCTATGAGAACTACGTAAAACGCCTCGCCGCCCGCTGACCCCGGCGGGACGTCCCCGCTCCCCTCCCGACATCAGTGCGGCGCATGCGCTGATGCCAATTTCGCATCAGAACGCGCCGAACTATGAATTACACTTTGGGTGCGGTTTGCTCGGGAGGATTCAAGATGGCCAATCATGCAATTCGGACTCGCATAGAGAGCCTTGCAGAAACTCGGACGCGTCTGGTCTTGCCCTCCCTGATGGCGGTCGCCGCCCTCCTCGCAGGCGACATCGCCCTCGCCCAGGACGACGGCCAGCTCGAAGAAATCGTGGTCACCGCGCGCAAGCGCACCGAGAACCTCCAGGACGTCCCGCTGTCCATCACCGCGATATCCGGCGTCGACCTGGAACGCGCTTCGGTTTATGCGCTCGATGACCTGGCCGAAATTACGCCCGGCCTGACCTATCAGAACATCGGCGCGTTCAACACCCCCACCATTCGCGGCCTGTCGCAAACCAGCCAGATCGGCCTGCAGGGCAACGTGGGCGTATTCATCGACGGCGTGTTCCTCAACAACCGTTCGTCACTGGAGTTCGGCGTGCTGGACCTGGAACGGATCGAGGTAGTCAAGGGGCCGCAGGGCGCGCTCTACGGGCGCAACACCTTCGCCGGCGCCATCAACTACGTCACCCGCAGCCCTTCGACGGACGACATCGGCGGCAGGCTGTCCGCTGAGATCGGCAACGAGGGCCGCTGGGAGATCGGCGGTTCCGTCAACTTCCCGCTGGGCGAGAACGCCGCAGTGCGCGTGTTCGCCGCAACCAGCGAGTTCGATGGCACGGTCACCAACGCACGCGGGGGCGACAAGCTCGGCGGCTACGACGAGCGGACCTCGTACGGCCTGTCGGCCATTTTCGACCCTTCCGAGAACCTGAGCGTGAAATTGTTCGCCGCGCGCACCGAAGTCGACGAGGACCAGCCACCGCTGATCCTCGTGCCGGTAGCGCGCAATGACTGCGGCGCTACCTACAACCTGCCCGACGGCCGCGTATTCAATTGGGACTTATATACAAAACTTGCCAAATGCCGACTAAATACCCAAACACACCGAATTACCAATGTTGAGATCGTCCATAAATATCTGATACGGTGACCTAAGAAATCGCCCTTGGCACCCTTGGAGGAATTCGAATCCTCATCTTCCGCTTCGTAAAAGCAGTGCTCTGTCCATTGAGCTACAAGGGCGTTTTCGGAGAATGGCCCTGACGGGACTTGAACCCGCAACCTCCGTGTAAGTCATTCAGGCGCTCTATCCATTGAGCTACAGGGCCATTCTCTATTTTACCAAAACCGACCCCCCAAAATCCACTTTCTCTGCTATATAAGCCACTGATATTACTTGATATTTCCGTATTTTACGGTATAATAGTATCCATAAATCAAGTAGAGAATTAGGATACTGAAATGACCAAGAAAGCACCAGGAAAATTTGAAAGAAAAGGACTGACCATCATTGATTTGTTCAGAATGTTCCCCGATGACGAAGCTGCCGAGAAATGGTTTGAGGACCAGCGTTGGCCTGATGGACACAAGTGTTGTACGGATTGTGGATCAATGAATTACGCGGTAGTCGCCAATCGTCGGCCAATGCCTTACAGGTGCCGTGATTGCCGCAGTTACTTCAGCGTCAAGAAAGGGACCGTGATGCAGTCCAGCAAAATTGGATTACAGAAGTGGTTGTTTGCGATGTATATGATGTCCACCAGCCTCAAAGGCGCTGCCAGTATGAAGGTTTACAGAGAGCTGGGCATTACTCAAAAGACCGCGTGGTTTTTGACTCAGCGCATCAGGGAAGGATTTATGAAAGGAACCAAATCGATGGTCGGTCCTGTTGAAGTGGACGAGACCTATGTTGGAGGCAAGCGTGGGAATATGCACGCTTCCAGGCGCAAGAAATTTGAGGGCCGAGGAACAGTAGGCAAGACTGCTGTTGTAGGCGTGAAGGATCGCGATAGTAATACGGTGACCGCCAAAGTAGTCAGGAATACCGACGCTGAGACGCTTCAGGGGTTCGTGGTTGACAATGCCGAACCTGACGCAATGGTATATACCGACGACGCAAAGGCTTATAAGGGGTTGCCGAACCACGAGACAGTAAGTCACTCAGTAGGCGAGTATGTTCGTGAGCAGGCCCATACGAACGGCATTGAGAGTTTCTGGGCCACAATGAAACGCGGATACAAGGGCATCTATCACAAGATGTCGCCTAAGCACTTGGATCGGTATGTAAAGGAATTTGCTGGTCGGCACAACGTCAGAGATGCCGATACATTGGAACAGATAGCGGTTCTGTCTGGTGGATTGGTTGGAGCAAGGCTTCGCTACAAGGATTTGATCGCAGACAACGGATTGGAGTCAGGAGCACGGGCAATTACCGTTTAACAAGGAACGTATATAGAAGGGATGAACAAAGACAAAGAGAAATCAAATAGGCGCCGTGGTCGGCCATTGAAGCCGATTCCGAAATTGGCGGAAACTCCCGAGCAAATAGCTAAAGCGATATTCGCGGCGGCTGATAACAGGACCAGACAAAGAAATTCTGATAGGCGAAGAATTGATCGTTGAATTCATTTTCGATTGATCCGACATTGGTCGTTTGACATTCCTCCCTTTCGGGCCAATAATCCTCAATTGCAAACAAATTCCGAGTCCCGCTTGGTCGGGTTACTCGCTGAATACAACAGTCTTGTTTGGCGGGAACTAGCTATTCTCGCTTGGACGAACAAGCGAGGACATTCTTCCTTGGAATTTGTTTGCAATGGCCCGACGCCTATGGGTGTCGGTTTTGTGAACAAGAGGAGGAATGATTGATGAATGTTCGAATAGCAGCGATGATTGTCGTTTTGTGGCCTTTGGTTTCTTGGGGACAGGCTGGTAAACCGACTGTCGCCATAGAGCAGATCGCCACGGCTGCTCAGAACATATCGTGCGAAGGGTGGGATCGGTCATCCGAAGGGTGGGATCGGTCATCCTATGATTGCAACGCCGATCTATCCGAAGGCTTCCGCGTTATGCTGGAAACCGCCATCATCAAGACTGGAAAGATGGACGTTATGGAACGACGATCCCTCGAACTCCTGCTACAAGAACAAGGTTTGGGCGCGACTGGATTGAGTGATGCTGGTGGAGATATGGGGGGACTGATCGGCGTGGATTACCTCGTATATGGAACCATTACCAGATTTGGTCAGTTACAAGGCGGGTTCTCATTTGGAGGTATTCAGAGTAAAGAACTATCCGTGTCTATGGGCATTGATCTAAAAGTGACTGATGTATCTACGGGACTTATATTGATTGCTGATGAAATTGCGGAGACAGTTCAAGTGGGTTCATCTTTCTCCTTTGGCGATGTAACTCAAGCTCAGACTAGAGCCGACCCTTTCGCAGAAGTTCAACGAGTGGTATCTAACCATATAGCTGAAGCCATAGTAACGACACGGATCCCCGTTAAGGTCATTGCGGTTCAGTCTAACGGGACATTGGTGTTGAACTACGGTGATGTGTTATTTAGCCCAGGCGATCAATTGGCGGCATTCGTAGTTGGCGAGACATTTGTTGACCCTTGAATCGACCCGGGTTTACCGGAGGCTCCGGATCTTGAGAGGATTGGAGCATGAACAAAGCGAAGCGTTATTCCCCGGAGGTCAGGGAACGAGCCGTACGGCTGCTGTTTGAACACGAGAAGGATTACCGTTCGCGGTGGGCGGCGGTGGTGTCGATCGCGAGCAAGATTGGGTGCACGCCGGAGACCTTGCGCGCCTGGGTAAGACGAGTGGAGATTGACACGGGTCGGCGGGACGGCATGACCTCGGAGGATCGGGCCCGGCTGCGGGCCTTGGAGAAGGAGAACAAGGAGTTGAGGCGGGCGAATGAGATTCTGAAGACGGCTTCTGCTTTTTTCGCCCAGGCGGAGCTCGACCGCAAACTGAAGCGATGATTGCCTTCGTCGACGCGCACAAGGATCGTCATGGGGTCGAGCCGATTTGCGGCGTGCTGCCGATTGCCCCATCGACCTACTACGAGCACAAGGTGCGCCAACGAGAGCCGCAGCGCCGCTCGGCACGCGCTCTGCGGGACGAGACGCTCAAGCCGGAGATCGAGCGGGTCTGGCGAGAGAACTTCAAGGTGTATGGTGCGCGGAAAGTGTGGTTGCAGTTGAACCGGGAAGGGTGCTCGGTGGCCCGCTGCACCGTGGCCCGGCTGATGAAGACGATGGGCATTGCCGGGGGCCGGCGTGGCCAACGAACGGTAACGACTCGGCCGGACGAGGCCGTTGCGCGGCCGCCGGACGTGATCCATCGGAACTTCAAGGTGGCGCGGCCGAACGCCTTGTGGGTTGCGGATCTGACCTATGTGGCGACCTGACGCGGTTTTGCCTATGTGGCGTTCGTGATTGATGCCTTCGCCCGCCGCATCGTTGGCTGGCGCGTGTCGAACTCGCTTTCCACAGCCATTGCACTGGATGCGCTGGAGCAGGCGCTGTACGACCGGCAGGTCCGTCCAGACAACGAGTTAATCCATCATAGCGACCGCGGTGTGCAGTACTTGTCGATCCGCTACACGGAGCGTTTAGGCGAGGTTGGCGTCATCCCTTCGGTAGGCCGCGTCGGCAACTCCTACGACAATGCGCTGGCCGAGACCGTCATTGGGTTGTTCAAAACGGAGGTGATCCGTCAGCAGGGTCCCTGGAAGAGCCTGGATGAGTTCGAATATGCAACCTTGGCCTGGGTGGACTGGTTCAACAACAAGCGACTCCTCGAACCCATCGGCAACCGACCGCCGGCGGAAAAAGAGGACGAGTATTATCGGCAACTGGAAGTGTCAGCCATGGCAGCTTGACTCAAACTAAATGGCCTCCGGTAAACCCGGGTCGATTCAAAAGGCTGTTCTCACCTCACCGATTGGGGCTGGCAGATGCAGCCGGAGTTCACCTGGCGCGATAACAGTATCGGCGATTCCGACGACCATCCGGCGCCGTGCCTGCGGCGCGCCGAGATACTGGCCTACCTGGACTGGTTGAGCGTCAGGACGGGTCACGCATACCGCCTGCCCAGCGAGGCGGAATGGGAATATGCGGCGCGCGCGAATTCGAAGTTTGCCGCCTTCTGGGGCGAAGACCGGACGCAGGCCTGTGCATTTCAGAACGGCGCCGACCGGTCATTCGCCGAAGTGGCCGCGGACATTCCCTACGATCAGTTCGCGGACTGCGACGACGGGTATGCCTTCACGGCGCCCGTCGCCAGCTTCGAGCCGAACGCCTTCGGCCTCTACGACGTTGCGGGCAATGTTTCGGAACTGACGGCCGATTGCTATGCGCTGGGTCACGCGGACGCGCCCCGCGATGAAACGCCCTACCTCGAGCCTTCCTGCCGAACCTGGGTGATCAAGGGCGGATCCTGGGCCGGTTTCCCCGGGTTGCTGAGGGTCGCGACCCGCCTGCCCATATTCGCGACAACGGCAGGCTCGGGTTTCGGCTTCCGCGTGGCCCGCGACGTCGACTGAGGGCACGCACCGGCCGGCGCCGGTGCCAGGCCCCGGGCCGTCAGTTTTGCTCTGGGATCAGTTTACTTGAACGGCTCGACACCGAGATCCTTGCATATCTTTTTTGCCAGGAAATTGTCGATTTCCCTATGCCGCGGAATCGCTGACCGGCGCTCGCCTTTGCTGTCCCGCCACCATGAATGGCGTCTTCCCTCTCGAATCCTTTCGCAGCCTTGTTGGCGAAGGAGCTTCAACAGCTCAACTCGCTTCATGCGATAGCAACCTTCTCCTCGAAATAGTCATCGCCTGCAGCGGCCAGTGCGTCTTGCCGATTGAACTCAAGTGCCTCGGAAAGCGTCTCCGCAAGACTCAGGCGCAGTTCCTCGCGCGTACGTTCCTGGCAGTTCACGCCAGGAACCTCCTCAATCCAGCCAATCCACCATTCGCCGCTCTTCTTGATCACAGCTGTGTATTCCATCTCAGTTATCCGTTCACTCTGCAAGTCCAAGGTTCCAAAGTATATCGACAACTCAGTATCAGCAACTGGGGATTATTACTTCGGCGGTGACGAGGCCGGCGGTCAGGCCTTGATTGCGAGCTTCCGCATAAAGTCTTCCGCATCGCGGCACGTGGGGGCAGCCTGCGTCACAGCCGCGGGCGAGACTCCGTTCAGTCGCTCGATATGTTTCAGGATGGCGGGAGTGGCGGTCAGACCGCGCGATTCAAACACTTGCGCCACTACGGTCTGCAGCATTTCAATCTGCCCCCGGGCGATGCCCTCGGCTCGCCCTTCGGCCCTTTCTGCGCGCAGGAACGGATCGTCCTCGGGGCCGGTGCCCTCGGCCTCGCCCATGGCCCGGCCCACGCGGCGCAACGCCGCCACAGCCTCCACGGACAGCACCGGCTCGTTCAACGCCGTATGGATCTCCGCCGCGGACCAGCCCGGAAAGGCGCGGCTGACCTGCGCCTGCCGGAAGCCGCCTTCGGAGACCAGATGAATCGTGAGGCCCGGACGAAGCGAAGCCGGACGGCCCGGTGCGGGATGCTCCGGTACTTCCACCCAGACCTCCCCGAACCCCCAGGCTTCATACAGGCCCAGCTTTCCGCGGCGAACGTCCGTGGTGTTGTCCACCTCCAGCACCACGTCGGGAAGCCGGTCAATTCCCACTTCCACGGCCAGCGCCTCCGGCTCGGCTTCCTGCTGGTTGAGAAAGAGCATCTGATCGGGCTGCATGATCCGCCACCACTCGCGGCGCGCGTTGCGCAGCAGCAGGTCGGATGACCCTGCTGCCTCGATCTGTGCGCCGCGCACCGCGGCGATCATCCGTGCCAGCATAGCCAGCCGCTGCCCCGGCACTTCGTGGTACCAGGTGGTGGGTTCGCACACCATGGCGATTTCGGTGTCTGCGTCCCAGAACTCGATGCGGCCTTCCCAGGTCCTGATTTCGGCGCGCGAAATGCGCACCGGATGACAGCCGGGAAACTCGGGATACTTCGGTCCGCCGGAGATCGCGGACCGCGCCACATCCTTGCTGTGGAGCGCCTCATCCATGCCGCCGATCATATAGGCCGACCCGCAACGACGCAAACCGCTAAGTCGCCTGCCAGACCGGCAGGCCGGCCTCGAGCGCGCTGATGAGGTTCTTTGGTGCGTAGGGTGCGTTGCCGGGATTGCGGGCGAAGCGTTTTCCGATGGCCTCGACGGCGCTGGGGTGTGCGCTTTCGCCGGACACGATGGCGCCGTCGGGGCGAACGTCGCCGCATTGCTTCGGGCCTATTTCGCGCTGATAGGGGCGCACGCGAAGCGCGCGCAACGCCTGGTAGCTCCACGAAAACGAGTCTTCCAGCCTGCAGCGGTCCGCGGCCTCGCACTGCATTCCGGCGATCGAGTGGCTGAAATCCAGGCCGTGGCTCCCGGCCCGGCCGGCAAGCCATTCCAGGGCGATGTTCGCCAGCCCGCAGTCGCGATAACCGCCGCCGATATTGGAATGCACGCCGGCGAACCAGACCTGCTCGATGGTCTGACCCTCGGCGGGAGCGCCGGTCCACAGATCCGGCTGAAACGGCCGGCGGCGCTCGTCGACCGCCAGCGCGTGGTAGGCGTTCTCCACGTTGTCGCCCAGTTGCGTGTTGTGGAATGACACCTTTTTGCGCGTCAGCCGTCCGAGAATCGGCGTTGGGGCGCCGAGCGCGCCGACCGTATCCCACACGCCGATGAACCGGATCGGAACCGGGCGCCGTGATGGCTCGCCGGCTTTTTCCAGCCGCTCTTGGACCATCGAGCCGTCGCGTTTGTCCGGAGGCAGGCGGTAGAGCTCGTACGCTTCCGGCAACAGCCTCAGGTTTTCCTTTCTCAGCAACCCCACAACGCCGATGAATCCCGCCAGCGAACGCACGGTATATGCGCCACGGCTGAACCCGAACAGGAAGATCTCGTCGCCCTCGCGCCAGTTGTTCGCGATGAAGCGATAGGCCTGCTGGATGTTCTCCGACAGCCCGCCGCCCAATCCGCCGCCGACATACTTGTCGGCCAGGCCCTGCGTGCCCACGCCGGTGTCGTAATAGACCACCTGCGGGACCTGCTCGGAGTCGACCGGCGCCAGACCCCGCACGATCTTCAGTACGTTGGTCGGCTCTGTCTCGTCTGCCGGATTGTCATGAACTTCCTGGTCCGGCTCATTCCAGGTCCCATCGCAGCAGATCACCAGCCGCTTGCCGCCCTTCTCCATTTGCCCCACCTCACTGCTTCATCCCAAAACAGCGCGCAAGCATACGCAACTTCACAAAACTTCGCCATCTTGTTATTGGCACCGTTGGCAGCCGGGCGGTTCGTGACATAATTCGTCCATCATGAAGAAGCTGATCGACCTCCTGTTCGACCTCGAATTCATCACGCTCTTGTTCGGCGCCATCTTCTTCGTGATTGTCGTCTTGGGTTTGGTGACCTCATTCTTCTAAGGGTGAATCCCGGTAGCCGTTGGATCGCTCAACGGAGGTAGATATGCGATTTGTAAGCGCATTTATTGCGATAGCGGCATTTTCCCTGGCAGCTCAGGCGGGCGCCCAGGACGTCGGCGAGGCGTTTCAGGACTGCGACCACTGTCCTGAGATGATGGTCATTCCTTCAGGGACGGCGGTGCTCGGCTCCGAGCCCTGGGAACAGGACCGCAAGGGAAACGAAGGCTTCACGCGCGAGGTCAGCATCAGCTACAAGCTGGCCGTTTCGAAATACGAGACCACGCGGGCGCAGTTCCGCACGTTCGTTGAAGCGACGGGCTATGAGACCACTTACCAGGAGCCTCGCGTGGGGTGCAATACCTGGACCCATGACCGGGTGATCGGCTACGTGCTCGAACACGACTGGGACACGCCCGGGTATGTCCAGCGCGAAGATCATCCGGCGATTTGCCTGAGCGTCGAAGATGCAGCCGCCTATATCGCCTGGCTTGCGGAATCGACGGGCAAACCGTACCGGATGCTGTCTTCAACGGAGTTCGAGTACGCCACGCGCGCCGGGACCCGCGGGCCGTGGTTCTGGGGCACGACCAACAGCGACGCCTGCGAATACGCGAACGTGGCGGACGACACGTTTCGCCGGCTCTACGACTATGCGCCGGTTTTCGCCTGCGACGACGGCTATGAACGGACCGCGCCGGTCGGCTCGTTCAAGCCCAATCCCTGGGGCCTGTACGACATGCTCGGAAACGCCTGGGAGTGGACGGAAGACTGCACCCATGACGACATGACGGGCGTGCCGACCGATGGCCGCGCCTGGCTGGAAGAAGACGAAGGCCGCTGCGATTTCCGCGTTCCGCGGGGCGGAGCATGGGTTTCCGGCACGGACTGGGTGCGCGCCGCGGCGCAAGCCAACGACCACTACTACTACCACAGCCAGCTGATCGGCTTCCGCGTCGCCCTGACGCTGGAGGACTAGCCGCCGGGATCAGCGTTCAGGGGCTCTGCGCGCCCTCCAGTTCATAGAGGACGATGAGGTTGCCGTCCCAGTCGTGGAATCCCGTTTCGATGCCAACCTGCTGATCGACGGTCACGAGCCTTTTCTCGCGCAGCATGCTCAGGCCCAGGCCGGGCAAGGCGGCGCGGATCGCGTCCAGCCGGCCATTGGCGTTGATGACCACGGCGCCCCGGCGGATGCGATCGTGCTCGTCCGGCAACAGGCCGGGCACTTCGTAGATCCCGAGCGTGCGCGACTGCTCGGACCCTGCATTCAGCGTCGCGAACCGCGTGGGCGCCGTGTTGGGGACATTGAAGAGGTCATAAGACAGTGAATCGGCGTCCGGAATGTTCTCGGTATCGATCTCCATCCCGAACAGATCGATCCAGATCGTGTAGGCCCTTTCCAGGTCCGAAACCACGATATTGCCGCGCCTGAAAAGGACGCCGTCATAAACCGCCTCGCCGGCGGGCTCGGCGACGTTTTCTTCCTGATTTTCCCCGGCGTCGGGCGAACACGCGGCCGCCAACAAGACCAATGTGCAGAAAATTACGGTTCTCATAATCGGCGGCGCCGCTCGGGCCCGTTTTTACTATTGCGTCGCCGCCATCGCCCGCGCGCTCCGGAACGAGACCAGCTTTCGCTGCCTGTCATCCCATAGCGCCAGAGGCACGCACTTGAAGCTCTCCCACATCGTCAGGCGGTTGACCTTGCGCAGTTCCGGAATGTCCTTGAGGCACTCGTAGAGGCGGTAGCTGGGAATGCGGCTTCTCAGATGATGAACGTGGTGGATGCCGATGTTGGCGGTGAGCCAGCGAAGCGGCGCCGGCAGGTCGTAGAACGAACTGCCCTCCAGCGCCTGCCGGCGGAAATCCCACTCTTCCTGGCTGTCCCATTCCGTTTCGTGGAACTGGTGCTGCACGTAGAACAGCCACACCCCGATCGTGCCGGCGAACAACACCGTCGCGAGGTGGACGATGACGAAGGTGATGGGACCCACGACCAGCGACGCCGCGATGGCGATGCCGGCAATGGCGGCATTGGTGCTCATCACGCTTATCCAGCCGTCCTTGAGGTCGCGGATCAGTTCAAGCGGCATGCGGTGCTTGAGGACGAACACATAGGTGGGTCCGAGCCCGAACAGCACGGCCGGGTGGCGGTAGACGCGATACAGGAACCGCCGCCACGGGGTCAGGCTCTGGTATTCGCCGACCGTGAGCGTGGCGATATCGCCCGTACCGCGCATGTCCAGGTTTCCCGACGTGGCGTGATGGCCGTCGTGCAGCCGGCGCCAGTAGGCATACGGCGTCCAGCAAAGGACCCCGATGACACGCCCCACCCGGTTGTTCCACTTGCGTTTTCTGAAGAAGGAGCCGTGGCCGCAATCGTGCTGGATCATGAACAGCCGCACCAGGAAGACGCCCGACGGTATGGACAGAAGCGCAAACAGCCAATGCACGTAAGCGACGCCGACCAGCGCCCCCAGCCAGCAGCTCAGGAACAGGAATCCGGACACCGAGAGTTCCCAGAGTGCGCGGCCCAATTTCGCGCGGCAATACTTGGACAGCCTGCCGGCCAATTGCGAGAGCTCCTGCCCGCCCCCGACGAAAGAATCACTCATGGCTCGCAAGAATACTAGAAGCGGCGGTCGAAACGAAAACTCTGTTCGCTGGAACCGGTTCGATTCGAACCGTGTCCGAGCGTGTTAATTTCCCACGTCAGGTATATCCCGCCTTCCGGCACAGCCCGTCAATGGCGATGTCGTAGTCCATACGCTCGCCCCGCCATCGGGAACGCGCGGTTTGGGCGTCGATGGTATTCCCGCGCGCCGTATTGAACGCTTCAAGCTGCTCGGCGCCGCGGGTTGCGCAGGCGCTTCCGGGCTTGGCGCAAGTGTCTTCGGACCTGGCGCAAGTGCTTCCGGATTCCGCGCAGGCGTTCCCGCGGAAACGCCCCCCACGCGCCTTGCCCGCTGCAGGGATCACCCCACCATCCGGACGCGTGAACCGGATCTCGCCCTCGTCTACATGAACGCCATAACCCCCCTCATGCACCAGCCGGTGATGGAATGAACACAAGGTCACCAGGTTGTCCAGGTTTGTCTCTCCGCCATCGGCCCAATGCTTGATGTGATGGGCGTGCACATGGCGGGAACGATCGCAGCCCGGAAAGCGGCAGCCCCCATCGCGAACGCGCAGCGCGCGCCGGATCGCCGGCGGCACGGCCCGCGTCCGGCGGCCTACCGCGAGCGGTTCGCCCTTGGCGCCTTCCACCACGCCGACCAAGGCGCCGTCGCAACCCAGCCGCCTTGCCGTCTCCACCGCCACGGGACGGCCATTGTCGAATTCCGCACCGCTGCTCTCGGGCACGTCACACAGCGCATCGTGAGCGATATGCACCACAACTTGGTGTGCGCCTGCCGTGGAACGTGAGCCGCCCCCGGCCAGAAACCGCTGGACGATGAGCTCCAGCGCGTCCGCGCGCAACTGACCGACGCTGCGAGAAGGCGTTTCCGCGGGAACGTTTTCCGGCGCCGCATTCCAGCACGGCGGCAGCGCGGGCCGCGCCCGGTACGTTCCCGCGGGAACGCCTGCGGGCGCTGCTTCCGCCTCCGGCTCGCCCGTGCCGGCATCCTTTGCCGTGTCCACGGGCGCGCCGCTCTCCGCTTCCCCGGCACTCTCCGCGTCTGCACCCCGCTCTTCCAGTTGCGCGTGGGCCGCTTCCAGCGCCTTGCGCAACATTTCGCCCGCCTCGGGCGTTAAACGGGCCTCGATCCGTACGCTGCCGTCGGCGTCCTGACGCCAGGACAGGTAGCGCCGCTCGTGCATCGCCTCGGCCTCGTCGCGCTCGAGATAACGCTTGACCCGCCGAAAACCTCGCACCGTGCGCTCGACATGCGCCGCCGTTCCGTTCAGGGCTATGTGCAGAAAGGTCTCTTCCGTCTCTACCGTCGCCACCCGCGTAAGAGCGCGTACCTTCGAATACGACAGTCGGCCTTCGCCAAAGGCCGCCGAGATCTTCGGCAGCGATTCCAAAGCCCGGGCCGTGCGCACCTTCTCTCTCGCCGCCCCTGGGCCGATGCCGCATTGCCAGTTCAGCCAGTGGGCGCAACTGGCCATGCCGTGCTGGGCCCAGCCCTCCCTGCGGTCGAACTCGGCCACCAAAGCCAGGAAATGCGCCGTGGCCGCGTTGATGTTCCCCCACAGTTCCATGATCTGCGTCTCGAGCGCGCCAAGCGCCTTTTCCTTGCGCTGCCGATCGGCCATCCGCACACCGGCGTCCGGAGAAGGGTAAACAGCGCCCGCGGGAAGAGGCTCGGCGTCGCGAACAGGGGCGTGGGAGGGAGTGCGGTGAAGGTCCATTTCGAGGCTCCTTGTCAATCCGTTGATGAGCCTGAACTATAGCATGAATCACTAAGAGAATCAATCTCTTACACTACTTTTCTTGCTCGATTCGTGCCGAAACACCGCGCCTTTCGGCTGAGCACAGCAAGTCCTCGGCAGCAAGTCCTCGCTGTCAGGTCCTCGTCGGCAAGTAAGATCGGCAGGTGGCCGGAAGACCAACCGCAAGTCGCGGACCCCGCTCAAGCCCCCTGGGATCGGCCTTGCTCGCGCCAAGAAAATTCTTGCAGTTTCCCACTCTTCTTCTGCCATTGATGACAATCACAATGGCGTCGGTGGCGGGTGCCGGGCAGACCGGCCTTACGGAACCGGGTTCCGTCTTGAGGGACTGCGATGACTGTCCGGAGATGGTCGTGGTTCCGCCGGGAAGCTTTCTGATGGGGTCGCCCGACTCCGAGGCCGGCAGGCTTCAGCACGAAGGCCCGCAAAGGCAGGTAACCATTTCGAAGGCGATAGCCGTGTCGCGGTTCGAAATCACGCTGGGCCAGTACGCAAGATTCGTCGATGACAGCGGGCATGATTCGGGAGACGCCTGCGTGGTCTGGGCCGGCGTTGACGGGGGAAGTGTCGTTCAGGGCAAGAACTGGCTGGACCCGAACTTTCCGCAAGCCGACGACCATCCGGTGGTCTGTATCTCCTGGAACGACGCAAGGGCCTATATCGACTGGCTGGGCCGCACCACCGGCAAGCCGTACCGGTTCCTTTCCGAATCGGAGTGGGAATACATGGCCCGCGCCGGAACCACGACGCGCTATTCGTTCGGGGACAGCGAGGAAGGGATCTGCGGCTACGCGAACGTTCCGGACGTGTCCGCCGAACCGGGTACGCAAGGATCCAACTGGCAGTACGTGAGCTGCGACGACGGGTACGGCGTGCAGACCGCGCCGGTCGGTTCCTATGCGCCGAACGCGTTCGGGCTGTACGACGTGCACGGGAACGTCTGGGAATGGACGGAAGACTGCTATCACGACAGCTTCACGGGAGCGCCCGCCGACGGCGCGCCGTGGCTGTCGAGTCCCTGCGCGACCCGCGTGGTTAGAGGTGGCAGCCTGAGTGCCCCCGCCTACCTCAGCCGTTCCGCGGTCCGCTTTTTCGGCGCACTCGAATTCCTGCCCGAGAGCGCCCAGGAAATGCTTGGCGAATTCCGCAATTTCAATCTCGGACTGCGCGTCGCCAGGGACCTGGAATGAATCAGTTGCGCTGAGCCGTCATGCCAAGGGCTGGGGCGCAATCGACCAGTCTTCGCACTCGAGTCCCTTCACGCGCTGGAATTCTCGGCTGTTGGCCGTTACCAGCACCATTTTGCGGGCTCGGGCCTGTCCCGCAATCAGCAGGTCATACGGGCCGATCGGGCGCCCCGCCGCTTCAAGTTCAGTTCGGATGGCGCCGGCCATTCGGGCGTCGGATGCGTCAAAGGAAACAACTTCGAAACCGATTCGATCCAATAACTCCAGGTTTCGATTCGCATGCCTGCTCTTGTAGGCGCCGTAGTAGAGCTCGTACGCGACCGGCGCCGGCAGACCGACTTCCTCCGGTTTATGGCGGCGCAGCCTTGCGAGAAGCGGTGGTGAAGAGTTATTGAGGAGTGCGATGCAGGCGTTGGTGTCCAGCAGATAGCGCATCACTCGAAGGCACCTTCAAGTTCCGGCTGCTCGGGGAGTTCGGGTTGAACGCGTCCGGTAGCGAAGAAGTCGCTTGAGAACCTCCCGGCGATTTCATCCAGCCATTCCCAATCGGACACCAGGGGCTCGAGTATTACTGCGTATTCCAGATGAAGTCTGCCCCTGATTCCATTCGAAAGCTGCCACCCAT